>NZ_SPKO01000005.1:0-86227 GCF_023127795.1 Pseudomonas sp. W2Jun17 | reverse complement strand
ACACCTCTTTTTCAACTTCCTTTTGGCTTCGATGAACTGAAGCAACCTGCTGACGAAAACAACGTAACTCATTGTTTAACAAGGAGTTTTCCGTTTCGACTGCGCCGGAAGTGGGGCGAATTATAGGCTTCCAGAATCTGCCGTCAACTCTTAATTTGGGTTTTCTATTAAATCCGCGGCAAACTCAAGAATTACACTATATAGACAACCACTGCGTGCGATTTGAGCAATATATTGCTCATCGCTTGACAGTTAAGCATCATAGCGTCTTCTGCTTATTGACTACGACCTCAGAAGAGCCCTCTCAATGACCACTTCACCCCGCAGCCTGGCCTCGGCACTGTTTCCCGTCGGCCTGCTGTTGATCGCCATGGCCTCCATTCAATCCGGGGCATCATTGGCCAAGAGCATGTTTCCCGTTGTCGGCGCACAAGGCACCACCGCCCTGCGTTTGATTTTTGCCAGTGTGATCATGCTGCTCATATTGCGACCATGGCGCGCCAAGCTGACGGCCAAGTCACTGCGCACAGTGATCATCTACGGGATGGCGCTAGGTGGCATGAACTTCCTCTTCTATATGTCACTGCGCACTGTCCCCCTGGGAATTGCCGTAGCGCTCGAATTCACAGGCCCGCTTGCTGTAGCTATCTATGCCTCGCGCCGAGCTGTCGACTTCGTGTGGATTGCTCTGGCGATCATTGGCCTGCTTCTGTTGATTCCGACGGACAAGGCCAGTAGCGGCATTGATCTGATAGGGGCCGCTTACGCGCTGGGCGCCGGCGTATGCTGGGCGCTCTACATTTTGTTCGGCCAAAAGGCGGGAAATGACAATGGCGTCCAAACCGCCGCGCTCGGGGTAATGATTGCCGCCCTCTTCGTTGCACCGATCGGCATCGTGCATGCCGGCGCCGCGCTGCTGACGCCGGCACTGATCCCTGTCGCCATCGGCGTGGCGATTCTGTCCACTGCCCTGCCCTACACCCTTGAGATGGTCGCACTAACACGCCTTCCCGCCCGTACTTTCGGCACACTGATGAGTATCGAGCCGGCGTTCGGCGCCCTCTCCGGCCTGTTTTTCCTGCACGAGCATCTATCGCTCGCCCAGTGGCTGGCCATCACCTGCATTATCCTGGCCTCGGTCGGTGCCACTTTGACGATGCGCCACGAATCCAAACCACTGGTACCCGCCGACTGATCATCTTTAACCCCAGCTCTGGTATTTGCCGCTCATTTAGGCCATGTTTAGGCCGTAACCGAATGTCATTCATGGAGAATTTCGACACGGACTGCATGAACGCTTCGCTCGAGAGCGAGTAAAGCAGCCCTGTTCTTTGCAGGGCGGCTATTAAGGATGGGAATGAAACGAATTTTGATACTGTTGCTGGTTGTGGGCATCGCGGGGTGTGCCGCCACCACTAAAACAGAAGTGAAACGCGGTAAAAAAGGACTGCATATCAACTGTTCGGGCCTGTCCTCCTCCTGGGACCAGTGCTACACCAGTGCCGCCAATTCATGCGGCGCCAAGGGTTATCGAGTGATTGCCAAGTCCGGCGACAACTCCGAAGAGCCAGGGGACTATCCCTTTGGTCTCAACCCTGCCGGCTATACCAGCCGCAGCATGATCGTCATCTGCAAATAGCTGCCCGAGCAGTCTCCCTGACTGCTCATCTTAAATTTCCACACAGGCCAGGCCATTTACGACATGGCGACTAAACTCCTGCTCGATCATCGAGCCAATGGAGTTCCCATGACGCACAACAACAAAATCGTATTGGTGGTAGGCGCCGGTGACGCAACCGGCGGCGCCATAGCCAAGCGCTTTGCCCGCGAAGGTTACATCGCCTGCGTTACCCGTCGTAGTGCCGACAAACTGCAACCACTGGTAGACAGCATTCAATTGGCGGGCGGGCAAGCCCATGGCTTTGCCTGTGATGCACGTAAAGAAGAAGACGTGATCGCACTGGTAGAGCAAATCGAAACGGAGCTGGGGCCCATTGAAGCGTTCGTCTTCAACATCGGTGCGAACGTGCCTTGCAGCATTCTGGAAGAAACCGCACGCAAGTACTTCAAGATTTGGGAGATGGCGTGTTTCTCCGGCTTCTTGAACGCGCGCGAAGTCGCCAAGCGTATGGCCACCCGTAAACGCGGCACCATCCTGTTCACCGGCGCAACTGCCGGCTTGCGTGGGGCCGCGGGATTTGCCGCATTCGCCGGGGCCAAACATGGTATCCGCGCCCTGGCCCAAAGCATGGCGCGGGAATTAGGCCCGATGAACATCCACGTCGCCCATGTAGTAGTCGATGGCGCCATTGATACCGAGTTCATTCGCGAAAATTTCCCGCAAAAATATGCCCTCAAGGATCAGGACGGCCTCCTCAACCCTGACCACATCGCCGAAAACTACTGGTACCTGCACAGCCAGCCCCGGGACGCCTGGACGTTCGAGCTGGACCTGCGCCCCTGGAACGAACCCTGGTAACACGCCCCTATAACAATAAGCAGCGAGTATCGACCATGAGTAAAACCCTGGAATTTTTCTTTGATCTCGGTAGCCCCGCGACTTACCTGGCCTATACCCAACTACCGGCACTCTGCACCGAGACCGGCGCGCATCTGGTCTATCAACCGATGCTGTTGGGCGGCGTATTCAAGGCTACTGGCAACGCCTCACCGATCACTGTGCCGGCCAAGGGTCGCTACATGCTGGATGACTTGGCGCGCTACGCCAAACGCTACAATGTACCGCTCAGGTTCAACCCGCACTTTCCCATCAATACACTGGTACTGATGCGCGCAATCACCGGCATACAAATCCATGAGCCTGAGCGCTTCTCCGACTTTATCGACTGCCTGTTCCGCGCCCTCTGGGTGGAAGGCCGACACCTGGGCGATCCCGAGGTCGTGGCCCACGTGCTGACCGAGCATGGGTTCGACCCAGAGCAGGTATTGGCCCTGTCCAATGATGAAGCCGTCAAAAACGCGCTCAAGGACAAAACCGAACAAGCCGTTAAACGCGGCGTGTTCGGTGCCCCCAGCTTTTTTGTAGGCAATCAGCTGTTCTTTGGTCAGGACCGACTGGACTTCGTGCGCGAAGCCCTCAGCTAAATATAGCTTGCAGCCGGCGCAGGCCGGCTGCAGCCAATCAAATAGCTGTGGTACGCACCTGCAACCACTCAAGCGCCGCACCACTGAGCAGCGGGCTCAAGCGCTCACGCACCTCGGCGTGATAGGCGTTGAACCATTCGCGCTCATCCGCCGTCAGCAACGACGGTTCCAGGCAACGGGTGTCAATCGGGCACAAGGTCAGGGTTTCGAACTTGAGGAACTCCCCAAACTCGGTCTTGCCCGCTTCACGGTTCAACACCAGGTTTTCGATGCGTACACCCCAACGACCAGGGCGATAAGTCCCCGGCTCGATGGAAGTAATCATCCCAGGTTGCATCGCTGTTTGTGGCGCGGCAGCGGCCTGGTAGGCAATAACCTGCGGCCCCTCATGCACATTGAGGAAATAACCTACGCCATGACCTGTACCGTGACCGTAGTCCACCCCTTCGGCCCAGATCGGCGCACGGGCAATCGCATCCAGCAACGGTGAGAGAATACCTTTGGGGAAGTGTGCACGGGACAGGGCAATCACCCCCTTGAGTACCCGCGTGCAATCGCGCTTCTGCTCATCACTCGGGGTACCGATGGGCACCATCCGCGTGATGTCCGTGGTGCCGCCCAGGTACTGGCCACCGGAATCGATCAATAGCAAGCCATCGCCTTCGATCAGGGCATGCTCTTGTTCAGTCGCGTGGTAATGCGGCATGGCGCCGTTGGCGTTGAACGCAGCAATGGTGTTGAAGCTCAGCGACACATAGCCAGGGCGGCGGGTACGCGCCGCAGTCAAGTGTTCGTCGATCGTCAGTTCGGTAATGCGCTCGCGGCCCAGGGCGCTGTCGAGCCAGGCAAAAAATTCGCACAACGCAGCGCCATCCTGCTCCATGGCCTGACGAATATGTTCCGCGTCCGCCAGGCTCTTGCGGGATTTTGCGAGCGTAGTCGGGTTGAGTCCTTCAACCAGCTTGACGCCGGCATCGAGATTTTCCAGCAAGCCGGCCGTCACGCGTACGGGGTCCACTTGCAAACTGGCCCCCGACGGTACGGCACGCAGTGCATCGGCCACTTCGCTGTAGTCGCGCAACGTCACGCCATCCTGCTCGAGCATCACCCGCAACTCGGCATCGACCTTGCCCAGCGCGACAAACAACGTAGCCTGCTGTTGGTTGATCAACGCAAAAGACACAAACACCGGGTTGAAGGACACATCACCGCCACGCAGGTTGAACAACCAGGCGATGTCGTCCAGCGTCGCGATGAAATGCCAATCGGCGCCCTTGTCTTTCAAGCTGGCGCGCAGTGCGGCGAGTTTCTCGCCACGGCTGACGGTGGCTTGAGGCGGCAGATGCTGGTAGATCGGCTGGTTTGGTAGCGTCGGGCGGTCTTGCCAGACTTCGTCGAGCAGGTCGATATCAGTGCGCAAGCGGGCGCCGCGCTCGGCCAGCTTGCCCCCCAGAGTACGTGCCGAAGCCACGGCCATGACCGCGCCGTCCACAGCCACTACGCCACCTTCAGGGGTTTGCTCGGCCAGCCATTCCAACGGCCCAGGCTGGCCCGGTTGCAGCTTTACCAACTCAATGCCACTGCCCTTGAGTTCCTTGGTCGCCTGCTCCCAGTAACGGCTATCGGCCCAGACCCCGGCAAAATCCGCCGTGACGATCAGTGTCCCCACCGAACCATGGAACCCCGACAACCATTGGCGCCCCTGCCAGTAGCCCGGCAAGTATTCGGACAAGTGCGGGTCAGCCGATGGCACCAGCAGGGCGTGAATGCCCTCGCGGCGCATCAGTTCACGGGTATGCGCCAGGCGCTGGGGAACCGTTCCATGGGTCAAAGGCTGCGTACTCATTGTGTCTCCTGCTAACCACGAATAATTGTTATATGTTGCCAATGATAAATCAGACCGCCCAAAACGCCGGGGCGCTGGCCAATGCTGCCTTGATCAACTGTGCGGCTTCGTCGATGTCCTGTTCGGTGGTAAACCGGCCCAGGCTCAAGCGAATGGTACGACCGGCGGTGCGAGCATCATGCCCCAGGGCCAGAAGCACATGGGACGGTGCGTTGCTTGCCGAATTGCACGCCGAAGTCGCGGAAAAGGCAATGCCCGCGCTCAGTGTGGCAGAGTTGAACTCACCCTCGCTGAACGTCAGGCTCAGAGTATGTGGAATACGCTGAGTTGGGCTGCCATTGAGGCGCAAGCCGGTAACTGACGTCAGGTGATCCAGCAGGCGCTGGCGCAACGCTGCAATCCGAGCCTTCTCATCAGCAAAGGACGCTGCCGCCAAGGCAAACGCCGTCCCCATGCCGGCAATCTGATGGGTCGCCAGGGTGCCAGAACGCAAGCCCCCTTCGTGTCCACCGCCATGAATCTGCGCCAGCACTTTCTGCTGCGCCAAAGGCCCGACATACAACGCGCCGATACCTTTGGGGCCGTACAGCTTGTGCGCGGAGAATGACATCAAATCCACCGGCCACAGGCCCAGGTCGATGGCTACCTTGCCAGCCCCTTGCGCCGCGTCCACATGAAACAACGCGCCATGCTCACGTACCCGCGCACCGATGGCCGGGATGTCATTCAGGGTGCCCAGCTCGTTATTGACCAGCATCAGCGAGACCAGGAAGGTGTCCTCGCGCAGGGCTTCGCTGACCGCTTCGACGCTGATCAAGCCGTCCGCATCCGGCACCAGGTAGGTCACCGCCACGCCGGCTTCCTGCAGTTGCCGCGCAGTATCCAGTGTGGCCTTGTGCTCGATCTGGCTGGTGATGATATGCCCACCCGCCACACCCCGGGCCTGGGTCACTCCCTTGAGCGCCAGGTTGTTGGACTCCGTGGCGCCGGAGGTCCAGACGATCTGCTCCGGCTGGGCGCCGACCAGTTCAGCGACCTGGCGACGCGCCTGTTCAACCGTGTGCCGGGCCGCCTGGCCGAATGCATGGGAACTGGACGCCGGGTTACCAAAATTGGCATTGAAGCCCAGGCACTCGACCATCACCTGGATAACCCGCTCATCCACCGGCGTGGTAGCGGCGTAGTCAAAATACAACGGACGTTTATTCATGACGTTAGAACTCGCAGAGCGTGCTCCCGAAAGCAGCGTCTCGGGGGGGCATCGACCGGAACAGAGGTCGTCAGGTTTAACCGATCGAATGCCATTAAAGAAGGTAACTTTATTTAAATGTGCGTAGGAACGCTCCTGGAATTGAGCTTAACAGGCTGAAGTAGCTCCATGGCAAACAAAAAGCCCGAGGTTCCTTAAGGGAATCCTCGGGCTTTTTATCGTAAGAGGCCGGCTCAACTGGGGCGACCATGCAGGACTACGCTGCGCTCGGCGTTCATTTCACCCTGGCGATCAAAAGAGAAAGGCT
Organism: Pseudomonas sp. W2Jun17; assembly: GCF_023127795.1. Classification (NCBI taxonomy): domain Bacteria; kingdom Pseudomonadati; phylum Pseudomonadota; class Gammaproteobacteria; order Pseudomonadales; family Pseudomonadaceae; genus Pseudomonas; species Pseudomonas sp. W2Jun17. Next base: position 79,759 of record NZ_SPKO01000005.1, on the reverse strand, counting down.
TCTGTGGCTGGCCAAGCAACGCAGCGCGCTGCTGCTGATATTCGTCAAACGACAAGCCGCGACGGCTCAGCGCCTCCAGGGCCAATTGCCTGGTCTCCTCGGCGGTGTATGGACGCAATTCCGGGGCTGGATGGGACGCACATCCGGCAAGGACAGAGGTAACAAGTAGCAGCGAAACAGCGAGGAAACGGTTCATGGCGGCGGCTCTGCGAGAGGGGGTTCAAGTCAATGAACACAGGCTACTCCCGGTCCTTCTCGGTGAAAAATCATCGCCCGTGATAGTCGCTATCAACCGGCACGCCACCTTCAACAATCAGCTGCTAATATTCCTTAAAGATCTATAAATATGCAAACACATCCATTTACGGAATAAATCATTTTCTCTATAAATAGCTTCACACGTCAGCAACTGTGCAGTGGCAACAGCCAACCCCAAAACTGGGGTCAGACAACAACTCCCTTTCTCGGCAGCGAGCGCCATACCCATACAGATCAAAGCCTGAACCCGTTGGTACAGCCCTTGTTCAACCTACTTCACCTCTGTTGCTCAGTACCCCGCCGTTAAAATTGAGCCAGTCCCTGCCGATCCCGACGTTCTACTCCTGAGAGAGGTGCCCATGCAGCTTTTGACCCTACCGCCCTCGCCCGCCCTTGCGACCTCGATCCGCGCCACGGCCCAGGTCTTCGAAGACCCCAAATCCCAGGCACTGCTCGACCATATCCAACAAGTGGCGCCCAGCGAAGCCAGCGTGCTGATCATCGGCGAGACCGGCACCGGCAAAGAGCTGGTGGCGCGGCATATCCACAACCTCAGCGCTCGGCGCAACCGGCCGTTCGTAGCGGTGAACTGCGGGGCGTTCTCTGAATCCCTGGTGGAAGCCGAGTTGTTCGGCCACGAGAAAGGCGCGTTTACCGGCGCCCTCAGCGCCAAGGCCGGCTGGTTCGAAGAGGCAGACGGCGGCACCTTGTTTCTCGATGAGATCGGCGACCTGCCGATGGCCATCCAGGTCAAACTGCTGCGGGTGTTGCAGGAGCGCGAAGTGGTGCGCCTGGGCTCACGCAAAAGCATACCTATTGATGTAAGAGTCCTGGCCGCCACCAACGTACAACTGGAAAAGGCCATCAACGCCGGGCATTTTCGCGAAGATCTGTACTACCGCCTCGATGTGGTCAGCCTGGAGCTGAGCCCGCTGCGCGAGCGCCCCGGCGATATCATGCCGCTGACCCGCCACTTTATCCAAGCCTACAGCCAGCGCCTGGGCTACGGCCCGATCACCATCAGCAGCGAGGCCGAGCACAAACTCAAGCGCTACAGTTGGCCGGGCAATATTCGCGAGCTGGAAAACGTGATTCACCACACCTTGCTGATCTGCCGCAACGGCGTGATCGAACGCGACGATCTGCGCCTGTCAAATATGCGCATCGAGCGCCAGGACGACAGCCAGCACGCCACCGACAACAGCGCCGAAGCCTTGCTTGCGCGGGCGTTTCAAAAGCTCTTCGAGGAACAGGCCGGCGCCCTGCATGAAAAAGTCGAGGACGCTTTATTACGCGCCGCTTACCGCTTCAGCCATTACAACCAGGTGCACACCGCCAACCTGCTGGGCCTGAGCCGCAACGTTACACGCACGCGCCTGATCAAGATCGGCGAGCTGGCGGTAAACAAACGCCGGCCCGGGCAAACGCTGCAGGGCGAACGGATGCTGCATTTATCCATTTAAGCGGCAGTGCAAAGCATCGTCCTGACTGCGCTCAAAACTGCGCAACACCTGGAATGATCCGAAGGTCACAGCCGTCGCTTGATGCGCGCGGATCAGTGTCCAGAAATCTTCGTCGCCGTGCTCGAAACGCTTGAAGGCTGCTTCTCCGTCCTCGCGGGATTGCCATTGCAGGTAATTGAGCACCCGCCGCCCATCATCGCTGACCTGCACACTGGCACTCAGAAAGCCACCATGGCTTGCCGCGAGGCGCTCGCTCTGGGTGGTCAAGGCCGCCACCAGGGCTGATTGCTGGCGGGGCTCGATCTGAAATTCGATCAATTGAGTGAAGCTGCGATTTTTCTCTGATACCTGCATGAGCACTCCCCTTTCTCTGTAGGCAGAATCTTGCGATTCGATGTCACGCAGGGTAAAACCTCTAGTTAAGTCGAGGTCAAGCACTGTTTGGGAGTCTTACATGCTCAGCAACGAACTCAGCGTCGGTCAGTTGGCCGCCCGCAGCGGCGTAGCGGTCACCGCCCTGCACTTCTACGAATCCAAAGGGCTGATCAAGAGCAATCGCAATGCCGGCAATCAAAGGCGATATCCACGGGACGTACTGCGCCGGGTGGTGCTGATCAAAATTGCCCAACGCCTGGGCATTCCGCTGGCGACCATTGGCGAGGCATTGCGGGCCCTGCCCGATGGGCGCACACCGAACGCTCACGACTGGGAACGGCTGTCGGCCTTGTGGCGTCAAGATCTGGATGAGCGCATCAACAAGCTGACGCTGCTGCGCGACAAGCTCAATGGTTGTATCGGGTGCGGGTGCCTGTCGATGGAGGCGTGCCCGTTGCGCAATCACGATGACCAGTTGGGTGAGCGTGGCCCTGGTGCGCAACTGCTGGAGCCCACGCTTGATTCCGATCGGTAAAGCCGGTTGCGCAATGCAACGTGACCTATAGTGAAAAGGCTGTAACTCCATAACCACAATCAAAGGAGAACGTTATGAGCGTTAAACCTATTCCCGAGGGTTACCACGGCATTACTCCCTACCTGGGCATCAACGAGGCCGCAAAGGCGATCGAGTTCTACAAAAAGGCCTTTGGCGCCTCGGTGTTCATGCGCCTGGACATGCCCGACGGCAGGGTCGGCCATGCGGAGCTGCGTATTGGCGAAGCGGTGATCATGCTGGGCACGCCCTGTGACGAAACGGCCCTGCGCAATCCCGACTCACATCCCAGTGTCGGTTTGCACCTGTATGTGAATGACGTGGACGCACAATTCAAACAGGCGGTTGATGCCGGCGCCAGCGTAGTGTCCGAGCCGCAGGATCAGTTCTATGGGGATCGCTCGGCGAGTGTGAAGGATCCGTTCGGTCACCTCTGGTTCCTGGCCACCCATAAGGAGGACCTGACCGAGGAGCAAATCCGCCAGCGTGCCATGCAGATGTTCAAGCAAAATTAACCCTGTGGGCGTGAGCTTGCTCGCGCCTGCAACACGCCACGCCTTGCCCCAGGTTCCAGCCGGCCAACACGCGTGGCCTGCTCCGGCAAGCTAAAGGCCTGTGTGGAGTCTGGAACACTTCAAGGGTTTGTCGATCTGACACCCCGGTACGCATTGCGCCCCAGCCATATCGTCATGACCAACAAGGCGGTCAATGGCAGCCCATGGAACAACACGATCACCTGGGCCGGCGTCCACGTCACATAGAACGGCCCGACCACCAGCATGCCCACGCCAAAACCGGCCATCTGGATCAGGGTCAAGAGGCTGAACAGCGGCAAGCGCAAGCTATCGGGCTCGCTTTGCGCACGGGAGATCAACGCCACCTCGGACAATCCATCGCCCAGCCCTGCCCACACCACCAGCAACAGCGCCAGCCACAGTTCGGTCTGCTGGAATGTCAGGATAAAGCCGCTGGACATCAACGCCACACCGAGCATGAACAAGCGCTCCATGCCTTGAGTGCCACGACCTTTCAACACTGCACTGGCGATGCGCGCGCCAACAAACTTGCCACAGGCCCACACGGCCAGCAGATAGCCCATGACCGTCTTGGCCGTGTCCGGTGAAATGTACTGCGACAGCACTGGCCAGCCGACGTTATGGGCCGCGCTGCCAAGGGTGTCGAGCATGCTGATCAGCAACATCGCAGCCAGCACCGGCGCACCGCGCAACCCCTTGGTCAGCTCGTGCCATTCGGCGGCCAGCCCGCGATGCGCGGCAACGGCAACGCTAAACAACGCGCGCAAGGGCAAGACCAGGCAAGCGGCAATCACATAGGTGCCGATGTTGACGGCAAACACCGCTTCAAAGCCGCCCGTGGCGATCAGCAAGCCGGAGAGCAAACTTCCGAAGACCGCGCCGGTGGCGGCCGCCGAGGTGATCCATGCATTGGTATTCACCCGCTGCTCCAGCGCGACCCAGGTGGGCAACTGACTGTTGAGGCCAATGGCAAACAGCGAATTGCACAGGCCGATACCGAAGGCGATAAAGGGAAGAAGGGTGAGTTGATGGGCCGGTAACAACACCAGCAGCGGCGTCAGCAACAGCGCCCGGGCCAGGTCCAACCCCGCCAACGTCCCACGCCCGGCAAACCGCCGAAAAAACGGGATGCCAAACAGGCTGGCGACAATCCCGCCGGTGACCCGGCACGCCAGGAAGATGCTGACAAACACTACGCTCTGGCTGAGCCAGTACACATAAGTGGACAACGCCACCATGTTGAGGAACGCGCCAAAATCCGACACACCGCGAGCAAAGATGATCAGACGAGCGTTGCGGGTCGACAGATTCAGTTGTTGATCGTGGCTCATGCAGGCTGTGCCTCCTCGACACTGCGCAGGCTTACCAAGAGCACATCGCGCCAGGCCGGTGCCGTCTCCACCCGCGGTCGCACCTCCCCGGCCCGATGGTAGAACCCACGGTCGTTGATCACGATAGTCTCCAGAAATTTCTCCATCGGCAGTTGCAGCAGCCGGCTGTGCTCCGTTTCGTCGGCAAACACCTCCGACACCACCGGCACCGTGTTGCATTCGCCAATAAAGTGCATGAACACCCAATCCAGGCCGTCCTGGTGAATCCCCGAAGTGGTCGGGCTGCTCGATGGCCCATCCGCCCGCACCCGGAACTGATGGATATCGATCGTATAGGTCTGTTCGCCCAGGTGCGGGGTAATCACTGCAAGGTCCGTCGCCAGCAGCTTCTGCATGAGTGGGTGCTCGATAAAGCCCTCCTCGCTATAGCTCAGGTGGTTCACGCCCTGGCGATAGTTCACCGCGTAGGTGACCGGCGATTTGAACGCCGTATTCCTGTCGATCTGCAATTGCCGTGACGGTAACAGACGATAGCGCAAGATGCGCCGTTCGCGGTGGGTGTAAGTCCTGAACGCCTCGTCGCGCACCAGGTTATCCCAATACGCGCGAAAGCTTTGCTCCTCACCCGGTTCAACTTTGACCAGTTCGCGAAAGTCCGGGCGATGACAGAAGTGATGTTCGCGCAAAAGCGCCGAAATCTGAGGGATGTCCATATCGCTATCCTGCAACCGGTGGATCGATGAGGATGCGCAGGTGTTGCTGCAACGCATCGTGCAAGGCATGGGCGTCGGCGGCATTGCCAACCTGGGCCCAGCATTTGAGCAAATAATGCTCCTCGATATCCGCGTCAATGTAGTGGCCGGGGTCCTGCGGGGCGTATTCCAGCACCGAGCGGTGTTGGTCCAGGAACTGCAGGCCGTCAATGCCCCTGAAAAGGCCACTGTGCTGCGGATAAATCGCCAGCATCGCGTAGTGTTGCCCCGCCTCGGCGATCTTATGTGCGCCGGCCTCCAACTGTGCATTGATGCCCTTCTCGCCCAACAACAATCCCATGTACAACTGATAAGGATCGACACCGGCCACGTCGCGGAACGCCGAGTTCACATACAGTCCGCCCAGGCGCGGGTTGATCTCGATGACCACCGGCCCTGCGTCCGTCATGCGAAACTCGAAATGCACCACAGCGTTGGTCAGGCCCACCGCGTGCAGGCAGTCCACCGCGTACTGGCGGATCTGCTCACACTGGGCCTGGCTGAACGACGTCGGCGGGGAAATCAGCAGGTTTTCAAGGACCGTGCCGCTGCGCTCGGTCAGCAGCAGTTTTTCATTGATCAGCAGCGGATGGACACGCTCGCCGGCAATCACACATTCCACACTGCCTTCGATGCCAGGAATATAACCTTCCAACAGAATGCTGCGCCCTGGCAGGTATTCACGCCGCAGCCCGTCCTCAGGCGGCAGGGCGTGCGCACAGCCGTAGAAGTCCGCATAAGCGGCGGCGCCATGATCATTCACGAAATGCCGATAGTGGCTGCGTAGCTCCTCCCAGCTCGAGCATTTTTTGATAAACGCCGAAGCCCCGCCAAAGGGCGGTTTGGCGATCAGTGGATAACCCACGCGCTCGGCGCCTTGCTGGAGTTCCTGTTCGTTGTTGCACAGCACGAACGGTACCGAACGCAACTCATGCTGTTTCAACACGCGGCGCATCAAGAACTTGTTATTGCACGCCGCAATCGCCTCTGGGTGGCTGTAGACCAAGCCCAACCGCTGACACGCCTGCGCAACGATACAGCCCACCTCCCCTTGTGCGGACGGGTGCCCGGCCTGGCAGAAAATCCCCCGCACCTGATAACGCCCGTCCAACTGTCCGACCAACTCCAGGATGGACTGCTCACTGAGCGTTTCGAGCAGGAACACTTCGTCACTGTCGTCCCTGAGTCGTTGCAGGTGCTTGCGCCCCGCCACGGCGGCCGTCAAACACGCCAAGCCGTGGGCGCGGGCCACCGTGAAATGCGGTTCCCGGTAGCGGTAGCGAGCGCAAGCGCTGTCATCCACATCAATAAACAGAATCGCACCCTGTTTCATACCGCATCCTGCCAACTGCACCATTGGCCCTCCCAGTTGCGAAAACGGTAAGTACGCTGCCCATCGCGAACTTCAAAATGCGGTAAGTCTTCAGGTTTTTCAAAGTCCAACAACGGCACGGTGAACTTGCCTTGTGCGTGAGGAAGTACATATTCGGGCAGGGCAATATTGGATACGCGGCGTTTGAGCCGATCCATTATGACGATGGCTTGGCTGATCGAGGCCTTATACTCTGAAGCACCGGGTGAAAACGGCATGAAGTGATATAAGTAATAGGGCTTTACGCCCAGACGATAAAGATCAATGAATAATTTATGCAACGTCGCTTCATCATCATTCACGCCACGCAACAGCGGCATGTTAGAGAATACTATCGGCACCACGCCCTGAATCCGTTTAACCGCGAGGGCAAAATCAGCACTGAGTTCAAGCGGGTGGCAGACATGCACACCAAATGCATTGACTTTGTACTTGTGCAGCATCGCCACCAACTCATCGGTCACGCGAAACGGGTTGAAACTCAACGCCCGCGAATGAATGCGTATCAGCAGGTCATCACGAATGCCGCGCAATGCGGCCAGCATCTCCTCAAGCTTGCGGTCGGCCAGCATCAGTGGGTCACCGCCACTGAGAATCACCTCTTCAATCGCCGGGTTAGCGCGGATGTACTCCACCGAATCCTTGAACGAGTCGGTGTTGGCGTTAGCTTTGTCGGTGCCCACCTGCAGCGTGCGCAGCGCCTCGAAACAGAACTGGCAATAGGCATTGCAGGTGTTGGTGGTGCGCAGGATCACGCGGTTGTCGTACTTGTGCTGGCAGATGGGCGTCTTCATCTCATGATTGAGTTCCCAGTTTTCGGAACTGCCGTCATAGTCGCCCTGCACCTGTTCGCTCCAATACGGTACTACCTGGCGCCACAGTGGGTGGTCCATCACCTCGCCGGTGGTGAGTGAACGCTTGATCAAATCAATATAGTAAGGCGTGATCTGCATCTTGCGATCTTGCAGGTTGTGCTCGATATGCGCCGTTGTGGCCTCGCCCCATCCACCGCAGGCATTGCGCAGTGCAGGTTCATCGCGGATGGCATTCTTCTGCTGCCAACGCCAGTCTTGCCACTGAACTGAACGATGCATGGCTTGATCAAAAATCGACATGAGTTTGAACTCTCTGTTAAGGCATAGGGACGCGTACTTTTCCAGCGCAGGAAAAGTATTATTCGCAGCAATGGCAATCGACGGGCATACGACAGACCACGATCAAGTAACTAATTTGATCACCGGCACCAGAGAGATATAACAGTTCGCCACTTGAGGGCGCGAATAAACGACTAGCACGGTCATGCAATCAACTTCCTTTTTATAATATTTCGACTTCCAAGTCCGCACCCACTAAAGCCGATACCCGCCAATATGTCAATACAATAAACTTGTAATTTGTCTGGAATTAACCTGCCCCCGCGCCAACACCCTTTAATGACAAGGGGGGGCTTTCGTTCAAGCCAAGCTATTTGAAAAACAAATAATACTGAAAGCAACGCGCGCCGCTGTTATAGAGAGCGTTATTTCTACTTATATAACTACGTAGCCGCACTTCCGCTGAGCCAGGGGTTGGGCGCGAGGCAGTGGCGCTCAAATGCATGGCTGATGACGAAATCACCCAGCGGCATGATCACGTCCCTGGAGGTCAGGCCCGGCCTCACGCAAGCCGCTGAACGCTTGCAGGCTGGTGTATTGCGTGTTCGATCAGCTCTCAAATGCGGCCTGAATGTGAACCTGAAACATTTTCTTTCATATGCGCCTTAGGGATTTCTCATTCTCATTCGTCTTAATTTAGATACAGCCCGTCGCGTCAGCAAAAGCTACGACTGGCCTTTTCCGGGCTTTCATTGCCCCCTTCGCTCAAGACCCTCATTCATATGTCGAAGAAGTCACGCTCCAAACTCTGGTTTCTCGTACATAGCTGGCTGGCGTTGCCCATCTGGTTCTTTGTACTGATCGTCTGTGTCACCGGCACCCTGGCCGTGGTGAGCCAGGAAATCGTGTGGCTGGCCAACCCGGATATCCGTGCGAGCAAGCCGTCGGATGACGCCCAGCCACTGAGCTTTGACCAGGTGATCGCGGCCATCAAGCGCGATGAGCCCAAGGCAATCGTCCAGTCCATCATTCGCCCGGATGAGTCGCACTTCGCCCTGAGCGTCGGCCTCAGCTACCCGGATGGGCGCTCGGTGGACGTCTACGCCAACCCCTATACCGGAGCGATCCAGGGCATCAGCCCCTCGTTCAACTTCCAGCAATTTACCCGCGCGCTGCATGGCTGGTGGCTGGTGCCGTTCACCAATGGGTACAGCTGGGGCTGGTACCTGGTATCCGCGCTGGGCTTGCCACTGCTTGCCTCGCTGATCACCGGGCTGGTGGTGTACAAACGCTTCTGGAAAGGTTTCCTGCGCCCTACCCTGCGTATCCGACACGGTGCGCGGATCTTCTGGGGCGACTTTCACCGCCTGAGCGGCATCTGGTCCATCTGGTTTATCGCGGTCATTTCAATCACCGGCACCTGGTTCCTGATCGAGGCGGCCTTGAGCGACAACCAGATATCCATTTCCAGTGAGCCCATCGTGCCGGTGATTGCCCGTGAAAAGGTGCCATTGTCGGCGTCGGGCGTCCCGGCACCGATGATCCCTATCGATAAGGCCATCGACATCGCCGCCGAAAAAATCCCGGGGCTGGACGCCAGCTTTGTGTTCATGCCAAGCAACGCGTACAGCCACCTGCAAATCGGCGGGCGCGGCTGGTACCCGTTGATGTTCCAGACCGCGCAACTGAACCCCTATGACGGTGAAATTGCTGTCTCGAACCTGTTGTCCGACCGCACCCCCCTGGAGTTCGTCACCGAGTCGATGCGCCCGCTGCACACAGGTGACTTCGGCGGTTTGTGGATCAAGTTGATCTGGGCCTTCTTCGGCCTGGTGCTGAGCATGATGGTATTGAGCGGCTTGCTGATCTGGACCAAGCGCACGGCCCTGGCCACCCTCAATGCCCTCAAGCGCGAAGCCAAGACGCAACGTCAGCCCGCTTCTATCCCGGCCATGCACGCCAAAACCTCGGAGGCACAGCGATGAGCAAGGTCGCGACCGTACCGCCATCCCCCCTGCGCGCCTTCTGGCTGAAATGGCGTTTTCACATCAATGTTCTGCTGTTGCTGATACCGCTGGGGTTCATGCCCAAGTACTTCGCCGACGCCGCGCTGTTTCGCGGGGATGCCGGCATCGGCGAGCGCGTAGCCGGGCAAGTGCAAGTCGGACCCTGGAGCCTGACCCTGGCCGAGTTCCGCAATGAAGGCCCGAGCCCGAACCCGGCCGGGCCGATGAAATTCTTCAACGCCGCCCTGTGTGACACCTGCGCCAACGAAGTCAAGGCCACCTACCTGCGTATCGGTAAACCCCGCAGCCTGCGGGCCGCCGGGGTGATCTTCTTCGGTACGCCATACCGTATGGGCGCCGCCCTGCCGGTGCCGGAACGCACACCAGTGGACGCCGAAGTCTGGGTGACCATGGAAGGCTGGGACGGCAGCATGCACCAGGGTTCCATCCCGCTGAACCAGGCTTCGCCTGCCACCATTGCCTGGCTGAACAAGCAAGGAGTCAAACCATGACGTTCAAGCGCCTGACCCGCGCCGCACTGTTACTGTGCGCCGGCTTGAGTACCACCGCCTTTGCCCACAACCCGATGTGCGAATGCAAGGAAATCCCCGGCGAGCAGATCCAGTGCAAAGGCGGTTTTTCCGACGGCAGTGGCGCACCCGGCGTGACGCTGGATGTGATCGGCTACGACGAAACCATCCTGGTGCCCGGCAAGCTCGGTGAAGATTCGACCCTGACCTTCAAGAAGCCCGCAGCCGAGTTCTATGTGCTGTTTGATGCAGGCCCCGGCCACGTGGTGGAAATCGACCAAGCGGATATCCAGGCGCAATGAGTACTACACAGGTTGTACGCCCCGCCGGTGCCGGCCATGAAACGCTCTATGTGCTGCTGCTGTGCCTGATCATCCTGGCGGTGGCGGGCACAGTCGTGGCGCTGCACGGTGAAACCCAGGAAATTGCGGCGGTGCCAAGCCACCAGTTGGACGCCCGCCGTGACCTGAGCGCCGCCGAGCAAGGCATCTACGCCGACCTGCGGGTGACTCTGGATGAAATCCACTTGTTGCAGCAGGAGCAAAGCGCCCTGCCGACACCTGAGCAACTGGCCGACGAAGGCTTCGCCCCCTTTGCCCAGGATGCCAGCTCGGTCAGCCGTGGTGGCCATCGCTGGCAGTTACTCCCCTCGGCCGCCTACCTGGGCTTGAGCCAGGCACCGGCCACCAGCGGCTCGCTGCTGATGCGCGTGCAGGGCGACGAGCCGGATATCTGGCTCAACCGCAGCGTCAATCTTGCCGCCCCCTCCGACCTCACTGACCAGGCACTGATCGCAGCCGGCTGGCAGCAAGTGGTTGCGCAATTCGATGCTGGCGTGACCCGCCAGCATCGTCACTGAACGAGAAGACCGATTGCCCATGTCTATTTCATCGCCCCTGTTGCGCCTGTTACTGGTCAGCTTTCTCAGCCTGCTGCTCGCTCCCCTGGCGAATGCCGAAGCAGCGAAACGCCTGCGTATCGGCATCACCCTCCACCCCTACTACAGCTACGTGGCCAATATCGTCGGCGACAAGGCTGAAGTGGTACCGCTGATCCCGGCCGGCTTCAATCCACACGCCTACGAGCCCCGCGCCGACGACATCAAGCGCATCGGCACCCTGGACGTGATCGTGCTCAATGGGGTTGGCCATGACGACTTCGCCGACCGCATGATCGCCACCAGCGAGCGCCCGGACATCAAGGTGATCGAGGCCAACGCCAACGTGCCGCTGCTGGCGGCCACCGGCAATGCCGCGCGCGGTGCGGGCAAGGTGGTCAACCCGCACACCTTCCTGTCGATCAGTGCATCGATTGCCCAGGTCAACAACATCGCCCGCGAGTTGGGCAAGCTCGACCCGGACAACGCCAAAACCTACACCCAGAACGCCCGCACCTATGGCAAGCGCCTGCGCCAGATGCGCGCCGACGCCCTGGCCAAGTTGACCAGCGCCCCCAACCCGGACCTGCGCGTTGCCACGGTGCACGCAGCCTACGACTATCTGTTGCGCGAGTTCGGCCTGGAAGTCACCGCAGTGGTAGAACCGGCCCACGGTATCGAGCCAAGCCCCAGCCAGTTGAAGAAAACCATCGATGAACTGCGCGCCCTGGATGTGAAGGTGATCTTTTCGGAGATGGATTTCCCGTCCACCTACGTCGAGACCATCCAGCGTGAATCCGGGGTCAAGCTGTACCCGCTGTCGCATATTTCCTATGGCGACTACAGCGCTGAAAAATACGAAGTGGAAATGACCGGTAACCTCAACACCGTGGTCCGCGCAATCCAGGAGTCAGGGGCATGACCGCCGCCCAACAACTGAACGCCGTCAGCGTCGGCCCGACCCTGAACTTCGACCAGGTCTCGCTGACCCTGGGGCGCACCGTGATCCTCGACGACGTGAGTTTCCAGGTACAGCCAGGCAGCATCCATGCGCTGGTCGGTCCGAATGGCGGCGGCAAAAGCTCGCTGATCAAGACCCTGCTCGGCCAAACGCCCCACCAGGGCCGTTTAAGCCTGGAATGGCCGGCCACGCCCGGCACCATTGGCTACGTGCCCCAGGCGCTGGAGTTCGACCGCGGCCTGCCGATGACCGTCGACGATTTCATGGCTGCCATGTGCCAACGGCGGCCCGCGTTCCTTGGCCTGTCCCGGCATTACGCAGCGGCGATCGGTGACGCACTTGAGCGCGTCGGCATGCACGACAAACGCAAGCGTCGCATGGGCGCGTTGTCCGGCGGTGAACGCCAGCGCGTGCTGCTGGCCCAGGGCCTGATCCCTGCACCGCAATTGCTGGTGCTGGACGAACCCATGTCGGCCCTTGATGAAGCCGGCATCCAGGTGTTCGAACGGCTGCTCAATGATTGGCGCTTGGCCGGGATCACCGTGCTGTGGATCGAGCACGACCTGGAAGCCGTCGGCCGCCTGGCTGACCGTGTCACCGGCCTGAACCGTCGCGTGCTGTTCGACGCCACGCCAAAAGAGGCGCTGACCCCGGACCGCCTGCTGACCCTGTTCTCCACTCACCCGCGGAGCCCGGCACAATGAGTTATGAAGCCTTTCGCTTGATGGTCCAGGGCTGGGCGTCTTCCGGTTACCTGCCGGAAGCCCTGGCCTACGGGTTTGTGGTCAACGCCCTGCTCGCTGGCTTGCTGATCGGCCCGGTGCTGGGCGGCCTGGGCACGCTGGTGGTGGTCAAGCGCTTTGCGTTTTTCTCCGAAGCGGTCGGCCATGCTGCGCTGACCGGCGTGGCCGTAGGCATCCTGCTGGGCGAACCCTACACCGGGCCCTATGGCAGCCTGTTCGGCTACTGCCTGCTGTTCGGCATCCTGCTCAACTATCTGCGCAATCGTACCGGCCTGGCGCCGGATACCTTGATCGGCGTGTTCCTGTCGGTGTCGCTGGCGCTGGGCGCCAGCCTGCTGCTGATCCTGGCCGGCAAGATCAACGTGCATATCCTCGAAAACGTTTTGTTTGGCTCGGTACTGACGGTCAACGGCAATGACTTGCTAGTACTGGCAATCGTCGGTTCGCTGGTCATGGCCCTGGCATTGCCGCTGTACAACCGCATCATGCTCGCCAGCTTCAACCCGCAACTGGCGGCGGTGCGCGGTGTGGCGGTGAAGACGTTGGACTACCTGTTCGTAATCCTGGTAACGCTGATCACCGTGGCTGCGGTCAAGGTGATCGGCGCGATCCTGGTCGGTGCGCTGCTGGTGATCCCTGCCGCCGCGGCGCGCCTCTTGAGTCAATCGCTCAAGGGCTTTTTCTGGGTCTCGGTGCTGATCGCCACTGTGAGTACCCTGTGCGGCATCCTGCTGCCGATCATCTTCGACCTGCCGATCCCGTCCGGCGCTGCAATCATTCTGGTTGCCGGTATCGCCTTCGCCTTCGCCGCCATCGCTCGCGGCACCGTGCCCAGCCTCAAAGGGAATCTTGGATAATGCGCCCTGTCTTTCGCCCAATGGCCCTGGCCATCGCTTGCTTGATCAGTACATCGGCACTGGCTGCCGTTGATGGTTTTGACCCGAAGGAATTCAAGGCCGATCACGGCCTCGGCCATGCCGCGCTGACCAAGGCCAAGTCGGTAAAACCGGTCAAGGTGCTGGCCTCGCTGCCCATTACCTACGGTTTGGCCGAAGTGCTGCTCAAGGATACCGACGTGCAACTTGAACGCGCCGCGCCAGCCAACCTACCTGGCTCGCGGCAGGTGTCCTACTTCACCGGCCGCGGCGCGGCGGCACTCAACACCTTGGCGCAGGACGCCGACGCCGCCATCGGCTTGCGCTCGCTGTGGGCCGATGATCCGCTGTACCCCGTGGCACGGCGCAGCAATATCCGCATCGTTGAAGTGGACGCTGCACGCCCGGTGGACGGTGGCTTGCCGGGCATTGCGGTACAACCGGGTGTCACCGATGGCCTCAACAGCCAACCCTGGCAATCGAGCAACAATCTGGGCCGTATGGCCGATGTATTGGCCGCCGACCTGAGCCGTCTCGCCCCAGGCGCCAAACCAAAGATCGATACCAACCTGGCGGCACTCAAGCAACGCCTGCTCAAGCTCACCGCCGACAGCGAGGCGCGCCTGGCCAAGGCCGATAACCTGAGTGTGGTCAGCTTGAGCGATCACTTTGCCTATTTGATCAGCAGCTTGAACCTGGAACTGGTCAGCACCGATGCTCGCCCAGACGCAGACTGGACGCCTGAAGCGCTGCAAAAACTCAGTGCGCAGCTCAAGGACAACGAAGTGGCGGTGGTGTTGCACCATCGTCAGCCGAGTGAAGTGGTAAAAGCAGCTGTCACTGCAGGTGGCTCCACACTGCTGGTGTTGAATGTGGACGGCGCCGAACCGGTGACAGAGTTGCAAACCAATGTGGATCAGGTGATCAAGGCGCTGACGCCATAACGTCTACCCCCACATGAATCGCATCATGGCGCCAGAACTCCAGGTCGCAGTCGATCAAACGCTGGTGCTGGTCATAGTTGACCCGGGCGATGCGCAAGCCCGGGCTGCCCACCGAGACGCGCAGCGCAGCGGCCGCTTCCACCGGCAGTGAGGTCGGCACAATCTCGAAACGCACCCGCCCGTAGTGCAAGTCATATTTGCTGGCATACAGCTCAGTCATCGACTGATTCAAATCACACGCCAGGATCCCCGGAAAATACTGCGGGTTCAGGTAGTGCTCCACGTACAACACCAGGCGTCCGTCAATCCTGCGGCCCCGGCAAATCTGGATCACGCTCGACAACGCCGGCAACTGCAACCACGCGCACACCGCCGCCGACGCCGGTTGCAAGCGTGCGGAAATGACCTGCGTGGAAGCCTCACGCCCCTGGTCGCTGACCATCGCGTGAAAGTGGCTGCGCTGCATCAGGTTATAGGCCAGCCGCGGTGGCGAGACGAACCAGCCCCGGCGCTCTTCGCGATAAATCTGCCCTTGGGCCTCCAGTTGTAACAAGGCTTCCCGCACGGTAATGCGGGTGGTACCAAACAACTCGCTGAGCTTGCGCTCGGCGGGCAATTTGCTGGCTGGCGGCAACAGGCCGTGGTCAATCTGCTCCTGCAGCGCCAGGCCAATGGAAGTTACCGCCTTGATTGCCTCATCCCGCATCAACGTTACCTATCTGGACTAGACCAGCACCGTTCAGGTGCACAAATCGCGCTCTATCTGGGCTTTTGCTGCTGCGAGCCAGCCTAGGCATTACAGATGACCGACAGATGACAGCCGGCATCCGCCGCCTGCACCACACCCTGCAATACATCGGCCAAGTCCAGGGACTGCGGGCTGTTGGGCATGGTCTACGCTAAGTCTGAGCTGAGCGACACCCGTGCTTCAAAAACGACATCGACATGAAACTGTCATCCATCGGGCCTAAATTGGCTCAGGTATTGCTGACCTAGACCACACCCTCGCCAACGTTCGTATAAAACGCCGCGTGTAAAACGCCCAAAGGAGTTTCGGATGAAACAGCTTTTCCTGGCATCACTGTTAGGCTCGACCATTGCCATGTGCACCGCCGCCATGGCCGCTGATACCGATCTAAAAACCCTGGAAGCCGCCGCCAAGGCGGAAGGCGCCGTCAACAGCGTCGGCATGCCCGATGATTGGGCCAACTGGAAAGGCACCTGGGAAGACCTGGCCAAGACCTACGGCCTCAAGCACATCGACACCGACATGAGTTCGGCCCAGGAAATCGCCAAGTTCAAAGCCGAAAAAGACAACGCCAGTGCCGATATCGGTGACGTGGGCGCAGCCTTCGGCCCGATCGCGGTGAAGCAGGAAGTCACCCAGCCATACAAACCCTCCACCTGGGCGCAGGTTCCGGATTGGGCAAAAGACAAGGACGGTCACTGGGCCCTGGCCTATACCGGCACCATCGCGTTTATCGTCAACAAAAAACTGCTGCACGGCTCCGAAGTCCCGACCAGTTGGGCCGACCTGCAAACCGGCAAATACAAGGTGTCGGTGGGTGATGTAAGCACCGCAGCCCAAGCCTCCAATGCGGTACTCGCCGCCGCTATCGCCAACAAGGGCGACGAGAAAAACATCGCACCGGGCCTGCAGTTTTTCACCAGGATCGCCCAGCAAGGTCGCCTCTCACTGTCCAACCCGACCATCGCCACCATGGAAAAAGGCGAAGTCGAAGTTGGCATTGTCTGGGACTTCAACGGCCTGAGCTACAAAGCCAAGATGGCCAACCCGGATGACTACGTGGTGCTGATTCCATCGGATGGCTCGGTGAAATCGGGCTACACCACCATCATCAACAAATACGCCAAGCACCCGAACGCCGCCAAGCTGACCCGCGAATACATCTTCAGCGATGCAGGCCAACTCAACCTGGCCAAGGGCAATGCGCGTCCGATCCGTGCAGAAACCGACCTGAAGCTGCCGGCCGATATCGCCAAGAACCTGATCCCGGGCGAGCAATACACCAAGGCCAACCCGCAGCCGATCAAAGATGCCGATGCCTGGGAAGCGACGTCCAAGAAGCTTCCGCAGATGTGGAACGAGCAGGTCATCGTAGAGATGAAGTAATCGGTCTCTCTGATCGAAGTGCTGTCAGTGTGGGAGCTGGCTTGCCTGCGATAGCGGTCTGACATTCAACATTGGTGTCCACTGATACACCGCCATCGCAGGCAAGCCAGCTCCCACATTTGATCCGGTTTCAACCGAAAAAACGATATCTGCCCATCTGTCGCGGAGCCCCAGCCCCCATGAAGCACACTGTCATCCTTGTCGTGCTCGACGGCCTGAACTTCGAGGTCGCCCAGCACGCCATGGGACACTTGCAGGCCTACGTCGGCGCAGGACGCGCAGCCCTCTACAAACTGGAATGCGAACTGCCCGCCCTGTCCCGCCCGTTGTATGAATGCATCCTCACCGGCGTGCCACCGATTGACAGCGGCATTGTCCATAACAACGTCTCGCGCCTGTCCAACCAGCGCAGCATTTTCAATTACGCCACCGACGCCGGCTTGAGCACCGCTGCGGCGGCTTACCACTGGGTCAGCGAGTTGTATAACCGCACGCCCTTTCTCGCCGCCCGCGATCGTCACACCGACAACAAGGCACTGGCGATCCAGCACGGGCATTTCTACTGGACTGACCACTATCCGGATTCCCATCTGTTCGCCGATGCCGAGAGCCTGCGGCTCAAGCACGCGCCCAACTTTTTGCTGGTGCATCCGATGAATATCGACGATGCCGGCCACAAGCATGGCCTCGACACCGCGCAATACCGCAACAGCGCCCGTTCGGCCGACATTATCCTGGCCGACTACCTGCAAGGCTGGCTCGACGCCGGCTACCAGGTGCTGGTCACGGCCGACCACGGCATGAACAACGACCGCTCTCACAACGGCCTATTGCCGCAAGAGCGCGAAGTGCCGCTGTTTGTCCTCGGTGACGCCTTCAGCCTGGATGCTGACGCCGCGCCGAAACAAACCGATCTGTGCGGTACCGTCTGCGAGCTGCTTGGCGTGCCGCACGACAAACCGGTGTGCCGGGAGTTGCTCAAGTGAATTCGATGACCCGCGGCAAATGGCTGGCCCTGCTGTGCCTGGTGCCCTTCGCACTGTTCTTTATCGTGTTCGAGATCGCGCCGCTGGTATGGGTGCTGATCAACAGCCTGCAAACCGAAGAGGCCGGTTGGGGCCTGGAAAACTTCACACGGATCTTCAGTTCGAAGTTCTACCGGCAGGCGATTCAGCTCAGCCTGGAGATCAGTTTCTACTCCAGCATCTTCGGCATCATCATCGCCACCCTGGGCAGCTACTCACTGCGACGGGTGGATTCGCCGCTGCGCAACTTCGTCACAGCGTTTGCCAACATGACCAGCAACTTCGCCGGCGTGCCCCTGGCCTTCGCGTTCATCATCCTGCTGGGCTTCAACGGCAGCATCACCATCATGCTCAAGCAGGCCGGGATCATTCAGGACTTCAACCTGTACTCCAAGACCGGCTTGATCATCCTCTACACCTACTTCCAGATTCCTCTTGGTGTGCTGTTGCTCTACCCGGCCTTTGATGCATTGCGCGAAGACTGGCGTGAGTCGGCTGCGCTGCTCGGCGCCAATGGCTGGCAGTTCTGGCGACATATCGGCTTGCCGGTGCTCACCCCTGCCCTGCTTGGCACTTTCGTAATCCTGTTGGCCAACGCCCTTGGCGCCTACGCCACGGTCTACGCCCTGACCACCGGCAACTTCAACGTGCTGCCGATCCGCATCGCGGGGCTGGTCTCTGGTGATGTGTCGCTGGACCCGAACATGGCCAGCGCCCTGGCCGTGGTACTGGTGGCGCTGATGACGGTGGTCACCGTGGTCCATCAACTGCTGCTCAAGAGGAGCTACCATGTCTCGCGCTGATGCCGGCCCGGCCTCCCTCTACCATCGGGTAGTGGTGTACCTGCTGTTCCTTATTCTGGTACTGCCGCTGATCGGCACCTTTGTCTACTCGATCTCCAGCAGTTGGTCGGCGACTATCCTGCCCGCCGGATTCAGCGTGAAATGGTACGTACAGCTGTGGAGCGACCCGCGCTTTCTGATGGCGTTCGGGCAATCGTTGCTGGTGTGTGTGGGCGCGTTGATCCTTTCGGTGGTATTGATTTTGCCGCTGCTGTTCGTGGTGCATTACCACTTTCCCAAGCTTGATGCGCTGATGAACATTCTGATTCTGCTGCCCTTCGCGGTGCCGCCGGTGGTGTCTTCAGTCGGTTTGCTGCAACTGTATGGTTCCGGGCCGTTGGCGATGGTGGGTACGCCGTGGATTCTGATCGGCTGCTACTTCACCGTGGCGCTGCCGTTCATGTACCGGGCGATCACCAACAACCTGCAAGCCATCAACCTGCGCGACCTGATGGACGCCTCGCAACTGCTCGGCGCCAGCACCTGGCAAGCGGCGATCCTGGTGGTGCTGCCTAACCTGCGCAAAGGCCTGATGGTGGCATTGCTGTTGTCGTTCTCGTTCCTGTTCGGTGAGTTCGTGTTCGCCAACATCCTCGTCGGCACGCGCTACGAGACCCTGCAGGTGTACCTCAACAACATGCGCAACAGCAGCGGCCACTTCACCAGTGCCGTTGTGATCTCCTATTTCTTCTTTGTGCTGGTGCTGACCTGGGCCGCCAATATCTTGAACAAGGACAAAAGCCAATGAGCTTCGTCAGCGTCCAACATCTGCAAAAAAGCTACACCGGCACGCCAGTGTTCAGCGATATCAACTGTGAAATCGCCAAGGGCGAGTTCGTCACCCTGCTCGGCCCGTCCGGTTGCGGCAAGTCCACCCTGCTGCGTTGCATCGCGGGGTTAACCTCGGTAGACAGCGGCACAATCCTGCTGGATGGGCAGGACATCGTGCCCCTGAGCCCGCAGAAACGTCAGATCGGCATGGTGTTCCAGAGCTACGCGCTGTTCCCCAACATGACCGTGGAGCAGAACGTCGCGTTCGGCCTGCGCATGCAAAAGGTCAACGCCGACGACAGCCACAAGCGCGTGCAGGAAGTGCTGCAATTGGTTGAGCTAACGGAACTGGCCGGCCGCTATCCGCACCAGATGTCCGGCGGCCAGTGCCAGCGCGTCGCCCTCGCCCGCTCCCTGGTGACCCGCCCGCGCCTGCTGTTGCTCGATGAACCGCTGTCGGCATTGGATGCACGTATTCGCAAGCACTTGCGCGAACAGATCCGCCAGATCCAGCGCGAACTGGGGCTGACCACGATTTTCGTGACCCATGACCAGGAAGAAGCCCTGACCATGTCCGACCGCATCTTTTTGATGAACCAGGGCAAGATCGTGCAGAGCGGCGATGCCGAAACCCTCTATACCGCCCCGGTGGATGTGTTTGCCGCCGGTTTTATCGGCAACTACAACCTGCTCGATGCCGACAAGGCCAGCCAGTTGTTGCAACGGCCAATCAAGGGGCGCATTGCCATTCGCCCCGAGGCCATCGAGTTGAGCCGCAGCGGCGAGCTCGATGCGCTGGTGCGCAGCCACAGCTTGCTGGGTAACGTGATTCGCTACCGCATCGAAGCCCGTGGCGTGGAATTGGTGGTCGACGTACTCAATCGCTCGGCCGACGACCTGCACCCGGACGGCCAGCGCCTGGCACTTTCCATCGACCCCAGCGCCCTGTGTGAAGTAGCCTGACAGGCAGCGACCTATTGAGAGAGAACATGACGGATGGCATTGGTAATTTTTGATCTGGACGACACCCTAATCCACGGCGACTGCGCCACCCTGTGGAGCGAACAGATGGGCCGCCTGGGCTGGGTAGACCCTGAGTCGTTCATGCGCAGGAACAACGAATTGATGGACGCCTACAGCCGAGGCGAGTTGCGCATGGAAGACTTCATGGACTTCAGCCTGGAGCCGATGATCGGCCGCACTCCGGAAGAAATCGAGCATCTGGTGGAGCCGTGGGTCGAGGACGTGATCGAGCCGCTGATCTACAGCGACGCCACCATGACCATCGCCCGCCACCGTGCGAATGGCGACCGGATCCTAGTGATTTCCGCCTCGGGCACTCACCTGGTCACGCCGATTGCGGCGCGTATCGGTATTGAAGAAGTGTTGGGGATTAACCTGGACGTCGGCCACGGCGTGTACAGCGGCAAGACCGTAGGCGTGCTGACCTATCGTGAAGGCAAGATCACGCGCCTGCTGGAATGGCTGGAGCAGGAAGGAGAAACGCTGGAGGGGGCGTATTTCTACTCGGATTCGCGCAATGACTTGCCGCTGCTGCTCAAGGTGGATCACCCGCAGGTAGTGAACCCGGACCCGGTGTTGCGCGCCCATGCCGAACAGGCCGGCTGGCCGATCCACCACTGGACCTGAATCAATAGAGATCAACCTGTGGGAGCTGGCTTGCCTGCGATAGCGGTGCAACAGTGAAGAATTCTTCATCTGGTGCACCGCTATCGCAGGCAAGCCAGCTCCCACACTGACTGCATTTCAATCCAGGATTCGGTC
This sequence comes from Pseudomonas sp. W2Jun17, assembly GCF_023127795.1. Lineage (NCBI taxonomy): Bacteria > Pseudomonadati > Pseudomonadota > Gammaproteobacteria > Pseudomonadales > Pseudomonadaceae > Pseudomonas > Pseudomonas sp. W2Jun17. The sequence continues at coordinate 58,532 of NZ_SPKO01000005.1, read as the reverse complement.
AGGCTGTTGGCAATATGGACTACATCGAATGTAGGACTGGGTTCTTCTAACCCTCCACATGCCCCTCAACGCCTTGCAATGCTTTCACAGTGCCTCCATAGTGAGTCTGGACTGAGCCCGTAGCAGTAGCGTCGGGCTTTTTGCATTATGCGACCGGACCATATGGAACCGGCTCCCTCAAAGACGGCCTAATATGCGTTATCAATTGCCCCCGCGTCGAATCAGCATGAAGCATCTGTTCCCCAGCACCGCCCTCGCTTTTTTCATTGGTCTCGGCTTCGCGTCGATGTCGACCAATACGTTCGCAGCCAATAGCTGGGACAACCTTCAGCCTGATCGCGATGAGGTGATTGCCAGCCTTAACGTTGTCGAGTTGCTCAAGCGCCATCACTACAGCAAGCCGCCGCTGGACGACGCTCGCTCGGTGATCATCTACGACAGCTACCTCAAGCTGCTGGATCCGTCGCGCAGCTACTTCCTGGCCAGCGATATCGCTGAGTTCGACAAGTGGAAGACGCAGTTCGACGACTTCCTCAAAGGCGGCGACCTGCAGCCCGGCTTCACCATCTACAAGCGTTACCTGGACCGCGTCAAAGCGCGTCTGGACTTCGCCCTGGGTGAGCTGAACAAAGGCATCGACAAGCTCGACTTCACCCAGAAGGAAACCCTTCTGGTGGATCGCAAGGATGCCCCTTGGCTGACCAGCACGGCAGCGCTGGACGACCTGTGGCGCAAACGCGTCAAGGACGAAGTGCTGCGCTTGAAGATCGCCGGCAAAGAGCCCAAGGCCATTCAGGAATTGTTGACCAAGCGCTACAAGAATCAGTTGGCGCGCCTGGACCAGACCCGTGCCGAAGATATCTTCCAGGCCTACATCAACACCTTCGCGATGTCCTACGACCCGCACACCAATTATCTGTCGCCGGATAACGCGGAAAACTTTGATATCAACATGAGTCTGTCCCTGGAAGGCATTGGTGCCGTCCTGCAAAGCGACAATGACCAGGTCAAGATCGTACGTTTGGTGCCGGCAGGCCCGGCAGACAAGACCAAGCAGGTCGCCCCGGCAGACAAGATCATCGGCGTGGCCCAGGCTGACAAAGAGATGGTCGATGTGGTCGGCTGGCGCCTGGACGAAGTGGTCAAGCTGATCCGTGGCCCCAAAGGCAGCGTGGTGCGCCTGGAAGTGATTCCGCACACCAACGCACCGAACGACCAGACCAGCAAGATCGTGTCAATCACCCGTGAAGCGGTGAAGCTCGAAGACCAGGCGGTGCAGAAGAAAGTCCTCAACCTCAAGCAGGATGGCAAGGACTACAAGCTGGGCGTGATTGAGATCCCGGCCTTCTACCTGGACTTCAAGGCGTTCCGTGCCGGTGACCCGGACTACAAGTCCACCACCCGCGACGTGAAGAAGATCCTGACGGAACTGCAGAAAGAAAAAGTCGACGGCGTGGTCATCGACCTGCGCAACAACGGCGGCGGCTCCCTGCAAGAAGCCACCGAGCTGACCAGCCTGTTTATCGACAAAGGCCCAACCGTGTTGGTCCGCAATGCTGATGGGCGTGTCGACGTGTTGGAAGACGAGAACCCGGGCGCCTTCTACAAGGGGCCGATGGCGTTGCTGGTCAACCGTCTCTCGGCCTCGGCTTCAGAGATTTTCGCCGGCGCCATGCAGGACTATCACCGTGCGCTGATCATCGGCGGCCAGACTTTCGGCAAGGGCACCGTGCAGACCATTCAGCCGCTGAACCATGGCGAGCTGAAACTGACGCTGGCCAAGTTCTACCGGGTTTCCGGGCAGAGCACCCAGCATCAGGGCGTGCTGCCGGATATCGATTTCCCGTCGATTATCGACACCAAGGAAATCGGCGAAAGCGCACTGCCTGAAGCCATGCCATGGGACACCATCCGCCCTGCGATCAAGCCGGCGTCGGATCCGTTCAAGCCGTTCCTGACGCAGTTGAAGGCAGACCACGACACCCGCTCTGCCAAGGATGCCGAGTTCGTGTTTATCCGCGACAAGCTGGCCCTGGCCAAGAAGCTGATGGAAGAGAAAACCGTCAGCCTCAACGAAGCGGATCGCCGTGCACAGCACTCCAGCATCGAGAATCAGCAATTGGTGCTGGAAAACACTCGCCGCAAAGCCAAGGGTGAAGATCCGCTCAAAGAGCTGAAGAAAGAAGATGAAGATGCCTTGCCGACCGAAGCGGATAAAACCAAACCGGAAGATGATGCCTACTTGGCCGAGACTGGCCGGATCCTCCTCGACTACCTGAAGATCACCAAGCAGGTGGCCAAGCAGTAAATGATGGCAATTTAATGTGACCGCTCCACGCAGTGTCATCATATAGACATCATTCTGTCGTGAAATGAAAGGACCGCAGGCTTAACGCCTGCGGTCCTTTTTTTTCGATCGAGATCGCCATGACCGTGACCGAACCGCTGAATGCATTGGGCTCAATCCTGGCTCAAGGCAGTTTGCACACCGCAGGAAGCGCGCCTGATGTTGCCCAAGCCGGATAACACCACGACTGCCCTCAGCGATGAAGGCAGTGACCTCAGCGCCCTGCTGAACGAACAGCCAGCGGTGGATCAAGACACCGCCACGGCTCAAGTGCTGGAAGCGTTCCATCACCAGGCCAATCTCAATTCACTGGCGGTGCTGGATGGCGGCGGTCGCCCGATTGGAATTGTGCACCGACACTCGCTGTCGGACGCGCTGCTCAAGCCGTTCGCGACCGACTTGTTTGCGCGCAAACCGATCAGCCGATTGATGAGCGATGATTTCCTGGCGGTGGAGTTGAGCCAGTCCTTGCAACAGGTCAGCCGTTTATTGACCAGCCGCGCACGGCAGCGCATCGAAGAAGATTTCATCATCACGTTGAACGGTGACTATCTGGGCCTGGGCCGGGTGATCGACGTGCTCAAGCTGATCACCGAACTGAAAATCCAGCAGGCGCGCTACGCCAACCCGCTGACTTTGCTGCCAGGCAACGTACCGATCCAGCAATGCCTGGCTCGGCTGTTGCAGCAACAGCGCGAGTCGCTGATCTGTTATGTGGATATCGACAGTTTCAAGCCGTTCAACGATATCTACGGCTACGGGCGTGGGGATGAAGTGCTGCTGTGCCTGGCGCAATGCCTGAACGACCAGGTAGACCCCAGCCGCGACTTTGTCGGGCATATTGGCGGCGATGACTTTTTGCTGGTGCTGGGCCCGCAGGATTGGCGCAAGCGGCTCAACCAGTTGCTGGACGACTTCCATACCCAATGCCGACGCTTTTACCGCGCCGAGCACGTGGATGCTGGTTGCTTCGTGTCACTCAACCGTCAGGGCGTGCGCCAGGAGTTCGCCTTGCTATCGCTGTCTATCGGTGTGGTGCATCTGTATCCACAGGCCTGTGCGCAACTCGATGCCAGCCAGTTGGCAGAACTGGCCTCGCAAGCCAAGCACCATGCCAAGGACGTGGCCGGCTACAGCATCCATGTGATCGACAGCCTGGACATGTACTCAGCAGCGCTTTAAGCCTCGGCGGATTCCGGGTATTCGTACTCGAACACCCGCACCACTTCCGAAGCGTGCCAGGACGCAGCCGCCACGCCATCGGAGGGTCCACTGAAGCGCCCGAGACGCTCCACACACTCAAAGAACCCGGTACGTGGCAGGCGGCTGGCACCCTGGCTGATCACCAGGGAACTGCGCAGCGGCTGCTCGGCCTTGGCATCCAGCGCCGCCAGGTGCTCCAGGGCAGCCGCCAGGGTCTGCATGGCTGGCGTCGGAAATTGCAGGCGCTCAAGCAGCGCCCGGTACGTCAACAAATGGCGCTGGCGACGGGCCTGATCCAATTCGTTGAGCAACCCATCCCAGTGTTGACGGCTGATACGTAGGCTCAAGACTCATCCCTCCAACCTGCCACGCCCAATTCCCAGGCCAGGCTGCGGCGAATGGCGGCATCCGGCTGGCGTTCACCACTTTCAATCAAACCAAGGTACGAGGGGCTGATCCCCACCGTGCGTGCCAGGGTCTCGATAGCCAGGCCCTTGGCTTCACGCAGGCCGCGCAGGTCTGCGAGCGGTCGCAGGTCCTGGTCGATGGCGGCAGAGGCGGCAGGAGAAGAAGCGGGTGTAGGTGGCTGCTGACCGGCAGCTCTTAGCAGTGCCTGGTACTGGTCCCATGGCAACACCGCATATTCGGGTGCGCCATCGCGTGAAATGATCTGAATATCCATGACTGCCCCGTAGGATAAAAACACTTACTAAGTAAGTTCTTTCCTTAGAAGTGTAATCCTAACAGCCGCGAAGGTCGCTGGGGGATCCCCGGCATCATTAGTTTTTTTGTGGGTTTTCCTGGGCCAGCAGCTCAGGCGTTGCAGGGAGGCGCTCAACCACCGCGAGTTTTTCCGGGCGTTGCGCATCCCGCCAGGCGCGAAAGGCGCTCAGTTCGCCGCTCAGGGTCTTCATGACCCATGCCAGCACCGCGATGTCGTCGAACATGCCGAACATCGGGATGAAGTCCGGGATCGCGTCAATCGGGCTCAGAAAGTACATCAACCCCGCCACCACCGAGATCAACGCCTTGGGGCTGATCGCTCGGTATTCGCCGCGCCAGTAAGCCAGGCAAAGGGCTTGGAGCAATTTGAGATCATCCTTGAGCTGGCCCAGGCGATTGCCCTGGCTTGAGCCTTTGGCCGCAACGGCAAACAGCAAGGTCGGCAAACGTCCACGGCCCAGCAGGCGCGCGGCCATGGGCAGAAAACGGGTGAAGTTGAAGGGTGGTTTCATCAGGCACTCCAGTTCCAGGCGAGGTAAAAGGTTATCCACACAAATTGTGGATAACCTTGTGAACAGAGCCTGTTTTATCAGCTGAAAGCCACGGTCTATAAGGCTTACAGTCAGATCGGGCGTTTTTTGCGCACATAAAAAAAACCCAAGATTTCATTGACTTGGCCTGTATGTGCGGCTACCCGTGCTCGAGTCTTACATCAGACTGCGCGCAATGCTGCGGGTTCTATCGGATTTACCCAGAAACAACAACGCCCCGTCGAGACGGGGCGTTGTGTGTTCAGGCGCCGATTACTTCTTGGCGGCTGGTGCAGCAGGTGCGTCAGCAGCTTCTGCCTTGGCTGGGTCCTTGATGCCCAGCAGTTCCAGGTCGAATACCAGCACGGAGTTGGCTGGAATCGCCGGGCTCGGGCTCTGGGCGCCGTAGGCCAGGTCGGACGGGATGTACAGCTCGACCTTCTCGCCAACGTGCATCAGTTGCAGGCCTTCGACCCAACCCGGGATCACGCCGCTGACCGGCAGGTCAATCGGGCTGCCGCGATCCACGGAGCTGTCAAAGGTGGTGCCGTTGGTGAGCTTGCCGGTGTAGTGCACAGTCACCACGTCGGTTGGCTTGGGCTGTGCGCCGTCGGCCTTCTTCACGATCTTGTACTGCAGACCGGAAGCGGTGGTGACGACGCCGTCTTTCTTGGCGTTGTCTTCGAGGAATTTCTTGCCGGCAGCTGCCGACTCTTCGCTCATTTTGGTCATGCGCTCTTCGGCACGCTTTTGCAGCGCGGCGAAGGCTTCAACCAGCTCGTCATCTTTGAGCTTCTGCTCTTTCTTGCCGACAGCATCTTCGATGCCTTGGGCTACCGCTTTGGAGTCCAGGTCATCCATGCCTTCTTGGGCAAGGCTCTTGCCCATGTTCAGGCCGATGCCGTAGGAAGCTTTTTGCGCCGGGGTTTTCAGCTCTACGCTGGTCTGCGAATCACAACCCGCAAGTACCAGGCTAACCAGGGCCACCGCCGCCGCCAACCGATGCTGTTTCATGCTATTTCCTTGTTCATGCGCCAAAAGGGCATTCGAATAAAGTCGCGAGCTTATCAGGCGGCCACGACCAATGGCTACCGGCATGTGAGCAGGAAACTTCTGATAAGTTCACGTGTTTAAAAGCATTTCCATTTATCATGGGGCACCGCGACGGATCGCGGGACCGCCTGCCAGCAGGCTCATCGCTACTTGCCGCACCTGTGGCGCAGTGGCATAACAACGCGACAATTCGACAAGGATAGTTATCTTGCGCACTTTTTCCCGTGTTTTACTCCTGATACTGATCGCCCTGGGCCTGATTCTGGCCGTGGTGCTCTATTACACCCTCAACCCCAAGCTACCGGACTACGTGCCAGTAAAGCAGGTGCACTACCAGGATCAATGGAGTGCCGCTGACCGCCAGACCTACTACTTCACGCCCCAGGGCACCCAGGTAAAGGGCCTGCACTATGATTGGTTCACGGCCCTGGAGCTGCCGTTCTCCGAGCAACGCTTTGCCGCGCCGGAGTACCTGGCGCGCTTTGGTTTTCTGGTCGACCCCAAGCAAGTGCCCACCCCGCAAAACCCTGGCAACCTGCCGGTAGGTTTTGCCCGACACCAGAACGCCGACAGCCAGGTTCAATACCTGGATATCACCTGTGCGGCCTGCCACACCGGTCAATTGCACTTCAAGGGCCAGGCCCTGCGTATCGACGGTGGCTCGGCGCAACACGTGCTGCCCTCCAGCGTACCCACCTTGCGGGGCGGCAGTTTTGGCCAAGCCCTGGTCGCCAGCCTTGCCGCTACGTATTACAACCCGTGGAAGTTCGAGCGCTTCGCCCGCAAAGTCCTGGGTGATCAGTACGATACCCAGCACAATCAGCTGCGCCAGGACTTCAAACAATCGCTGAACCAGTTCCTCAAAGTCGCCTGGAATGATACCCATCGCGGCCTCTATCCCACCGAAGAAGGCCCCGGTCGTACTGACGCCTTCGGGCGCATCGCCAATGCCAGCTTTGGCGACGCTATTTCCCCCGACAATTATCGTGTCGCCAATGCCCCAGTGGACTACCCGCAGTTGTGGGATATCTGGACATTCGACTGGGTGCAGTGGAATGGCTCGGCTCAGCAGCCCATGGCGCGCAATATCGGTGAAGCCCTTGGTGTAGGCGCAACCCTGGCCTTCTTCGACAGTGCCGGCCAACCGCTCCAGGGCGACGCTCGCTACCCGTCCAGCGTACGCGTGCGGGACCTGCACCTGATCGAAGAAACCCTGCAACGCCTCAAGCCGCCAACCTGGCCGGAGGACTTGTTCGGCGCCATCGACAAACCCCTCGCCGCCCAAGGCCGCGCACTCTTCGCCGAAAACTGTGCTGGCTGCCATATACCCGCGGTCACCGAGGAAAATGGCCGCCCGGTGCAGCAGTTGAAAATGCTGCCGGTGGACTACATCGGCACCGACCCCGGCACCGCCAGCAACATTGCCGACCAGCGTTATGACCTCAGCGCCCTGCAATGGGATCCGGCCGAACTGGCCCAACTCAATGTTGAACTACACCCTGCGCCCACCGCGCCACTGGATCTGAAAAAAATGTCCGTGGCCCAGGGGCTGGCCTACGTCACCGCCTTTGTCGAAGAACATGCCTACCGCGCTGCCGGCGTGACCCCGGCCGAGCGCCCGAGCCTGGACGGGTTCGGCCTGCCGATTGGCGTGCGCGAATTGCGTGCCTATAAAGCGCGACCACTGGCAGGCGTATGGGCTACCCCGCCGTTCCTGCACAACGGTTCGGTGCCGACGATCTACCAACTGCTTTCGCCCCAGGACGAACGCAGCACCACCTTCTATAAAGGCACGTTCAACTACGATCCACGCCATCTGGGTTTTGAAACCGCCTCGTTCAAGAATGCCTTCCTGTTCGATACCCGAATCACCGGCAATCACAACAGCGGTCACGAATTCCGCGCAGGCGCACGGGGCAATGGCGTCATTGGTCGTGGCTTGCTGCCCCAGGAGCGCTGGGCGCTGCTCGAATACCTCAAAGTACTGGGCGGCCCGCTGGAGCACCAACTGCCATGATTATTCGATCACAAAACAAGGAACGTTCCATGCTCGCTCGTCTCTGGCTGCGTCTCGGCGCTTTTCTCGGCAAGACCCTGTTGTGGCTGGTGGGCGTTGGGCTGTTGGGGTGGCTACTGGCGACCGTATGGTTCGCCTGGCAGCACAGTGGCCCGGTGTCAGCGGATGAACAGATCCCGCCGGGTGAAGCAGCGATGACCCAAGGCATCATCCAGACCGCCGTACGCATCGTTGACCAGCACCGCGAAGGCACTCGCTACCTGCGCGATGCCCATGCCAAGGCCCATGGTTGCGTGAAAGCCGAGGTCAGCGTTCTGGCGGATCTCGACCCGGCCTTGCGCCAGGGCGTGTTTGCAGAGCCGGGCAAGGTCTGGCAGGCGACGATGCGCCTGTCCAACGGCAACGCCTACCCGCAATTCGACAGCATCCGCGATGCCCGCGGCATGGCGATCAAGCTATTGGATGTGCCGGGCAAGCAACTGATGGCCGACCAGCAAGCCCGCACCGAGCAGGATTTCGTGATGTTCAGCCACCCGAATTTCTTTGTCAGCGATGTCGCCGAATACGCGCAGAACATCGGCGCGCAAGCGGATGGCAAGAAGGTCCTGGCGTTCTTTCCCAAGCTCGACCCGCGCAGTTGGCAAATACGTCACCTGTTTATCGCCCTGGCAACGCTGGCGCCCGCACCGGCCAGCCCGACGCAGACGACTTACTTTTCAGTGTCGCCCTACAAGTTTGGCGCGGCCAACGCCAAGTTTCGCGTCGCGCCCGACCCGCAAAGCTGCCCGGAATACGTACTGCCTAAACAGAACCAGGCCCTGCCGAACTTCCTGCGCAGCGCCCTCAATCAGCAACTGTCCACCGACCGCGTAGCGGCCTGTTTCGTGCTGCAGATCCAACGGCAGAACCCGCAAAAGTTCATGCCCATCGAAGACACCAGCATCGAATGGAAAGCAAGCGATGCGCCGTATGAAACCGTGGCCAAGGTCAGGATTCCTGCCCAGGATTTCGACACGCCGGCGCAGAACCTGGCCTGCGATAACCAGTCGTTCAACCCTTGGTTCGGTGTGGAAGCACACCGCCCCATCGGCGGCATCAACCGGTTGCGAAAGGCGGTGTATGAAGCGGTCAGCGACTACCGTCACAGCCGCAATGCGCCGTAGCGGCCGTTGCGCGTAAAGAGCGCGTAACAATGGGCCCGGCGCCGTAAGGTTTGCGTCGGGTCTATTGAAGCCAGGAAGCCGAGGCCCTAGCGTGATCGTCAACTCAAATCTAAGCAGGAAATCACCGTGGAAAGCTCAACTCTCGGCATGCTCGTGCTTTCAATAATTGCAGTGTTCGGCACCGCGTCGTTTATTTTCGAACACTTGGCCGTTCGCCAGACACGCAAGAAAAAACTCAAATAACCCAGCAGTACTCGCCAGGCTTGGGAGTCAGCCGAACCTGTCCGAGGCAGACTTGCCCATACGCTCGAACTCCAACTCAAGATCATCGTCTGCAATAACCCCTGCGCAGTACAAGCGCAGCAGCATGTACAACGGAACAAGCATCCGCCCCGTCTTTTCAATTCGACTTCCTGAACTCTGGGTGACACCAAATTTCGCCCAGAAATCCGCTTGGGTCATCCCTTTTTTCGTTCGAAAAAAAATGACCTCATTCACAAACTTTGAACATCTATACATACACGCCCAACTCCCGCTCAGAAGAAGGGGATCTTCACATACTCCTTGATATCAGGATACCTATCAACACTTATAGTTTAACGCTTATGCAATCTGCATAAAGCTATGCACTTCGAAGCCGAGGAAGCCAGCATGAAATATCTAATAGACAAACGCGAGAACATATCACCACGTTATCTGGAGGGCATGCATAAACTTCGGGCTTCAATCTTCAAGGATAAAAAAGGCTGGGATGTGTCGATAATTGCCGACATGGAGATAGATGGTTACGACGCCTTGGCCCCCACTTATATGCTGCTGATCGATGATATCAACGAAAACAAAGTGGCGGGCTGCTGGCGTATATTGCCAACCACAGGTCCCTATATGCTCAAAGACACGTTCCCCAACCTGTTGACCACTAAAAAACCTCCGCGTGCCGCCAACATCTGGGAGCTTAGCCGATTTGCCATAAGTGCCAGTGAGCGCGGCGGCTTCGGCTTTTCCAATACCGCCATGAAGGCCATTGGTCACCTCATCAGGCATGCGCACTCGCAGCACGTTGAAAAGCTCATCACCGTTACTTCCGTGGGTGTCGAAAAGATGCTGATGAAAGCGGGGCTGGAGTTGGTCAGACTAGGCCCGCCCCTGACTATCGGCGTAGAACGAGCCATCGCTGTTGAAGTTAACTTGAGCAACAAGACCCTGGACGCAGTCAATGCTATTTGATCTGAGTACTTGACGCCGCTGAAGAGTGAGGCGGGCTACGATGTCGCCAGGGCCGTGCAACTTCAAGCGAACGTGCAAGTTGCAGCAGCAAGGCCTCATTGCCCATCTTTGCGATGAACTGTGTGCCGATGGGAAGTCCTGTTTCGTTCCAGTACAGAGGCACACTCATCGCCGGTTGCCCGCTCATATTGAACGGTGTCGACCACCCCATATATTCCATGACAGTGCGCGAATGTTCTGCAAGGCGATTGCCCAGTCGCAGGGGCCAGTCCATTCCCCATTTACCTAATACTCTACGCGATAGGCGATCCTCCAACGGACTCAAGCGAAACGCTCCCACCTTCGATGCCAACTGGTTGGCTACCGGCGTCACCAGCACATCGTAGTGTTCATGAAAGGCGCTCATGATGCGCCCCTGATGAAGCGCCAACTCTCTCGCCCTGGCGAGATCGACCGCTTTGAGGATATGGCCCTGCCGGGCCAGGGCCCAGGTCCCGCTCTCGAAATCCGCGTAAGTCGCCACGCGATCAAGCATGCGCCCCGCGTTCTGCACCAGGCTCGCCATTTCCCCGCACACCAGGGTCAGCATGGCTTCGCATAATTGATCGGGGGATGCCAAGGGTGGATGGGCTTCAACCACCTCGTGCCCAAGGTCCGTCAACAGCTTCAAACTGCTTTCCAACGCGGCGCGACAGTCGGGACTCAAATCCCCACCCAGAAAAGGCTTGAAGGTGTAAGCAATGCGCAGCCTGCCAGGCGCATCGCCGATACCCGCAAGAAACGATTGAGCCGGTGCGGGCCAACGGTAAGCATCAGCATCATCACTCCCCGCAATCAGGATATCGAGCATGGCAGCACTGTCGCGCACGCTTTTTGAGACCGCGTGTTCAACTACCAGACCCTGCCATAACTCTGAAAAATGCGGCCCGCAGGGAGACCGACCACGTGTTGGCTTGAGGCCGAAAACCCCGCAATGGGAAGCGGGTAGCCGAATTGAGCCACCTCCATCGCTGCCGTGGGCAATCGGGGTCATGCCCGCCGCGACCGCTGCACAGGCACCGCCGCTGGAGCCGCCCGGCGACAATTCCAAGTTCCAGGGGTTACGTGTGGCACCGGTTGCATCAGACTCGGTATAGGGATGCAAGCCCAACTCCGGCGTCGCGGTTTTACCGACAAAGATCAACCCCGCCTGTCGATAACGCTTGATCGTCTGCGAGTCCTCCCTGGCAACATAGTGCGCGAACAGCCGGGAGCCGTTACGTGTGGGGCAGCCCTGAATCTCCGCAAGCAGGTCCTTGACCAATAGGGGGACGCCGGACAACGGGCCGTCTGCCAATGGCACCTCGCATTGTGCCTTGGCCTCGCGCTCAAGAAGATGCACCACCGCGTTGATCGCGCCATTTCCTGCGTCGATCCGCTGAACGGCGGCGCTCACAAGCTCCAGAGGGGTTACTTCTTTAAGGCGCACCATCTCAGCCAGCGCAATGCCGTCCAACTGGTCGTATTCAGGAAAGTGGAACGCGCTGACCATAAGAACCCTTAATTGAAGGCGTTATCGATAATCCGCATCAGGGCGTGACCAGGCCGGAACGGATGCCGCTGATCACGGCGTGCTGGCGTGATTCAGCATTGAACTTACGCATAAAGTTGGTGACATGGTAATTAACTGTAACTTCTGCACAGGACAGAATTCGCGAAATTTCCCAAGAGGTTTTACCGGCGGCCACCCACTTCAGACATTCCAGCTCACGAGCGGTCAACTTCGGTGGTTTTTCGACCTCCTTTTCAGCAGCACTCTGTATTTTCTGGAACGATTCGATCAGATAATCACGCATCAAGGCAAATTGTGGCAGCCCCTTGGAACGAATGACGTCGGCCGGTGACTTCTCATCCGTAATAAAGTTCAACATTCCGAACTCTCCGCGCGGCCCATGGATGGGCATACACAGCCCCGAACAAACACCACTGGCACTCGCAGCCTCATACAATTGCTGTTCGGGCTTGTTAATAAAATTTTCCTTTGTCCAGACCAACGGCAATGAACTGTTCAAGCAATGAAACACAACAGGGTCGACTTCGTAATAGGCATTCGCGTCATAGATACTGCGCCATGACCTGGAATAATTACTGATGATGGTCGAAGAGCTGAAAGGCGTACTGATCGTGGGCTTAACCCCAAACAGCACCGAAGAAAATCCATACTCTTTCGCCAAGGCAAACAGCACTTTACTCCAGGCCTCCAGCGTCTCACACATTAGAATGTCTTCAAGCATCTTAACCTCCTTGTTATATGGGGACTATTAGTGGCCGCCCCACATTGAATGGCCACTATTCGAAGAGCAACGCTCACCTTGTTAGGCAGGTTGGATCCAATCCACTTCAAGAAGTAAGTTAACGAAAAAACATAGATTGTCAAATTAAACAAAAGTCATAATGGCGCGCATTAAGTCCCGCGACGAATGGTTCAATCGCGCCTGTCAAGATAGTGCATAAGTGTGTTATGGAAGTGCCGTATCCTGGATTCATGAAGATCGCTCAATACCAGCGGGTCATTGCTCAAGGCTTGCAGGCCCGCACGCATATTCTTGATATTGTCCATGTCCTGATCGTATACATAGCCTAACCAGTCAGGCAGTACACCGGCGTGCTCATAGGTGTCGTCCGGCCCCATTTCCACGGTCGCTGCAGGCTCGGGTCGCTGCGCGCCCTTGGGTATGTCGACCAAGTAGAAAAGATCGAAGATGCAGCTGTTATGGTCGTTTTGGTTGGGGCGAAAACGCAGCACGGGCGGCAGAGAAATGCCGCGAAAGAAGATCATATTCGGGAACAGCGAATACTGCAGTACATCGACGGCTTCAGCGTCAGACAACCCACTGACATCCCTGCCACTGGCCAACCCGTATTGCAAACGCATCACACTGGCCATGTAGCGCCTTGCTGTCATGCCGGCCTGAAGGTGAGGGGCGTAGGGGCCGCTTTTCCCATTGAGTACGTTGCGATGAAATTGATCCATGATCGCCTGTTCGGACAGCGGCTCATGATCCTCGCAGACCGACAGCCCGACCGCGTGAAAACTGCGGCTCACATGACGCTCATCGGGTCGAACATCGTATTGCAGGGTATCGCTCAGATGGGCCCATGTATGCCCGTGCGTCTCGGGGGCATGCAACCCTTCCATGAAGGACTCCATGACGTTTTTCCAGTTCGCCGGGAGTATGTGCCGGCTGTGCCCCGCAATGTACTTGCCCTCATACTGATTGATGGCCAACTCACCGGGCAGGCTCTCCATATAATCGGCCAAAGGCTCGCAGGCAGGATCCATATTGATGAAAATGAAACCGCCCCAGGTGTCTGTCTTGACCTCCAGCAAACGGCGACCCTCCCAGTCAAGGTGGGCAAAATCCCATGCCGCCGGTATGCGCTTGAGGGTGCCATCCAGGTCCCAGGCAAATCCGTGATAGGGGCAACGCAGTTCTCGCACGCTCGAATCGCCCGAGCACAGGCGCCGGCCACGGTGACGACAACTGTTGTAGTAGGCCTTGATTTCCAGTGCTTCGTTACGAACGAGGATGAAGGATAACTCGCCGATCTCGTAGAGCGTCAAATCCCCCGCCTCTGGAATTTGCTCCTCCCGCGCAGCCATCTGCCAAACTCGAGACCACATCCGATCCATTTCCAGTTGATGAAAACCGGCAGACAGATAGGCGTCGCGATCAACCTCCATCCTGTACCGGCCTGCGGGAAAATGCTCCCGCATATCGGCCGGGACACTGCTCTGATCGTCGCGTGCCAGGACCTCTTGATAATCGATGGGCATGGACAAGTCCGCGACGTGCTCGATCAATTTGCTTTTCATCTTCCCTCCTTTGATGCCGTGTGGATGAGCAGGCTGGACTTATGCATCCGCCTGGGAACCCGGCATCACCGGGCTGAGGTTCTTGATATACGCCGTCACCACCCCCAACAACCCCAGGTGGTTATACAAACCAAAATGATCCATGCCAGCGATTTCCGAATAGTCAGCACCCTCATGCAGTTCGATAAAGCGCTTTGACTCATGGGGGCTCACAGCTTCATCACAGGTGCCGGCGATGACATGGCACGGCACCCCGAGTTGCTCATCCTGCAGCGGGTACTCGCCGACTTGCAGCGCGGTAATAGCCCGGCTATAGCAATACAGCGACTCCGCGGATTCAAAGGGCAGGCTCGTCAGGTGGATAAGGTTCGGATCCGTCGCGTCGAGGATCTCGCTGGATTGGCGGCTCTGTGTCGCACTCTCGGTATTTTCACTGCCGGAGCGCGCAAAAAACGACGCGTGAAAGCGCTCTGCCTGGCTACGCGACTGTGAAATAAGCGGCAACACCTGCCGCAGGTTGCGCATGAAAGCGGTCTCCTCTTCCTCTGCGCTCACCAGGCCATACGCGCCACTGATGAGCGTCAGGCTCGCGACTTCTTTCAACTTGCGGGCGTGATAGGCGATGTAGGCCCCCGAACACCAGCCGATCAGATGTGCTTTTTCTATATTGAAGTAATCAAAAATCCGCTGCAGGTCGCCGATATGCGCCGCAACACTGACGTCAATGGTGTCGATATCATCCACGGGGCTGGGGATACCGCGGCTTTCCCAGGTAACAAAGCGGAAGTCATCTTCCAGGGCCTCCCTGAGGCGGTTGGCCAGTTCCAAAGGCATGCCGACTGCGTTGATGAAGACCACGGTTTCCTTGCGCTTGTCCGCCGAGGCATAGACATTGAGGGGCACCCGGTCTTGTGTATCGATCACGTATTGACGCAAGAGGTCAGGTTTGCGTTGGCTCAGCGCCACCACCCCACCCTTGATGTAGCCCTCGACGTCTGCAATCGTCAGCGCACAGCCGCCTCCGTCGGCCCGAAGAAAGGTCTTGGTGTTGTGGATGTAGGGGTTGTAAAACACGGTTTTACGGGCCAGCAGTTTCTCGATGGCCGAGGGGTTTTCCAGCCCGCTTTCATCGATCTGCAAACCACTGAGCTCAATGGCCCGGGAAATAATATCGAGCAACACGCGCACTTCGATATTGGTCGACGACGTGGCGTGGAAGATGCCCCGCGGGCAACTCGCCAGATTGTCGTACACCCGCATGATGTCCTGGCACACCTGATCTACTGGCACCAGGTTGACCCTGGCGTGGGGCTTACCCGACAGGCGCACGGTTTGTTCAGTGTTGCGCATGGCGCGCTTGAGGCGGTTGACCTCCCTCAGGAACCCATACAGGCCAGTGGTGCTGCCACCTGCGGATTGAGTGGCCTGCGGACCGATAACAATCGACGGTCGGATAATCACCAACTCAATTCCACTGGCAGTGCACAGGCGGTCAATCAAGTGCTCGGCCGCACATTTGGTTTCTTCGTAATAGTTATTGAATTCAGTGCTCTGGTGCAGGCATTCCTCCACCTCACCCGAACCAACGCCTGCGGTATAAGCAGTCGAGATATAGAAAAACGTCTGGCAGCCCAACGCCTGTGCTGCATGGAACGCATGGGTCAGGCCGTTGATATTGTGCTCATAGATAATGTCGCGGTTCTTTTCTTCGAAATTGAGCGATGAAGCAAAGTGCAGGAAGACCGCCTGCTCCGAGGCCTGCGCCCGGGACTGAGCGATATCCATCCCCGCCAACGGCTGGGTGATATCGGCGCGCCGGGCTTTCAAGCCGGCAAAAGAGAGTCGCGCGTCAGTGGCAGGATAATGCTGGCCCGCCGAGAGCACCGCATCGCGGATACGATGTCGGCACTCATTGTCGTCGCGCCCCCTGACCAGGCAGGTCACATCGAACTCACCGGTGAGCAAATGCCGATAGATAAAATGGCTTCCCAGAAAACCAGTGCCGCCGGTCACATAGAGCTTTTTCATGTCGCCTTCCTCAAACGGTAAATGACGGGCCTGCTCAGGCCGGTTCATGGGCCTGTTGCAAAGCCATCTGGCGCAATTGATTTTTGGCAATCTTGCGCAAGCCGGCACGGGGAAAATCTTCCAGGAAAATAATTTCGCGAGGCCGCTTGAAGTCGGCCAGGCGCTCGCGGCAGGCCTGTTCGATATGCCGCCTGGCGAGCGCCTGGTCCTCACGACCTCTAGCGTTGAGCACGGCAAACAACACCGGTGTTTCCGTCAACAAGGGATCGGGGCGCGACACTACCGCCACTTCGCTGATCATGGCGCTGGCGTACGCAGCGAACTCAATCTCCGAAGCCGATACGTTTTCCCCGCCCACCTTGATGATGTCTTTCAAGCGCACATCAAAAAACAGCACGCCCTCGGTAGTCTCGAAAAAGCGGTCGCCGGTGATGTACCAACCGTCCTCTGTGAAGGCGTCGCGGGTTTCGCCAGGCTTGTTGAGATAGCCCAGAAACAGATTCTTGCCGGGTTGCGCGTTGAACTGCAGATCGGCACTGATTCGCGCATTGAACGGCCCGGCATTCGTGACGGGATCGGTCAACCGATAGCGGTAGCCACTCACTGGCTTGCCAATCGAATAATTGAGGTCCGCGCTGTGCTGCTCGCTCGTCACACTGCCAATGGCAAACAGCTCAGTCATGCCCCACCACCCTACGGTCTTCACACCAAACAGCGCCTCCACGTCGGTGTTGCGGCTGGGAAAGCCCCAAAACCTGAAGCTGTGTCGAACCGGTTTCTCCAGGGCTGCCAGGGCATGACAAACGAACGGCAGGATCGCGGCCCATGTGCATTCAAAGTGTGCCGCATCGCTCCAGAAGCGTTGGGGGTTGAACACCCGCCGTAGCACCATGGCGGCTCCCGAAAACAATGAGGTGAGCACTTGATAGGAAAAAGCCATGGTGTGGCAGAGCGGAAAAAACACCAGCGTCACATCGTTTTCGGTGACCTGCAGGTGCTCGATATTGGACTGCGCTGACCACACCAGGTGCGCGTGGGAGATGACGACGCCCTTGGGCTGGCTGGTAGTGCCCGACGTATAGAGGATCAGCGCTGGATGATCGCCTGCGACGCACGCCATGCCGACGCAGGCCCCCCGCATGGAGACGAGCTCATCGATGCCAGGAAAAACGGAGCACTCGCCGGTGTCCTCGTCCGAGGCTGCCACCACTACCATGGAAGTATGCAGGTCGCCGGCAAACAACCCCAGGTCATTGAGTGAGGTGACGACCATCTTCGGCGCAGCATCGCTGACGATGTAGCGCATTTCTTCCTGACTGAGGCGATTACCCACTACTACAGCGGTCGCTCCGAGATAGGCGCAGGCGAATACCAGGATCAAGGCATGGGCTTCGACATCGAGGCACAGCACGATTCGATCGTCACGCTTGATACCCAGCCCGGCCACGGCCACCGCTGCGTTGCTGATAGCTTGATGAAGCTGGGCATAGGACAGCTTCGCGGCACTGCCCAGATCCGGTAAGTGCAGCGCGGTACGCTGGGCATGCCGATCGCACACCTGCGCGAATGCCAGGCATACATTTGCACCGACGCCAGGGGTCAACTGTTCCATCTCACATTCCCTTGCCATACCAAAAATAGAAGACGCACATTGCCAGCCGCGGTGCCAGGCGAAGCAGGCTCACGTACCGCACTCCGGCCTGGCCTGTGCGCGTTGCTCGATCATCACGTCGCTGTCGATCAGATGCACCTTGTAGGTCGTCAGTGCGCAGCGGGTATGCGGCCCCAACGCCTCGCCCGTCTCCAGGTCGAACCTGGCGCCGTGGTGCGGGCAGATCAGTTGGCCGCGCCGGATCAAGGCGCCGTCCATCGTCTTACCCTGATGCGGGCAGCGGTTTTCCACGGCATAGACCGCCTGCCTGGCCTGGCAAAGCAATATCGGCTGCCCTTCTACTTGAACAGCCAGCGTGCCGCCTTCCTCCAGCGCATCCCGCTTCGCGGCGAACTGACAAGCGGGCGGATGCTCTACCAACGGCGACGACGCCTTCACGACCTCACTGCTCACGTTGGGCGAACCACTGGACGATCTGGTCGATACTGCAACCGTAGAGGCCAACTGCATCTTTTTGCGCAACGGTGACCTGGCTGACACGCTCAAGCTGCGCGAACAGTGCCATCATGGTCAGCGAGTTGATTTTCAATCGAGTCTCGATCAGTGGCACATGTGGCTCGACCGTCACGGCTCGGCCCAGGGTGGCCTGCAACGCGTCCTGGACGGTCTGGCGAGTGATCTGCATCTACGCCTCCTGTGGATGCCGGCGACCCGGGCATCGGTGCGGATTGGATTTTTATATTCCCCATCTTCCTGGCGGCCATCAACCTATAAGCCTTATGGGGAGACATCTTCCCGCGCCCATGAAAAACTTACCGCACGCGGGCTTTCAGTCTTCAACTGGCCAATAGCGTTGACGGGCGAACGGATACGTGGGCAGTGACAGTTTCTGTGCCTTTACCAAGCGGTAATAATCCAGCCAATCAAAGCTGATTCCGGCCTGCACAACGTCGCAGGCAAAGCGTTCCACGTCAGCGAACGTCAGCATTTCCTCGGCCAGATGCACGCAACGCCCGGACGATGGCACGGTTACAGCCCAGGCCTGGCGGCTGACGACGAGCACTGCAACCTGGGCCGAATCAGGCCAGCCAGGGGAAGCAAGCTGGGCGGCGCCCTGCCCCTCCTGCACAAACGCGCTCAACCACTCAGGGCTAGCGTCTAGTGCCGACGATGCGCCGCACCCGAGCTGCAGACAGCGGTTGATCCAGTGGCCGTAACCCCTGTCGATCACGGCCTCGAACACCATCCCCCAGCGCACCAACTGTTGATACAGCGCCACTTCGAACGCTAGTTCGGCGCAGCGAGCCGCCGCTTCAACGGTCTGTGGCGTACTGGAGAGACGGCCCAGGCACTCTGCGTAATCATCGGCCATGCGCTGGTATCTCGGCGCCACCAGCCATGCCTGCCGACTGGCATCGTCAAGGTGCTGCGGCTGCTCGCACAGGTAATACACCAGGCGCGGCGTGAACGTCGCCGGCGCATCCAGCACGCTGTGTGCGGCCTCTTCAAAAAACCTGTCCACGTCTATGCCTGCTTTCAACACACCAGCGAACCGCTCGCGATGTGCGCTGCGGCTGATGTTTATGGTATGCGCCAGCGCCAGACGATCAATTGGCCCGCTGTCACGGACGAAATGGGCGAACCGCAGCAGGTATTGGCGTAGTTGCTCTCGCGTTGCGGCAGACAGACAAATCGGCACGTCCACCGCTGCGTCGGTCCCGCGCACCAGAGCTGGCGCAACGGACTGCAGCACGCTGAACACATTGGTGCCGCCGATCCCCAGGCAATTGATCGCTGCCAACCGCGCAGTGTCGGCGGGTTGCTCCAGCGCCTGCGACCACACCCGGGTGTCCTGGCTGACCCGGAACGGCGAATGCTCGAAATCGATGCGCGGATTGGGCGTGGTGAAATTGAGTGAAGGCACCAGGGTGTCGTGCTTTAGCATCAACGCCACTTTGATCAGGCTGGCGATGCCGGCTGCCTGTTCAAGGTGACCAATATTGGATTTGACACTGCCTATCGCACAAAAACCGTGGTCCTGGGTATCCAGGCGGAAGGCTTTTTCAAGCGCCTTGATTTCCAGAGGGTCGCCCAGGCTGGTGGCGGTACCATGACACTCCACATAACTGATCTGCCGCGCATTGGCGCGCGCCAGCGTGATCGCCCGCACCATGGCTTTGGCCTGCCCTGGCACACTGGTGGCGGTGTAGCCGATTTTCATCGCCCCATCATTGTTGACATGGCTGGATTTGATCAGCGCATACACATGATCACCATCGCGTATCGCGTCGGCGTGGCGGCGCACGATGACGCTCGCCACGCCGCTGCCGAACAACGTGCCGCTGGCATCACTGGAAAACGGACAGCAACGACCGTCGCGAGACAATAACGGGCTCTGTCCGAGGGGATAACCGGTATGGTGCGGAATACGAATGGCGGCTGCCCCCACCAGCGCAGTGTCGACCTCCCCCAGGCGCAGAGCGTTGCAGGCCAGGTGCAACGCCACCAGCGAACTTGAACACGCGGTCTGCACGGTCATGCTCGGGCCTGTCAGGTTGAGCTTGAAGGACAGGCGCGTGGCGAGAAAATCCTTGTCGTTACCCTGGTGAACCAGGCTGGCGGTTTCATGATGCAAGGGGTCGAGACGGTCACCAAACTGATGCAAATAGCTGGTGGTGATGCCCCCCATGCATGCATAGACACCCGTCACGCCGGCTTGAGCCGCCTTGACATGCCCGGCATCCTCAAGCGCCTCATACCCCACCTCCAGCAACAGTCGATGCTGCGGATCGAGCAATATGGCCTCGCGCGCGGAAACCCCGAAGAACCGCGCATCGAACCATTCGATGCCTTCAAGCACCGGGCTGCGCCGGATATAACCAGGCTCGCTCCATTGCTCGCGGGTGACACCCGCCGCGCTCAGTTGCTGATCGTCAAGGTCAACGATCGACTCGCGGCCCTGGCGCAGGTTCTCCCAGAACACTCGCTGGTCAGGTGCACCCGGAAAGCGGCATGCCAACCCGACAACGGCCAGGTCGCCCAGATGGCTCTCTAGGGCCTGGCTCACAGTTGGCGCAGATCACGCAGTTGGGCGTCCAGCGGGTCCGGACTCGGCCCCGGCACACCCTGTTGCGCATACGCTCGACACAAGTCCGCCACGGTCACGATGCTGGTGATCGCCACGGCATCGGCGAAGGGGTCTGTTCCATAAACCGCTTCCAGGTTGCTGATCAGCGTCGCCAGATCCAGGGAGCTCAGGCCCAAGTCGCTGAAGCGGCTGTCAATTTCCACCGCCACCAAAGGCCCACCCTTCGCCCCCAGAACCTGAGCGATCTGGTGCTCTACTTGATCGAATACTTGATCCATGACTTGATGATTCAGCATGTGAAACCTCCATCGACTGCGATGTTTTGACCGGTGACAAAGGTGCCCCGGTCTACCAGGTACAGGATCAGATCCGCGACTTCCTGCTGGGTACCCAGACGCCCCAACGGTGTGCGGCGCTCGATCCTGCTGAGTGTCTGGGGGCTCAGGTCCTTGACCATGTCGCTGGAAAAGTAGCCAGGCGAAACTGAGTTGACGCGAATGCCCCGTGGGCCCAGCTCCTTGGCCAGGCTGCGGGTCAAGCCATCCATCGCGGCCTTGGTTGCGCTGTAAACCGTCAGGCCGGAATGACCCCGCAGGGCATTGATAGATGACACATTCACCACGCTGCCCGCGCCACGCTTGAGCAGCTTGGCCGTGACCAGCTTGGTCAGGTACAACTGGCCCTTGAGGTTGATATCAAGCGCACTGTCGATGTCCGCCACGCGCATCGTGCTGAGGATGCCTTCAACACCGGTGGCGGCATTGTTGACGAGCCCGTCGAGGCCACCGAAGCGCTTTTCCACCTGCTGGACGAAGGCGGTGAGCGCTGAGTAGTCGGTGCAGTCCAGTGCCTGCCAATGAAAGTCGGCACGCTCGCTCAACTCCGTGACAGCCGGGGACTCTCGACGACTGAAGGTCGCGACGTTATAGCCTGCCTCCAGGAAACATCGGACCGTCGTCAATCCCAGGCCCTGGCTACCGCCACTGACAATGATGGTGCCCTTTACCGCAGATGGAGCGCTGTCATGGCGAGTGTGTAAAGCGTCAGAAACTGCATCAGTCATTGCGAGGCCACCTTGATTTTCTTGAATCGATCGCTGTGCAGGCGCCCGGTCACAAATTCGATATGACGCGGCACCTTGAAATCTTCCAACCCTTGCTGGCAATGCAGCATGATCTGGCGCTTGGCGTCGTCGGTGTCCAACTCACCCTCCAGAACGACCGTGGCGGCCACGATCTGCCCGGTGACCGGACTCTTGCGCCCCCATACCACGGCATCCTTGACGAAGGGGAGGCTCAACAGCCGACTCTCGACTTCTACCGGCAGCACTTTGAGCCCTCCCACATTGATCAGGCTTTCTCCACGCCCGAGGATGCGGAAATAATCGCCACGGGTTTCAACCAGATCCCCCGTGCATAGCCAGCCCTCCTGATCGATCACCGACGGCGCGTTCAGATAGCCGAGCATCGCGGTGCGGGTCTTGATCCACAGAATCTGATCAACCACCTTCACCTGCACATCGTCAGTGGCAATTTGAATCCACAGCGAGTCACTCGACTCCGAGCGCGTGGAGAGGATGCCCAGCTCGCTCATGCCATAGGTCTGCTTGAAACGCACAGCCGGGAACACCTCGTTCAGCGCGGCCAGGGTCGATTCGGGCATGGTCTCGGTGCCGTAGGTCACCAGTTCCAGGCTGGAAAGATCGTAGGTCTCGTACGCCCGTCCCCATAGCAGCATGTTGAGAAATGTAGGGGTGGCGGGAAGGAGCTGGATCCGGTGTTCAGCAATCTGCCGGCAAATGCTCACGGCGTCGCGGGAATCGAGCTTGACCAGTGTCGAGCCGCTGAATAAACAGTGCAGCAACGTATTGAAACCGCCGATATGGTCCAGCAACAGGAATGCAGCCGTGGTACGAGGCCTTGAGCGCGGCGCATCGCGGTATTTGGCAAAAAGCCTTTCGAGGCTGAGCAGGATGGCCTTGGGCTCGCCGCTGCTGCCTGAACTGAGCAATATCAGACCGGCTTCTCGGCGATCGAACAGGCCTGCCACCAACTCGTGGGTGGGCAACTGTGTGGTTAACGCCTGCAGATCGCCGGGGTGATCGGCGTCGATGATCCAACTGGCCCCTGTCGTACGTGCCACCGCCGCGCAGCGTTCAGACGAACTGCGATTGAGTGGCACCACCACGCAATGCCGGGTGTACAAGGCCAGAATCGCCCCCACCATCGCGCAGCTATAATCACCATTGACGATTACCGTGCAGCACGCGATGTTCTGGTGCGCCAGAAGCGCCTGCCAGGACATCATCGCTTGCCCTATGGCGTTGAAGGAGGACTGCTGGCCATCGGCGATCAGCGCAATGCCGTCGCCGAACGAAGCCAGGCGGTCGCTGATCCAATTACGTTCCTCTCTCATGTCTGCCTGTGCTCCTGTTGCTGTTTGCCAAAACACCGCACGAACGCTCAAGGCGATGCGCGAGCCATCCTGGCCGACAACCCGACCAGCCCTCCAATCAGTAACCGCGCCAGCCTGGCCAACCTTCCGGGAGCGCGAAAGCCCCAGATGGCATCCATCCAGGCGGGCAATTGCAGCAACTCCACCGACAGCCCAGCGCGGCTGCGCAGGTACACCACGTGGGATAACCCACCGCCAACCGGCGGCGTGCTTGAGCTGAAGCCTTCACGCAGCACGCGTCGGTAAAGGGCATTGAAGTGGCTTGGGCGGCGTACGCCCAGGGCGACATTCATCAGTCCGGGTTCATTGAGTGGTCGTACGGCGCCCACGCCTTGGCGGTGCACCAGTTCGATCCAGTGCTCACCCGCATCCAGGGCGCAGCGCGGCGTGTCGCAGCTGACCGTGGCCGAGGGCTGGCACGCCGACAGCGGCAGCCCCAGCGCCCGATGAAAATAATCCACGGCGTCCTCCAGATCTTCGACCACCAGCCGTACGCCGATAATGCGCCCGACCGCGCCGCCAGCCTCAGCCTCCACCAGTTGCACCGGTACGCCATCGGGGTCGCGCAGCACTGTGCCGGTGAGGTCGACGGGTATACCGGCCGCCTGCAAGCGCGCCACGGCGGCGTCTATATCGGCTACCGCGACAAACAAGCGCTCGTAGCCGCTGCGTGTGCGCGTTGCCGCCGGCAACCGGCACGGTTGGCTGAACTCGAAGAATTCAAGCTGAAAAAATGCCTGTGCGTCAGCCATCCAGTAATTGACGCCCTGCACCGCCGTCATCTCGAACAGTCGGGCAGCCATGGGTCCGCGAACCTGAAAACTGCCGGTGGCACGCAAACCCAACAACGCGGCATAAAACTGCATGCTGGTGGCGGCGTCGGCGGAGCAGATTGCGACCTGGCACAATCGCGGCGGCGCAAGTTCGGACCTGCTCACGGGCGATTCCGTGGCGTAAAGGAAATGGCAAATCGCTCGCTCAAGCCTGCGGCGGGGTTGGAGAAATCCATCTTGATATCGCTGAGCTTGCACGCCGGGCGCAAATCGGTGTGATACAAAAACAGCGCCAGGTTCAACGACAACAGGATATTGGCCAGCCCCGCCCCGATGCAGGTGTGCGGCCCACGACCGAAGGGTGCCCAGGCGCCGCTGGCGCGGTGTTCAAGCCGCGGCTCTTCATAGCGAGTGATGTCGAAGACCTGAGGGTTCTTGAACCACGCAGGATCCGTGTGGTTGGCAGTGGTGAATAGAATGATGTCCTGCCCTTTGTCGATCGAGTAACCCTGGAACTCGAAGTCTTTCGCTGCCGTACGGCGCACGGCGTAGGCCGTTGGATAAAGACGCATCACCTCGCGGATGAAGTTCTTCAGGGTCTCCATGTTTTCCAGGCCATCAGCGTCCGGCAATCCCTGGCTGAAACAGGCATCCACTTCATCACGCAACGCCTGGTGCAAGTGCGGCTGCTTGAAAAGCTCCAGCAGCATGAAGCTCAAGGTGGCACCGACGGTGTCGATGCCTGCCAGGTAGGAGATGATGGCGTGGTTGCGCATATCTCCTGGGGTAAACCACTGGGGCTGGACCATCTGCCCTTTTTCCTTGAGCGTCTGGAAGTAACCCTGGGTTTGCTCCTGGGTCCGTTCCGACTCGATAATCCGGTCAGCCAGCGCCTGCACCTGCTTTTTCGCCGCCCGGTAACCCGGCAGGCGCAACGCCAGCCGCGGCCACTTTTTCAGGGCACAAACGTTCATCGCGGTATTCTGATACCGCATCAGCGCCTCGACTTCATCCGGCGTGGGTTGATAACCCTGCAGTGATCCACCAATCTGCTGCGACAGCACATGCCGAAACAGCGCCGACACCTTTTGATCAACGCCGTAGCGCGCTTGCAGGGTATCCGTGAAGATCTGCGCAAGCATGGGAATGCGCTCGTTGAACGCCGACTTGGAGAACAGCGGCTTCATCAGGTTGCGCTGGAAGCGATGGGCATCACCATCCACGCCGATGAACGAATGCGGGCATTGCATCTCTTGCAAGGTCGCTTCCCAGAACCCGCTTGAGACAAAGCAATCCTTGCCCTTGTCCGCCACGAATCGGTTCGCCTCCATGCCGGCCAATACCACGAAGTTCATATGCGCGGCCTTGACCCGGTAGACATCGCCATAGGTACTGCGCGTGGTTTGCAAGAAGCCCAGGGGGTTGCGGATCAAGGCAAACGCACTGCCGAGCAGTGGCCAGCCCTTGACCACGGGAAGCTGGCGGTTGCCGGCCCCACTCGAGACCTCTCTTTCCCACGATGTCATCGTTGCTCTCCCGGATGGCGTTTGGTCTATGCATTGCCGCGCCCTGCCTGCGACACATCAGTGCCCAGCGAAAAAAGCATAACCAAAAGCGGCGCGATCCAAACCTATAAGCACTGATAGGTAAATTAGCCGAGGTCGATCTCGGGTGTGGCGCAGATGCCCGGCAGCCTCCATGGCGGCGTCACCGTGTGGGGGGCCGCTTGGCGCCGACACAGGCAGGCCAGGTCGAGGGTACGCACGCGGGGAATGACTTCCTGCACGCGCAGGCAAAACCTGGCCCGAGGCGATTCATGACAGGCAGCCACAGCCAGGCAGTAGCGCGCCAGCAGCAGTGTTGACCAGAATTGCCAATGCCGGGCGTCGGTTGTCGGTGGGTTGAATTGAAGGGAATGCCCGCAGCTTGGCCCCAGCCGGAAGGCAAAGCTGTCGAGCGGTACAGCAAGACCTTCGCCGCGGGCCTTTATGTAGGCTTCCTTGAGTGTCCATATCTCGAAAAATCGCTGCGCACGGTGCGCTGCGCCACACTGCTGCAGGTCGTGGCGCTCGGCGGCCGCAAAGAACGTATCGGCCACCGAAACGCCGTCGCCCTGGCGCTGCAGGTCTTCAACATCGATGCCGATTGCCTGTCGCGACACGGCCATGACGATCAAGCCATCGGTATGGGAAACATTGAAGTGCAGGGACTGCGAGGGGTCCAACACCGGATCGATACACGGCTTGCCGTGATCGTTGTAGGCAAAGCACCAGTGCTGCGGGGGAATACCGGGGCGATACATCGACAACACATGACGCACAAGCGCCCGGGTAACCAGGTACTGATGGCGATGTCGGGCAAAATGAAATTGCGCCATCCGCTGGCGCTCACTGTCACTGAGCACCGCGGCATATTCGGCCAACAGGTCAGCCGCGACGATCAACTCATCACGACAGACCCACAACTGGATATCGCCCGGTGGTAACGGCCACTCACGATCCATCGTGACTCCAGCGGCACCACCTGGTGCCGCTCGACAGCGCGGCACCAGGTCGGCATTGCCTCAGGCCAGTACGCTACGGCGCAGTTGAATACGCACAGGGTCGCCCTCGGGCAGCTCGACTTCGTCCACTGCCAGCGGCGCCTCAAGATCGCTGCGCAACAAGCTCTGGACCAGTAACTGGCTCTTGAGCCAGTCCTCGTGGTGCACCAGGATCTCATCGACATAGGCACCGCCGAGCACGGCGATGTCGACTTTTTCGGTGTAGCCCAGCTTGGCTTTCTTGCGCAGGTCTTGCAGCCTGCGGTTGAGCTCACGTACGGCGCCTTCGCGCTTGAGCGAGGCATCGATGTCCAAGTCCAGCCAGACCACCATGTTCTCGACAATCCCGACGTTATTGAGCGTGTCACGCACGGTCAGGCGACGCTCGAACTCGTGGGGCTGGATCGTCTGCCCTGCGGCAACCAGCCCCCCCTGTTCATCGATTACATACTCTCCGGCCTTCACCGCTGTGGTGACCGCCTTCATCGCCGGGCCCAGTCGCTTGCCGAGCAAGGAGAAGATCAATACCACCACGGGCTGCGCCCACTCGTCGGCATCGGCGGCCCACTGGACCTGCTTGACGTTGAGTTCCTCCTCGAGGAACTGTGCATAGCGCTCCAGTACGGCCTGTTCGATACCCGCGACGCGAATGCTGCGCAACGGAAACTTCTGCGAAACCCCATTGGTTTCGCGCACATTGCGCACGCTGGCGATCAAGTTACGCAGGCTGCTCATCTCATCGGCCAGCTCGTACGACAGGTACTGGCGATCGATGCTCGGCCAGTCTTGCAGGTGCACAGAGTCGGCATACCCCAGTTCGGTGTAGACCGCCTCAGCCAGAAACGGCATGAAGGGCGCCAGCAGACGAGCAAAATTAGATAACGCGTAGTGCAGCACTTCATAGCACTGGCGCTTGTCGTCATCCAGGCCATCGCGCCAGATGCGTGCCTTGTTCAAGCGCAGGTACCAGGTACTCAAGACGTTGATGAACACTTCGATACGCGAATAAATCTTGGAAAAATCCAGAGACTCCATCCACATCTTGATATCCGATTCCAGCGCCGCCAACTCATGCAACAAGTAGTGGTCCAGGACATTGTCCAGGGGCTGGCCAAGGTCGCCGGAAGGACTGAACTGGTCGATTTCGGTGAACGTTTTATAGAACTGCAGGCAATTCCAGAACAGCAGATGGTAGCGGCGCACCACGTCGCGCACCGACTCTTCACTGAACTTGATGTCCTCTCCCTTGCAGACCGGCGATGCCAGCAAGGCCACGCGCAAGGCGTCCGAACCGTGGGTCTGCATGAGATCCATCGGGTTGGGGTAGTTCTTCAGGCGCTTGGACATCTTGCGACCGTCCTTGGCCAGAATCACCCCGTGGCACATGGCGTTCTTGAAGGGGTTCTGCTCGAAACAGCCGGTGGAGATGACCATCATCGTGTAGAACCAACCGCGGGTCTGCGCAAGGTACTCGACGATGAAGTCGGC
Source organism: Pseudomonas sp. W2Jun17 (assembly GCF_023127795.1). Lineage (NCBI taxonomy): Bacteria > Pseudomonadati > Pseudomonadota > Gammaproteobacteria > Pseudomonadales > Pseudomonadaceae > Pseudomonas > Pseudomonas sp. W2Jun17. The sequence continues at coordinate 30,428 of NZ_SPKO01000005.1, read as the reverse complement.
AGGGAAAGTCTGTTCGAACTCCTGCTTGTTTTCGAACGGGTAGTGCCGACTGGCGAACGGCATTGCGCCCGATTCGAACCAGCAATCGAAGACACCGGTCACCCGACTCATGGTGCCCTCGCAGCACTGGCAGGCGAAACGATGCTCGTCGATATGAGGCACATGCAGGTCTTCGACCTTGCGCCCGGAACGCGCTTCGATCTGCGCGATGCTGCCCATCACCTCGACGGTGCCGCACTGGTCACAGCGCCATACCGGGATGGGCGCACCCCAGAAACGGTTGCGCGACACCGCCCAATCGCGGGCATTACGGATCCAGTCCCCGAAGCGCCCTTCCTTCACATGCTCGGGCACCCAGTTGACCTGGCTGTTGTTTTCCACCAACTGCTCGCGCAGCGCCGACGCGCGGATGAACCAGGACTCTACCGCGCGATAGATCAGAGGGTTATCGCAACGCCAGCAGTGTGGATAGTTGTGTTCGATCTGTTCTTGCTTGAACAGCAAGCCACTGCTCTTCAGATCTGCAAGGATGCGCGGCGTGGCCTCGAAAATATTCTGCCCGGCATACTGCGCCACCGCATCGGAAAAGGTACCGTCGTCGCGAACAGGGTTAGGTGCAGGCAACTCGTATTGCTGCCCGAGCAAGGCGTCGTCCTCACCGAACGCAGGGGCAATGTGGACAATGCCAGAGCCATCGCCCATCTGTACGAAGTCGGCGGTGACCACGCGATGGGCCGAGGCATCGATCACCTCGCCGACCACCGGCAGATAACGCAGCCCCGCCAGCTCTGCGCCGGTACAGCGTTCCAGGATCACCGGCTCATCGAACAAGCCGCCCAGGCAACCTTCGGCCAGCCATAGGCGCTCTTCGCCGTGCTCGATGCACACATAGTTTTCATCGGCGGCCACGGCCAGTGCGACGTTGGCAGGCAACGTCCAGGGTGTGGTGGTCCATGCCAGGAAGAAAGTGTCCGGGCGGTCTTGTTGCCTGAACTTGACATAGGCGGACATATCGCGGCGCGGGCGGAAGGCGTCGTCCAGGCGCGCCTCGAAATTCGACAACACCGTCTGGCAACGCACGCAGTAAGGCACGATCTTGCCGCCCTCGTAGACATGCCCCTTGTCATGCAAGGTTTTAAAGCCCCACAGCACCGACTCCATGTAGTCGTTATCCATGGTCTTGTAGGCGCCATCGAAATCGACCCAACGGCCCATCCGGTTGACAAAGCCACGCCAGTCATCGGCGTACTTGAGCACCAGCTCCCTGCACTCGTCGTTGAACTGCTCCACGCCAAACTCGAGAATATCGCGCTTGGACTTGAAGCCCATGGCCTTCTCGACTTCGAACTCCACCGGCAAGCCGTGGCAATCCCAGCCCCAGCGGCGTGGGACCTGTTTGCCGAGCATCGTCTGGTAACGCGGTATGACGTCTTTGATATAGGAAGTCAGAATATGGCCGTAGTGCGGCAGGCCGGTAGCAAACGGCGGGCCGTCATAAAATACGTACACCGGCTTACCCTCACGGGCGCTGATGGATTGCTCGAACGTCTTTTCTTTTTCCCACCGCTCGAGTACCGCATCTTCCATTGCCGGAAATCTAACCGGCCCACTTCCTTCCGTACTCATCAGTCACACCTGTCAGTAAAAACAAAAAAAGCACCCCCTCGGGGCTTTACCTTACCTGGCGGTCTGCCGCCGCCATCGCCCGTCAATCCACGTCTGCCTCACCCTGTCGACTGGCGGCCGATACAACTGACGGCGCACAAAAAGGGGTGAGAAAAGCAGGTGGCACGGTACGACAGTCAAACGCTTCCAGCGTTTGCAGAAACCCCAGCATAACCTTGGATACACTCTCTTGTGTATCAGAGAAAAGCGTGTAGTGCCCCCAATCGTCCATGATGCGCACCTGCGCATTGGGCAGAATCTCTCCCAGGCTCAGTGAGTCCTGGAACGACACCATGGTGTCTTGCCGCCCCCCTATCACCAGGACTGGCACGCTGATCGGGGCACACCACTGGCGATCCACTTCAGGCTCAGCGGCGCTTTGGATCAGGTACATATAGCGCAGCAATGCCTGGGGGCCGCTTTTGAAGGGAGCCTCCACCAAGCCGCGGATGCGCGCATCGGCCAGCCCTGTGAGGCGGGTGGCTGTCTGTTCCGTGTTATTGGCGAAGATGGTGTGGTACATGAAATCGAGCTTGGACTCATCTTCGACCAATATGCGACTGACCTTGCCAATGGCATCGCCAGCCACTGCGCTGTAGCGGCTATTGAAGAAATTCGGACTGTTGAACAACAGCAGCGCCTCCAAGCGTGCGGGCCATCTGCGCGCATAAGCCAACGCGGTATGAATGCCGGTGCACCAGGCGGCCAGTACCACCGGGCCAGGAGCGAGCATGGCCATCAGGTGTTCCAGGTCGCGCACCTGATCGTCCAGCGCATATTCGCGAAACCTATCGTCATACGCCCCCGGCAATCCGCGCCGTTCCCAGGTGACAAAGCCAATACCGGCCGCCTGCAGCGCCTGGGCCACGCCCTGCGTCACGGCGTTGCCGATGCCCAGGGCATTGACGAACACCACGGTGCCACCCGGCGCCTGCGTGTGTAGCACCTCCAGGCTCAAGCCATCGTGCGTGATCAGTTGCATGCTGTGTGTCCCTCTCTTCACTGTGCCTGCTTGCCCCAAGGTGCCTCATGTACCGGTTTGTCGCTGCCCCGCCACGCCTGCTGCCAGATTGTTGATCTCGTCCCAGATGTGCAGCGAACGGCTTTGCCATGCCAACGGATAGCGGCTGGCGGCGGCCTGATAGAAATCCGCCGCGGCCTCCCGATCCGTCGCAGCCCGCCGGCAATACTCGTTCAGGGCCCAGCCATAGGCCGAAATCGCCAGGCCCGAACCCAGGCCGGCGTTGGGCGAGCCGGTGCCGGCTGCATCTCCTACCAACAACAGGTTGCCATCAACTACCCGTTCGGCCCTGCTGTGATGCACCGCAATACGTTGCGTCAACCAGTTGATCCCCTGGTGCTCGACGCCCCAGCTTTTGGCGAAGAAGTCAGCTTTGTCCAAAAGCAGCTCGAGCGCCGGTGGCGTCGGTGTGCTGCTGTAGAACGCCACGCCAAACTCTTTGCGCACAGGGTAGGCCAGGCCAAAAGCGCAGTGATCGAGACGCCCGCGCGAATCGAAGGCGAACTCATAGCTCAAGCGTGACGTCGCAACCTCACTGGCGCAGTGAAACACATACCAGCTCTCACTGCCCTGAGGGGTCTGCAGCAGCGTGCACTCGATACCCGCGGCCTGGGCCACGGCACTGCGCGCACCGTCAGCGACCACAACCAGATCGGCATCGAGGGGGAATGACGGCGCACCTGCCGTTGCACTCAGCAACACTTGCCAGGTAGCGGGCCTGCTGTCGTCGGCGACCACCGTCGCCTGATGGTCGGCGATAAACCGCACGCCCCGCGCGCAAGCCTGCTCCATCAACACCGCCTGCAAGTCGGCCAGGGAAATGGCCATCACCGACTCACCCACGAACAGCTCGGCGACTGTCTCGTCTCCATACGCCATGCTTGCATCGATACTGTCGAGAATGCCGGCCGGCAACTCGCGGGAGAAATACCGGGTGCGCTGCCCGGCGCTATTGAGGTAGAAATCGTGTCGCACGATCCGTGCGGCGCGCCGTGCAACGGCATCCAGCACCCCGATGCTTTTCAGGTAGGGCAAGGTGTGAGGGTAAAGCGTGACCATTTGCATACGGTTGATCGCGGTACGCTTTTCGACCACATACACCTGCTCGAAACCATTGGCCGCCAGGGTCAGGGCTGCCACCAGGCCAGCCGGCCCGGCCCCCAGCACCACACCGCGTTTGCCGGCCCATGCCCGCTCCGGCAGCGCGGCGGGTTGGTGGGCAAAATCGAAGGCGTAGCCGTTGCGGTGGTACACCTGCAATTGTTCCGGCGCAACGTAGTTACTCGCCGCAGGCACACTCGGCACGATCGGCGTAGCGGTCGACGGCATCGGCTCGCTGACCGGAGGCGGCATGGGAGCGAGCATTTGCTCAAGCTGTTCGATCAGCGCGCCGGCTGTCCTACACAGCACTAACTGCGGGCCGTCACGACTCTCATCCAGCCCCTCCAATGCCTGGCAAAGGCAAGCCGCCAGCACCAGCATGGTCACTGAATTCAAACCGTAATCAAGCAACGGCTTGCCCAATTGCAACGTGTGCGGATCGATTTGCGTCAGTGCGGCGATTTGCGCACGCACCACCTCATGCACATCCTCGGCGTTCGCCTCCAGCGCGATGGCTATCGCAGGCGCAGGCGTGGCGGATGTGTCAACGGTCGGCAGCCAACAGTGAACCTTGGCAAACGGATAAGTCGGCAGCTCGACGATGCGGCGGCCAGCACGCAGGCTGGCCTGGCGAGACACCTGTTGCAGGCTGATCTGTCCAACAACCCAGGCCCGGGCCTGCTCTTCCAGGCTCAACGTCTGGCGCTCAAGGGGCGCGGTATCCGGCACCTCGACCTCCTCAAGGTCACCATAGTGAATCACCACGCCGTCCACACTGCCCTGTTGCCGGTGAACACAGGCCAGCGCCGCATCCAGAGTGTCGAGCAAGGTGCCAGGTTGGCGCTGCACCCATGCCACCCGGCAGTTCATGGCTTCACGACCCTGGCTGAGGGTAAACGCCAAGTCATCCAGGGTGAGCGAAGGGGTGGCAGCCAATGCTTGCCGAGCACTGCCAAGCACAGCCTGCAGGCGCTCGTTAGTCGCTGCGGAAAAAACCAATAGCCACGGGCCTGGCGTTGAGACCGGCTCAACGGCGGCGGGTGCAGCGTCGTACGCCTGCAACAGCAGGTGGGCATTCGCACCGCCAGCGGCGAATGTATGCACAGCGGCACGGCGCGGTGTCGGCCAGGGCATGCCGCCAGGTGCATCGCTGGGATGGTGCCAATGCTCCAGGCTGCGCTGGGCCCGCAGCGGCGCCTCATCAGCGCGGGTTTGTGGATTAAGCGGTTCGGTCAGAATCGACGGCACCAGCACCCGGTCACGCAGTTGCAACGCCACCTTGATCACCTGCGCCAGGCCAATCGCGGCTTCTGCATGGCCAATGTTCGACTTCACCGAACCCAGACGGCAGTGTGGCAAGTGCGTATTGCGCGGCCCATAGACGCTTCGCAACGCCTGGAACTCAGCGACATCGCCCAGGGTTGCACCTGAGGCCGAGGTCTCGACGTAATCGACACTCCGGGGGTCGATGCCCGAGCGCTGGAAATGCCGCGACAGCAGGGTCTCGAACGCAGCAGCACTCGGCACGCTGTAGCCGGGTGTATAGCCTTTGTGGCTGATAGCGGTGGACTTGATCACCGCAGTGACCGTGTCACCTTCTTCAATCGCCTGTTTGAGCGGCTTGAGCAGCACCGCAGCCACGGTTTCACCGGGCAGGAACCCGTCTGCCTGCCCGTAGGCTCGAACCCCCGGATGACTGGCGAGCAGTTGCCCCTGGCACAACGCAATATATTTGAACGGGTGGATAGACAGATTCGTCGCCCCCACCACCGCCAACCGGCAACTGCCGCTGCGCAGGCTTTCGCAGGCCAGATGCAGCGCCGTTGCCGCCGAGGAACACATGGTGTCGAGCGCCAGGCTGGGACCCTTGAGGTTGAAAAAATGCGAAATCCGGTTGGCCATGCTTGCGGTCGATGACAAGGCTACCGTGGCCTTGCGCGGCACATCGGCGTCGAACGCGTGGTACTGCTGATACATCGAACCGGTAAACACCCCGACCTCGCCGTCGCAGGACTCAGCCAGGTAATCGCGGGTGTAGCCGATGCGTTCGAACAAGGTCCAGACCTCCTGCAAAAGCAGGCGCTCCTGAGGGTCCATCAACTGGGCTTCGCGCGGAGAAATGCCGAAAAACAGTGAATCGAAACGGTCCACATCCTCGATGAACCCGCCCCATCGGCAATACGCCCTGCCCGGCTCACCCTTTTGTGCACTGAAATACGTGTCGGTATCCCAGCGGGTCGCCGGCACTTGCGTAATGCTGTCTACGCCAGCACGCAAATTGTCCCAGAACTGCTCCACCGACGCCGCACCAGGAAAGCGTCCCGCCATGCTGATGATGGCAATATCGCCAGCTTCCACCGCCACGGGATCAGGGGTTTGCGCCGTCGGCTGGGGTGCCGGCAGCATACGCAGGCGTGCCTTGGCCTGCTCGATGCTCAGCCGGCCCTCGCGCAGTTCGTCGAGGATGGTCTTCAGGGTCATAAGGGTCTCTCTCACCGGCCAAACAAGGTTGAGATTCGCTCGCCGACTTCCGGCTGATGCATTGTCAACGCGTGCATCGCCAGCTCACGCTCAATGACCGCGGGGAGGTCTTCGCGCAGCTTGCGATTTAGATGGTGCTTGAGCGTGACCAGCGACAACCGGGGCTTGTCGGCCAACTCCATCGCCAACTCCAGGGCGTGGGCCAGCACCTGGGCACGCGGTAACACTGCAAACGGCGCGCCGCGTGCTTCAAGTAGCGCACCACTGTAGCTCTGCGCCGCCAGGAGCATTTCCTGGCCGAGGCTACCGAGCCGGGAGGGCAGGATATAGGTCGCGCCCATGCCGGGGGTAAAGCCGTACTTCATGAAGTTGGCGGTATACAGGCTCTCGCGGGACAACACCACGATGTCGCAGAACAAGCCCATTACCAGGCCGCCGCCGATAGCATGCCCCTGCATCGCGGCGATCACCGGGATCTTGCATTCAAATGCAAGGCTGTAGACATTGGCATCGGTAAAATCGCCACGCGTCTGGTTCAAGGCAAGCAGCCCTTCGCGGGTGCCGCCACTGCAAAAAAAACTGTCGTAGCCCGTGATCACCACTGCCTTGTAGGCGTCGCTGGCGTTGATTCGCGCATAGGCCTGTATCAATCCGTCGATCAACGCCGGCGTGAAGGTATTCTTATGCTCACGGTCCTGGAGCGTGAGCACCACTACCCCGTCGTCACGCGCCTGAAAATCGATGACACTGTCCATCGGCACTCCTCTTTGCAACGACTCGCCAGCCATGGGCGCGCCCGTCAGGCACATCAATCAGGCTCCCATGGGAACAGGCCGTGGCTGACATAGCGGTGGATGTTTTCGCGGGTGCGCGGGTTGCTGAATACCTGGTGATTTTGCTCGATGGCCATCTGTCGGGCGTCGAACGGTAACGTGGACAGCCTGTTCATATAGCCCTTGTATTGCTCGACGCCATGCTTGGACAGGCGCCGCAAGCGCAACAGGTGGCGGCGCAGCAACGCATCGCTATCGCTTGCCACGTCGTCCGCCAGCCCCCACTGGCTGGCCTGTGCCGCACTGACCGGCTGGGTCGACAGCGTCAGGTAATGCGCGCGCTGGAAGCCCACGCGACGAATCAGAAACGGCAACACACACGCCGGCATTACGTCAAAGATGAGTTCCGAGAGGCTGAACTGGGCATCGGTATGGCTGAGAACGATGTCACTCGCAGCCACGAAGCCCATGCCCCCGGCGTTGGCCTTGCCCCGTACATGACTCACCGTGATGAACGAACCGGTAACCATACGCTGCCAGATTTCATAGAGCCGCTCTGGTTGATGGCGTTCGCTGGCGCCGCGCACGGCGTCGTCATGCATGCCTTGGAAATCTGCGCCGAAACAAAAAACCTCGGGCCCGCCTTCAAGCACCAGCACGGTCGAATGCGCCTGGCAGTGTTCCAATACCCATAGGCATTCGTCGACCATTTGGCGGTTGATCGTATTGTTCGACTCAGGACGCGCAAAACGCAGGAATGCCAGGCTGCCTTCAGTGCGAAACTCGGTGGCCTGGAAGTTCATGGCTGGAAACTGTATTCGCGGTGGTAACCGTTGATCGCGCTTAACAGTAACTTGCCCGACAACCCTCCCGCCGCGATTACGCTGTCGGTGACTGGACAGGCGACGGTGTGGTCGCGGGTACCAAACCGCACGGCGTCATTGCCCAGCAGGATTGACTCGTACTCAGCCAGGCTCAGGCTATAGCGACTATCGAGTTGTTGTGCGATGGCCTGGGCAGACAGGTGATCACGACTCTGGGGCGTGACCGTACCGCTGAAAAACTCCGAGCAGCAACCCGAGCCATAGGAAAAGCATCCAATACGCCGAGGCTCATCGAACCGCGCGGTGCTGATGATGCCGGCCAGGGACAGAAACATCGTGGCCCCCATGATATTGCCCACGCGTTGGCAGTACGCCAGCCCGGGCGCCACACGCTGGGCGAAATCAGCTTCGATGGCTGGCGGGTCGGCTGGCGCGAACTTGCGCATCATCAAGCGGTGCGCGCCTTTGACCATGCCACCAAAAGGCGTGTGAAACGCCAGGTAGTCGAACGTGCGCGCATAGTCCACGTCGTCGACCCGAAGGCGATATTCATTGAAGGTTTGCTCACAGCAATCCAGGTACGACATCAACGATAGATCTGCGTCCCCGGCTTCGCTGTCGGGCTCCGGCCGACAGGTGTCCATCACCTCGAAGCTGTAATAACCACTGGCGCCGATGTCGAGGCTGAATACATGCGGCTTGTCACTGATCAACATGGCCACTGCGCCCGCACCGCCACTGGGTTCCGAAAAAGCCCAGTCCTGCGCTGCGGCGCCGCCTTCACCAATCATCAGGAAGCGACACAGGTCCACTGCGACCACCAGTGCCTTGGCATTGGGCGAGGTCTGGGACAACACGAACTGCACCGCGCTATGAAAACCGGCAGTGCCCGAGTAGCAGGCCTGCTTGAGTTCGAAAACCCGGCAGTTTTTTTTCAGCCCCAAGTAGTCATGCACATAAGTACTGACGGACTTGCCGAAATCGATTCCCGACTCGGTACAGGTAATCAACAACTCAATCTGATCGCGCTCTTGCGGGCTCAAGGCATCGATCAGTGGCTTGGCGGCATTCACGGCAAACGTCACCGGGTCTTCGCTGTGCAACGCCACGCTCTTTTCGTGCATCAACAGGTTGCCGAAACGCTGGGAGTCCAGCTTGCGGTGTCGCGCAAGCATGGTCACATCCAGGCTCGCCGCGCCGCCAAATACGTTCATTGCCTCGATACCCACTTGCCTCGTCATTGCAGCCTTCCTGAGTTTTCCAGACACAACGCTGTATTGATGCCGCCGAAGCCATAGCTGAGGTTGAGTGCACAGCGCAGGGCGTGCTGTTCAGCGCGGTCGCAGACCCATGCGAACCCGGTATCCAGGGGGTGATCCAGGTTGCGGTTGGGGTGCAGTTGCCCGGCCTTCATTTGCAGTACCGTGGCTATGGTCTCCACCAGCCCGGCAGAAGCCAGGCCATGACCGATGAGGGACTTGGTCGCGTTGATCGACGCCTCGCGCAAGCCGCAATGAGCCAAGGCACGCAGTTCGGTTTCATCACCCAGTACCGAGCCACTGCCGTGCGGGTTGATATAGTCCACCTGGCGCGCCTGCCAGCCCGACTTGTCCAGGGCCTGGCGGATCACACAGGACTCCCCGTCAAACGAAGGGTTGGGGTTGCGATTGCCGTCCATCGCCACTGACCAGCCGGCAATCCGCGCATACGGCGAAACGCCACGGCGGCGCACGCTGGCCTCGCTTTCAATCACCACGACTGCACTGGATTCACCGTAGATGAACCCATCGCGATCACGGTCAAAAGGGCGGCACGCCAGGGCCGGACTCTCGGCAAAACGGTCCGAGCCCATCGCCCCCAGGGAGCGAAAGCCATGGCACTCCCAATACGACAGATCCATCACCGGCGCCAAGGCAATGCACACGTCCACATCCCCGGCTCGCACAGCCTGGGCCGCATTGATAATCGCCATCTGCCCACTGGCCGACGCAGCCCCCAGAGTGTAAGCGAACCCCCGAATGGGGAAGCGCTCGGTGCAAACTCCACACAGGTCGGTATCGAGAAACTGCGTCGCGTAGCTGGGCTTGATGAAGTACGGGGTCAGCGCGCAAGGCGCATGGGCCTGCTCGATGGCGCGCTGCTGGAAGTTAGAGCCACCGACCACCAGGCCGATACGCGTCGGGTCACACTGATCCAGCTGCGCATCCGCCCACGCTTCTGCCAAGGTCGCCAGGGCAATGCGCGCAGAGAACGACATACCCCGCGAACCGGATTCCAGGTTGGCGCCGGCTTGCTCGTCCACATCGATTTCAGCACCGATGAATGTGCTTTCCAACTGACGACCCGGGCGGCGCATCATCGAAAAAGCATGATTGCCAGCCAGCAAGGCCTGGATAAAGTCATGCTGACCGGTGCCGATGGACGAAGCCACGCCCAGCCCGCTGATCAACAGCCCTTGCGTGTCAGAGCTTGCCATGAAGCAACTCGGCCAATTCGCCGATATTGCGAGCGGCCTGCGTCTGCACCATTGGCATGCGCAACCCAAGGGCGCTCAAAGTCATGGCGACGATGTCGGCGCGGTCCATCGAATTGGCGCCCAGGTCCACCAGGCGGTCGTTCCGGGCGATGGGTTGTTGAAGCTCAGGGAGGGTTTCGCGGGCATGCTTGACGATCAAATCGAAGACTTCGGCCTGGGTCATTTATCTATCCTTTAGCCGGCTCAACCGGTGGTTGCTCAGGGGGTGCAGCGACTAACTTAGCGGATCGAAATCGGCGGGAAACCTATAAGACCTTGTAGTAGTCAGTGATCGCGGTCTGGGCTATACCCAGCAACCGTGTGAACACCCAAGGATCGCTACCGATGCCCCGACACATCTGTATCACCGGCGCCTCAGGCTTTCTGGGCAGCCATATTGTGGAAAAGCTGCTGCACCACGGCTGCACCGTCTACGCCCTGTTGCGCCGCCCCACTGCGCATTTGCAAGGCCTGGCAGCCCGCCACGCGCAACTGCGCCTACACGTAGTCGACCTGGCGCAGCCAGGCGCGTGCAATGCCCTGTTCAGTGAGTGCGACACCGTTATTCACTGCGCCGCCAGCGTCACTAACAACGCCCGGCCTGGCTCGCGGCTTTGGCAGCAAACCCTGGAAATGAATGTCAACGGCACGCAAAACGTAATCGACGGCATACGCCAGGCCGCCAGCGTGCGCACCTTCGTGTACACCTCGTCGATGGCGGCCATTCTGTCGCCAGACATGCCTGCCGGGCACGCCTTCAGCGAGGCCGACTGGAACCATGCCTCCCTGGAAGCCAGCGACCCATACTGGTATTCCAAGACAGCCGCCGAGCGACTGGTGACGGACGCCTTCCAGCCCTGGCCCTGCGAGCCTCGCGTGGTGTGCATCAACCCATCGGTGATCATCGGGCCGGTGCTCGACCCCCGGCATGCTGCCACCAGCATTGCCATCCTCCATGACCTGCACACGGGCAAGACACCGGCCTGCCCGGACCTGAACTTTCATTTCGTGGATGTGCGCGACCTGGCCGAACTGCATGTGCGCGCGGCGCTGGATGACGTCATTGAGGGGCGCTTTATCGTGCCGGGCCATGAGGCTTCGATGCTGGAACTGGCCACAATGATCAAGCAGCGCTTTCCCGACAGCAAGGCCCCCCAAAGACGAGCACCCGACTGGTTGATGTACCTCAGCGCGATGCTGAACCCACGCCTGTCGCGTCGCTATCTGCGACAGAACCTTGGCGTGCGCCGGGTATTCGATGACCAGCGCGCCAGGCGCGCCTTTCAATTGAGCTATCGGCCGCTGGAACACAGCGTCGCCGATACCCTTCAATCATTATCCCCGACAGCACCCTGAATCAAGGTTGCGCAGGGCACCTAGCCATGCGCTACCAGGAGATTGACCAGATCGCCTACGGTGTCAAACTTGTAGGCCTCGTTGTTCAGTTGTGCAAACTGGAAATTCGAGCGTTCCTGCAAGCGCGTGAGCAATATCAGCTTGTGCAGGGAATCAATGCCCAGTTCACCCTGCAAGTGCGTTTCAGTCTCGATCGACGCCGTCTCCCATCCCGGCAACTTCAACTCACGGATCGACTCACTGACCGTTTGCTGCGCCACGTTGATTTCCATCTTCACCTCCTCCTACAAGCGACAAAAACGCCGGCGCGTGCAGGCGCCGGCGCGGATTAGAATTGCAATACGATCTTGCCGAACACATCCCGCTCGCGCAGGCGCTGCAAGCCACTTTCGAAACCGGCCACCGGCATCACGCAGTCGATCACGGGCAACACGCCCTGCTGGATCAACGCCAATGCATCGCGCAGCCCACTCAGGGGCGCACCGAAAGAGCCATGAATGTGAATTTGCTGATTGAACAGGTGCATCAGGTTAGTGGGCGCCTCCACGCCTGTGGTCGAGCCGCAGATCACCAGGCGGCCGCCACGCGCCAGGCTCAGGAGACTCTGCTCCCAGGTATCGGCCCCCACATGCTCGAACACCACGTCGACCCCGCGGCGTGCCGTCTGCTCGCGAATCACCCGCAGGAATCGCTCCTCACGGTAATCAATCACATATTCGGCGCCCAATGCCCGGGCACGCTCAACCTTGTCGGCACGACCAACCGTTGCGAATACCGTGACGCCCAGGTGACGGGCCAGGCGAATGGCGATTGAGCCGATCCCGCTGCCTCCCGCGTGCACCAGCAGGGTTTCGCCGCTCATCAGGCGTGCGTTGTCGATCAACATATGGTGCACCGTGGCGAAGGTCACCGGCGCGCAGGCCGCCATTTCCATGGGCACGCCAGCAGGTATCGGCACCAGCATACGCAGCGGGACATCGACGTACTCGGCGGCAACCCCGTCGCAATGAAACCCCATTACGCCGGGCGAGTCGGCGCACAGGTTCTCCCGGCCGGCTAGACAGGCCGGGCAGCACCCACAAAATACACTGGGGTAGATCGCCATGGCCTGCCCGATCAGTTCGGGGTCACTACCTGGCCCCACGTCCTGCACAAAGCCTGCGCCTTCGGCACCCACCGTGACAGGCAATGTCCGTCGTGCGAAGGCCATCCCGCGGTAACCGAAAAGATCCAGGTGATTAAGCGTCATGAACGCCATGCGCACCCGTGCGTGACCCGGCGCGGGCCTGGCAGGCAACACCAGCTCGCGCAGCGCCAGGCGCTGTTTATCAACCAGTTGAAGCGCCCGCATCAAACCTCCTCATTACAGGTTGGCTAGCCGGCCATGCTGCGTGACAGGCCACCATCGACGGTGAGATGTTGCCCGTTGATGTAGCTGCCGGCCTCTGAAAACAAAAACGCCGCCAGCCCCGCCACTTCTTCCGGCGAACCATAGCGACCCGCTGGGATCCGCCGGTCGATGGCCGAACGCTGTTCGGCGTAGCGATCCAGCAGTGCCGTCTCGATAAAACCCGGCTCGATACAATTGATCGTGATAGCGCGCGAGGCGACTTCGGTCATGCTCGAACGTACAAAACCCCGCAGCGCTGCCTTGCTGCTGGCGTACAACGCATTTCCCTTCATACCGAAGTCGGCTGCGACCGAGCCGATGCACAGGATTCTGCCTGCGCGGCGCATGGACATGGGCCGCACCAGGGCCTGGTACAACTGCACAAATGCCCAGAAATTGACTTGCATCATGTGCCGCGCGGTATCCAGGTCCGCAACGGCGGCCAGGCTGTCCTGGCTGACGCCCGCGCAATGCACCAGACCATAAATGTCTTCTGCCTCCAGCGAGCGGCACAGGCCCTCCACGGCCAAGGCATCGCCCAGGTCGCAGCCAACCCAGCGTGCGCTGCCTGCGCCGTATCGGGCGTCCAGCTCTTCGCACAAGGCAACGCCCGCGCTGATGCCACGGTGCCCGACAATCAACACGACAAACCCGGCCTGCACCAACGCCGTGGAAATACTGGCGCCAATGCCTCGGCCGCCGCCGGTAACGACTACCTGCCTACGCATGCCTGAATCTTCCGGGGCCAACCGACGGCCCAGGTATCACTCATGCCGAGGCTGCCGCACGAGCAGCGATCTGGGCAACGAAGTGTTCCATCACGAAGTAATCAGTCATTGCCGCGTTGCCTTCGTTGACGGCACTCATCCATTGGCCCACCGGGATACGGATGTCGTAGTGCTTCTCGATGCAGAACACCGCATCGAGAAAATCCACGCTATCGATCCCCAGATCGGCGAACAAGTTGGTGGTCGGTTCGATATCGCCGGGTTGAACCTTGCAACTGGAAGCCAGCGTACTGACTACGAACGTATAGATTTCTTCCATGTACATGTTCCGCCTTTCAGGGTTCATGGGAGGGACTGTCGGGCGCAATGTACAAGAGTGCCCGAGGGCTGCCACCTATCAGCGCTTATAGGTTGAGCACTGCGTACTGCGCTTTTTCCTGGCGCAGGCGGCAAAATCCAGCAGGGTCTTGCCCAGGCTGAGCCACTCGCTCAGGCCGGGCTTAGGCAACTGGTGGCGGGCCATACGTTGCAATTGATGTTCGTACCACGACACATCGAGCGTCGCGATGCGGTCCAGGGCGGCAAAGCCTGTACTCAAGGGCCGCAGGTCGACACGGTAAGTGGCTTCGGACAACAGCTTGACCGGCATGTCCGGCTCCAGCGCCAGTGGACGTGCCAGCCCAATGAAGTCGGTGGCCGCGTCTCGCAGCGCCGCGGTCATCGCAGCGCCAGAGCGGAAACCACCGGTGACTACCAACGGCAGCGTACTGACCTCGCGCACCCTGGCCGCGTAATTGAGAAAGTAGGCTTCGCGCTCGCGGGTGCTGGCGGCCTGGTTGCCGACCATCACCGGGCTTTCGTAGGTGCCGCCGGATATTTCCAGTTGATCGAGCCCCAAATTGCCAAGGGCTACCACCACCTGCAACGACTCCTCTTCGGTAAAGCCACCCCGCATGAAGTCCGCCGAGTTGAGTTTGATCCCCACTGGAAACGCGTCACCCACCACGCTGCGGATCGCCTGGTAGACCCGGACCAAAAAGCGCATGCGGTTGGCCAGGCTCCCGCCCCACTGGTCGCTACGCTGATTGTGCAGCGGTGACAGGAACTGGTTGATCAGATAGCCATGGGCCGCGTGGATCTGCACGCCAGTGAACCCGACGACCTTGGCCAGTCGCGCACTGGTGGCGAACTGCGCAATGATCTTTTCGATGCCGTCCTCAGTCAGTGCGCGCGGGCAATTGAAGTGTTTTTCCAGCCCGCTGCCCAGGCTGATGGCCGATGGCGCCACCGGCTCGTCGCACAGCAGCTTGATGATCTGCTTGCCCGGATGGTTGAGTTGGGCCCATAGGTGCGTGCCATGGCTACTGCCTGCCAGGGCCCAGCGCCGGAATGCATTCAGGTCGCTGTGGGCATCCAGCACGACGTTTCTCAACTCGCCGATGGCATTGCGATCGACCATGATGTTGCCGGATATCGACAAACCTATGCCGCCCTGTGCCCACTGGCGGTAGAGGTTCTCCATGCCAGACCCTGGATCATGGCGTCGATCTCCGAGCTGTTCGCTCATGGCGGCCTTGACCAGGCGGTTTTTCAGGCGCACGCCATTGGGCAGCACGAAGGAGCTGCCCAGATCGGGCAGCGCTGGACTCTGGTCCATGGTCACATTCCTTGAGAGTGAAGAGTGATCGGTCATTGGGTGGCGGCCTCGTTCCGGCTTTGCAGGAATTCGGCCAGGGCACGAATGGTGGCGTGCTGTACCAGCCAGCGCGGCTCCACCAGCCAACCCAAGGCCCGACTCAATGCCGAAGACACCTGCATGGCGCCCACCGAGTCCATGCCATACCGGGAAAACGCGGTGTCCAGGTCAGGCTCATCAACCACCAGCACCCGCTCAATCACTTCGCGCACTTGCTCAAGCAGTGCACCCGCGCCGACCGTTGCCGGCCGGGGTGCGCTGGGGAAGAACAAGCGGTCGAGACGGTCAATGGTCGCCTCATCCAGAGCGTCGAGTTCAAAACGGCTGAGCACTTTGCACCATTGCGCGGCATCCGGCGTCGCCCCGGCCTCGCACGCCTGTTCCCAGGCGTGCAGTTGGGCGTGCAAGCCGATGGCATCGCCAGCCGGCGGCACACTCGACGCGGGTAAAGGTTCGATGCCCAGACCGCGACAGGCCAGGGCCGGATCGAGCACTTTCATCGCGCCGACCACACCCGGTTCGGCGCCGGTATGCAGGTACTCGAACGCCGACTGCATGTCGATCAGCCCTAACCCAAGGGCCTGCAAATGCGCCGGGCGATTGGCCGGCATGTATCGATCCACGCACCAGGCACCCCAGGTGCAAGCACTCGATACGCCATGACGCTTGCCCTGGCGCTCAAGCGTCTGACGGTAGCGCACGAAAGCATTCTGGAACGCGGCGGCATACCCGTAATCGGCTGAACCACGGATGCCATAGGCCGCCATGGACGAAAACACGGTGAAAAACGTCAGGGGTTGATCGGCAGTGGCCAGATCCAGGTTTATCGTGCCCTTGACCTTGGCCCCAATCGAGCGTTCGAACGCCTCCCACTGCTTGGCCACAATCAAGCCGTCATCCACTAGCCGCGCCAAGTGAATCACACCCTGCAAAGGCCCGGCCGCCTGCACGCGACGCTCGACCACCTGTTGCAGCGCCGGCAGGTCAGTGATGTCGACGCTGCTGTAATCGACCGTGGCGCCCAATGCGCGCAGCACATCGCAGCGAGCCTGTTGCTCGGCGTTCGGCGCCGAGCGCGAGACGATGCTCAGGCGCGCCTGGAAGGTGCCCGCCAGTTCCTGGCACAACAACTCGCCCACCGGCCCCAGCCCGCCCACTACCAGGTAATGGCCATCGCGGCGAAAGCGCGGGGCTTGCGCCTCAGCCGCCTCACGCTGAACCAATAGCCGGCGCAAACGCTGGGTACCCTGGTACTTGACCACGGCTGGCGCACTGCCCTGACGGTCGGCGGCCAGCCATTCACGCACAATCAGCTGTAAATCGCTGGCGGGGCCGGCCACGGCGTCACATTCCAATAACGTCCAGCCGTGCCGAGCATTCTCCAGGCTCGCGGAAGCCGCAAAACCGCTGATTGCCTGGGCGTCACAGTCGCTGCCGGAACCGCTTGCGCGATACACGTGGAAGCACTCCACGGCATGCTCCCAATCGGTCGCCATCAGATGCCGGCTGACCTCCAACACTTGCTTGATCGCGTCCAACCCTCCGGGTGGCGACGCCCTCCCGTCGCTGGAGTTCTCACCGATGAAGAAGATCACCTCGGGTAACGCCCCCCGAGCCGGCAGTGCATCCGGCAGCAGGCGCTGGACGGACGGCGGCGGGCTCCCTGCCTGCGCCCACAGCGTGCAGAGCAGTTGGCTGAAGGCATCGAAACGCGCTTGTTCACGGGTGACCACCGCCACGCGCGCGCCAGACCTGGCCTTGATGCTTGCTGCCCAGTCAAAGTTGCTCGGCAGGTCGTGAGCCCGCCATTGCTCCGCGCAGAACAACCACTGGCCCGCCACCTCCTCTGCCGGTACCGCCGTCGGCTCCTCGACCTCGGGCGCCGATACCCAATAGGACTGACGCAAGAACGGATAGGTTGGCAATGGCACGCGACGCCGCTCATCGGCCATGAACAGGCTGGAATAATCCAGCTCATACCCTTGTACAAACGCTTGCGCCAGGGAGGTCAATGCCTCGCCACGTGTCGATTGATCGCGATTGCCCATCAGACGAATCAGGCACTCGCGGGCCGCCTGCAGCACCTCCTGTTGTTCAACGAAACGGCGTACGTCCCAATGCCCGCTGTGCACCGTCGCCTCGTCGCGCCCCTGCAACCAGCCTTCAAGACTTTGCTGCAATTGCCCGGCGTCATGGGTGACCATGGCCAGGCGCCATTCGTGGTGCTTGCGCCCCGCCATCAGCGTATAGGCCATCGCTGCCATGTCCAACCGTTGCACGGCCACACAGTGGGCAGCCAGATTGCTCGCCTGCTCGCGCAATTGCTGCGCGGAGCGCGCCGACAGCACTACCAGCCAGGGCCCGGCCCCGGACGCGCCGCGCTGTTGTGGAAGCGGCGCCTGCTCCATCACCAGGTGAGCGTTGGTACCGCTGAACCCGAAGGAGCTGACCGAGGCACGCCGTGGCACACCGTCGAGTGTGGCCCAGGGACGCAGTTGATCCGGCACATAAAAGGGGCTGCCCTGAACGGCGATGGCCGCATTGGCCTGGGTGAAACCTGCTGCCGGAGGCAACTGGCCGTGGCGCAGCGCCAGCGCCACCTTCAGCACACCGGCGACTCCGGCCGCAGTCACACAATGCCCAAGGTTGGATTTGATCGACCCCAGGGCACAGTAGCCTGCCTGCTGCCCAGGTCGGGCGAACGCTCGCGTCAAGCCTTCGAATTCGATCGGGTCGCCCAGCGGTGTACCCGTCCCATGGGCCTCCACCATCGAAATCGTACCCGGCTCAATCGCGAAGTCACGGTGCACCTGGCGAATCAGCCGCTCCTGGGATTGCGCGCTCGGCGCAGTGATGCCATTGCTGGCGCCATCCTGGTTACTGCCAATACCACTGATCACGCCATGAATATAATCGCCATCCGCCTGCGCCTGGCGAAGGCGCTTGAGGATCAGCACACCGACGCCTTCGGCGGGGACGAAACCGTCGGCACGCGCATCGAACGCGTGACAATGCCCGCTGGGCGAGAGCATGCCGGCGGTTTGCGCCGCCTGATAAAACCCGGCGGTTGACTGCACGAACACACCGCCGGCCAGGGCCATGTCGATCTCCTCGGTCCAGAGCGCCTGGCATGCCAGGTGGATCGCGACGAGCGAACTGGAACAGGCGGTATCCACGGCAATGGCCGGGCCCTGTAAATCCAGATGGTAGGCGATACGTGCAGGAATGATCGAGCTGGCGTTGCCCCAGAAGGCTTGCGCGGGCGCAGCTTCAGCGAACAGGCTGCGATAGTCGCTGGCACTGGCGCCTACATAAACCCCCACCGGTTGCCCCTCAGTCGCCTGCCCTACGTAGCCGGCATCTTCCAGTGCCGTCCAGGCCTGCTCGAGGAACAGCCGCTGCTGCGGATCCATGCAAGTGGCTTCAAGGCCAGAGATATTAAAGAACGACGCGTCGAACTCATCGATCCGGGATAACAGGCCACCGCGCTGGCACAGGCCCTTTCCTGACACATCGGCCTGGGAGCCGCGCAGGTCCCAGCGCTCGACCGGGGTGGTCAGGTCGCGGCCTTGGGCCAGATGTTCCCATAATTGCTCGAGGGATTCGGCGCCGGGAAAGCGGCCGCTCATACCAATGATGGCAATGGGTTCTCGCACGAAGGACTCGGGCGACTGAACCCTTGGCGCCGGGGCGGCGGCAGGCGAGGACGCTGTCGGCACTGCAACGGCCAAGGGCGCGACCGGTGCGGCTGCCGCACGTGTCACCGCGGGCTGCGGTAAGTGCGCGCCATGTTGCTCGACAATATGCCGGGCCAGACGCGTGGCGGTAGAAAAGTCGAAGAGTGCCGTAGTGCCCAGGTCGATGCCCAGGCGCTCATTCAATACCCGTACCAGGTTGACGCCGGTGATCGAGTCAAGCCCGTAATCGGAGAATGACTCCTGTGGATCGATCACCTCCAGGGCGACCTTCAATGCCTTGGCCACACTGGCCATGACTTCCTGGCGCACCTGGGTAAATTGATCCGCGGCCGCGGCCGGTACCGGTGCCGCCACGCCGTGTTGCAGCGCAGCAGCAGGCTGGGCGGCCAAAGCCACCTTCGGCGCCGCTGGTTGGCTGACACGCCGAGGCACCTGCACGACCCCGTTGCTGCGCGCCATCACCACTTGCTGTCCCAGCCCATGAAACGCCTGGCACGGGAACATCACCCCGCGATAACCCGCCTCTTCCAGCACCTGTTGCCAGCGCTCACTGGACAAGCCCGGCGTACCCGGCAGCCGCAACGCCTCGTCGCGATAACGCCACCAGCCCTCCAGCAGGCCGAAGGTCAGGTGACTGAACAGTGACGCCTGGCTCAGCTCGTTCAACAACAACCAGCCATCCGTCTTCAGCGCTGCCTTGGCGTGCTCGACCACTTGACGAATATCGGCGGTGGCATGCAGGACATTGGTCGCGATCACCACATCATAGCTGCCCAGTTCCAGGCCCTGCTGCACCAGGTCTTTCTCCACATCCAGGATGCGGTAATCCAGGTAAGACCGCCCCTCGCCATAAGCCGTCTGAGCGTGCATCAAAAACGCCCGCGACAGGTCGGTGTAGGCGTACTGCCCCACCTCGACACCCAAGCTATCCAGGCCCTGCAGCACCCTTGCACTGGTGCCGCCGGTGCCGGCGCCGATCTCAAGGATGCGCACCGGTGCCGCCCCGGCCTGGTGACCGGCGCGTACCCGCGCCAGCACCGCCTGGGTGATCACCTCGTTGAAATAGTCGGACACCGCATTGTGCTTGTAGATGCCCTCGACCCGCGCCATGGAACCCTCGGGGAACATCACCTCGGTCGCACGCAGGCGCCCACTCAGCACCGCAGGCAAGGCGCGCAGGCAGGCGTCAACCAACTGCGCCTGGGCACGCCGGTCGGCGTCGCCCTCGGCCTCGCGCAACGCACTGTCCCAGGCGGCCCAGGCACTCTCGGCGGCCACCACGCGCTGCACGCGCCAAGTGTCGCCATCAGTGGCCAGCCAGCCCTCATCGGCCAGCCAGCGCAGGCTGTGGGCCAGCCAACGAGGATCGACACCTACCGTCCCGCTGGAGCGTTCCTGCAAGCGCTGATACAGGGCTTGGGTGGTCTGCGGTGTGGGTTGGTCGAACAGCCCGGCTGCCTGCAATTGCACCAAAAGTACCTGGCATTGCGGCAGTCGTTCGCGCTGTGCGTCGCGGCGGTATTTGTCTTGCAAGGCCGCAGCGTGCGCACCATCGGCAGCTACCCACTGCGCCACATCAGCCTCAATGTGCAAAGGCCCGTTGGCTACCATTGCCTGGCTGACCCACTGATCGGCCTCGGCATTGCCGTCCAGGGTGATCGGCCGCAACGTCTTGATGAATGCCATCTGGTCCAGTGGGCTGGCCAGCAACGTGCGCACCGCCTGCATGGCCTCACGCGGCTCGATGGAGCCAATGCCTTCACGCTCCATGCGTTGCCGGTAGGCCGCTGACGACACCACGCCGATGCTCCCCCAATAGCCCCAGTTCAACGTTTTGACCGGTACCGACCCGCTGCTTCCCCAGCGCCGCGCCAGGGCATCTTTGAACACGCACCCCATCGCGTAGTTGGCTTGCCCGGCATTACGCGTGAAGGCGATCAAGGACGAAAAGAACAACACGAAATCCAGTGCCTGGCCACCGAACACCTGGGCCATGCGTACACTGATATCGACTTTGGCCTGCAAACTGCGCCGCAGTTGGTCTTCGCTCATATTCGCCAGGCTGCGGTCGTCCAGCACGATGGCTGAATGCACCAGGCCATCGATACGGCCGAAGCGGCTCAGGATCTGCTCGCAGGCTTGTTGCAACTGCCCGGCATCTGTGGCATCGACGCTCATGTAAAACGGACGTGGGCCGTGCAGCGCGACCTGATCAAGGGCTGCCTGAATGGAAGCATCCAATGCCCGGCGCCCCAACCAGACCACCTGGGCGGCGTGCTCGCGAGCCACGCTTTCGGTCCACACCTGGCCGATGCCGCCACTGCCGCCAATCACCACATACACGCCGTTGCTGCGATAAGCCGGCTGCGCGGACGCCTGCGGCCGATGAAGCAGCAACTGCCGGCCCTCCCAGACGCCATCGCGCAGGCGCCGCGAGGTATGCGCAGGGTCAACGGGCATCACCGCCAAATGTGTGGGGGCCAGACGCTCCTGATGCGCCAGATCTACGGCCTGTACCGTCCAATGCGGCATCTCCTTGGCGAGACTGCCCGCCAGGCCGTGGACGGCGGCGTGTACGGGTTGGGCGTCATGGGGCGTCCAAGCGTCGCGAGTCACCACCACATAATGCAGCGCACGCTTGTCAAACCCGCAACGCAGCAACGCTTGCACGATACGCAGCTGCTCCAGGGCGCACGCGTGCTGTTCATCGATCAGGCATTCATCGCCCGCGTGCCGGGCGGCACTCGGTGGGATGACTAGCACCAGGCGATCGAAGGCCGGCAACCCCTGGAACCGCGTCACCCACTGCTCGACACTGTCCGAGGGTACCGACGCACAACTGAGCAACGGCCCCTGCGCGCCCTCCAGGCTGCGCAGTTGCGAAGCATCGGCACCGATGACCAGTGTGGCCGTCGGCGAGGCAGTGACGGCCTGCATGGCCAACGGGCTCCACTGCGGCACCAGTAGCAGCTCGCCAGCCGGCAGCCCGACCTCTTCGTCCCCCTCGACAAGCCCCCC
The DNA here is from genome assembly GCF_023127795.1 of Pseudomonas sp. W2Jun17. Lineage (NCBI taxonomy): Bacteria > Pseudomonadati > Pseudomonadota > Gammaproteobacteria > Pseudomonadales > Pseudomonadaceae > Pseudomonas > Pseudomonas sp. W2Jun17. Next base: position 8,162 of record NZ_SPKO01000005.1, on the reverse strand, counting down.
ATTACCGGGCGGCGCCCACTGTCGAACCTTCAGGCCGCGCAGGCTGGCGCACAACCAGCCGAGCTCATCGAACAACTCAAGGTCATAACTCTCGCGCTGTGGGTCGCGGTTAACCTGTACCCACATGCGCGGTTCACACGCAGCAAACACCTGCAACTGGTCCAGGGCGAAAGGCACTTGCAGTAGTGCGCTTTCGTCGCTCAATACGCGCGTCGCTTGCAGCGCCGCATCCAACATTGACGGGTGCAGGCCGTAACTCGCCTCGAACGGCTGCGCTGCAGGCCACTCGATCAGGGCCAGGGCGTGCCCGTCGCCGACATACACCGCGCTGAGGCAACGGTGCGTTGCGCCATAATCGATGCCCAGGCCTGCATAGGCGTCGTAGAGCTGTCCGGGGTTACGCTCATGGAAGTCGGCGCTGCTGCGTAGCCGCGCGAGCAAGGCGGGTAGGTCCACCTGGGGACGGGTCGGCATGGGCACCTGTTCAATGACACCTCGTACGTTGAGCGCCTGTGCCTGGGCGCCGCTCGTGGCGATCTCAAAACGCACACGTGCGGTGTCATCGGGAAACAGGCGTACCCGCAGTTGTGCATCGCCGTCTTCCAGCACCAGGGGTGCCAACCACACCACATCGCTCAGGCGCACCAAGGCGCCCTGCTGGTCAGGCGTGGCCACCGCTACTGCTGCTTTTCGCGCCAGTTCCAGAAACGCGGAGCCCGCCATCATGGCCTTGCCTTGGACGTGATGATCGGCGAGAAAGCTGTCTCGCCCACTGACCTGGCAGGTAAAGCCCAGGCCCGTCAGGTCGGAACAGTTGAGCACGCTGAGCGGTGCCGCTTGCACACCGGGGCTGCGAGGGTGCTGCTGGCCGATATCGGAATTGATCCCCGTGTACCAAAAGCGTTCGCGGGCAAACGGATAGCCTGGCAAGGAAATGATCCTGCCCCAGCGTCCGGGCAACAGCGCCTGCCAGTCGATATCGCCGCCGCTGACCCACAGTGCCAACAGTTTGTCCTGCTGCCCGGTGGCCGCCCATTGCGCAACCATGGCCGACAGATCGTCTTCGCCCAACAGCCGAACCAGCGGGTTCTCATCCTGCCGGGCCGACCCGACCTGCACACGCCCGGATGTCAGCGCCCCTTGCAGATACTCGCGCAAACACGCCTGCACATCGTCGATAGAATGTGCCAGGAACCCCAGCCGCGCGTTGAGCGCTTCTCGACCGGTTTGCAGGGTATAGGCCAGGTCGTGCAGGGACAGGTCGTGCGCTTCTGGCGCGGCGCAAAATGCCAGGAGGCGCCGGGCCGAGGCTTGCAGGCGCTCGGCGTTGGCGCCGCTCAACAGAACGGCCACCGGCAGTGGCTGCCGGCTTTGCGACTCAGGCTGCGTCGGCGCCAGGTATTCCTCGATGATCAAGTGTGCATTCGAACCGCCGGCGCCGAAGGACGATAACCCGGCCAGGCGTGGGCGCTCCTCGGTGACGCCCTCTACGCGGCGCACCCGTCGCGGCCAGGGCGCCAAGTGGCGCTGGACTACGAAGGGTGACTGGGCAAAATCGATGGCCGGGTTGAGTACCTCACTGTGCAGCGAAGGCACCAACTGGCCCTTTTGCATTTGCAACAGGACTTTGGTCAGGCCGGCGATGCCGGCAGCACTTTCGCAATGACCGAGGTTGGATTTGACCGAGCCCAACGCGCAGAACGCTGTCTGGCCGGTGTAGTGCCGGTAAGCCTTGGCCAGGCCCGCCAGTTCGATAGGATCGCCCAGGGCCGTACCAGTCCCATGGGCCTCGACATAGCCCACATCGGCGGCGTCTACGCCGGCGGCGGCCAACGCCTGGGTGATCACATCGGCTTGGGCATTGGGGTTGGGTACGGTGAATCCATTGGCCTTGCCACCATGGTTAATCTGGCTGCCACGTATCACGCCGTAGATACGATCGCCATCGGCCACCGCCTGGCTCAAGGACTTGAGCAAGACCGCACCGACCCCCTCGGCCGGGACATACCCATCGCCGCCCTCACCGAAACTCTGGCAGCGCCCCTGGCTGGAGGCAAAATTCCCCTGGGCCAGGCCCAAGTATTTGTTGAGGTGCACGCTGACGTTGACGCCGCCTGCCAGTGCCACGTCGCAGTCACCGCTGCGAATGCCCTGGCACGCCAGATGGATCGCCGTCAGCGACGCCGAACACATCGAATCCACAGCCAGGCTGGGACCACTGAGCCCGAGGCTCCAGGACACCCGGTTGGCGATCGACGCACTGCTGCCGGACAACGCCATAGGGCGCCCCAGCAAGGTTTGCTCGGCACCGAACAGTTGGTACTCCTGGTACATGACCCCTACATAGACACCGGTGCGCCGCAATGCACCGGGGCTACGCAGGCCCAAGGCCATGCCGGCATCCTCAAAGGTCGCGTAGGCGCACTCCAGGAACACACGCTCCTGAGGGTCCATGTATTCGGCGTCGTGGGGTGAGATGTTGAAAAACAGCGGGTCGAACTTGTCCACGTCATCCAGGAAGCCTCCCCACCGACTCAGGGTCTTACCGCCGGGCAAGCGTCCCGGTTGCGCCAGGTCGCCCAGGCTCCAACGTTCGGCCGGCACTTCAGTGACACAATCGACACCCTCGGCCAGGTTACGCCAGAATGCCTGCAAGTCCTCAGCCTTGGGGTAGCGGCCGCTGAGGCCGACAATGGCGATCGGCTGCGCGAGCGAGGCGTCCGGCAGTGCGTTCACGGGCGCTACGGGCGTCGACTCGGCGACCGTAGGAGCCGGAGCCACGGGCCCACTACCGGCCAGTTCGCCGAGCCGCTCGGCATGCCTGCGCGTAAAGTAATCGGCCAGCTCTTTGATCGAGCTGTGTTCAAAGAACAAGGTCTTGGATAAGGAGCCAAAGGACTTTTCCAACTCGGCGGTCATCTGGATGACCATCAGCGAGTCAATGCCGTAGTGTTCGAAATGCCGGTCATCCTGGAGCTGGGCCGGGCTGACCCGGGTCACGGTCACCAACACGGTCCTGAGCAGTCCGATAATGAAATCCCTGGCGTGTCGGGTCTGGCTGTCGTCGCGTGTATCCATGGCGGGAGTCTTCTCCGTCAAATCGGTAAGAGGCGGCTGCACGATATGGTCGAGCAAAGCCTGGAGGCATTCGCAGCGCAAAAGGCGGGCGCCCTGCCCTGCCAGGTCACGTGTCTCGCTCAGGCGCTGCACCAGGGCCTGGCGCATAGGCAGGTCGAAGCCGTAATCGGCAAACGGCTGCTGCAGGTCAATGTCAGCTACGGGCACGCCGGTCAGCGCTGCCACGTTGGCCAGCAGCCACTGCTCGAGCGGCTCGACACGATGCGTCGTCGGCGTCAGCAGACGCCGCACACTCGATGCAACGCCGTAGTGCACCAGCGTGTTCGCCTGGCGGTGCTTGAACGCCTGATAAAGCGCGTGCAACCCGGCGTCGCGTGGCATAGGCAGAAGGCCCCAGGCCTGCTTGAGCAAGCCCAGGGACAACGCATCGATACGCATGCCGCCGTCGGCCCAATATCCCCAATCCACAGCCATGCTCAGGCCGTGTCGCAGGCCCTGCTCGGCTTGACGTTGGCGCGCGCGCACGACCCCATCCATAAAGCAGTTGGCCGCTGCGTAGTCGGCTTGACCGACATTGCCCAACTGCGCGCTGATGGACGAAGACACCAGGAAGAAATCGAGCACCACCTCAGCGGTGGCCGCATCGAGGTTCAACACGCCCTGGACCTTGGGCGCAAACACCTCGCGCACGTCTTCGGCGGTCTTTTGCAACAGGTAAGCGTCGCGTGTCACCCCCGCGTTATGCACCACGCCATCCAGCCGCCCATAACGCTCAAGGATCCGTTCGACCAGGGCCTGGGTGGCCAGCCGATCGCTGACCTCCAGGGTGACCACTTCGACCCGCGCCCCACGCTCACGCAAGCGATTGAATGCGGGGTGTAAGTGCGCCAAGCCCTCTAGCGTTGTTGGCCGATGCGTGGCCAGCACCAGGGTCGCCCCGGGTGCATGGCGGAAAATCTCTTCGGCCAGCACCTGGCCCATGCCGCCTGCGCCCCCGGTAATCAAATAGACCCCGGTCGCCTTCCAGGGCACAACACCGGGGCCGCTCGGCAACTGGCGCCAGACAAAGCTCTGCCACTGCCCGTCACACCAGCGTAAGCGTGGATCGCCCAGGGCCAGCGCCTGATTCACGACATTCACAAGCGACGCCGATGGCGCCTGGATCTCCACCAGCAGGCACTGGACCGTCAGCGCCGGGTTCTCCAATGCCGCCGTTTCGAGAATAGCCGCCAGGCCTTCGAAAAGTGCCCAAGGCCCATGTGGCTCCACCAGCAGTTGCACGTGCAACGGCCGGCCGTCAGCCTTGCGCAGGTGCGCCTGCAAGTGTGTGATCAACGAAATCGCGGCCTGGGTATAGCCCTCGCCCACAGGCCATTCACTCTCCACCAGCGAATGCCAGGGCAAGCCGTGCAGCGCCTGCTCCATCAGCAGTCGCTGCGGCGCGGCGGCCACCATCAACAGGCGCTCTCCAACAGAATCAGGTAACGCCATGGTGGCCTCGCGAGGCTGCCAGTCCCCCGTCCACAGGGTGCTCTCCCCGGCATCCAGCGAAGTACCGCCGGGATGCTGCGGTGGCGGTAGGGCGCGAAAACTCAACCCCTGCAATTGCGCACAGATCGTGCCGTTGGCATCGGCCAGTTGAATATCCACGGCCGGAACGCTCGCCCAACCTGCCGCCTGGCGGCGCACTGCATACGCCCATACCGGTTCAGCGGCACTGAACACATCCAGGCGCTCCAGGGAAAACGGCACCAGCGCCCGCGGCTCCGGCCAATCGCGCGCCAGCCAGTGGGCGGCGGCCTGCAGCGCCGAATCAGTCAGGCCTGGTTCGAGCAGCCAGCCGGTGTTGGGGGTCGCACCGGGGTTGCGCGCCAAGCGCACCAACAGTTGCTGCGGATGGTCGATATCGGCGCTGGCGGCGTACTCCACCAGGCAGCGAAAATTCACCCCGTAATCCACCCCCAGGCCAGTGAAGTGCCGGTAACAGTCATGTGCTGAATGAGGTGCCGTTCGGCAGGCCTCACGCAGGGCGGCCAGATCAAGCGCAGCGGGTGCGGTGGCCGGCGCAGCGTAGTGGCCGGCGCAGTGCACCTGCGCAGGGTGCCCGGAGTGGACCTCAACACCGCCAAGCCCTGTGTGTCGGCTCTGAACATCGAGTGTCACCCGTACCTCGACGGGCTCCGAGACCACGCGCAAGGGTGCCTGCCATACCAGGTTGATCAGGCTCAGTGGTGTCAAAGGTGTATGTGCAGCACGTGCAAGGGCGAGCACCTCCAGAAAAGCCACCCCGGGCACCACCGGCTCGCCGTTGATGCGGTGTTGATCAAGGAAGTATTCGTCACCCTCCAGGCGCAAGACCATGGCCGCCCCGTCATTGGGCATCATGGCGGCCGACAGCGGATGGGTAGCCTTGTCCTGGGCGGGCATCGCCTCCACTACCCAATAACGCTCCCGAGCAAAGGGGTAGCCCGGCAGGGGCATGCGCTGGCAATCCAGGGCGTCGAACAGCGGTGCGAAGTCCACTGCCTGGCCGGCTGCCCAGGCATCGGCAAATACAGCCAACTGCTGCAAGTAGTACAGAGACTGACCCGTGGCGCGAGCAGACAAGCCTTGCAATCGGCGCTGGTGTGCTTCGGCCAGATCGGCCGTGTCAGCCGGCATGCCTCTGCGCAGCGCAGCGATCAATTCGGCGCGGTCCGCGACCACAACATGGAAACGCTGCTCGAAACGCTGGCGCCCGGTGAGCAGGCTGTAGCTCATGTCTACGACTGCGAATGACGCGTCCCGCTCACATAACGCCAACAGGTCCGCCATGCGCTGGTGCAGTTGTTCGCGGGTGCGTGCATCGAGCACGATCAGTACCGCCGGCACCAGACTGGCCTGGTGGACGCGCAGGGGTGGCTGCTCCAGGACCATATGGGCATTGGTGCCGCTGAACCCGAAAGAACTGATCGCGGCGCGGCGCGGGGCCCCGTCAATCGCGGGCCAATCGCCCAGGTGCTGATTGAGGAAAAAGGGGCTGTCGGCGAAATCGATGGCCGGGTTGGTGTGTTGGAAATGCAAGGACGGCGGCAGTTGCCGATGCCGCATCGCCAACAGGACCTTGAACAGTCCTGCCATGGCGGCGGCGGTGGCGGCGTGCCCCATGTTCGACTTCACCGAACCGATCGCGCAGTAACCCTTGCGCTGGGTGTAACGGGAGAACGCCCCCTTGAGCGCCTGGAATTCGATCGGGTCACCCAGGCGCGTCCCGGTGCCATGGGCTTCGACCAACTGCACGGTGGCCGGGTCAATGCCATAGCGTGCATAGACCGACTCATGCAGACGCTGCTGGGACAACGCGCTCGGTGCAGTAATGCCATTGCTGGCGCCGTCCTGATTGATACCGGAACCGCGGATCAACCCATGGATGTGATCGCGATCAGCCAGGGCATCGGCGAGGCGTTTGAGCACCACCGCGCCTGCCCCTTCGCCAGGGACGAAGCCGTCCGCCCGGCTGTCGAAGGTATGGCAGGCGCCAGTGAGCGACAGCATGCTTGCCCGGTTGGCCTTTTGGTAAAACGCAGGTGTGGACTGAATGAAAACCCCACCCGCCAAGGCCACCTTTGTATCGCCGGCAAGCAGGCTCTGGCAGGCCATGTGGATGGCCACCAGCGCGCTGGAGCAAGCGGTATCGACGGTGATGGCCGGCCCTTGCAAGTCCAGGTAGTAGGCTATGCGTGCCGGCACGATCGAGGGGGCATTGCCCCAGAACGACTGGGGTGGCGGCATGTCATCGAACAGCTGGTCATAGTCGCCCTGTTCGCACCCGACGTAGACACTCACCTCGGCGCGGCGCTGTTCGCCCAGGCACCCGGCATCGGCCAGCGCGTTCCAGGCTTCCTGCAGGAACAGACGTTGCTGAGGGTCCATATAGGTCGCCTCAAGAGGCGAAATATTGAAAAACAGTGGATCAAACTCATCGATCCTCTCAATGAAGCCACCGCGGTCGCAGCCCTGGTCTGCGCCGGCATAGCAATGCCGAGGGTCCCAACGTTGCACGGTACTGACCAGGTCGGCACCAGCCGCCAGGTGCTCCCAGAAGGCATCCAGATCTCGGGACTGCGGGAACCGCCCACTGATACCGACAATGGCAATGGCTTGGTCATCAACCGCTGGCTGTGCCGGCTCGCCAGTCGGCGGGGTTACCGGCAAGGCGTCCGTAGGCTCGGTTGCAGGCGTTGCGAACTGCGGGTATTGGCCCAGCATGTAGTCGACGAGCCGGTTGATACTCGGGTAATCGAAGAGGCACGTCGTGTGCAGGTCAATTGCCAGGCGTGCATTCAGCTGGCGAACCAGCGCCACGCCAGTGATTGAGTCCACGCCGTAATCGGCGAACGGTTCATCGTCGCGAATGTCGCCCAGTTCAAATTGCAGGCTGCTGGCGACCAATTCGCGTACCGATGCCAGCAGCAGGAGCCGCCCATCCTCGGCGCGCCTGGCAGGCGCTGACACTGGCGCGTGACTCTCGGCCGAAGGTGCAGGTGCAGGCGTTGCCTGCGGTTCCCGGGCATGGCGCACCACTCCATCACTGCGCGCCATCACCACTTGCTGTCCCAGCCCATGAAACGCCTGGCACGGGAACATCACCCCGCGATAACCCGCCTCTTCCAGCACCTGTTGCCAGCGCTCACTGGACAAGCCCGGCGTACCCGGCAGCCGCAACGCCTCGTCGCGATAACGCCACCAGCCCTCCAGCAGGCCGAAGGTCAGGTGACTGAACAGTGACGCCTGGCTCAGCTCGTTCAACAACAACCAGCCATCCGTCTTCAGCGCTGCCTTGGCGTGCTCGACCACTTGACGAATATCGGCGGTGGCATGCAGGACATTGGTCGCGATCACCACATCATAGCTGCCCAGTTCCAGGCCCTGCTGCACCAGGTCTTTCTCCACATCCAGGATGCGGTAATCCAGGTAAGACCGCCCCTCGCCATAAGCCGTCTGGGCGTGCATCAAAAACGCCCGCGACAGGTCGGTGTAGGCGTACTGCCCTACCTCGACACCCAAGCTATCCAGGCCCTGCAGCACCCTTGCACTGGTGCCGC
>NZ_SPKO01000004.1:0-51984 GCF_023127795.1 Pseudomonas sp. W2Jun17 | reverse complement strand
CTGCAGTTTTAGCGGCTGGCTTGGCTGCTGGTTTGGCAGCTGCAGTTTTAGCAACTGGCTTGGCAGCAGCGGTTTTGGCAGCGGGCTTGGCTGCAACTTTTGCGGGTGTACGAGCCCCCAGCGCTTTAGCTACGGCTTCCTTCACACGACCAACGCCTTGGGCCAGCTTCAGGCTTTCTTGAGCGTCTTTTTTGAGTTGGGAAATGTAGCTGCGGGTTTCAGCTTGACGATCCTTGAGGGCATCCAGCAGATCCTCAAGTTCTTTGACTGCGCCCTTGGCTTTGGCTTGCGCCTTGGACTTGCCGGCAGTAGCGGCGTCTTGCAGTTTGGTACGGGACTTGTGCAGCTTTTCTTGCGCTTTACCGCGTTGTTTTTCCAGTTTGGCGAGCAGTTTTTCTGCATCGGCCAACGCCTGGGAACATGCGCTTTCCAGATGTTCGAGCAAGCTGCCCGAAAGTTGTTGGAGCAAGTGCAACGGGGTATTTACAGGCTTCTGTTTGGCCGACATGGTTTACCTCCTGGCTGACGTGGGTGCGGCTCATACTAGCCCTCTGCTCTTACCGCCGCTAGCGCATGTTGACAGTATCGTTGGGCTTGCGTTGCACGGTACGAAAATTCTTATCGATATAACGCAAATGCTCACCAGTTTTTACGCACTCACACTGGCATAATCCGTCGCACTTTCGCCGGGAGAATGTCCATGTCGCGTTATCTTTTTCTAGTGCTTGGCTTGGCGATCTTCGTGGCCGATGCGAGCGAGCAATCGCCGTCAAAAAACACTGCCACAGAGGCGCATGATCTAGCCTATAGCTTGGGCGCAAGCCTCGGCGAACGGTTGCGCCAGGAAGTCCCCGACCTGCAGATCCAGGCCCTGATCGACGGCCTCAAGCAAGCCTATCAAGGCAAGCCGCTGGCGCTCGACAACGCGCGCATCGAACAGATTCTCACCGAGCACGAAGCGCAAAACGCCGCCAACGCCCAGCTACCTCAAAGCGAAAAAGCACTCGCCGCCGAACAGCAATTTCTAACTCGGGAAAACGCCGCCAGTGGTGTTCGTGAATTGGCAAATGGGATTCTGCTCACCGAGCTGGCACCGGGCACTGGCAACAAGCCGTTAGCCAGCGATGAAGTGCAGGTGAAATACGTGGGCCGACTGCCTGACGGAACTGTCTTCGACAAAAGTACGCAAGCGCGATGGTTTCGCCTGAACAGCGTGATCAGCGGTTGGAACAGTGCATTGCAACAGATGCCGGTGGGTGCGAAATGGCGTCTGGTGATTCCTTCAGCCCAGGCCTATGGCGCAGACGGCGCAGGTGAGTTGATCCCGCCCTATACACCGCTGGTGTTCGAGATAGAACTGCTCGGCACTCGCCACTGACCCATAAAAAACGGTGCGACATGCGCACCGTTTTTTATCTCCCTACCAAGCTTCAGACTTGGGTGGCAGCCTCTTCCTTATGGGCGTTGTGCAGCACTTCGATCAAGCAGTCTTCCAGCTCGAAACGTTCATGCAGCAGCGCGCCCAGTTCTTTGAATTTTTCCGCTACGCATTTCCCTGCGTCACACAGGTCGGTGAACGCCAGCAGTTTTTCCGTGATCACATCGATGCGCGGGTAAATAGTCTCTGCCAGGTCGAGGCCACGCTGGTCGTCGAAGGCTTCCGCCTCTTTGGTCAGTTGCTCGTAGACGCCGAAATGGCCTGCCGATACGTAGTCAACCAGTACCCCACAGAAATCCTGCAATGGCTCGCGATTCTCACCCAATGCTTCGGGCTTGGCACCGAGAGCATCAAAGGCCCGAACCAGTTCGTGGCGTGCCTTCAGCCAGCTGTCGATCAGCTTGTGCACCCCACCCCAACGTTCCTGAGCATTCTGACAACTTTCCAGCATGATGATCTCTCTTCCCTATAGGGGCGCTGCTGCTCTGTACCTGCGCAACACTTGAAGGATTAAGCAGCAGTCGAACAAAGCCGCGTCTGACAAATGGTTTGGATACGCGTGCGGGCCAGATTATGCCCGCAGGACTATGGCTTCAAGGTACGCAGGAGAGAATGTTCATACAAGTGTTTAATCCCCTCCTACAACGCGCGTCCCGTTTTCATGACGTTGTGATGCGCAAATGCTTACTGAACAACAGCCGCGAGCATTGCATGACACCCAGGATCAACATCGCCACAAAGAACAACAGGCTCCACTCCGGCAGGCTCAGGTCAAATAGCGTCCAGTTGATTTCAACGCAATCGACAGTCCCGTTGAACACTGACCGCGCCGCCTGCCAGAACGACAGGTTTTCGATCATGTAGTGCAGGCTGGGCCAGCAATCCCGGCCCGCACCTGACGGAATATTCTGCAATAGCACTTGGCGCCCGGCAGTGATGGCACCCAATAATGCACACACGGTGCTCGCCAGCCCATACAGGCAAAGGCCGGAACGCCCGGGATTATGAAGGGCGGCCATCAGGTTGATCAGCGCAAAAGTGGCCAGAAGCAGACGTTGTACCTGGCACAGAAAGCAAGGCTGTAGCAACGCGCCGTATTCCAGATAGAAGGACGCGCCCAACGTCAGCGCACCCGCCATGAACGCCAGCAAAAACAAGGAGCGTAAAGGGGCCAAAGACATTGTTTATCCGCACTGCAAGAGATAGGTCGCTACGGTAGAGGAAAGGCCCGACCCCTTTCAAGACGCCCCGGAGCAGACAATTCCGCGAAGAAGCAAGGACATTCCGCCAAGGCATGGCGGAAATCCAGTTACAACAAGTAGGAATTAGTCATCACGTCAGTTATACCGAGTGTTTATTGGGGTTTTAAGGATCGGGTGTCGGATAGATCCGAGCCAATCCATTCACCCTTTCCTACTTCAAATACGCGCGGGTACTGGCAGAGGCGAGGACAACAGACGATTGTCGAGCAGCCCCAGACCTTCCTGAAACAGCTGGTTGCTGCGCTCGGTGTCGCCCAGTTGGGCCAGCAGGCGGGCCAATTCGGCACAGGCTTCGGGGTTGCGCTGAACTTGCAGGCTGCTTTCCAGATAGTCCCGCGCCTTGCCCCACAGGCTGTTTTGCAGGCACAGACGGCCAAGCGTCAGCAGCAAGCTGGCATCGCCCGGATGGTCCTTGAGCCAGCCTTCGGCAAACTTCAACTGGCGCGCCGGGTCACTGCCACGCAACAGGCCATACAGCCGAATCAGATGGCTGTCATAGTCGCGCTTGAGGGCACCACGCAGCACTTCCTCGGCCTTTGCATCCGCGCCTAGCCGACGCAACTGGTCGGCATAGGCCAGCACCAATTGTGGCTGCTGGCGCTGGGCCGAAGTCAGTTGCTCCCAGGCACGCTCCAGAGACTGCAAGCCCGCCTCGCCCTGCTCCTCACGCTGGGCAGCCAGGCTCAGGTTTTCGCCCCAGGCACGACGTTCCAGCTCGGCCAGCTCACTGGCGGGCAAGACTTTGTCCTTGCGCAGCTCAGGCAGCAGGCGAATCACCGACGACCAATCGCCACGCTGCTGATGCAGGCGCTGTAGCTGCCTGAGTACCTGCGCGTTATGCGGGTGACGCTCGTGCATCGCCTGAAGCGTAACCAGGGCGCCTTCAGTATCGCCGCGGTCCATCTGCAGTTGCGCATGGCTCAGGGCTACGGCCAATTCCGCCTGGGGCTGGCGCTCCAGGGCGCGCTCCAGCAAGCCGTCGGATTCCTCATAGCGGCCCTGCTCATTGGCCGCACGGGCAGCACCGATGTAATAGAGCAGCGGCTGACGCTCTGCTTCGGCAGCACGGTGCAAGTGGCGCTCGGCACTGGCCCAGCGGCCCTCGGCAAGGTCCATCTGACCTTGCTCGATCGCGATCTGCACACGGCGGCTGCGGTTGCGTCGCGACCATGGATTGACCACGCCACCGGAGGTGGTGATCAGGCTCAGCAACACACGAACCAGGTAGATCGCCAGGCCGATGGCAAACACCGCCACCAGGGTAGCCCACAGGCTTGACTCGTAATGCAGCAAATGCGGATAGGTAATCAGCACGTAGCCGGTGTGTTTCGAAATACCCACGGCCAGTGCGAGGGCGACTGCAATCGCCAGCACCAGGATCACATAGAAACGCTTCATCAGCTCTACTCCTGGGTCGCCGGTTTGCCGGCCGCGGCCTTGGCTTCGTCGGCAGACAGATGACGACGTTCAAGGTAAGCCTGCACGGCGGCCAGGCTCGCAGCCAGGTCCGGCGTCACCACCGACACGGCCTTGGGCTCAAGTTCAGCGATACGCGCCAGCATCGCCTTGCTCTGCGGGTTGTCCTGATTGAAGTTGTCTTGCAATACGCTGCGCGCTTCGCCCAGCGAGCGGCTGTATACCGCCGACTCGCCGTTGAGCGCGGCCCACTGCGCCTGCTCCAGCGCCAGGCTCAGGGCCAGGCGCACTTGGTTCAAACCCTGGCCTGCCAACAATGGCCGGATATTGTCATCCGGGTTGAAGTCGATGCGGAAATAGCGGGAAATCTGTTCCCACCACTGGCTCAACTGGTTCTGCGTATCGCTGGTGGGGCGCCCTTGGGAAGCAGGTTCCGTAAGCTGATACTCCGGGGCAATCGCCGCCAGTTGCACGACCTGGTCACGCAAGGCCGCCAGTTGCAGGTACAGGCCGGTGCGGTCTGGTTGCTCAGTGCTGCGCAATGCGGCAAGGCTCTTGGCCAGTTGCTCACGGGCGGTGAAAGCCCCTGGGTCGCTCTGCTCGCGAAGAATCTCGTCGGCGCCCTGGACCAGCGACTGCGCACTGTTGATGTCTTGCAAGGCAGACAAACGCAAACTGGCCAGACGGATCAGATGCTCCGCCTCGGCCAGGCGCCAATCCTTGCGGCTGGCGCCCAACACCGTTTCGAGGCGCTGGCTCAGGCGTTGCTGATCGCCCTGCAACTGGGCAACCAGGCGGCGGCGCTCTTCCAGCTCGTCCGCACCCGGCAATTGCGCCAGACGGGCGGCCAACTGTTGCTGGCTTTGCTTGAGGCTCTGGGATTGGTCATCCAGGGTCTGCACTTGGCTCAATTGATGTTGGCTGCTGGCTTGAAGGGCGCGGACCTGCCAGATCCCCCAGCCGCCAGCAGCTACGCCAGCAGCCCCTAGCAGCAAGGCGACGACCGCCAGGCCATTGCCACGGCGCGGCGCGGTGACCGGTGTCTCGACCGGCGCATCAAGCGCGGGCTGAGCTTCATCTTTAGGCAAGGCTGTTTCGCTCACGTATCCGTCCTTTGCGTATCAGAGAGTGGGAACGGGATAGCTCCCCAACGCCACTAACAAAGCCGCGGCACTCGCGCCGCGACAATCCACAACTTTTTTTGCGCCAGCGGCCCGCGCCATCTCATAGACGCGCGGGCTGGGCACGAACAACGGCAGCTGTGCCACCTGTGGCCAATCGGTGCCCGCCAGGGCTTGCAGGTGTAAAAAACCCTGCCCACTGCTGACCACCAGGCCGTTCAAGCGTTCCAACCGGATGCGTTGCATCAGCGCACCCGTCTCGTAGACCGGGAGAAAACGCCGATACAATTCCAGATAGTCGACACTAGCACCTTGCTCGCGCAAACGCTCTGCCAGCAACTCGCGGCCGCCCTCGCCACGCAGGATCAGCACCTTGGCGCCCGGCTGTGCGATAGCCTCGCGCAATGCAGGCAATTGAAGCAAGGCCTCGCTGTCATCGCCAGTGGCGGGATAATGAACGTCGAGGCCATGACCGGCGAGGATCTGCGCCGTCGCCGCACCGACGCTGAACCACGGCATTGGCGGCACGGCATTCCCCAACCGTTGCAGCGCCAGGCGCGCGGCCGGCTTGCTCACAACAATGACCGCGCAATAACGCTGCAACGCGTCAAACACCGCTTGTTGCTCAGCCGTGACCGCTAACGCTTGCGTCTCCAGCAACGGCAGACGGCTGCTGTATATACCGGCCTGGGACAATAAAGCCGCCAGGGCTGTCGACTCCTCGGCAGGCCGCGTCAGCAGCACTCGCCAGTCGGTCACTGCGGACCGGCCTCGCCATAGACTTTTTGCAAAATGGCACCGGCGCCTTTGTCCAGCAACTCCTCGGCAACCTGAATCCCCAAGGCCGTCGCATCTCGTTGCGGCCCACGCACCTGGGCGGTCAGCAGGGTACCGCCATCCGGATCCCCCACCAGGCCACGCAGCCACAGGTTCTCACCTTCGAGTACGGCATAGCAGGCGATGGGGACTTGGCAGCCGCCATTGAGGTGTTTGTTCAGGGCGCGCTCGGCGGTCACACGAACTTCGGTATCGGCGTGATCGAGGGGCTTGAGCAGTGCGTGGATTTCGCTGTCGACGGTCCGACATTCGATGCCGACTGCGCCCTGCCCGCCGGCGGGCAGGCTGTCTTCGACGCTGATGGCCGATGTGATGCGATCTTCGAAGCCCAAGCGGATCAAGCCGGCGGCGGCAAGAATGATCGCGTCATATTCGCCGGCATCCAGCTTGGCCAGGCGCGTATTGACGTTGCCGCGCAAAAAGCGAATCTGCAAGTCGGGCCGACGTGTCAACAACTGAGCCTGGCGACGCAGGCTGGAGGTGCCGACGATGCTGCCCAGCGGCAAGTCATCCAGGGACGCGTAGGTATTGGAAACAAAGGCATCACGCGGATCTTCGCGCTCGCAGATGCAAAAAAGGCCCAGGCCTTCAGGGAAGTCCATGGGCACGTCTTTCATCGAATGCACAGCGATGTCGGCTTCGTTTTCCAGCAGCGCAGTTTCCAGCTCCTTGACGAAAAGACCCTTGCCGCCGATTTTCGACAGGGGTGAGTCCAGCAGCTTGTCGCCGCGACTGACCATGGGCACCAGGGATACCTTGAGGCCCGGATGAGCCTGCTCAAGGCGTGCTTTGACGTATTCGGCCTGCCACAAGGCCAAGGCGCTTTTACGGGTGGCGATGCGGATTTCGCGAGAGGACATGGATCAATCCGTACTGAATAGATACGGCGGATAATAACAGCTCAGGCAAATACGCTTTGATTTGAATCAGCAAGTGCGGGGCCTCCCTGGCCACATCGCACCGGGATAAGGAAGGCAGACCGCGCCCCAGCCCTTGGGCTAAAGCTGCTGCATCATCTTGCGCACGCCGGCGACATGGCGTCGGCTGACGATCAACGCATCGCCATTGAGCCCCTTCAGGAAGAGCTGAAAGTGCCCCAGGGGTGTGCGCTGCAAGCGCTCGATACGTTCGCGGGCTACCAGCGCGTTGCGATGGATACGCACAAAACGGTCGCCGAATTCATCCTCAAGAGCCTTGAGCGGCTCATCCAGCAGCACTTCGCCGGTTTCATGGCGCAGGGTCACGTACTTGTGATCGGCAATAAAGTAGACCACCTGGTTGAGCGGGATCAGCTCGATGCCTTTGCGGGTGCGCGCACTGATGTGGCTGCGTGGCCCGTTACCACTTTGGGCCGCAGGCTGGGTCAGTGCGGCAAGTTGGGCACGGCTGGGACGCTCGGCTTTTTTCAAGGCTTTGAGCAAGGCCTCGGCGGTGACCGGCTTGACGAGAAAACTGACACCGCTGTCTTCCAGCGTCTGTGCAGAGAACTCTTCCTGGGCCGCGCACAACACCACGGCAGGTGGCGATTCGCGTTCGCTCAGGCGGGCAGCGACTTGCAGGCCATCAAAGCCCGGCATACGGATATCGAGCAGCACCACATCCGGCTTGAGGCTGTCGATCAGCGTCAACGCCTCCTCACCGCTGGTGGCACTCGGTTCAAGGACTGTATAACCCTCGAGTTCACTGACTAGACGGCTCAGTCGCTCGCGGGCTTGGGGTTCGTCATCAACGATCAGGACATTCATATTGCGCTGGATTCCTGCGTGAGTCTCGCACAAGGATAGCGTAGACAGGTGCGGTGACTTGCGTCACAGCGATCCACGCTAAGACTAGCGCGAGCGGCAAAAAGTGCCCTGAGAGCGGCACCCAAATTTACCCGGACCTGTTCAATAGCGCCCAAGACCTGCTGCCTTCGGGCATCGTCGTAGGGTTCACTGATACACAATCCGAATACCCCCCTGTTTAATGGATAGTCTGGTTATGACCGCATCACCAGACTTTGGTGCATTCACACACTAGCAGTCCAACTGTAGACGCTCACTGAGACGATATTGCTCAATCGTCAAATATCGTTTCAATAAGTACGTATCTCCAGTCTCGTCCCGGATGCGTTCGGCGGCAAGGCACTTAGCCATCTACGACACAAATAAAATTGCCGATCACCCGCGGCACCGCCTTCACGGGCAACCCTGTTATTATCGCCGGTACACCTTCATGCCTCTTTCAAGCAGATCACGAGCGAATCCATGAGCACCGACAAGACCAACCAGTCCTGGGGCGGCCGCTTCAGTGAACCCGTCGACGCCTTCGTCGCGCGCTTCACCGCCTCCGTCACCTTCGACCAGCGCCTGTACCGCCACGACATCATGGGCTCCATCGCCCATGCCACGATGCTGGCCAAGGTCGGCGTGCTGACCGACGCCGAGCGTGACAGCATCATCGACGGCCTGACCACCATCCGCGGTGAAATCGAGGCAGGCACATTCGACTGGCGCGTCGATCTGGAAGACGTGCACATGAACATCGAGGCACGCCTGACCGATCGCATCGGCGTGACCGGCAAGAAACTGCACACCGGCCGCAGCCGTAACGATCAGGTAGCCACCGATATTCGCCTGTGGCTGCGCGATGAAATCGACCTGATCCTGGCCGAAATCACCCGCCTGCAAAAAGGTTTGCTGGAACAGGCCGAGCGTGAATCGGACACCATCATGCCCGGCTTCACTCACTTGCAGACCGCACAGCCAGTGACCTTCGGCCACCATCTGCTGGCCTGGTTCGAAATGCTCAGTCGCGATTACGAGCGCCTGGTCGATTGCCGCAAGCGCGCCAACCGTATGCCGTTGGGCAGCGCTGCGCTGGCCGGCACCACCTACCCGATCGACCGCGAGTACACCGCGCAACTGCTGGGTTTTGACGCCGTGGGCGGCAACTCCCTGGACGGCGTTTCGGACCGCGACTTCGCCATCGAATTCTGTGCCGCCGCCAGTATCGCGATGATGCACCTGTCGCGCTTCTCCGAAGAACTGGTGCTATGGACCAGTGCCCAATTCCAGTTCATCGACCTGCCAGACCGCTTCTGCACCGGCAGCTCGATCATGCCGCAAAAGAAAAACCCTGACGTGCCTGAGTTGGTGCGCGGCAAGAGCGGCCGTGTATTCGGCGCGCTAATGGGCCTGTTGACCCTGATGAAAGGCCAACCATTGGCCTACAACAAGGACAACCAGGAAGACAAGGAACCGCTGTTCGACGCCGCGGACACCCTGCGTGATTCGCTGCGCGCCTTTGCCGACATGATCCCCGCGATCAAGCCCAAACACGCGATCATGCGTGAAGCAGCCCTGCGGGGTTTCTCCACGGCAACCGACCTGGCGGACTACCTGGTGCGCCGTGGCCTGCCGTTCCGTGACTGCCACGAAATCGTCGGCCACGCGGTGAAATACGGGGTGGACACCGGCAAGGACCTGGCGGAAATGAGCCTGGAAGAACTGCGCCAGTTCAGCGACCAGATCGAACAGGATGTGTTTGCCGTGCTGACCCTGGAAGGCTCGGTAAATGCCCGCAACCATGTGGGCGGCACTGCGCCGGCACAGGTCAAGGCAGCGGTCGTGCGCGGCAAAGAATTGCTCGCCAGCCGCTAAAACTGTGGGAGGGGGCTTGCTCCCGATGGCGGTGGGTCAGCTAAGATTTTCTTACCTGATACACCACCATCGGGAGCAAGCCCCCTCCCACATTTGCTCACCTTTTGGCCGCAATCATCGCCATGAATGCAGGCATCGCCGCCTGCCTGTCCGCCTCGACCTTCTGCGCGTTGGGCATTTCATTCAGGCGCCCCAACAAGGCCTTCACCTGCGGCAACTGCGCCAGCAGGTCCAGCCCGAACAGCTTCTCGCCCACGCCGCACGCCAGGTTCAGGCTGTACATGAAATACAAATCCGCAATGGTGAAGTTCTCCCCAGCCACATAAGGCGCGAACTTACCGTGCCGACCTAACGTACCGATCCCAAGCAGCAGCTCGGCCCTGGATTTCTCCTTGATCGCCTCCGGCACCGTCATGCCGAAAAAAGCCTCGGCGAAACACGCTCGCGCAGGCAGTTCGATGTAGAGCTCGATTTCACGGCACAGCGCCAGCACCTGAGCCCGTTGAAAAGGGTCGGCCGGCAGCAATGAAGGGCCTTCCTGAGTGTGTTCGATGTACTCCAGAATCACGCTGGTTTCATTGATAAACCCTTGCTTGACGCCCAGCACCGGCACTTTGCCTCGCGGGCTCACCGCCAAGGCTTCGGGGGTCTGGCCTGCATAGAAAGGCACCTCCTCGAAAGCCAGCCCTTTCTCCAGAAGTGCAAGCTTGACCATGTTGTAGTAGTTACTGACTGAAAATCCGTAGAGCTTGAGCATTGCAGATGCCTCCAGGCCGGGTGTGGGGTTGGCTGCAAGAGTTATAGTTCCAGGCGCCCGGCCTGACCAGCAGCATCACCTGCCTGAATGGCGGTAGACTGGCACCCTTTCCTTGAGGAGCCTGCCATGAGCGAGCCGACCGATATCGACAATGACGAAGAAGAATTCACCGAAACCACGCTGATCGAAGCCATCGAAAACCAGATCGAAAGCGACAACCCGCCAGCGGCCAAGGCAACGTTCAACAAACTGACCCTGGTGGGCTACGAGCGCGACGACATCCTGAATCTGATGGCTCACGTGCTGGCCTTCGAGATTGATGCCATGCTGGACGAAGACCGCGCATTCGATACCCAATGGTATGAAACAGCGCTGCGAGCATTGCCGGAGTTGCCGCCTGAAAAGGAATAATCCCAGTACGCAGCAACACGCTGGACAGTTCGGCAAAGTGCGTTCACCTTATGGCCTGCTAGCCTCTAATAAATTTTAGAAAGTCTGGAGTCCTTATGTCGTATACCCCCGAGTTGGTTGCCGAACTGGAAATCCTTGCACTCTTCAACCTGGACAGCTCCCAGGAGGGTCTGAAAGTCCACCAGACCGCCGCTTCCGCTGCCATCGCAGCTGCCAAGCGCCTTTTTGACAAAGATCTGATTACCCAACCCGATGGCGGCTACCTGACCAGCCTGGGTCGGGATGCAGCTCAACACACCCAAAGCCTGCTGACGATTTTGAACACAACGAAAAAAGAAGCTGCCTGACACCTGATCCCGCCCATGGGGTCCGCCCGTTGCGGACTCCGAGGGCGCTGTTGTGTGGCGCAAAAATTCTGACGCCAAAAAGCCACTTCCCTCTAAAACTCCTACGCTACTGTCTGTAGACTCCTGCATGGCTGCCCACGTCGGGCCCAGCGAGCCACCGAGTTCGACATGACCCGCACCCACGAAATCCGCCCCGATCTGGACGAAGGCATCGACCGCAAGGTGCTGACCCAGTTGCGCGCGCGTTTCATGGCCCTCAATGAGGGCCGCATGGCCCGGGCTGTCGAGGGGCTGACACCACGCCAACAAGGCGTATTGACCTTGTTGCCGCTGTTTTTCCACGTCAATCACCCACTGTTGCCGGGCTATGTCTCCAGCAGCACCCCGGCGGGGCTGTCGAATTTCGAACCTGACGCCCAGGCGCTGGCCGAAGCCCAACGCCTGACCCGCTCGTTCTCCTATAAACCGCGCCATGGCAACCCGCCCCGCCCCATCCACGGCCTGTTCCTGATGGGCAGCCTCGGCACGCTGGCCCAGGCCGATCAAAGCGATATGGACGTGTGGGTGTGCCACGCTCCCGACCTGGACGAAAGCGAACTGGCAGAGCTGCGCAAGAAGTGCCAACTGCTGGAAGCCTGGGCCTTGAGCATGGGCGCCGAGGCGCATTTTTTCCTGATCGAACCTACACGCTTTGTCCTGGGTGAACGCGATACGCAACTAAGCTCCGACGATTGCGGTACTACCCAGCACTACCTGCTGCTGGACGAGTTCTACCGCACAGCCATCTGGCTGGCCGGGCGCACGCCGATCTGGTGGCTGGTGCCGGTCTACGAAGAAAAGCGCTACGCCGAATTTACCCACGCCCTGATTTCCAAGCGGTTTATCCGCGCCGATGAAACCCTCGACCTGGGTCACTTGGCCCATATCCCGCCGGTCGAGTTCATAGGTGCCGGGCTGTGGCAATTGTTCAAGGGCATCGAGTCACCGTACAAATCGGTGCTCAAGCTGCTGCTGACCGAGGTCTACGCCAGCGAACATCCGAACGTGTACTGCCTGAGCCTGCGTTTCAAGCGAGCGGTGTTCGCCAACCAAGTGGACCTGGATGAGCTGGACCCTTACATCGTGGTGTATCGCCGCATCGAGGAATACCTCAAGGCCCGCAACGAGCCGGATCGCCTGGAACTGGTACGACGCAGCCTGTACCTGAAGATCAACCGCAAGCTCAGCGCCGGCCAGCGCACCCCCACTTGGCAGCGACTGCTGCTGGAACGCCTGGCCCAGGAATGGGGTTGGGACCAGCGCCAACTGGCCCTGCTGGACAGTCGCAGCCAGTGGAAAGTGCGTCAGGTTGCTTCCGAGCGCCGCGCTCTGGTCAATGAACTGAACTACAGCTACCGTTTCCTCACCCAGTTCGCCCGCAGCGAACAGACTGCCAGCCTGATCAACAAACGCGACCTCAATGTACTGGGCCGGCGCTTGTATGCGGCGTTCGAACGCAAGGCCGGCAAGGTTGAGTTCATTAACCCAGGCATCGCCCCGGACCTGGCCGAAGACACCCTGACCCTGGTGCAGTCGCCCAACCGCAAGGAGCCGGGCCAGCACCATTGGGGTTTGTATAACGGCAACCTGACGGCCCTGGAATGGGAGCACTTCGCGCCGATCAAACGCAGCCGGGACCTGCTGGAAATGCTCACCTGGTGCCATCGCAACGGCGTGATCGACAGCAGTACCCGCCTGGCGCTGCACCCCGGTGTCAGCGACATGACCGAGTTCGAGTTGTTCAACCTGCTGGGCAGCCTGCAACAGACCATCGCCCTGCCCCTGGCCAGTGTCGATGAGAGCCGCTTGCTGCGCCCGGCAGTGCCCGAAGACGTGCTGTTGCTGATCAACGTCGGGGTTGACCCGCTCAAGCATCATCGCGACCTGAATATCCTGATGACAACAGAGCGCACCGACTCCCTGAGCTACGCCGGTGTACGCGAAAACCTGGTGCTGACCCTGGACCAGGTCATGCTCAACAGCTGGAACGAGGTGATGGTCAGCCGCTATGACGGCCCCCACGCCCTGCTCGACTGCCTGCGCGATTACCTCAACCAACTACCGCTGGGTCATCTGCCACGGCTGCGAGTGCGTTGTTTTTGCCACAACCGTGCGCAGTTCATTGCCCAGCGTGTAGAAGAGGTGTTCGACACCGCACAACACCTGCTGCTTGGCCAAGGCAATCATCGTTACCTGTTGCAGGTGCAACAGCACTATCACGTCATGGAACTGACACCAGGCCAGGCCAATCATGTGTCACTGCCAACCCAGGACGCGCTGATTGCCTACCTCAGTGAGGAACTGGCCAGCTACAGCCCTTGGCACCTTGACGCCATGGCCCTGGAAGACCATGACCTGGCGCTGCTCCTGCCTATGGGCCAGGCCGATTGCGTGCAAGTGTTCTATCGAGTCAATGAAGGCTTCGCCCAGCTGTACGTACTCGACGAATTCAACGCGCTTTGGCAGCAGCGCTTGCCGTTTCATGATGAACAAAGTCTGCTGGCTCCGCTGCAACGCTTCCTGCAATCGATCCTCTATCGCCGCGAAGCGCTGTCGTCCCTGGATTCCCGACAGCCCCTGAGTGAAGTGCACACCTTGTACTATCAGTTATTGCCATCGGGCAGCAGCCGCGCCCGCGGCGTGGAACCACGACCGGCGCCGCAGAACCCTGCCAACAAGCCGTTTTATGACGTGCAGGCAATTATCGGCAAAGGCGCGCCTGGCCAGGTGGGGATCACCCTTTACTGCAATCAGCGGGAATTTTGCGAACTGGAATTTGGCGACCAACTGTTTGCCGTGGTCGCCCGGGAGATCGTCGGGCAACGCCGGGAAACCGAACGTTACCGTTGCTACATCACTGATCTGGACTTGTCAGGACTGCTCGGTGATGTGCAAAGCCCGAGCAATTTGTACCTGCGCTACAAAGCCGAACTGGAACAGTCCCTCAATGCCGCACTGGGCCAGATTTAGAGCGAGAAAGCCCCGCCATCCTTGGGCTGGCCTTCGACACTGAGCAATTCCAGCTTGAGCGTTTTGCCACCCGGTGCAGGCCAGTCGATATGCTGGCCCACTTGCAGCCCCAGCAAAGCACTGCCTACCGGAGCCAGGATCGAGATCTTGCCTTCGTCGGCGTTCGCGTCCTTGGGGTAGACCAGCGTCAGGTGATAGTCCTTGCCGCTGCTTTGCTCACGGCAATGCACGCTGGAGTTCATGGTCACGACACCCGCAGTCACTTCATCGTGACCGACCACGTCTTCGGCGCGGTCGAGTTCGGCTTGCAACGCTTCGACGCCGGGAAACTCGTCGCCCAAGCGGTCGATCAGTTGCTCAAGACGCTGCACGTCAAGACGGGTAAGAATGATGGAAGGTGCGGTCATGATTCAGGCAGACTCCTTTTTTCTGCACAAAAAAGCAAAACCCCGCCAGAAAAAGGCGGGGTTCTCACGGACCTCGATGAGTTGAGGTGTACCCGGACACTACCACAGCGTCACAAATAAACAAGATGCTGTCAGGCTTGGGCCTTGCGCTGCTCAGCTTGCGCGCAGATCACCCGGCGCCGCGCATCGTCGGCGGAGCGCCATTCACGGATGTCTTCCACGTGGCGGAAGCAGCCGAGGCAGACTTTCTGCTCGTCCAGGCGACACAAACTGATACAAGGTGACGGCACCGCCGGGCTGACATTGCTGAACAGCGGCTTGGGCGGGCGTACAGGTACAGGCTGGGTCACGGTCAGATCTCTTCGAAATCCAGCTCGGCGCCGGTATATTCCTCGACGAGGCGCGCGAGCATTTCGCCCAGCAACTCTTCACTTTTGTCGCACTGCCATTTGCCGCTTTCTTCGTCGTAGTCGAAGTGAACGCCACCGGAGCGCGCAGCCAGCCACAGCTGACGCAGCGGCTCCTGACGACTGAAGATCAGTTGCGGGCCGCTCTCGAACTTGACGGTCAGCACACCAGCCGAGTTTTCCAGATCCACATCCAGGTCGCTGTCGTCGAAAATATCTTCCAGCTTCTCCTGGGTGGCATCCACCAGGTCGTGAAAACGGGCTTCGGTCAAACTCATTGTGGCAACCTCAAAAGTGTCTGGTTTTGCTCAAGCGGGGCACAATACGGACGCGCTTCGCCGATTGCAAAGGATACCGATTTCATAACAGATGGCAGTACGAAATATCATCAAGTAGCGTAGCCCGCTTCTTGTGCTCCTCGGCAAAGCCCCGCCGGACGGGTAGTGCGGCGCATAGGCAAGCTGCCGGGTGGTCGGTATACTCGGGCGCAATTAATGCATATTCAAGGATTTCGCCATGAAGCGCCTGATCTCTTCCCTTGCTGCGCTCGTCGCGGTCGCTTGCCTCGTTAGTGCCTGTGGCCAGAAAGGCCCGTTGTACCTGCCGGATGACAGCAAAGATCCGAATGAACAGGCGCAATCGTCGCAAAAGCCGTCAAAAGCGCATAAGCACGACACCTACTAAGGGAAACTTATGGACGCTTTTAACTACCGGGACGGCGAGCTGTTCGCG
The DNA here is from genome assembly GCF_023127795.1 of Pseudomonas sp. W2Jun17. Classification (NCBI taxonomy): domain Bacteria; kingdom Pseudomonadati; phylum Pseudomonadota; class Gammaproteobacteria; order Pseudomonadales; family Pseudomonadaceae; genus Pseudomonas; species Pseudomonas sp. W2Jun17. Next base: position 36,199 of record NZ_SPKO01000004.1, on the reverse strand, counting down.
GAAGGCGTGGCGCTGTCCGCGATTGCCCAGCGCTTTGGTACCCCGACCTACGTGTACTCTCGTACGCATATCGAAGCCCAATACCGCTCGTTCACTGACGCCCTCGATGGCGTGCCGCATCTGGTGTGCTACGCGGTCAAGGCCAACTCCAACCTGGGTGTGCTGAATGTCCTGGCGCGCATGGGCGCCGGTTTCGACATCGTCTCCCGTGGCGAGCTCGAACGCGTATTGGCCGCCGGCGGCCAGGCTGAGAAAATCGTGTTCTCCGGCGTCGGCAAGACCCGCGAAGACATGCGCCGCGCCCTGGAAGTCGGCGTGCATTGCTTCAACGTCGAATCCACCGACGAGCTGGAGCGCCTGCAAGTCGTTGCCGCCGAGATGGGCGTTCGTGCGCCGATCTCCCTGCGCGTCAACCCGGATGTCGACGCCGGCACCCACCCGTACATTTCCACCGGTCTCAAAGAGAACAAGTTCGGCATCGCCATCGCCGACGCCGAAGAGGTGTACATCCGCGCCGCGCAACTGCCGAACCTGGAAGTGCTGGGTGTCGACTGCCATATCGGCTCGCAACTGACCACACTGCCACCCTTTCTGGATGCCCTTGACCGTCTGCTGGCCTTGATCGATCGTTTGGGCGAGTGCGGCATCTACCTGCAGCACATCGACCTGGGCGGCGGCGTCGGCGTACGTTATCGAGACGAAGAGCCACCGTTGATTAGCGACTATATCCAGGCCGTGCGCGAACGCATCGAAGGCCGCGACCTGACGCTGATGTTCGAGCCGGGCCGCTATATCGTCGCCAACGCCGGCGTGCTGTTGACCCAGGTCGAGTACCTCAAGCACACCGAACACAAGGACTTCGCCATCGTCGATGCGGCGATGAACGACCTGATCCGCCCGGCGCTGTACCAGGCCTGGATGGATGTCACCGCCGTGACGCCTCGCGCAAGCGAAGCACGCACCTATGACATCGTCGGCCCGATCTGCGAGACCGGCGACTTCCTGGCCAAGGATCGTCAGCTGGCCCTGGAAGAAGGTGATCTGCTGGCCGTGCATTCGGCGGGTGCCTATGGGTTTGTCATGAGTTCCAACTACAACACTCGCGGCCGTGCCGCCGAGGTGCTGGTGGACGGTGATCAAGCATTTGAAGTGCGTCGCCGCGAGACGGTAGCCCAGTTGTATGCTGGCGAAAGCCTGCTGCCGGAGTAAGCCATGCTGCTGCGTTTTACCAAGATGCACGGGCTGGGCAATGATTTCATGGTTCTGGACCTGGTCAGCCAGCACGCGCACATCCTGCCCAAACACGCCAAACAGTGGGGCGATCGTCACACCGGCATCGGTTTCGACCAGTTGCTGCTGGTGGAGGCGCCGAGCAACCCGGAGGTGGACTTCCGCTACCGGATCTTCAATTCCGACGGTTCCGAAGTGGAACAGTGCGGCAACGGTGCGCGCTGCTTTGCGCGCTTTGTGCTGGACAAGCGCCTGACCGCCAAGCGCCAGATTCGCGTCGAAACCAAGGGCGGCGTGATCGAACTGGATATTCGCAGCGACGGCCAGATCAGCGTCAACATGGGTGCGCCACGCCTGGTGCCGGCGGATATTCCGTTCCAGGCCACCGAGCAGGCCCTCAGTTACCCGTTGGACGTGGATGGCAAAACCGTGGATATCGCCGCCGTGTCCATGGGCAACCCCCATGCGGTGCTGCGGGTCAACGACATCAATAACGCCCCTGTGCACGAACTGGGGCCGAAGATCGAACATCACCCGCGCTTTCCAGCGCGGGTCAATGTGGGCTTCCTGCAGGTGATCGACCGTACCCGCGCGCAATTGCGCGTTTGGGAACGCGGCGCCGGCGAAACCCAGGCTTGCGGTACCGGCGCTTGTGCCGCTGCCGTAGCCGCGATCAGCCAGGGGTGGATGGACTCGCCGCTGCTGATCGACCTGCCCGGTGGACGCTTGTCCATCGAATGGGCAGGCCCTGGCCACCCGGTGATGATGACCGGGCCGGCCTCGCGTGTATACGAAGGACAGGTCCGTCTATGAGTGAGCCAAGCCAATGACCGATAAGCCTCAAGTACCCGCACACGCTACCCCGAGTGAAAGCCTGGAGGCCGCTGCTGTCGCGGCGTACCTTGAGGCTAATCCGGACTTCTTCGTCGAGCATGAAGAACTGCTGCCGGCCTTGCGCATTCCCCACCAGCGCGGCGATACCGTGTCGCTGGTGGAACGACAGATGAAGATCCTGCGCGAGCGCAATATTGAAATGCGCCATCGGCTTTCCCACCTGATGGACGTGGCCCGCGACAACGACCGCTTGTTCGACAAGACCCGCCGCCTGATCCTGACCCTGATGGACGCCGCCAGCCTGGAAGAAACGGTGATCGCCGTGGAAGACAGCCTGCGCGAGGACTTCCAGGTGCCCTTTGTCAGCCTGATCCTGTTCAGCGACAACCCGATGCCGGTGGGTCGCTGGGTCACAGGTGGTGAAGCACAGACAGCCATCGGCGGCTTGCTGTCCGAAGGCAAGACTGTCAGCGGCACCTTGCGTGAACATGAACTGGACTTCCTGTTTGGCGCCGAGCAGCGCAAGCAGATCGGTTCTACCGCCGTCATCGCCGTCAGCCATCAAGGCTTGCACGGCGTGCTGGCCATCGCCAGCCGTGACCCTGCGCACTACAAAAGTTCGGTGGGCACGCTGTTCCTGACCTACATCGCCGAAGTACTGGGCCGCGTCCTGCCGCGCCACACCACCACACTGCGCGCGGTGCGCTGACCATGGAGCGGCAACTGGACGCCTACTGCGCTCACCTGCGCAATGAGCGCCAGGTGTCGCCCCACACCCTTGAAGCCTATCGGCGGGACTTGAACAAGGTCCTGGCCTATTGTGAGAAACAGCACGTCAGTAGCTGGAAAGCCCTGGATATTCAGGCCCTGCGCAGCCTGATCGCCCGGTTGCACCAGCAAGGCCAGTCCTCGCGCAGCCTGTCTCGCCTGCTGTCGGCAGTGCGCGGCCTCTATCACTATCTCAATCGCGAAGGCTTGTGCGATCACGACCCGGCCAATGGCCTGTCCCCGCCCAAAGGCGAGCGGCGCCTGCCCAAGACCCTGGATACCGATCGTGCCTTGCAGCTGCTCGATGGTGCGGTAGAGGATGACTTCCTGGCCCATCGCGACCAGGCAATCCTTGAGCTGTTCTATTCTTCGGGCCTGCGCCTGTCGGAGCTGACAAGCCTGAACCTCGATCAGTTGGACCTCGCCGATGGCCTGATACAAGTGCTCGGCAAAGGCAGCAAGACCCGCGTACTGCCGGTGGGCAGAAAAGCCCGCGAAGCCTTGCAGCTATGGCTGCCACTGCGCCTTTTGACCAACCCGGCGGACGATGCGGTGTTCGTCAGCCAGCAAGGCCGACGCCTGGGGCCCCGAGCGATCCAGCTTCGGGTCAAGGCCGCCGGCGAGCGGGAACTGGGCCAGAATCTGCACCCGCACATGCTGCGCCATTCCTTCGCCAGCCACCTGCTGGAGTCCTCCCAGGATCTGCGCGCCGTACAGGAACTGCTCGGCCACGCCGATATCAAGACCACCCAGATCTATACACACCTGGACTTCCAGCACCTGGCAACGGTGTACGACAGCGCCCATCCCCGGGCCAAACGCATCAAAGGCAGCGACTCATGAGTATCAAGCTGATCACCTTCGACCTGGACGACACCCTCTGGGACAACGTACCCGTCATCATCAGCGCCGAAGCGTCGATGCGCGAATGGCTGGCGCTCAACGCCTCCAAGGTCGGGGACCTACCCCTGGAGCATTTCGCCAGCCTGCGCCAGCAAGTATTGCAGCGTCATCCCGAGCTCAAGCACCGCATCAGCATCCTGCGCCATCGGGTGTTGATGCTGGCATTCGAAGAGGCCGGCTATCCCCAGCCTGAAGCGGCGCAAATGGCGGATGTGTGCTTCGAAGCGTTCATCCATGCACGTCACCAGCTCACCGTGTTCCCGGAAGCCGAGCCGATGCTCAAGGCGCTGCGCCAGCACTTCCTGCTGGGGGTGATCACCAATGGCAATGCCGATGTGCAGCGCGTTGGCCTGGCGGAGTACTTCCATTTTGCCTTGCGCGCTGAAGACATCGGCATTGCCAAGCCGGACGGGCGCTTGTTTGAAGAGGCGTTGCAGCGCGGTGGCGTGGACGCCGGAGCGGCGGTGCACGTGGGCGATCACCCTGGGGATGACATCGCCGGTGCTCAGCAGGCGGGGCTGCGGGCGGTGTGGTTTAACCCCGCGGGCAAGGCCTGGGAGGGTGACAAGCACCCGGATGCGCAGATTCGCAGCCTGACGGAGTTGCCGCCACTGCTGAGTCGCTGGGGTTAACACTGCCCCCCAATGTGGGAGCTGGCTTGCCTGCGATAGCGGTGGGCCAATCAACACAGGGCTCGCAGATACACCGCTATCGCAGGCAAGCCAGCTCCCACAAGGTATTGCAGCGAACTGGTAATGGCTCCAGGCATGAAAAAGCCCGCAGCGACGGCGGGCTTTTTCTTACAAGCAGGAGGCAGACCTTAGATAGGTCGGCTGCCGTACTTGTTATCCGGCTTCTTCGGTGGGTCTGCAACCACGTTAGCCTCGACTTCGACCACTTTGCCGCCTTTAGCGAGGAACTCTTCCATCGCACGGGCCAGGGCATCGCGCTCTTTGTTCTTGGCTTCAACGCTTGGCAGCTCGTCTACCGAAACAGCAGCCTTGGCTTTGCCTTTGGCTTTGGGAGCCGCGTCATCGGCACCGCCATCCTCGGCATCGTCAGCAACGTCTTCCGCCGCTACTTCAAGACCTTCTTCGGTGTCGTCTTCATCACCTACTTCGAGGTCGTCTTGTTCCAGATCATCGTCGCTCATGTTCTACCTCATGACTTGCGAAAAGCAGATTAGTTATAGCCCAGCTTCACCCTCTGTCGAGGTCGCCGGAAAAAAATCAACATCCACCGGATTTCCAGTGGCTTATGCCTCTTCACCGTGCAAGGTGGCGAGGACTTTACGAGCACCGCCATGATCACGGTGCTCGCCCAGATAAACACCTTGCCAGGTCCCCATCGCCAAGCGGCCGGCCTTGACCGGCAAACTCAGCTGGCAACCCAGCAGACTGGCCTTGAAGTGCGCCGGCAGATCATCCGGACCTTCGTCGTTGTGTTCAAACCCTGCGCGGCCCTGTGGCACCAGCAGGTTGAAAAAACGCTCGAAGTCACGGCGAACCGCCGGGTCGGCATTCTCGTTGACGGTCAACGAGGCCGAGGTGTGCTGCAGCCACAAATGCAACAGGCCCACACGGCAAGCCTTCAATTCAGGCAAGCCGGCAAGCAACTCGTCCGTTACCAGATGAAAGCCCCGGGGCTTGGCCCGCAGGGTAATCAGGGTCTGTTGCCACATACAGTTCTCCGCCCATCGGCGCGCATTCTAGCGCGCTCTGGGAAAAAACAAAGTGCCGAATACGCCTTCATGCCTGTAAGACATTTGCACTCTGAAAAGTGCCGTGTGGATCCCATCACAAAGTTGATAAAAAACCCATACACCTTTAGCCAAAGACAAACACCAGACAAAAAAATGCCCGGCAAGCCGGGCATGTTTTTTTCGCGTACTTACAAGTTGTAGCCGCGCTCGTTGTGTTGCGCCAGGTCGAGGCCCACAGCCTCTTCTTCCTCAGTGACACGCAGGCCCATGACCATGTCCAGCACCTTGAGGATGACGAAGGTCACGATGGCTGTATAGATCACAGTGAAGCCTACGCCTTTGCACTGGATCCAGACCTGGGCAGCGATATCGGTCACGGTGCCGAAACCGCCCAGTGCCGGGGCTGCAAACACACCGGTGAGGATCGCACCGACGATACCGCCGATACCGTGCACACCGAAGGCGTCCAGGGAGTCGTCGTAGCCCAGCTTGCGCTTGAGGCTGGTGGCGCAGAAGAAGCACACCACACCGGCAACCAGCCCGATCACCAGAGCACCCATCGGACCCACGGTGCCAGCGGCTGGCGTCACGGCGACCAGGCCGGCCACCACACCTGAGGCAATGCCCAGTGCACTTGGCTTGCCGTGAGTGATCCACTCGGCGAACATCCAGCCCAGCGCCGCAGCAGCCGTGGCAATCTGGGTCACCAGCATCGCCATGCCCGCCGTGCCGTTGGCCGCCGCAGCGGAGCCGGCGTTGAAGCCAAACCAGCCGATCCACAGCATGGCCGCGCCGATCAAGGTATAACCCAGGTTGTGCGGTGCCATTGGTGTAGTCGGGAAGCCTTTACGCTTGCCCAGCACGATGCACGCCACCAGGCCCGCCACACCCGCGTTGATGTGCACGACGGTGCCGCCGGCGAAGTCCAGCACGCCCCAGTCCCACATCAGGCCACCGTTGCCGCTCCAGACCATGTGCGCGATCGGCGCGTAGACCAGGGTGAACCAGATAGCCATGAAGATCAGCATCGCGGAGAACTTCATGCGCTCTGCGAAGGCACCGACGATCAGCGCCGGGGTGATGATGGCGAAGGTCATCTGGAAGGTGATGAACACGGCTTCCGGAAACAGCGCCGCAGGCCCGGTGATGCTGGCCGGGGTGACACCCGCCAGGAACGCCTTGCCCAGGCCGCCGAAGAAGGAGTTGAAGTTGACCACACCCTGTTCCATACCGGTGGTATCAAACGCGATGCTGTAGCCGTAGACGACCCACAGGATGCTGATCAAGCCGGTGATGGCAAAGCACTGCATCATCACTGACAGAATATTCTTGGAGCGGACCATGCCGCCGTAGAACAGCGCCAGGCCAGGGATGGTCATGAACAGCACCAAAGCGGTGGCGGTCAGCATCCAGGCGGTGTCGCCGGAGTTGAGGACTGGAGCAGCCACTTCGTCTGCCGCCATGGCCAGGCTTGGCATTACGATGGACAGCAGGGCTCCGAGCCCTGCGAATTTACGCAGAGTCATAGTGTTTTCTCCTGGGGCGTTGGGGTTTGGCGGCTTAGATTGCGTCGGTATCGGTTTCGCCGGTACGGATGCGAATAGCCTGTTCCAGATTGACCACGAAGATCTTGCCGTCACCGATCTTGCCGGTGTTGGCCGCCTTGGTTATCGCCTCGATAACCCGGTCAAGATCCTTGTCGTCAATGGCGACATCAATCTTCACCTTCGGCAGGAAATCGACTACGTATTCCGCGCCACGATACAGCTCGGTATGACCCTTCTGCCGACCGAAGCCCTTGACCTCAGTAACGGTAATGCCCTGCACGCCGATCTCGGACAGTGACTCGCGTACATCGTCCAACTTGAACGGCTTGATGATGGCAGTGACTAGCTTCATGAAAACTCTCTCCCGAATTGGTGGACTTGCCCCAGGAAAACAAACCCGTCTCAAGTCTAAGCGCAGTGCCTGGCTTTGTAACGCATCGTCGCCTCGGCATTTGCCGTTGCGACGCCAGCGATCCACTGGTGACGAAACCTGTACCCCTGATCCGTCGGCGCACTGCATTCGTCACAGCGACTGCATCAGTGCATGGGTCATGATCGTCTAAGCAGAAACCTTGCCAGCTCCGTAAAAACCACTGAAATCAATCCCTTGCTCACTTGTGCCCACCCACGGGGCGTGCGCGCGGCCGCAATGCGCATCAAAACGGTGCGCAGCCGCCCGCTTTGATGCGCGAAAACCGTGCGCAACGCGGCATGAAAAAGACTATAGACGCTGCGTGATACACTGCTGGCCAACTGTTTTCCGGAATGTTTCCCATGCTCGCGCCCAAAGACCTCCTCGACGCCCTGAGCGGCCACGCCTCTCGCCTGTTCAGCGGCGACACCCCGCTGCCCCGCAATGAAATCGAAAGCCAGTTCAAGGCATTGCTGCAAAGTGGTTTCAGCAAGCTCGACCTGGTCAGCCGGGAAGAGTTTGACAGCCAGATGGTGGTGCTGGCCCGCACGCGTGCGCGGTTGGAGAGCCTGGAGGCGAAGGTGGCTGAACTTGAAGCACGGTTGGCGCCATCCTCTGCTGAATAAACACGGTTAGTGTGGGAGCTGTCTTGCCTGCGATGGCGGTGCATCAGCGGATGATTCTTTGCTGACATACCGCTATCGCAGGCAAGCCAGCTCCCACATTTGTTTTGCATTGCCGCCCGGATACGTTCTGTAAAATCTCCCTCGCCCCGCTCCGTCCCGCCTCGTCTACCCTTGAAAAACCCGCAGGAAGCGGCCCACCCATTCAAGGAACGAGCATGTCCCTCGCTATCGTGCACAGCCGCGCCCAGGTCGGCGTTGAAGCCCCCGCCGTCACCGTTGAAGTGCATATGGCCAATGGCTTGCCATCGCTGACGCTGGTGGGCCTGCCGGAAACTGCAGTGAAGGAAAGCAAGGATCGCGTTCGCAGCGCCATTCTCAACTCGGCGCTGCAATACCCGGCCCGGCGCATCACCCTCAATCTCGCGCCCGCCGACCTGCCCAAGGACGGCGGGCGCTTTGATCTGGCGATTGCCCTGGGGATCCTGGCGGCCAGTGTGCAAGTGCCGGCCTTGATGCTTGATGACGTGGAGTGCCTTGGGGAGTTGGCGTTGTCCGGCGAGGTGCGGGCGGTCAAAGGTGTGTTGCCGGCCGCGCTGGCAGCGCGCAAGGCCGGGCGCACCGTGATAGTGCCCAGGGCCAATGCCGAGGAAGCCTGCCTGGCGTCGGGGCTCAAAGTGATTGCGGTGGACCACCTGCTGCAAGTGGTGGCGCACCTTAATGGGCATGTGCCGATTGAGCCCTACAGGTCCGACGGCTTGCTGTACTTGAACAAGCCTTACCCGGACCTGAGTGAAGTGCAGGGCCAACTGGCAGCCAAGCGCGCCTTGCTGATTGCGGCGGCCGGCGCACATAACCTGCTGTTCAGCGGGCCACCCGGTACCGGCAAAACCCTGTTGGCCAGCCGCCTGCCGGGCTTGCTGCCACCGCTGAGCGAGCAGGAGGCGCTGGAAGTGGCCGCGATCCAATCCGTGGTCAGCCTGGCCCCCCTGAGCCATTGGCCCAATCGCCCGTTTCGCCAGCCGCACCACTCGGCATCCGGCCCGGCGCTGGTGGGTGGCGGCTCGAAGCCGCAGCCGGGGGAAATCACCCTGGCCCATCACGGCGTGCTGTTTCTGGATGAGCTGCCGGAATTTGATCGCAAGGTACTGGAGGTGCTGCGCGAGCCATTGGAGTCGGGGCATATCGTGATCTCCCGAGCCAGGGACCGGGTGAGTTTCCCGGCACGCTTCCAATTGGTCGCGGCCATGAACCCCTGCCCGTGCGGCTACATGGGCGAACCCAGCGGGCGTTGTCGGTGCACGCCGGAACAGATACAACGCTATCGCAACAAGCTATCCGGGCCGCTGCTGGACCGGATTGATTTGCACCTGACAGTCGCGCGGGAGGTCACTGCGCTGAGCCCCTCCCAACAGGCCGGTGACACCACCGCGCAAGCGTCCGCCCAGGTGGCGCAAGCCCGTGAACGCCAGCACCAGCGCCAGGGTTGTGCCAATGCATTCCTCGATCTGCCACGGCTACGCGAACACTGCCAGTTGACCAAAGCCGATGAAAGCTGGCTGGAAAGCGCGTGCGAACGACTGACATTATCGCTGCGTGCAGCCCACCGATTGCTCAAGGTGGCTCGCACCCTGGCGGACCTTGAGCAAGTGGAAGGCATCGCCCGCCATCATTTGGCGGAGGCGTTGCAGTACCGACCAGCCGCTCATGGCTAGCACTTGTCAGGCAAAATCCAGCAGCAGCCTCGCCACTTCCAGCACCTCTTCCAGCACCGCTTCTGCCGACTCTGCGGAAGGCTTGAGCATCAGGTCATCGGCATAGCCCATCGCCAGGGCGAAGATCTGCCGTGCAGCGCGCTGACACGACTCGCAGCGAAAGACGCCATCGGCAACGCCCCGCTCGATCACTTCGGCAAGCATGCCTTGCCACTGGGCGTTGATCACCAGGTAAGCCTGGGCCATTTGCGGGTCGTGCATGGCTTCGTCCCAGGCGTCGAGCCACAGCGCCCAAGCGGCGTCAGCGGTGCTGGGCAGGCAGTCGCGCAAGAACCCCATTAGCGCCTCCAGCGGTGGAGCATCGGCCAACGGCTCGCGCACTTCATCCAATTGCTCATTGGCAAAGCGCACAAAAGCTTCGCGACGCAGTTCATTCCAGTCACTGAAATAGTGATAGACGTGACTGCGTGACAGCCCGGCATGTTCGGCCAAGTCACGGGTGGACACCGCGGCAAAGCCCTTGCTGCGAAACAGCTCAAGAGCGGCGGCGATGATCTGGTCTTTACGGTCGATACGCGACATGGGCAATTCCTTCGGGCGCCGGTAGATGAGCGGCGCTTGCTTTTTGAGCGATCGCTCAAGGATACTTGAGCAGTCGCTCAATAATAGCGTCTATCACTCCTTTGGTGCACCCATGACATCCGTCACCCCCCAAATTCTGATCGAAGAAAGCCAGAAAATCGGCCAGCAGTCCGCCAGCCAGACACTCAAAGCTATTGCCAAAGCCTATCCCGGCAAGCTGTCTTGCACCTTGTCGCTGGTGGCGCTGGAGAACGCACTGTTGTTGGCCTACCCGCTGTTTGCCGGGTTCGCGGTGGATTCGATTATCCGCGGCGATACCACCAGTGCGTTGTTCTATGCCGCTGTGGTCATGGCGTTCTGGGTGGTCGGGGCGGCACGGCGAGCGCTGGATACACGCACGTTCACGCGCATTTACGCCGACCTTGCGGTGCCAGTCATCCTCAACCAGCGCCAACAGAACCACAGCACCTCGAAATCAGCGGCACGGGTGGTGCTGGCACGGGAATTTGTCGACTTCTTTGAAAAGCACGTGCCAATCATCGCCACGGCGTTGGTGTCGATTGTGGGCGCGGCGGTAATGTTGATCGTGATTGAGCCATGGGTAGGCATGGCCTGTCTGGCCGCGCTGCTGCTGTGCATGACCTTGTTGCCACGCTTTGCACAGCGCAATCAGGAACTACACGAGCGCCTGAATAACCGCCTGGAGAAAGAAATCGGCCTGGTCGAAAAGGTCGGCGCGCCGACCCTGCGACGTCACTACCAGGTGCTGTCGCGCCTGCGCATCTGGCTTTCAGACCGCGAGGCTGCGGCGTACCTGTTTCTCGGTACGCTCGCGGCTTTGCTGTTTGTGGTCGCGATCAGCCAGTTGGCCTTGTCCCCAGGGGTCAAGGCCGGCCACATCTACGCGGTGATGACTTACCTGTGGACCTTCGTGACCAGCATGGATGAAGCGCCAGGTATGGTCGACCAACTGGCGCGGCTCAAGGACATCGGCAAGCGCGTAGACCCAGGGCTGGGCGACCACTAAGCCTCAACGAAACCGGTCTACCTCCTGACGCAAGCCTGCCGCCAAGGTTTCCAGTTCCTTGGCGGTGACTGCCAGGTTCGACACCACTTCGCGCTGCTCGCTGTTGGCCAGGGCAATGCTCTGCAAGTTACTGCTGAGCAGGGTTGCGGTGCTGCTCTGCTCCTGGGTGGCGGTGGTGATCGCAGCGAATTGCTGGCCGGCCGAGCGGCTTTGCTCATCGATACGCGCCAGGGCCGAGGCGACGTCGGCGTTGCGCGACAGGCCGTCCTGCATCAATACCTTGCCGTGTTCCATGGTGCTGATGGCGTTGCCGGTTTCCTGCTGGATGCTCTGGATCATCGCCGAAATTTCATCGGTGGCCTGGCGGGTGCGCGAGGCCAGGTTGCGCACTTCGTCGGCGACCACGGCAAAACCGCGGCCTTGTTCACCGGCGCGGGCGGCTTCGATGGCGGCGTTGAGCGCCAGCAGGTTGGTCTGTTCGGCGATGGAGGTAATCACACCGACGATCCCGCCGATTTCCTGGGAGCGCTGGCCCAAGGTGTTGATCACTGCGGCTGTGCTGTTCAGGGCAGTGGCAATATGCTCCAGCGACGATGACGCCTCTTGCATCGAGGTGCGGCCGATCCGGGTCTGCTGGGCATTCTCTTGCGCCAGGCGCTCGGTGTTGCCCATGTTGTCGGCGATGTTCAACGAGGTGGCGCTGAACTCTTCCACCGCGCCGGCCATACTGGTGATCTCGCCAGACTGTTGCTCCATGCCTTCGTAGGCGCCACCGGATAGCCCCGACAGCGCCTGGGCGCGGCTGTTGACCTGTTCGGCAGCACTGCGGATATGCGAAACCATGGTCGACAGCGCCTCACCCATCTGATTGAAGCTGCGCGCCAACTGCCCGATTTCGTCATGGCTGGACACGTTAAGGCGTGCGCTCAAGTCGCCTGCGCCCAGAGCTTGCGCCTGGCGTACCAAATCACTCAATGGCGCCAGCTTGCTGCGCAACAGCCACACCGTGGCGCCCACTGCCAGCAACATCGCCAGCACGCTGCCGATCACCAGGCGAATCCCGACTTCCCACGTCACGGCGCGTATTTCCGCCTTGGGCATACTCGCCACCACCGCCCAGGGGCCGCCTTCGAACGGCACCGAGACGCTATAGAAATCTTCGTTCTTGTCGCTCCAGAAATGCCCTGCCCCCGGCGTCTTTGCCAGGTCGAGCATCACGGCAATGGCCTGGTCCGGCGCCTGCACGCCGGCTGGCGGCACCAGCCAATGCTTCTGCTCATCCAGCAGCGCCAGGGAGCCGGTCTGGCCGAGACGGAAGCGCTTGAGATTTTCAAACTGGGCGTTCTGCGCGTCGGTGTAATCGAAGCCGATAAACAGCACGGCGATGACCTTGCCGCTGCTGTCACGCACCGGGCTGTACTGGGTCATGTAGGAACGGTCGAACAATACCGCACGGCCGATATAGGTTTGCCCGTCGGCAACACGCTGGTAAGCCGCGCCCTGTCGGTCAAGCACGGTCCCGATGGCACGATTGCCATCCTGCTTGGTCAGGGAAGTGCTCACGCGGATAAAGTCGTCGCCGCTGCGCACGAATACGGTGGCCACACCGCCGGACATTTGCTTGAACTCATCCACTTCTTCGAAATTGTTGTTCAGCACCTCATTACCCAGGTACAGGCTCGGCGTCTGTACACCGGCCACGGCCACGGGTTGGTCGGCACGCACACTCAGGCCGGCGCCGAAGCGTTTTTCAAACAGCCCGCTCAAACGCTGGGTACTCTCGCGCAAGGTGCTGTGGAAGGTATTGAGTTGGTCGGCGAGCAAACGCGCCTCGCTGGCCAAGTGCTCCTCACGGGTGTCGAGATTGGCGGAGTCGAGGGAACGCAGGGCAAACACAGTGCTGCCGCTGATAACGACAGCCAGAATCACGGCAAGGGCGAGACCTAACTGGGAGGCAATCCGGGCACGAGGTTGAGACATGACAGCTCCTGGCCGAGGCCAGGATCATCCTGATCTCATAGCGCTGCTCGGCAAATTATCTAGTGGGAAACGTTGGTGCACGATGGTTCCAACACACCTTCTTCGGCGGCACTTGGTAATACTTGAGCGAATCACAGGGGTATCCCGCAAACGATTGCATCAAACGCCGGCACCTACTCAATCGAGACGTTCAACCTGGGGCAACTCCATCGCTTTGACTTCACCTTGAAGAAACTCCGCCAGCCGTCGCAAGCGTTCCCCCCCGGGACGGGTTTTCGGCCACACCAGGTAGTAACTTTCCCCACTGGCGACCGCCCTGGGCCACGGCAGGCTCAGGCGTCCCTGGGCGACATCTTCGGCCACCATCAACAAATCGCCCATGGACACGCCATAGCCACGCGCCGCCGCGATCATGCCCAACTCAAGGGTATCGAACACCTGCCCACCCTTGAGAGACACCCGGGACGACAACCCCATGCGCTCCAGCCAGTTGCGCCAGTCACGACGATCAGGCGTGGGATGCAACAACTCGGCACTCGCCAGGCGGGCAGCGTCCCAAGGTCCATCATCCAGCAGGTTCGGCGCGCCCACGGGGATCAGCAATTCGGGGAACAGGTAACTGGCCTCCCAGTCCGCCGGAAAATGCCCATCGCTCAACAACACCGCACAGTCGAAGGGTTCCTGGTTGAAGTCCACTTCATCCACGCTCATCCACGCACTGGTCAGTTGCACCTCATTGCCTGGCTGCAAGGCGCGGAAGCGACTCAGGCGCGCCAATAGCCAGCGCATGGTCAAGGTGGACGGTGCCTTCATGCGCAGAATGTCATCTTCAGTATTCAAGGTATGACAGGCGCGCTCCAACGCAGCGAAGCCTTCGCGCACGCCGGGCAGCAACAGGCGTGCGGCTTCGGTGAGCTGCAGATTGCGACCGCTGCGCTGGAAAAGGCGGCAGGCGAAATGCTCCTCGAGGGTGCGGATATGCCGGCTGACCGCACTTTGGGTGATGGACAGTTCCTGCGCCGCACGGGTGAAGGAGTTGTGCCGGGAAGCGGCTTCAAATGCACGCAGGGCATACAGTGGAGGAAGACGACGAGACATTGGGAAAGCTCCGACGGCGCAATATCGGCACCCTATCAGAATCAACGAGGCATGAGTTTTAATCATGTGAACGATCGCTTTTATCCTTTTGTGCAAAGCGCCCAAAGCGCCGAGAATCAATCTCCCCCCATTTCCTGACTATTTGAGTGTGATGATCATGCAACATCCGGCACGTACCGAACTCTGGGCCATTCTGCGGCTGTCGGGGCCGTTGATTGCCTCACAGTTGGCGCACATGCTGATGGTGCTGACCGACACCCTGATGATGGCGCGCCTGAGCCCCGAAGCCCTGGCCGGCGGCGGCCTGGGCGCGGCGAGCTATTCGTTCGTGGCGATCTTCTGCATCGGCGTGATTGCCGCGGTGGGCACCCTGGTCGCCATTCGTCACGGCGCAGGCGATATCGACGGCGCCACGCGCCTCACCCAGGCCGGGCTGTGGCTGGCGTGGTTGATGGCCTTGGCAGCGGCGCTGCTGCTATGGAACTTGAAGCCGGTGCTGCTGATGTTCGGCCAGACCGAAACCAACGTACAAGCGGCGGGGCAATTCCTCACCATCCTGCCTTTCGCCCTGCCCGGCTATCTGACTTTCATGGCGCTGCGCGGCTTTACCAGCGCGATCGGCAAGGCGACGCCGGTGATGGTGATCAGCCTGTGCGGCACCGTGGTCAACTACCTGCTCAATCACGCCTTGATCGAAGGCATGTTCGGCCTGCCGAAACTGGGCCTGATGGGCATTGGCCTGGTGACCGCCATCGTCGCCAACGGCATGGCGCTGGCATTGATGTGGTACATCCGCAGCAACCGCGCCTACGCCGCCTACCCGCTGGGTACTGGACTGCTGCGCTTGAATACCCACTACCTGCGCGAGCTGTGGCGCCTGGGCCTGCCGATCGGCGGCACCTATGCAGTAGAGGTCGGGCTGTTTGCCTTTGCGGCGTTGTGCATGGGCACCATGGGCAGTACCCAGTTGGCCGCGCATCAGATTGCCCTGCAAATTGTCTCGGTGGCGTTCATGGTACCGGCGGGGATGTCCTACGCGGTGACCATGCGCATCGGCCAGCATTACGGCGCCGGGCAGTTGTTGCAGGCACGCATGGCCGGTCGGGTCGGCATAGGCTTTGGTGCCATGGTAATGCTGGGATTTGCCGTAGTGTTGTGGCTGTTTTCCGACCCGTTGATCGGGCTGTTCCTCGACCATGACAACCCGGCGTTCCATGACGTCATCGTCCTGGCCGTCAGCCTGCTGGCCGTCGCCGCGTGGTTTGAATTGTTCGACGGCGTGCAGACAATTGCCATGGGCTGTATCCGTGGTTTGAAGGACGCCAAGACCACCTTCCTGGTCGGCCTGGGTTGCTACTGGCTGATCGGTGCGCCCTCGGCCTGGCTGATGGCGTTCACTTTAGGCTGGGGGCCCACCGGGGTATGGTGGGGCTTGGCGCTGGGACTGGCGTGCGCGGCGGTGAGCCTGACATGGGCGTTTGAGGCGAAGATGAAGCGGATGATTCGGCAGGAGCCGGATGCTCCTGTTGGATTCCAAGCGGCACTGCCTGACTAGCGAGTGCACGCGGTCCATGTGGGAGCTGGCTTGCCTGCGATAGCGGTGTGTCAGGCTAATCATTATTAGCTGAACGACCGCTATCGCAGGCAAGCCAGCTCCCACATTTGAACCACTTTGAAGGCTCAGCCCAACAGCGCCTGCTGGCTTTGCCCAAACATCAGGTACTCCACCAGTTCCGCCAACGGCAACGGCTTGCTGATCAGGTACCCCTGGGCCTGGTCACAACCGAACAACCGCAACAGCTCAAGCTGCTCGGGTGTCTCCACGCCTTCGGCCACCACTTCCAGGTTGAGGTTGTGGGCCAGGTTGATCATCGCGTGTACCAATTTGCGGTTTTCTTCGCGCTCTTCCATGCCGCCGACAAAACTTTTGTCGATCTTCAACAAGGCGATCGGCAGGCTGTTGAGGTGCACGAATGACGAAAACCCGGTGCCGAAGTCATCCAGGGAGAACCGCACGCCGAGGCGGCCCAGGGCGTCCATGGTCTGCTTGACCAGATCGCTGCGGCGCATCACCGCGGTTTCAGTCAATTCGAACTCCAGCCATTGCGCTTCCACGCCACGCTCGGCAATCAGCCGACTGAGTGTGGAGAGCAATTGGCTGTCCTGGAACTGGCGAAACGACAGGTTGACGGCCATGTGCAGCGGCGGCAGGCCGCGTTCGCGCAGGTCTTGCATGTCGCGCAGGGCCCGGGAAATCACCCAGTAGCCCAAAGGCACGATCAGGCCACTCTGCTCGGCCAGCGGCACGAATTCGCTGGGTGGCAACAAGCCGCGCTCACCGTGGCGCCAGCGCACCAGGGCTTCGAGGCCGACGATATGACCGTCGTCCAAGTCCAGGCGCGGCTGGTAATGCAGCTCCAGCTCATCGCGGCGCAAAGCCCGGCGCAGTTCACTTTCCAGGTCGGCCAGGCTGCGAGCGTTGCGGTTGATGCGTTCATTGAAGATGTGAAAGGTGCAGCCCTGGGTGCTTTTGGCCTGCTGCATGGCGATATGGGCGTGCCACATCAACGGGTCAGCGCCGGCGCGGGCGCGCGCATGTGCCACGCCCAGGCTGCAGCCGATCAACAAGCTTTCGCCATCGACCCAGTAAGGCTCGGCCATCACTTCGGTGATGCGCTCGGCCATCCACTCGGCACGCTGGGGCGCGCGACGGGTGTCGATCAGCAAGGCAAATTCATCGCTGCCCAGCCGCGCCAGCTGGTCCCCGGCTTCGAGCTGGCTCTTGAGCCGCGACACCACTTGCAGGATCAACCGATCGCCGGCCTGGTGGCCGAGGGCGTCGTTGGCATGACGGAAGTTGTCCAGGTCCAGATGGCCCAGAGCCAGGCCGCGGCCTTCGTTGTCCGCCAGCCGCGCCGCCAGCAGTGTCTGGAAGCCCTGGCGGTTGGCGATACCGGTGAGCGGGTCCTGCTCGGCCAAGCGCTGCAAGGTGTTCTCCAGAACGCCGCGCTCGCGCACATGGCGCAAGCAGCGGCGCAATGTTTCAGGGTCCAGCCCATTCAGGATCAACCAGTCGCTGACACCGAGCGGCGACACCAGCGGCTCCTGCTCCAACAGCAATACACACGGCAAGCTGCAGCGGCCAGGACCGGGCTGCAGGCTGGGCGTGGTCAATAGCACGGCGCCCTGATCGTCATCGAACAGACGACTCACCGAGTCCCAGTTGGGTGCACTGATCAGCACAGCCCCTTCGCCCATCGGCACCAGGCACTCGCGCAACAACGCTGCCCATGCAGGCTCTTCGGCCAGCAGCAGCAAACGCAAGGGTTCGACAGGCGTAGACAAGCTAACTCCCTAGACTCTGCTAAATTTCGTGAGCGATGGCATTATGACGTGCGGCCTGGCAATGATAAATGCGTGACAAATGATAGGTGTTATCAAACACGCAGACTGTGAAAAATAGTCTGAGTATTCCCCACATCCTGCGGCAAAGTAGCAAAACCGGCAAATTTAGATCGAGTGGTACGTCACACCGTCGTTCTAAGGCAGCAGAATCTTGCCAGCCTGTTAAAATGCCCGCCCTTTTGAACAACGACTCCTAAAACTCCGTATGTCCCGACTCAATCCCCGGCAGCAAGAAGCCGTGAACTACGTCGGCGGCCCTCTATTGGTGCTCGCCGGCGCCGGCTCCGGCAAGACCAGCGTGATCACCCGCAAGATCGCGCACCTGATCCAGAACTGCGGCATCCGCGCCCAGTACATCGTCGCCATGACCTTTACCAACAAGGCGGCGCGGGAAATGAAAGAGCGGGTCGGCACCCTGCTCAAGGGCGGCGAAGGCCGCGGCCTGACGGTGTGTACCTTCCACAATCTGGGCCTGAACATCATCCGCAAGGAGCATGTGCGACTGGGCTACAAGCCCGGCTTCTCGATCTTTGACGAGACCGACGTCAAGGCCCTGATGACCGACATCATGCAGAAGGAATACGCAGGCGACGACGGCGTCGACGAAATCAAGAACATGATCGGCTCATGGAAAAACGACCTGATCCTGCCCGCCGAAGCCCTGGAAGCTGCACGCAACCCCAAGGAGCAGACCGCCGCCATCGTCTACACCCACTACCAGCGCACGCTCAAGGCGTTCAACGCAGTGGACTTCGACGACCTGATCCTGCTGCCGGTCAAGCTGTTCCAGGAACACAAGGACATCCTGGAGAAGTGGCAAAACAAGGTACGCTACCTGCTGGTGGACGAATACCAGGACACCAACGCCAGCCAATACCTGCTGGTGAAGTTGCTGATTGGTACGCGCAACCAGTTCACCGTGGTGGGCGACGACGACCAGTCGATCTACGCCTGGCGCGGCGCCCGCCCGGAAAACCTGATGCTGCTCAAGGAAGACTACCCGTCGCTGAAAGTGGTGATGCTGGAGCAGAACTATCGCTCCACCAGCCGCATCCTGCGTTGCGCCAACGTGCTGATCTCCAACAACCCCCACGAGTTTGAAAAACAACTGTGGAGCGAGATGGGTCATGGCGATGAGATCCGCGTGATCCGCTGCCGCAACGAAGACGCCGAAGCCGAACGCGTGGCCGTGGAAATCCTCAGCCTGCACCTGCGCACCGACCGGCCCTACAGCGACTTTGCGATCCTGTATCGCGGCAACTACCAGGCCAAGCTGATCGAGCTGAAACTGCAGCACCACCAGGTGCCGTATCGCCTGTCGGGCGGCAACAGCTTTTTCGGACGCCAGGAAGTAAAAGACCTGATGGCCTACTTCCGGCTGATCGTGAACCCGGACGACGACAACGCCTTCCTGCGGGTGATCAACGTACCGCGCCGGGAAATCGGCTCCACTACCCTGGAAAAGCTCGGCAACTACGCCACCGAACGCAAGATTTCCATGTATGCCGCCACCGACGAAATCGGCCTGGGCGAACACCTGGACACGCGCTTCACCGATCGCCTGTCGCGCTTCAAGCGCTTCATGGACAAGGTGCGCGAACAGTGCGCCGGCGAAGACCCGATCAGCGCCCTGCGCAGCATGGTCATGGACATCGACTATGAAAACTGGCTGCGCACCAACAGTTCCAGCGACAAGGCCGCGGATTACCGCATGGGCAACGTCTGGTTCCTGATCGAAGCGCTGAAGAACACCCTGGAAAAAGACGAAGACGGCGAAATGACCGTCGAGGACGCCATCGGCAAGCTGGTGTTGCGTGACATGCTTGAGCGCCAGCAGGAAGAGGAAGACGGCGCCGAAGGCGTGCAGATGATGACCTTGCATGCCTCCAAGGGCCTGGAATTTCCCTACGTGTTCATCATGGGCATGGAAGAGGAAATCCTCCCACACCGCTCCAGCATCGAAGCCGACACCATCGAGGAAGAACGGCGCCTGGCCTACGTGGGCATCACCCGCGCACGTCAGACCCTGGCCTTCACCTTTGCCGCCAAGCGCAAGCAATACGGCGAAATCATCGATTGTGCCCCCAGCCGGTTCCTTGACGAGCTGCCGCCCGATGACCTGGCCTGGGAAGGCAATGACGACACCCCCACCGAGGTGAAGGCCGTTCGCGGCAACACCGCCCTGGCGGATATACGCGCAATGCTAAAGCGCTAGAATCGACTACTTTTCAATCTACTTTCGGCGCCTGCTGCGCCATCAGAGGAAGCTTTCCGTGGAAGCACTGCACAAGAAAATTCGCGAAGAAGGCATCGTGCTTTCCGATCAGGTTCTCAAGGTCGACGCCTTTTTGAACCACCAGATCGACCCGGCACTGATGAAACTGATCGGCGACGAATTCGCCGCGCTGTTCAAGGATTCGGGGATCACCAAGATCGTCACCATCGAAGCCTCAGGTATTGCACCGGCGATCATGACCGGGCTGAACCTGGGTGTACCGGTGATCTTCGCGCGTAAGCAGCAGTCGTTGACCCTGACGGAAAACCTGCTGTCGGCAACGGTGTATTCCTTCACCAAGAAAACCGAAAGCACCGTGGCGATCTCCCCACGCCACCTGACCAGCAGCGACCGCGTGCTGGTGATCGATGACTTTTTGGCCAACGGCAAAGCGTCCCAGGCGCTGATTTCGATCATCAAGCAGGCCGGCGCGACTGTTGCGGGCTTGGGGATCGTGATCGAGAAGTCGTTCCAGGGTGGGCGTGCGGAGCTGGATGCGCAGGGTTATCGGGTTGAGTCGCTGGCGCGGGTGAAGTCCTTGGCGGGTGGTGTCGTGACCTTCATCGACTAAATCAACGTGTGGGAGCTGGCTTGCCTGCGATAGCGGAGTGTCAAACGACAGAGATATCGACTGTCAGGCCCTCATCGCAGGCAAGCCAGCTCCCACATTTGATTTGTGTTGCCTGTCAGCGGGCGGTGGCCTGTAGCCCAGCAAGCAATAGCCGCTGATACAAATCCTCTTTAAACCCCTCCGGCTTATCCAGACGCATCCGTACCAAATGCTCGGGATACGCCTGCGGCTCCGGTGCATCCAGTGCCGCCTTGCCCAACTCCAGAATCTCCGTCAGCTTGAATTTGCTCTTGAGCCAGTTCAGCGCTCGCAACAAGTCCCGCTCCTCATCCGTGAAATCACTGCCCAACGGGTATTCCGGGAACAACCGTCGATGCTTGGCCTGAATCGCCTGGAGGCGTTCCGGCGTGTTGTCCGCAAAGCGCGGATCCAGCTGGAAGTCCTTGGGCAGCTTGCCGGCCTTTTGTGCCTGCTCAATCAAGTCGCCCTGGAAACGCGAGTCGGTGATATTGAGCAGCGCTTCGATCACCTTGGCATCCGTCTGCCCGCGCAAGTCGGCAATGCCGTACTCGGTAATGACGATATCCCGCAGGTGCCGGGGAATGGTGCAGTGGCCGTACTCCCAGACAATATTGGAACTGACCTCGCCCGCCGACTCCCGCCAGCTGCGCAAAATCAGGATTGAACGCGCACCGTCCAGCGCATGCCCCTGGGCAACGAAATTGTATTGCCCGCCCACACCGCTGAGCACGCGACCGTCTTCCAGCTGGTCGGCCACGCCGGCACCGAGCAATGTGACCATGATTGCGCTGTTGATGAAGCGCGCATCCAGGCGCTGCAGCCGCTTGAGTTCTTCCTGGCCGTACAGCTCGTTGATATAGCTGATGGCAGTCATGTTGAATTCGAGACGCTTGGCGTGGGTCATTTCCTGCAAGCGCTGGTAAAAACTGCGCGGCCCTAGAAAGAAGCCACCGTGGATCGACACGCCATCGGGTTGCGCCGCATCGTCCAGAGTGCCTTCGTTGGCCTGCGTCTGGGTCGCCACATCCGGGTAGACCTTGCGGCGCACAATCCCCGCATCGGCCAGAACCAACAGCCCGTTGACGAACATCTCGCTGCATCCGTAAAGGCCACGCGCGAAAGGCTCGACACCGCCCTCACGGCTGATCAGTGGCGCCCACTGATACACATCCAGGTCCGTCAGCAGCAATCGATAGGCTTCGTTATCGGCCTGGCGCGCCAGCAAGGCGGCGGTCAGCGCATCGCCCATGGAGCCAATGCCAATCTGCAAGGTGCCGCCGTCACGTACCAGGGTGCTGGCGTGCAGGCCAATAAAATGATCCTGGAAGCCCACCGGCATGTTCGGCGTGGAAAACAATGTGGTGCTGTCTTTTTCATCGAGCAGGTAGTCGAACGCGTCCATGCCCAACTCGGCGTCGCCGGGCATGTAGGGCAGATCGCTGTGGACCTGGCCGACAACGAGGATGGTTTCCCCGGCTTCGCGGCGCTTGGCGATCATCGGCAGCAGGTCGAGGGTGATATCCGGGTTGCAGCTCAGGCTCAGGCGATCAGGATGCTCGGCGCTGCTGGCAACCATTTGCGCCACCAGGTTCAGGCCGGCGGCATTGATGTCGCGGGCGGCATGGCTGTAGTTGCTGCTGACGTAATCTTGCTGCGCCGAAGTGCTGTGGAGCAGGCTGCCGGGCTGCATGAAAAACTGTTGCACTTGGATATTCTGCGGCAGGCTGTCCTTGTGCAGGTCGGCGAGGAAGTCCAGTTCAGGGTAGTCACCAAACACCCGCTCGATGAACGGTTCGAGAAAGCGCTTCTGCAAGCCATCGCCCATCGTCGGGCGGCCCAGGCTCAACGCGGTGTAGATCGTCAGCGCCCGCTCCGGCAGTTTGGCAATACGCCGGTACAGCGCGTTGGCGAACAGATTGGGCTTGCCAAGACCCAGCGGCATGCCCATGTGGATATGCGCCGGCAACCGCGCCAGTACGTCGTCAACTGCTTGCTCGATTGAACACAACTGCACCATCGGACTGCTCCCGAACATTCCATGAATTGGAGTTGGACCGAGCTTGCCGGGTCTTTGCTGCAATGAACAGCCTCTAAACATAAATCGCGAGCACAAAAAAGCCGCTCGTAAGCGGCATTTTTGGCGAAGATCGTCTGATTACAGGCCGGACATCTTCTTGATGGCGCCTTTGAGGTCTTCATCCGAGCAATCAGCGCAGGTGCCTTTGGGTGGCATGGCGTTGATACCGGTGATGGCCTTGGCCAGGATGCCATCGAGGCCGCCCTGGTGGTCGGCGCGTTCTTTCCAGGCGGCGGTGTCGCCAACTTTCGGCGCACCCAATAGGCCAGTACCGTGGCACGCGTTACAGTGCTTGGCGATAATCTCGTCCGGTGTTTTCGCACCGCCACCGCCCGCTACCACGGCCACTTCCATGCCCTTGCATTCCTGGCCCTGGACGCACACCTGGCCCACAGGCTCCAGGCGCTTGGCAATGTCATCATTGGTCGCAGCTTGAGCGCTGACAGCCCATAGGGCCAGTACGGTTGCTGGTGCAGCCAGCATTTTCATAATTAGGTTCACGCGTTCACCCTCAATGGTGGCTATTCACGCCTGCGGCCACGGTTTCGCAGGCGGCGAAAGTATAACGGTTAGCCCGGGCTGCCGAAACAACCCTATTAAATAAAGGGAGATACGGCCACACGGATACAGCTATGGGAGCCTCTGCAACGCTGGCAGGGCGCCTCTTTTGTTAAAAGTTCGCGGGCGTGGCTGCGCTGATTAGTCGCGCCGGCACATCGAACGGGTTGCGAAAACGATGGGGCTTGGTGCTTTCAAAGTAGTAGCTATCGCCAGCTTCGAGCACAAAAGTTTCAAGACCGACCACCAATTCCAGGCGACCTTCCAGCAGAATCCCGGTTTCCTCGCCCTCATGGGTGAGCATTTCTTCGCCCGTGTCGGCGCCCGGCGGGTAAATTTCGTTGAGAAAGGCGATGGCCCGGCTCGGGTGCGCCCGGCCCACCAGTTTCATGGTGACGGCACCATCAGAGATGTCGATCAGCTCATTGGCTTTATAGACGATCTGCGTCGGTATTTCCTGGAGGATCTCCTCGGAAAAGAACTCGACCATGGACATGGGGATACCGCCCAGCACCTTGCGCAGGGAGCTGATCGAGGGGCTGACGCTGTTTTTCTCGATCATCGAAATGGTGCTGTTGGTGACGCCCGCGCGCTTGGCAAGCTCGCGCTGGGAAAGACCTTTGAGTTTACGGATGGATTGCAGTCGTTCGCCGACGTCCAATGCAGGAGCCTCCTAGGATTCAGGCTTTGTTGTAATTGAGCGTTATCATGGCGACAGCGTTCAGTATTTACAACACTTGGGCCTAAATCCCGGGCAGCTGCATTCGTATCCGGCCATCAAGCGCCGCAATAGAGCCTTGGCACCCGGCGCAGGTTGCAGAAAATCTGGTAGGGAATGGTATCGGCAGCAGTGGCGACGTCACTGGCGAGGATGTTCTTGCCCCACAACTCCACGGTTGAGCCAAGGCCCGCTTGGGGTAAGTCGGTAAGGTCGACACACAGCATGTCCATGGACACGCGCCCCAGCAGTTGGCTGCGCTGGCCCGCCACCAGCACCGGCGTACCGGTTGGCGCGTGGCGGGGGTAACCGTCGGCATAGCCCATGGCAACCACTCCGATGCGCATCGGCTTGGGCGTGACAAACCTGGCGCCATAGCCCACGGGTTCGCCAGCCGGCAGTTCGCGTACACAAATGATTTTGGACTCCAGGGTCATCACCGGCTGCAACCGTGCGGCAAAGGCCTGGTCTTCGCCAAATGGCGTTGCGCCGTAGAGCATGATGCCTGGGCGTACCCAGTCGCTGGCCACGCCTGGCCAGCCTAATACAGATGGGGAGTTACGCAGGCTGACTTCGGCAGCCAAGCCTTGGCGAGCTGCTTCGAATACCGTGACTTGTTCGTTGCTGCTGACGCAATCGAGCTCATCGGCGCGGGCAAAATGGCTCATCAACACGATCTTCGCAACTTTGCCGCTGGCCAGCAGACGCTGGTACGCCTCTTGATAATCCTTGGGATGCAAGCCGACACGGTGCATGCCCGAGTCCAGCTTGAGCCACACGGTCAGCGGTTTGCTCAGTTTGGCCTGTTCGATGGCCTCAAGCTGCCACAACGAATGCACCACACACCACAAATCCTGTTCGATGATCAGCGGCAACTCGTCCGCCTCAAAAAAGCCTTCCAGCAACAGCACCGGCGCGCGAATGCCGGCGGCACGCAGTTCCAGGGCTTCCTCGATGCACGCCACGGCAAACCCGTCGGCTTCGGTTTCCAGTGCCTGGGCCACACGCACGGCACCATGGCCGTAGGCATCGGCCTTGATCACGGCGAGCGCCTTGGCCCCCGTGACTTCACGGGCCAATTGGTAGTTGTGGCGCAGGGCTTGAAGGTCGATCAGGGCACGGGCTGGACGCATGGCGGCAGGCTTCTAGGCAGCAAGGTGAAGAAAAACCGGTGCCGACCAACAACGTCGGCGCCGGGAGAGGGATCGTTGCTAAGGCAGCGCCGCCACGATGGACAGCTCTACCAGGATTTGCGGCTCGCACAATTTGGCTTCAACCGTGGCACGGGCCGGAGCGACGCCTTTGGGCAGCCACTTGTCCCACACCGCGTTCATGCCGGCGAAGTCGGCGTCAATATCCTTCAGGTAGATGGTCACCGACAGCAACCTGGACTTGTCGGTACCGGCCAGGTCCAGTAAACGCTCGATATTGACCAGGGTTTCACGGGTCTGCTGTTCAATCCCGGCACTCAGGTCGTCGCCGACTTGCCCGGCCAGATACACGGTACCGCTGTGAACCACGATCTGGCTCATGCGCTCATTGGTGAGCTGGCGCTGGATTGACATGCTGTGCGGACTCCTGGTGATTGCCATAACGGGAAATATCGAGGCCGGCGGCGCTGATCTGCGGCGTTTTCTTTGCCATCAGGTCGGCCAGCAAGCGGCCAGAGCCACAGGCCATGGTCCAGCCGAGCGTGCCGTGACCGGTATTCAGGAACAGGTTCTTGAATGGGGTGGCACCGACAATCGGCGTGCCGTCGGGTGTGGTCGGACGCAGACCGGTCCAGAAACTGGCTTGGGCCAAATCGCCGCCCTGAGGATAAAGGTCGTTGACGATCATCTCCAGAGTTTCACGTCGACGTGGATTCAGCGACAGGTCAAAACCGGCTATTTCAGCCATGCCGCCGACACGAATACGGTTGTCGAAACGGGTGATCGCGACCTTGTAGGTCTCATCGAGAATGGTCGAGGTGGGCGCCATTGCCGGATTGGTGATCGGCACGGTCAGCGAGTAGCCCTTGAGCGGGTAAACCGGTGCCTTGATCCCCAGGGGCTTGAGCAGCTTCGGCAAGTAACTGCCGAGGGCCAGTACATAGCGGTCGGCGGTTTCCAGCTTGCCGTCGATCCACACGCCGTTAATGCGATCACCGGCGTAATCGAGGCGCTGGATGTCCTGCTCGAAACGGAACTCCACGCCCAACTGCTTGCACATCTCGGCCAGGCGCGTGGTGAACATCTGGCAGTCGCCCGTCTGGTCATTCGGCAGCCGCAAAGCACCGGCGAGGATATCCGTAACGCTGGCCAGGGCCGGTTCAACACGGGCAATACCAGCGCGATCGAGCAATTCGAACGGCACGCCGGACTCTTTCAACACCGCGATATCCTTGGCGGCACCGTCAAGTTGGGCCTGGGTGCGGAACAGCTGGGTCGTACCGAGGCTGCGGCCTTCGTAGGCAATGCCGGTCTCGGTACGCAATTCGTCGAGGCAGTCGCGGCTGTACTCGGACAGGCGCACCATGCGCTCCTTGTTCACGGCATAGCGGCTGGCCGTGCAGTTGCGCAGCATCTGCGCCATCCACAGATATTGATCGACATCGGCGGTTGCCTTGATCGCCAGCGGCGCGTGGCGCTGCAGCAACCACTTGATAGCCTTGAGCGGCACACCCGGCGCGGCCCATGGCGAGGCGTAGCCAGGGGACACCTGGCCGGCGTTGGCGAAACTGGTTTCCATGGCAGCGGCAGGTTGACGGTCGACCACCACGACATCGAAGCCGGCCCGCGCCAAATAGTAGGCACTGGTCACCCCAATGACACCGCTACCCAAGACCAGAACGCGCATTTTTATATCCTCATCACGGGCTTAGCCGCTGACGTGTGTTATTCGAGCAATGATGGACGCAGTGTAAAAAACAATCACCAGTGCATTTCACTATATAAATGCCTATATTTGGCGACAATTCTTGGCAAAAACCCTTTTCACAGAGGCGTATCCCCTATGCGTACCAACACCCAGACCAAGCGGGAGCTGGACAAGATCGACCGCAATATCCTGCGCATCCTGCAAACCGACGGGCGCATTTCGTTCACGGAGCTGGGGGAAAAGGTCGGGCTGTCCACCACTCCCTGTACCGAGCGGGTGCGGCGCCTGGAGCGCGAAGGGATCATCATGGGCTACAACGCGCGGCTCAACCCGCAGCATTTGAAAGGCAGCCTGCTGGTATTTGTCGAGATCAGCCTGGATTACAAGTCTGGCGACACCTTTGAGGAATTTCGCCGCGCCGTGCTGAAACTGCCTCATGTGCTGGAGTGCCACTTGGTATCAGGGGACTTCGACTACCTGGTGAAAGCGCGTATCTCGGAGATGGCTTCGTACCGCAAGTTGCTCGGCGATATCCTGCTCAAGTTGCCCCATGTGCGCGAATCCAAGAGCTATATCGTGATGGAAGAGGTGAAGGAGAGCCTGAACCTGCCGATCCCCGATTGACTCAGTCAGACCAGCACTTGCCGGGTACTCGCCATGTACTCATGGATCTGCTTCTCGACCCGCGGATGAATCAGCTCAACCGGTCGGCGCCCATTGGGGCATGGCAAGGTCTTGGTGGTGCCGAACAGGCGACAGATCAGTGGCCGCTCGTCATACACCGTGCACCCATGGGGCCCCAGGTGCACGCAGTTCAGCTCATCCATGGCGGCCTCCTGCTCGGCGGCCGTCTTGCGTGGCAGGCGCGACATTTCCTCAGGCGAAGTGGTCACCGGCCCACAGCAGTCATGGCAACCCGGAACACATTCAAATGAAGGAATCTGTCTGCGCAGCGCGCTGACTTTCTGACTGTTGCAACTCATCGATACACATACCCAACGGCGAATAGGCGTGGATTCTGACGCAAAACGCAGCGCGCAGACAGCTTCATCGGACCGCTGTATCCTGCGTCAAATTTTCCAAACAGGGAGGCTCCCCATGACCGCCAGCGCCCGGCATACCGCGTCCTACTACGCCGCCAGCAGCGTGCCGCACCCCGAGTACCCGGCGTTGACAGGCGAGCTGCGCGCCGATGTATGCGTGATTGGCGCGGGGTATTCCGGGCTCAACACGGCTTTGGAGCTGGCCGAGCGCGGCTTCAGCGTGGTGGTGCTGGAAGCGCGCAGGGTTGGCTGGGGCGCCAGCGGGCGTAATGGCGGCCAGTTGATTCGCGGCGTCGGCCACGGGCTGGATCAGTTCGCGTCCGTGATCGGCAGTGACGGCGTGCGCCAGATGAAGCTGATGGGGCTGGAAGCCGTGGAGATCGTGCGTGACCGCGTAGAACGCTTCCAGATTCCCTGCGACCTGACCTGGGGCTACTGCGACCTGGCCAACAAACCCCGTGATTTGCAGGGCCTGGCGCAAGATGCCGAAGAACTGCGCAGCCTGGGCTACCGCCACGAGGTACGCCTGCTGCAAGCCAGCCAGATGAGCAGCGTGATCGGCTCCGAGCGCTATGTGGGCGGCATGATCGACATGGGCTCTGGTCACCTGCACCCACTGAACCTGGCGCTGGGCGAAGCGGCCGCCGCGCAGCAGTTGGGCGTGAAGTTGTTCGAGCAGTCTGAAGTGACGCGCATCGACTACGGCCCCGACGTCAAGGTGCACACCGCCCAGGGCCACGTACGTGCCAAAACCCTGGTGCTGTGCTGCAACGCCTACCTGAATGGGCTCAACCCGCAATTGAGTGGCAAGGTACTACCGGCCGGCAGCTACATCATCGCCACCGAGCCCTTGAGTGAAGCGCAAGCGACCCGCCTGCTGCCGCAGAACATGGCCGTGTGTGACCAGCGCGTGACGGTGGATTACTTCCGCCTGTCCGCCGACCGCCGCCTGTTGTTCGGCGGCGCCTGCCACTATTCCGGACGCGACCCCAAGGATATCGGCGCCTATATGCGACCGAAAATGTTGCAGGTATTCCCGCAACTGGCCGACGTGAAGATCGACTACCAATGGGGCGGCATGATCGGCATCGGCGCCAACCGCCTGCCGCAGATCGGCCGGTTGGCGGATCAACCCAATGTGTATTACGCCCAGGCTTACGCGGGTCATGGCCTGAATGCCACACACCTTGCGGGCAGGTTGCTCGGCGAAGCCATCAGCGGCCAGCAACAGGGGCGTTTCGACCTGTTCGCTCAGGTGCCGCACATCACCTTCCCCGGTGGCAAACACTTGCGTTCACCGCTGCTGGCGCTGGGGATGCTCTGGCACCGCCTCAAAGAACTGGTGTGATCAACTGCGCCAGAACGGCTTCAGGCCTTCCTGGCGCGCCTGTTCAGCGGTCAAACCCACGTCCAGCAGCTGCTCGCGGGTCAGCGTAAGCAACGCCTTGCGCGTGTGACGACGGTGCCAGAACAGGCTCCAGCGGCTGCCGACAGGCGCAGTCGTTGCCCGCTGCTGCCCTGCTTCCAGTTCTTGGCTGTGTAGCGCCAGCCGCACATCGCTCATGCCGTTCATTTTGCTGCCCCTCGTTGGCTTGTTGCCTTGAGTGACTAGGATGGGGGCACGAGCAAAACCATTACAGATCCAGCCTGTTTTTATTAAATCCATACAGATACTGCCTATGGATGGCTGAATCCTGTATTTTCACTCTATCTGTACTGGTCTATCAGGAGCGGCCGCCATGACCCTTTACGTCAACCTCGCTGAATTACTCGGCACTCGCATCGAACAAGGCTTCTATCGCCCCGGCGATCGCTTGCCCTCGGTGCGAGCCTTGAGCGTGGAGCACGGGGTCAGCCTGAGTACCGTGCAGCAGGCCTATCGGTTGCTGGAAGACAACGGCCTGGCAATGCCCAAGCCCAAGTCCGGTTACTTTGTACCCGCCGGTCGCGAGCTGCCGGCCCTGCCCGAGGTAGGCCGCCCGGCCCAACGGCCGGTAGAGATCT
Organism: Pseudomonas sp. W2Jun17; assembly: GCF_023127795.1. NCBI lineage: Bacteria > Pseudomonadati > Pseudomonadota > Gammaproteobacteria > Pseudomonadales > Pseudomonadaceae > Pseudomonas > Pseudomonas sp. W2Jun17. The sequence continues at coordinate 6,247 of NZ_SPKO01000004.1, read as the reverse complement.
CCCAGTGGGACCAGGTGCTTGAGCTGATTCGCGCGGTACCCCGCAAAGACGTCATACAGATGGGCCGTGGTATGCCAGATGTATTGTCACCCACCCTGAAACCTTTGCTGCGCAGCCTGGCGCGGGTGAGTCGTCGCCAGGATCTGCCGGGCCTGTATTACGACAACATCCTTGGCTGTATGGAATTGCGCGAGCAAATCGCTCGACTGTCGCTGGACTCCGGCTGCCAACTGACCGCTGAAGACATTGTGATCACCACCGGCTGCCATGAGGCGCTGTCGGCCAGCATCCGGGCGATCTGCGAGCCCGGCGATATTGTTGCGGTGGACTCGCCCAGCTTCCACGGCGCCATGCAGACCCTCAAGGGCCTGGGCATGAAAGCCCTGGAAATCCCCACCGACCCGATCACCGGCATTAGCCTGGAAGCGCTGGAACTGGCGCTGGAACAGTGGCCGATCAAAGTCATCCAGCTCACGCCCAACTGCAACAATCCGTTGGGCTACATCATGCCGGAGGCGCGCAAACGCGCACTGCTGACACTCGCGCAGCGCTATGACGTGGCAATCATCGAAGACGATGTGTATGGCGAACTGGCCTACAGCTACCCACGCCCGCGCACCATTAAATCCTTCGATGACGATGGCCGCGTGCTGCTCTGCAGCTCATTCTCGAAAACCCTGGCACCCGGGTTACGCATTGGCTGGGTGGCGCCGGGGCGCTACCTGGACCGGGTGTTGCACATGAAATACATCAGCACCGGCTCTACCGCCACCCAGCCGCAGATTGCGATTGCCGAATTTCTCAAAAACGGCCATTTCGAACCGCATTTGCGCCGGATGCGCACGCAATACCAGCGCAATCGCGACTTGATGCTCGACTGGGTGAGCCGCTACTTCCCGGCAGGCACGCGCGCCAGTCGGCCCCAAGGCAGCTTCCTGCTGTGGATCGAACTGCCGGAGGGCTTCGACACCTTGAAGCTCAATCGCGTGTTGGTGGAACAAGGCGTGCAAGTGGCCGTAGGCAGCATCTTTTCTGCCTCCGGCAAATACCGTAACTGTCTGCGTATGAACTATGCCGCCAAGCCAACCCCGCAGATTGAAGAAGCGGTGCGCAAGGTCGGCGCCGCCGCGCTCAAGATGCTGGCAGAGACGCTGCACTGACCTTTCGCCGGAAAAGGCCGTCATATATCGATAACCGCCCTGACCTGGAAGCAGCTCCCTTGATAATTCGACGGCTATTACCGTTTTTGCTGTTGGGCACCTTGGCCCTGGGCGGCTGCGCCACGGTCGACACACCGCGTATTCCCAGCGATGCCCTGCCGGCGAACGGCTCCTCGTTCGGTCGCTCGATCCAGGCCCAGGCGGCGCCGCACCAAGGGCGCTCGGGTTTTCGCTTGCTGCCCAACAGCAGTGAAGCCTTCATGGCTCGCGCCGAGCTGATCCGCAACGCCCAATCCAGCCTCGATTTGCAGTACTACATCGTTCACGACGGCATCAGCACGCGTATGCTTGTGGACGAACTGCTCAAGGCCGCCGACCGCGGTGTGCGTGTGCGCATCCTGCTGGACGACACCACCAGCGACGGCCTCGACCAAATCATCGCCACCCTCGCCGCCCACCCCAAAATCGAAATTCGCCTGTTCAACCCCCTGCATTTGGGCCGCAGCACCGGCGTTACACGCGCCATGGGCCGTGTATTCAACCTGTCGCTGCAACATCGGCGCATGCACAACAAACTGTGGCTGGCGGATAACAGCGTGGCCATTGTGGGCGGGCGCAATCTGGGGGACGAATATTTCGACGCCGAGCCCAACCTGAACTTCACCGATATCGACATGCTCAGCGTCGGACCGGTGGCAGAGCAACTGGGTCACAGTTTCGATCAGTACTGGAACAGCGCACTGAGCAAACCTATTGATGAGTTTGTCTCGAAGATGCCCTCCAAAATCGATCTGGCCGTCGCCCGCGGGCGCCTGGAAGCTTCATTGGCGCAATCGCGTCAGCAGAACCACGCCCTGTATAACCGCCTGCGTACCTACCAGACCCGACCACGTATGGACATCTGGCGCCGTGAGCTGATCTGGGCCTGGAACCAGGCGCTGTGGGACGCACCGAGCAAGGTGCTGGCCAAGGCTGATCCGGACCCGCAGTTGCTGCTCACCACCCAACTGGCCCCGGAGCTGGAAGGGGTCAGCCGTGAACTGATCATGATTTCGGCGTACTTCGTTCCGGGGTCGCCCGGGCTGGTGTACCTGACAGGTCGGGCCGACGCAGGGGTGTCAGTGAGCCTGCTGACCAATTCCCTTGAAGCCACTGACGTACCGGCCGTGCACGGCGGTTACGCGCCCTATCGCAAGGCACTGCTGGAGCATGGGGTCAAACTTTATGAGCTGCGCCGACAACCAGGCGACCCCAGTGCCAGCAGTGGCCCGCACCTGTTTCGTCGAGGCAGCCTCTACGGCTCCGATTCGAGCCTGCACAGCAAGGCAATGATCTTCGATCGCGAGAAGTCATTTATCGGCTCGTTCAATTTCGACCCGCGCTCGGTGCTGTGGAACACCGAAGTCGGCGTGCTGGTGGACAGCCCTGAACTGGCGGAGCATGTGCGCAACCTGGCGCTGGAAGGTATGGCGCCGACGCTGAGCTACGAGGCGAAATTGCAGGATGGCAATGTGGTGTGGGTCACCGAGGACAACGGGCAATTGCACACCCTGACCCGCGAGCCCGGCAGTTGGTGGCGCCGTTTCAATGCCTGGTTCGCCACGTCAGTTGGCCTGGAACGTATGCTTTAAGCCAAAGAAGTTCAGGCAGGCTGCGCTGCTCCAAACGCCCCTTGGCGCAGCAACAGCACCACCAGCCCCAACGCCCCCGCCGCCATCAGCAATGGCAGTGCATGACCGCTGACCCATTGGCTGCCCGCACCCGCCACCAGCGGCCCGATCAGGCAGCCAATGCCCCACAGCTGCGCCACGTGGGCGTTGGCACGCACCAACGCATCATCACGGTAGCGCTCGCCAATCAAAATCAGCGACAGGGTAAACAACCCACCCGCGCTGGCGCCGAACAGCACCCACACCGGCCAGATCAGCAGTGTGTGCATCAACAACGGCACCGCCAGGCTCGACGCCAGCAACAGCAGCGCACACCCCAGGAACAACGTGCGGCGCGGCAAGTAATCGGCCAGGGCACCGATGGGTAATTGCAGCAGCGCATCACCCACGACGACTGTGCTGACCATCGCCAAGGCAATCTCGGCAGTGAAGCCCTGTTGCAGGCAGTACACCGGCAACAGCGTCAGAATCATCGCTTCGAATGCGGCGAATAACGCCACCGCCCAGGCAATCGCCGGCAAGCTCAGGCAAAAGCGCCACAGCTCGCTGAACGTGACGCTGAACGCATCAGCCGTCGGCGCCCCGGATCGCCCCAGCAACAGCAGCGGCGCCACTACCAAAAGGCCGACGCCCACCCAGAACCCGTAATCATGATCGGTGCCCATCAGGCCCAGCAGCAAGGGTCCCGACAGCTGGCTCAAGGCATAAGTGCAGCCATACAGCGCCACCAGGCGGCCGCGCCACTGCTCGATCACCAGTTGGTTGATCCAGCTTTCACCCAGGATAAATACGATGGTCAGGATCACCCCGATCATCAACCGCAGCACCAGCCACACCGGGTAGCTGGGCAGGATCGCCAGCAAACCGATAGACAGCGCCCCGGCCCACAGGCACAGGCGCATCAGGTTGGCAGTGCCGAGCCAGGACGCCATTCGGCTGGAGACCTTGGCACCCAGCAATACGCCGAATGCCGGCATCGCCGCCATCACGCCAATGGCGAAGCTGCCGTAGCCCCAGCCTTCAAGACGCAGGGATACCAACGGCATGCTCACGCCCAAGGCCAGGCCAACGCTGAGTACCGAGGCCAGGACGGCGAAATAAGTCGCCCAACGCATTGCCACGCTCCTGTGGATAATTTACGGGGTCGCACAAAACAGTGTGGGAGGGGGCTTGCTCCCGATAACGGTGGGCCAGTCACCACATGCAGTGGCTGACACCCAGCTATCGGGGGCAAGCCCCCTCCCACATTTGGCCTGCAGTGCTGCTTAGAGTTTGATCCAGGTCGCCTTCAGCTCGGTGTACTTGTCGAACGCATGCAGCGACTTGTCGCGGCCATTACCCGACTGCTTGAAACCACCAAACGGTGCGGTCATGTCGCCGCCGTCGTACTGGTTAACCCAGACGCTGCCGGCACGCAGGGCCTTGGCCGTCAGGTGCGCCTTGGAGATATCCGCCGTCCATACCGCTGCGGCCAGGCCGTATTGGGTGTCGTTGGCAATGGCGATGGCTTCTTCGGCGCTGTCGAAAGTGAGCACCGACAGGACCGGGCCAAAGATCTCTTCCTGAGCGATCTTCATGGCATTGGTCACGCCATCGAAAATAGTTGGCTCGACGTAGGTGCCACCGGTTTCTTCCAGTGTGCGCTTACCGCCAGCGACCAGCTTGGCACCGTCGGCATGACCGGACTCAATGTAGGACAGCACGTTGTTCATCTGCTGCGTATCCACCAGCGCACCCACGTTGGTGGCTGGGTCCAGTGGGTTGCCCGGCTTCCAGCCTTTGAGCGCCTCGATCACCAGCGGCAGGAAGGTGTCCTTGATGGAACGCTCCACGAGCAGGCGCGAACCGGCAGTGCAGACTTCACCCTGGTTGAAGGCGATGGCACTGGCCGCAGATTCGGCGGCGGCTTGCAGATCCGGCGCATCGGCAAACACGATATTAGGGCTCTTGCCGCCCGCCTCCAGCCACACACGCTTCATGTTCGATTCGCCGGAGCGGATCAGCAGTTGCTTGGCGATCTTGGTGGAGCCAGTGAACACCAACGTATCCACGTCCATATGCACCGCCAGGGCGTTACCCACCGTGTGGCCATAGCCTGGCAATACGTTGAACACGCCTTTTGGAATGCCGGCTTCGACGGCCAGGGCGGCGATACGGATGGCGGTCAGCGGGGATTTTTCGGACGGTTTTAGGATCACCGAGTTACCGGTGGACAACGCCGGGCCGAGTTTCCAGCAGGCCATCATCAACGGGAAGTTCCACGGCACGATGGCGCCGACCACGCCGACTGGCTCGCGGGTCACCAGGCCCAGTTGATCATGAGGGGTGGCCGCGACTTCGTCGTAGATCTTGTCGATTGCCTCACCGCTCCAGCTCAGGGCATTTGCCGCACCGGGAACGTCGATGTTCAGGGAGTCGCTGATCGGCTTGCCCATGTCCAGGGTTTCAAGCAGTGCCAACTCTTCGGCATTGGCCTTGAGCAACGCGGCGAAACGGATCATGGTGGCTTTGCGCTTGGCCGGCGCCAGGCGCGACCAGACACCGGAATTAAAGGTGGCGCGGGCGTTTTCCACGGCGCGCTGGGCGTCAGCCGCGTCACAGCTGGCGACAGTGGCCAGCAGACGACCGTCTACCGGGCTGATGCATTCGAAGGTGTCACCGGAAACGGCGGCGGTGTATTCGCCATTGATGTAGGCGCGGCCTTCGATCTTCAGATCCTTGGCGCGTTGTTCCCAGTCGGCACGGGTCAGGGTGGTCATGCGAGTGTCCTCCTCTTATTGAATAGAGGGCCAGGCGGGTGTCCCCCCGGCAGCCTCAAAGAATTCTTGCCCGCCAGCCAGCTGTTCGGCGCAAGGCAGCTGCCACCCTAAACCAGCGGCTGGGGATGTTTCAATATATTTGACATAACGGCGGTAAACGCCCTTGCGATGTTCATTTTAATAAACATAGACTTTGGGCTCTCCAACCGCAGGCCAGACGGGACACGCACATGAGCATCCAGGATATCGTCGACTTCAGCCAAGCCAACACGGCCCCCGAACGCTACCGCCCTGCCGCAGAAAAAATCCTCAAGGGCGATCCCGAGCAAACGATCTACAACCACTACAACAGCCCGTGTGGCCAGATGAATGCAGGGGTATGGGAAGGTGAAGTCGGGCAGTGGAAGGTCAACTACACCGAACATGAATACTGCGAAATTGTGCAGGGGGTTTCCGTGCTGCGTGACGCCGAGGGCAACGCCAAGACCTTGCGCGCCGGCGACCGCTTCGTGATCCCCGCTGGCTTCAAGGGCACCTGGGAAGTGCTGGAAGCGTGCCGCAAGATCTACGTGGTGTTCGAGCAGAAAGCCTGATCAGCAAATCCCATGTCTAGTCCTGAAATAGATTTACACCTGTTTCAGTCTCAAAACGCCCGATG
>NZ_SPKO01000003.1:0-289282 GCF_023127795.1 Pseudomonas sp. W2Jun17 | reverse complement strand
CGACTGCGCCGGAAGTGGGGCGAATTATAGGCTTCCAGAATCTGCCGTCAACTCTTAATTCTGCTTTTCTATCAATTAGTTAGAATTGATTAAAAAACCACCACCACTTATAGGAACGCCATGAGTGCCCTCTATATAGAAGGAATCATTCAGACGATGCCCGCCTCCTTCAACGCAGCCACATTAGCTGCCCCTAACCCCAAAATCCCCCGCAGCACCTGAAGCGTGTGCTCCCCCAGGAGAGGTGGTGCATTTCGATATTCCACTGGCGTCTTGGACAAGCGTATCGGGCTGGCAACCTGAGGCACCATCCCCGCCAGCGCATGGGGAAGCTCCATCGCCAGGCCGCGCGCCTGGACCTGAGGATCGGAGAAAACTTGCGCCAGATCATTGATCGGTCCACACGGCACGCCCACTCGCTCCAATTGCGACACCCACTCAGCCGTTGTCTTGAAGACAGTCGCCTGGCGGATCAACGGAATCAGCGCAGCACGGTTGGCCACTCGCGCCTGGTTAGTGGCGAAACGCGGGTCATCCCCCCATTGCGGCTGCCCAGCAACTTCAGCGAACTTGCGGAACTGGCCGTCATTACCCACCGTCAGGATGAAATCACCATCAGCCGTAGGAAAGTCCTGATACGGCACGATGTTCGGATGCGCATTGCCCAGGCGTTTTGGCGAGACTCCGGTGGTCAGGTAATTCATCGCCTGATTAGCCAGGCAAGCCACCTGCACATCCAGCAGCGCCATATCGATATGTTGCCCACCGCCATCATGATCGCGGTGAGCCAACGCTGCCAGGATCGCGACGGTCGAATAGAGTCCCGTGAGAATATCGGTCAATGCCACACCGACTTTCACCGGCCCTGCGCCCTCATCACCTTCAGGCCGGCCGGTCAGGCTCATCAACCCACCCAGCCCTTGAATCATGAAGTCGTAGCCGGCACGCGCGGCATAAGGCCCCGTCTGCCCAAAGCCCGTGATCGAGCAGTAGATCAACTCAGGATTTATCTCCTTGAGCGACTCGTAATCCAGCCCATAAGCCGCCAGACCACCCACTTTGAAGTTCTCGATCAGGATGTCTGACTTGGCCGCCAGATCACGCACCAGTTTCTGCCCTTCAGGCTTAGTGAAGTCGATGGTCACCGATTCTTTATTTCGGTTGGCGGACAGATAGTACGCCGCCTCACTGGTATTTTCGCCGTATGCGTCCTTGAGGAAGGGCGGCCCCCAGGCGCGCGTGTCATCACCGCTGCCTGGCCTTTCGACCTTGATCACCTCGGCCCCAAGGTCCGCAAGAATCTGCCCGGACCAAGGGCCCGCCAGTACACGCGATAAATCCAGTACCCGCAGGTGGGAAAGCGCGCCCATGTCCGTGCTCCTATTAATAGAACGCCTGAAGACCAGTCTGTGCGCGCCCAAGAATCAAGGCATGCACGTCGTGGGTTCCCTCATAGGTATTGACCACTTCGAGGTTGACCAGGTGGCGCGCCACCCCGAATTCGTCGGAGATGCCGTTGCCGCCCAACATATCGCGGGCCATGCGGGCGATGTCCAGGGACTTGCCACACGAGTTACGCTTCATGATCGATGTAATCTCGACCGCTGCGGTCCCCTCGTCTTTCATCCGCCCCAGACGCAGGCAACCTTGCAGAGCCAAGGTGATCTCGGTCTGCATATCGGCCAGCTTCTTCTGGATCAACTGCGTTGCAGCCAATGGCCGACCAAACTGCTGACGATCCAGGGTGTACTGGCGCGCGGTATGCCAGCAGAACTCAGCAGCCCCCAACGCCCCCCAGGAGATACCGTAGCGCGCCGAATTCAGGCAAGTAAAAGGCCCCTTCAAGCCACGCACATCCGGAAAAATGTTCTCGTCCGGCACAAACACGTTATCCATGACAATTTCGCCGGTAATGGACGCTCGCAAGCCGACCTTGCCGTGAATCGCCGGGGCGCTAAGGCCCTTCCAACCTTTTTCCAGGACGAAACCACGGATATCGCCTGCATCATCTTTGCCCCACACCACAAACACGTCGGCTATCGGGCTGTTGGTGATCCACATCTTCGCGCCGGTCAGGCTGTAGCCGCCATCTACCTTTCGCGCACGGGTAATCATCGCGCCCGGATCAGAACCATGGTTGGGTTCGGTGAGCCCGAAACAGCCAATCCATTCGCCGGACGCCAATTTCGGCAGGTATTTTTGTTTTTGCGCCTCCGTGCCGAACTCATTGATCGGCACCATGACCAGTGACGACTGAACACTCATCATCGAACGATAGCCGGAGTCGACACGCTCCACCTCACGCGCAATCAGCCCGTAGCTGACGTAGTTCAAGCCGCTGCCACCGTACTGCTCGGGAATCATCGCCCCCAGCAAACCGGTTTCTCCCATCTCACGGAAAATAGCGGGATCAGTCTTTTCATGACGGAAGGCTTCGAGCACGCGAGGGGCCAGCTTGTCCTGAGCAAACTGCTCGGCACTGTCACGCACCATGCGCTCCTCTTCGGTGAGCTGTTGATCCAGCAGCAGTGGATCGATCCAGTTGAAGCTTGCCTTGCCAGCCATGAATAAGTCCTCGCGGATAAAAACGGAAGTCGTGATTCAGACTAGGCCGGCCACGCGCAGAGGGCAAACGAGGTTTCTGCATAGGGTTGTGCTAATTTCTCACTCCGTAATACTCGAAACGCCCATAAATGCGCCTTATCTGTGAGGGCAACGTACATGCGCAGAAAAATCCCTAGCACCACCGCGCTTATCAGCTTCGAAGCGGCAGCCCGTCACGAAAGCTTCACCAAGGCGGCACAGGAGCTTTCCATCACCCAAGGCGCCATCTGTCGACAGATCGCCAGCCTTGAGGAGTTTTTAAGTGTCGAACTGTTTCGCCGCTCGCGTCGCGGGGTGAAGCTGACAGAGGCAGGGCTCTCTTACAGCCGCAGAGTTGCTACACAGCTGGACGCCGTAGAGCGCGACACCCTCTCGGTCATGGGTCAGCAGGGCACCAACGCCATCGAGTTGGCGGTGGTACCGACCTTCGGCACGCAATGGCTGATTCCACGCCTCAAGGACTTTCAGGACCGGCACCCGGAGGTGACCGTGAATCTGACCAATCGGACACGCCCGTTCCTGTTCGCCGACACCGCGTTCGACGCCGCGATCTACTTCGGCGATGCCGATTGGTCCGGCACAGAGTCACACCGGCTGATGGGAGAAAACCCTGTCCCGGTGTGCAGTCCACACTTACTTGGAGGCCGCGCGCACTTAACTCCTCAAGAGATCGCCGAATTACCGCTGCTACAGCAGACAACACGCCCCTATGCCTGGCGTCAGTGGTTCAACGCGCAACAGCTGAGTCTGCCTCGCGACATGACAGGCCCTCGATACGAGCTATTCTCGATGTTGTCCCAAGCGGCTATGCATGACATGGGCATCGCACTGATACCACCCTTCCTCATCCAGCGCGAGCTGAAGGAGCAGCGACTGGTGATTGCGAGCACCGAAACGCTAAGCAGCGAAAAGGCGTACTACCTCATGATTCCCGATAAAAAAGTCGAATCGGCCTCCCTACACGCATTCAAGGACTGGCTGATTGAACAATCAAAGCGCTATAACCCCGGCATTTAAAGGATAAAGCTGCCTTGTTGACCCTGTAGTCAGGTTAATTTGAATCCTACAGATATACGTATATGTCGCATTTAGACAGTCTGTACCGGTTGAGCAAAAACAAGGCTCAAAGCCATGATCTACATGGCTTGTAGCGACTAATACCAGCCTATAAGCGACCATTCACATCGGCGATTGGAAAACATCGAATAAATACCCTTGACCCTTTAAAGACTTGTATTTAAAGAGGTTATTCAAGGCGGTTGCGACAATCAGTCACAGGGTGACTTGTAGTTAATTTTTCGTCACCCGTCATAATCTCTTGAAGGCCGTAAAGTTCGCCTGCAAAATGCCGCGCCCCGCTGTCATTTCAGCGGGATCGTGCTGATCGGTCGCCCCAGTTGCGCCACTCGCGGTGCACTGGCCTTTTTACAAAAAGATCAAAAGCAAAAAGATCATGCAGGAGATTTGACGTGCACATTGGTGTTCCTCTCGAAACCCAGACCGGTGAAACGCGGGTGGCTGCCACCCCGGAAACCATCAAGAAGCTGATCGGCCAGGGCCATAAGGTCACTGTACAAAGCGGTGCAGGCATCAACGCCAGCATCGTCGACAGTGCTTATGAAACGGCAGGCGCAACCATTGGCAGTGCCAGCGATGCGTTCGGCGCCGAGCTGATCCTCAAGGTGGTTGCCCCCAGCGACAGCGAACTGGCGCTGATCAAAAGCGGCACCGTATTGGTGGGCATGCTCAATCCGTTCAGCAACGAAACCATCGCCAAGCTTGCCGAATGCGGCATCACCGCCTTCGCCCTCGAAGCCGCGCCACGCACTTCACGGGCCCAAAGCCTCGACGTGCTGTCTTCGCAAGCCAATATCGCCGGTTACAAGGCTGTGTTGCTGGCCGCTCATCACTACCCGCGCTTCATGCCGATGCTGATGACCGCCGCCGGCACTGTGAAAGCTGCGCGCGTGTTGATCCTCGGCGCCGGTGTCGCGGGCCTGCAAGCTATCGCCACGGCAAAACGCCTGGGCGCGGTCATCGAAGCGTCCGACGTCCGTCCGGCGGTAAAAGAGCAAATCGAATCCCTGGGCGCCAAGTTCGTCGACGTGCCCTACGAAACCGATGAAGAGCGTGAATGCGCCGTCGGTGTCGGCGGCTACGCGCGCCCGATGCCCACCAGCTGGATGCAGCGCCAGGCCCTGGCCGTGCACGAACGCGCGAAGCAGGCCGACATCGTCATCACCACCGCACTGATTCCAGGCCGCAAGGCACCTACCCTGCTTAGCGCCGATACCGTCGCGCAGATGAAACCCGGCTCGGTGGTCATCGACCTCGCCGCAGCTCAGGGCGGCAACTGCCCGTTGACCGTCGCTGACCAAGTCGTGGTGGAAAACGGTGTGATCATCTGCGGCCCGACCAACCTGGCAGGCGCTGTCGCCGCAGATGCCTCGGCCTTGTACGCGCGCAACCTGCTGGACTTCCTGAAGCTGGTCTTCACCAAGGAAGGGCAGTTTGAAATCAACCTCGAAGACGACATCGTCGCCGCGTGCCTGATGTGCCGCGACGGCCAAGTCATCCGCAAAAACGCCTAAGCAGGGATTCAGACGATGGAAGAGCTTATCTCCCCCGGTATCTACAACCTGATCATCTTTGTGCTGGCGATTTATGTCGGTTACCACGTGGTCTGGAACGTTACCCCCGCGCTGCATACGCCATTAATGGCAGTGACAAACGCGATTTCCGCGATCGTGATTGTGGGCGCCATGCTGGCCGCCGCCCTCACCGTGACGCCGTTGGGCAAGACGATGGGCACCCTGGCGGTAGCTTTGGCTGCGGTTAACGTGTTCGGCGGTTTCCTGGTTACGCGTAGGATGCTTGAGATGTTCAAGAAGAAAGCGCCCAAAGCTGTGAAAGAAGAGGTGCAGAAGTAATGAGCATGAATCTGGTGACGACGCTCTACCTGATCGCGTCGATCTGCTTCATCCAGGCCCTCAAAGGCCTGTCGCACCCCACCACCTCCCGACGCGGCAACCTGTTCGGCATGCTCGGCATGGCACTGGCGGTGCTGACCACCGTAGGCCTGATCTATAAGCTCGGCGCGGAGCTGGCCACCGCCGGTATCGGCTACGTCATCGTCGGCCTGCTGGTCGGCGGCACGGCCGGCTCGATCATGGCCAAACGCGTAGAAATGACCAAGATGCCGGAGCTGGTGGCGTTCATGCATAGCATGATCGGCCTGGCAGCGGTGTTTATCGCGATTGCAGCGGTCGTCGAGCCGCAATCCTTGGGTATCGTCAAACACTTGGGCGATTCGATCCCGGCCGGTAACCGCCTGGAGCTGTTCCTCGGTGCCGCCATCGGTGCTATCACCTTCTCCGGCTCGGTGATCGCATTCGGCAAGCTGTCGGGTAAGTACAAGTTCCGCCTGTTCCAAGGCGCACCGGTACAGTTTGGTGGGCAACACAAGCTGAACCTTGTGCTCGGCTTGGCAACCCTGGGCCTGGGCCTGGCGTTCATGTTCACCGGCAACCTCACTGCGTTCGCGCTGATGCTGGCCCTGGCCTTCGTGCTGGGCGTGCTGATCATCATCCCGATCGGCGGCGCCGACATGCCGGTAGTGGTATCGATGCTCAACAGTTATTCCGGCTGGGCAGCGGCGGGCATTGGTTTCTCGCTGAACAACTCGATGCTGATCATCGCCGGCTCCCTGGTCGGCTCCAGCGGCGCGATCCTGTCTTACATCATGTGCAAGGCGATGAACCGCTCCTTCTTTAATGTACTGCTGGGCGGTTTCGGCAATACGCCAGACGCCGGTGCAGCAGCTGGCTCGAAAGAAGCTCGGCCGGTGAAGTCCGGCTCGGCCGACGACGCTACCTTCCTGCTGACCAACGCCGACACGGTCATCATCGTGCCGGGCTATGGCTTGGCTGTCGCACGGGCACAACACGCGCTTAAAGAGCTGACCGAGAAGCTCACCCATCGCGGCGTCACCGTGAAGTACGCGATCCACCCGGTGGCGGGCCGTATGCCTGGGCATATGAACGTGCTGCTGGCCGAGGCCGAAGTGCCTTACGACCAGGTGTTCGAGATGGAAGACATCAACTCTGAGTTCGGCCAGGCTGACGTGGTGCTGGTATTGGGCGCCAACGATGTGGTCAACCCGGCGGCCAAGAACGATCCGAACTCACCGATTGCCGGTATGCCGATCCTCGAGGCGTTCAAGGCCAAGACCATCATCGTCAACAAGCGCTCGATGGCCAGCGGCTATGCAGGCCTGGATAACGAGTTGTTCTACCTGGACAAGACCATGATGGTCTTCGGTGATGCCAAGAAGGTCATCGAAGATATGGTCAAAGCCGTCGAATAACACTGCGCCAGCGCAATACCCGAAACCCTGGCCTCACGTAGGCTGGGGTTTTTTATTAGCGGATGAAACCCGACCAAAGGCTCTAAATCGCCACCTGGCATTCGACCATGGTAGCGGGCCGAAACTTTTTGAAATCACTACACTGCCCACCTTGCTTCCGTAGCCTGAGATAACAATTCATGTACCGTGATCGTATCCGCTTGCCTTCGTTGTTGAACAAGGTCATGAGCGCGGCAGACGCCGCTGCACTGATCGAGGACGGCATGACCGTCGGCATGAGCGGCTTCACCCGCGCCGGTGAAGCCAAGGCCGTCCCCCACGCCCTGGCCGAACGCGCCAAGACTTCGCCCCTCAAAATCACCCTGATGACCGGCGCCAGCCTGGGCAACGACCTGGACAAGCAACTGACTGAAGCTGGCGTACTGTCGCGACGCATGCCGTTTCAAGTCGACAGCACGCTACGCAAAGCGATCAATGCTGGCGAGGTGATGTTTATTGACCAGCACCTATCGGAAACCGTCGAGCAACTGCGCAACAACCAGCTCAAGTTGCCGGACATTGCGGTAATCGAAGCGGTCGCCATCACTGAACAAGGGCACATCGTGCCCACCACGTCCGTAGGCAACTCAGCCAGCTTCGCAATTTTTGCCAAGCACGTGATCGTCGAGATCAACCTCGCGCACAATCCGAACCTGGAAGGGCTGCATGACATCTATATCCCGACCTACCGGCCGACGCGCACGCCTATCCCGCTGGTGAAGGTCGACGACCGCATTGGCAGCACTGCGATTCCGATCCCGCCAGAGAAAATCGTCGCTATCGTGGTCACTAACCAGGCCGACTCTGCCTCAACCGTGACGCCGCCTGACGGTGACACTCAAGGCATCGCCAACCACCTGATCAACTTCCTCAAGCAGGAAGTTGATGCCGGACGCATGACCAACAAACTCGGCCCGCTGCAAGCCGGGATCGGCAACATTGCCAACGCGGTGATGTGTGGCTTGATCGATTCGCCCTTCGAAGATCTGACGATGTACTCGGAAGTGCTGCAGGATTCGACCTTCGACCTGATCGACGCCGGTAAGCTGAGCTTCGCATCCGGCAGCTCGATTACCTTGTCGGAGCGCCGCAATGCCGACGTTTTCGGCAACCTGGAGCACTACAAAGACAAGCTGGTACTGCGCCCACAGGAAATCTCCAACCATCCTGAAGTGGTGCGCCGCCTGGGCATCATCGGTATCAACACCGCGCTGGAGTTCGATATCTACGGCAACGTCAACTCCACCCACGTCTGCGGCACGCGGATGATGAATGGCATTGGCGGCTCCGGGGACTTCGCGCGCAACGCGCACCTGGCAATCTTTGTCACCAAATCGATTGCCAAGGGGGGCGCGATTTCCAGCGTGGTGCCGATGGTCAGCCATGTGGACCACACCGAACATGACGTGGACATCCTCGTCACCGAAGTGGGCTTGGCCGATCTGCGCGGCCTGGCACCGCGGGAGCGTGCGCGGGTGATCATCGACAACTGTGTGCATCCGGCCTACCGCGACGCGCTCAATACTTACTTCGAAGCCGCCTGCGCCATCGGTGGGCACACGCCGCATATCCTGCGCCAGGCACTGAGTTGGCACATCAACCTGGAAGAAACCGGGCATATGCTCAAGGCTTGATGAATACAGATCCGAGCTGATGCAACTACAGTTTCATCAGCTCGGCAACCTAGCCAGTGTCTATGCAAAAAACTGTACTACTGTACCGCTCATTTCCTACTTAAATATCCCACAACTCATCTTGAAAACACCCATTTCGCACCTTTTGGGTGCACACAGGTACAGTTGCCCCATTTCCGTACCGTACAGCCGTATTAAACAGTTAACTGGCCCCTCACAATACAGGTGAACTGTATCTAGAGAGTCTTGCGCCGGAGGAGGATCATTGGCATCAGTTAAACCACTACCTAATCCCGCCACAAGCGGAAGGATGTCATCATGGAACGTACACTCAGTTCCGAACTGTTCTTCGAAGAGAAAGCTGTAAACACCAACGCTTCCCTGCCTTTGCGCGTTCTCGCCAACCTGATGTTGTGGCAGCGCCGCATCTCCAGCCGCCACCAATTGGCTCGCCTGGATTCGCGTCTGCTGGCTGACGCCGGTATCAGCGAAGCTCAACGCTACGAAGAGCTGAGCAAGCCGTTCTGGCGCTAAGCAGCGCCCGCTGGCCCTGACCCACCGGGTCCACCGCCAGCACTCTGATTTGTTAAAGCAAAGCCCGCCCCGGGTAACCGGAGGCGGGCTTTGTTGTTTCTGCGAAAGGGCATTGAATCGGTAGGATTTCTATCTACAGGTACAGTTCTAATAAAATCATTATTAACCAGTACAGTTAAATTACAGGCTTCCTGTTGCACCGGTCCAAGCCTAATATCCACTCACCACGTGGCGAACCCTGTAGAGCGAGCGTCTGATGCTCAACAGTCCCAGTCCGTCTCACTGTGGCCGCGTCGCGCCACCTTATTTCGTCTACAGGAGTTACCCCATGTCCCGCCTTCGCCTGCTGTGCACCGCCGCTGTGCTGACCCTGGCCGCCAACGCTAACGCGAGCAGCTTCATCATGACCACCGACTCGATCGTTGGCGCCCTGAAAGCCACTTCCGACGCCACCTCCGATGCGACCTCCTCCCTGCGCGACAATAAGGTCGTACAGGCCGCCCGTGATGACGCAGCCAGCTTCGTCGCCAGCGAAGGCGCTATCCGTGGCGTGAAACTGGAAAGCGCCCTGGCCCACATCCGCCAGCAAGCGCCGCAACTGGCCATCGCTACCGATGCACAGCTGGCACAGGCAATCCTGGCGATCTGATCTGCGGCAACAGACGGGAGCGCCTGCCGCTCCCGAATGCCTCGGCGCTGGCCCTCGCCTGGTCATTGCGCTAGCCTTGGCGCTCGTTTTCAGTTGTCGAGTCCCATGGCTTTTTCATACCGCCTGTTGATTGTTCCCGTACTGTTTTGCGCCTGCTGGTCACCCTTGGCTTTGGCCATGGATGTGTCCACCCAGAGCACCGTTGTCAGCGTGTATGCCACCGGCAAGGTGACCTCTGCGCCGTTCGACAACAAGTTGGTGATGGCCGCTCAGGATGATGCTGCCGCTTTCATTGCCACTGACGGCCAATGGCGGGGCGCACGCCTGGAGTCCGCGCTGGATTATCTGCGCCACAGTCGGCCAAAACTTCATGCGAGCGACCTTGAACTGGCGCAAGCAATTCTCGTCCAATAGTTATCTTTGTATTTCGGAGTCACTCGATGCGTAGCCCGTTGATCGTCGCCGCCCTCGGCCTGCTGTTTTTGGTCGATGTCGCCCAGGCGCAAACCTTGAAGGCCACCAGCAACATCATCGTGCGTGCGTCGGCGCGCACCATTGATTTCACCTCAGACACCACCACGTCCATCCGCGACTCCAAAATCGTGCGCGAAGCCCACGACGACGCCGCCAGCTTCGTAGCCACGAATGGAGAGATCCGTGGTGCCCAGCTTGAAGCTGCGTTCGATACCCTTCGCACCCGCGTGCCAGAAGCCCGTGATGCCAGCGACCAGACCCTCGCCGAAGCTATCCTCGCTCTGTGAGGCGCATCAAAACCTGGCTCCTGGCCGGGGTTGTGCTGTTGTGTGCAAGTACAGCCCATGCCAGCCTGCAACTGCGGCTCAAAACCGATGGTTTGAGCCCGGCCGAACAGCAGGCCAGCCAGGCATTGCTCGATGAAGCGCTGCGCGCCTTGCCGCCACGTTTTGTCGAGCAATTGGATCGGCGGATTGATGTCGGCTGGACCGACAAGATGCCTGAAAATGCCTATGGCCAGGCGTCCCTGGTGTCCGAGCTGGACCTTAATCAAAACCTGCTCGCCAGCCTGACCGACGGCAGCGCCGCCACCCTCAAAACCAATCGCCCCCACGGCACCGTGCGCCAGGAATTGCTCGCCACGGTGCTGCATGAACTGACCCACATCTATGACCGCGCACGCCTGTGGCCCAAAGACGAGCGCGCACTGATCCAGCGTTGCAGTCGCCAGAACAACATTACCGGCTTGATCGGCCTGCCCGATCAATGCCGTGGCCAGAACGACCGGCGCTTCACTCTCAGTGATGATCCCCGCCTGCTGGACCTCGCCGGCTGGCCACAATATGTCGGCCGCCGCGGCGAGCGTGAACAGCATAACAATCAGGTGGTGCGCAGCCCGGACATCTACGAAACCACCAGCCCGTTGGAGTTCGTGGCGGTCAACATGGAGTACTTCCTCCTCGACCCCAGCTACGCCTGCCGACGCCCCGCGCTGTTCCGCTATTACAAGGAACATTTCGGCTGGGCGCCGCCCGAACAGCAACCCTGTGCCAAGACATACCCGTTCCTGAACGCCGGCAATGACTTCGCCAAGACGCCACTGGGGCAAATAGACCCGGAGCGGGTGTATGAAATCGACTACCTGCTCGCCGAAGCCAACCAGAATCTGGTGAGCCGCTGGGGCCATAGCATGCTGCGGCTGGTGATCTGCGCGCCAGGTCGCCCGCGTGGCCCTGACTGTCGGCTGGATCTGGACCGCCACCTGGTGCTGTCCTACCGCGCCTTCGTCGGTGACGTACAGCTGTCGAGCTGGGATGGCCTGGTGGGCAAGTACCCGTCGCGATTGTTCGTATTGCCGCTGGCCCAGGTCATCGATGAATACACCAAGACCGAATTACGAGGCCTGGCGTCGGTACCGCTGAAGCTCAACCGCCAGGAAATCAACGACACCGTCGAGCATGCGGCTGAAATGCACTGGAGCTATGACGGCAACTATTTCTTTATCTCCAACAACTGTGCGGTTGAAAGCCTGAAACTGTTACGCAGTGGCAGTGCCAACCCGCAACTGACCGGCCTGGACAACATCACCCCCAACGGTTTGCTGCAAGTGCTCAGCGCACGTGGCCTGGCCGATACCAGCGTATTGAATGACAAGCGTGAGGCGTTGCGCCTGGGGTACCACTTCGACTCATTCCGCGAACGCTACCAGGCGATGTTCGATGTACTGCGCAAGCGCCTGCCGATCAAGCAGACCCAGGTCGAAGACTGGCTGGCCCTGGATGCGCAAGCGCGCCGCCAGTGGTTCAGCCAGGCCGACCTGCGTACCAGCGCTGCATTGTTGTTGCTTGAACAAGCCAGCTATCGCAAGCAACTGATGCTCGCTCAGGACGAAGTCAAACAGCGCTATCTCAATGCCCGCGAGCTGAAAAATGGCGGCATGGAGAAAGCCAACAACACGCTGCAACAGATCCTCGCCAACAGTGGCTTTCTCAGTCGCCCGGCCGAGTTGCTCGACAGTGGCGGCTATGGCCTACCGCAACCTTCGGAAGCCAAGCGCCTGGAGTCGGAGAGCGCCGAACGTCAGAAGCAGTTGCAATCATTGACCGGCGAGCTGGATAAAGAGGTGAGGGCGCTGCTCGATCCGGCCCGCGCTGCCGAGATTGCGGCGTGTGAGGCCAACCTCAAGCAGTTGGGTGAGCATCTGCGTGCGCTGCATAAAGCGGCCGGCGGCCTCGAACTGCCCTAAAAACATAGCGGTACACAATCAAATTGTGGGAGGGGGCTTGCTCCCGATAGCGGTGTATCAGTCACTGGAAATATTGACTGAACTCCAGCTATCGGGAGCAAGCCCCCTCCCACATTTTTATCTGCATGAGCCTTAAAACCGTGTGTCACCAGTTTCTCCAGCGAAAGCTGGCTGAAAGCTTACCCGTCTAGGATCGCCCCAACTGCCGGCAACAGACCGGCTGTAAACAACAACAATGGTGATTCCCGATGTCCGCTCGTACCCGCCTGTTCGCACCCACTCCACCCGTACGCCTCGTGCCTTTCGTTCTGCGCTGACCCTCACCCGGTTCGCCATTCCCTAGCCGCGCTACGCCTGGAGTATTCCTATGCTGACTTTCCTTGGCTTTGCCATGGTCATCACGTTCATGTTCCTGATCATGACCAAGCGCCTGTCTGCGCTGATCGCCTTGATCATCGTGCCCATCCTGTTTGCACTGTTCGGCGGTTTCGCGCCGAAGATCGGCCCAATGATGCTCGAAGGCATCACCAAGCTCGCGCCAACTGGCGTGATGCTGATGTTCGCCATCCTCTACTTTGCCTTGATGATCGACTCCGGCCTGTTCGACCCGGCCGTGCGCAAGATCCTCAAGATGGTCAAGGGCGACCCGCTGAAAGTCTCGGTCGGCACTGCCGTGCTGGCTTTGGTGGTATCCCTGGACGGTGATGGCGCCACCACCTACATGATCTGCGTCGCCGCCATGCTGCCGCTGTACCAGCGCATAGGCATGAGCCCGCGGATCATGGCCGGTCTGATCATTCTCGCCGGCGGTGTAATGAACATGACACCCTGGGGTGGCCCGACGGCTCGTGCGGCCAGTGCGTTGCATGTTGATCCGTCCGACATCTTCGTACCGATGATTCCGGCCATGGCCGCTGGCGTCGTGGCGATCCTGGTAATTGCCTACATGTACGGCAAGCGTGAGCGCGCACGCCTGGGTGAACTGCACCTGCAGGGCGACGAGATCGACCACAGCGAAATCAGCGTGTCGCAATTCCCCGACGCCCGCCGCCCGAAACTGATCTGGTTCAACGGCGCCCTCACCCTGGCCCTGATGTGCACCCTGATTGCCGGCCTGTTGCCGCTGCCGGTGCTGTTTATGGTGGCGTTCAGTATCGCGATGATCGTCAACTACCCGTGCCTGCAACAGCAGAAAGACCGCGTCGCGGCCCACGCCGGCAGCGTCTTGGCGGTCGTCGGATTGATCTTCGCCGCCGGGATCTTCACAGGCATCCTGTCGGGCACCGGCATGGTCGACGCCATGTCAAAAAGCCTGCTGGCGGTCATCCCGGAAGCCATGGGCCCGTACCTGGCAGTGATCACTGCGCTGGTGAGCATGCCGTTCACCTTCTTCATGTCCAACGATGCGTTCTATTACGGCGTACTGCCAGTATTGGCCGAAGCGGCCAGTCACTACGGCATCACCGCGGTAGAAATGGCCCGTGCGTCGATCGTCGGGCAACCCGTGCACCTGCTCAGCCCGCTGGTACCTTCGACTTACTTGCTGGTGGCGCTGGCGGGTATTGAGTTCGGCGACCACCAACGCTTCACCTTGAAGTGGGCAGTGCTGGTATGCCTGTGCATAATGTTCGCCGCATTGCTGATGGGGATTTTTCCGCTGTTCAGCACTCTATAATCGTACTGACTCACCGCGCGGCGCTACAGCTTGCGCGGTTTAACACTTGCTCAAAGGAATACACATGGAATGGCTGACCAATCCGGAAATCTGGATTGCCTTCTTCACCCTGACGGCTCTCGAGATCGTCCTGGGCATCGATAACATCATCATGATTTCGATCCTGGTCAGCCGCATGCCCAAGCATATGCAGGCGCGCACCCGGATCTTCGGCCTGGCACTGGCCATGGTCACGCGCATCCTGTTGCTGCTGTCGATCACCTGGGTCATGCAACTGACCGCCGACCTGTTCGTGGTGTTTGGCCAGGGCATTTCCGGCCGTGACCTGATCCTGTTCTTCGGTGGCCTGTTCCTGCTGTGGAAAAGCTCCCAGGAGATGTACCACGCCCTGGAAGGGGAAGACGAAACCAACGACGAGCCCAAAGGCGCCGGTGGCAAGTTCATCTACACCATCATCCAGATCGCCATCATCGACATCGTGTTCTCCCTGGACTCGGTGATCACCGCCGTCGGCATGGTTTCCCATGTGCCGGTGATGGTAGCTGCAATCGTCGTGGCCGTACTGGTGATGATGCTGGCTGCCGGCACCATCAGCGAGTTCATCGACAAGCACCCGTCGCTGAAAATGCTGGCGCTGTCGTTCCTGCTGGTGGTGGGTACCGTGCTGATCGCCGAATCCTTCGACGTGCATGTGCCAAAAGGCTATGTCTACTTCGCCATGGCGTTCTCGCTGGCAGTGGAAGCGGTGAACATCAAGATGCGTACCGCCATCGCCAAAAAGAAGAAGCAGCAGGATCCAGTGAAACTGCGTAAAGACATTCCGGGTCAATAAACCTGACCCGCTGCTGAAATGGGGCGCTTGCGCCCCATTTTTTCGTCTGCCAAAAAGCTGATTTCATGACAGTTTTGTTTCAATCCCCACTTTAGCTATGCGATGCTGGCGCAGAGCCCATTCGCCAACTACAGCTTAAGTACAAGACGTAGAACGGCACGCGGTAACTTTCCTTCGCTCCTCCTGGAGCGCACCCACACGGGGGGCCGAGCATGCTGACCCTGCTCAATCTGCTTTCCGCCGTGACCCTGCTTATCTGGGGCACGCACATCGTCCGTACCGGCATCCTGCGGGTCTACGGCTCCAACTTGCGCCAAGTCATCGGGCAGAACATGTCCAAGCGCTGGCTGGCCTTTATCGCCGGGATCCTGGTGACCGCCATGGTGCAAAGCAGCAACGCCACGGCGATGCTGGTCACTTCCTTTGTCGGCCAGGGTTTGATGAGCCTTACACCGGCCTTGGCCACCATGCTTGGCGCCGACGTCGGTACCGCGCTGATGGCGCGGGTGCTGACCTTCGACTTGTCCTGGCTGTCGCCGCTGCTGATCTTCCTTGGGGTGATTTTCTTCCTGTCGCGCAAACAGACGCGGGCAGGGCAGTTGGGCCGGGTGGGGATCGGCCTTGGGCTGATCATCCTCGCGCTGCAATTGATCGTCGAGGCCGCCGGGCCCATCACCCATGCCCAGGGCGTCAAGGTGATCTTCGCCTCGCTGACCGGCGATATCTTGCTCGACGCCCTGGTCGGCGCGCTGTTCGCAATGATTTCCTACTCCAGCCTCGCCGCCGTGCTGCTTACGGCCACCCTGGCCGGCGCCGGCGTGATCGGTTTGCACGTGGCCATCGGCCTGGTGATCGGCGCCAATATCGGCAGCGGTGTGCTGGCATTTCTAAGCACCAGCATGCAAAACACCGCCGGCCGCCAAGTGGCCCTGGGCAGCCTGTTGTACAAACTGATCGGCCTGTTGCTGATCATTCCTGTGCTTGACCCGCTCGTGGGCTGGATGGACGGTCTGGACTACAGCGCACAAGGCATGGTCATCACCTTTCACCTGCTCTATAACGTCACGCGCTGCTTGATTCTGCTGCCCACCATTGGCCCTATGGCGCG
Source organism: Pseudomonas sp. W2Jun17 (assembly GCF_023127795.1). Lineage (NCBI taxonomy): Bacteria > Pseudomonadati > Pseudomonadota > Gammaproteobacteria > Pseudomonadales > Pseudomonadaceae > Pseudomonas > Pseudomonas sp. W2Jun17. Next base: position 273,122 of record NZ_SPKO01000003.1, on the reverse strand, counting down.
GCTGTGCGCCTGGCTGTTGCCCGAGCGCGAAGAAACCAATGGCAAGGCCAAACCACGCCACCTCGACCTGGCCGCGCTCACCACGCCGAGCCTGGCCTTAGCCAACGCCGCCCGCGAAACCCTGCGCCTGGGTGACCTGATCGACAATATGCTCACCTCCATGCAGGAGGTGCTGCGCGGTAATCAAACCGCAATCACCCAGCAAATGCGCAGCCTCAGCGATGATGTCGAGGCGCTCTATAGCGCGATCAAACTCTACCTGGCGCAAATGCCCCGTGAAGACCTGAGCGAACAAGACAACCGCCGCTGGGCTGAGATCATCGAGCTGTCGATCAACTTGAAGTTGGCAGGTGACTTGATCGAACGCATGTTGCGCAAGGTCCAGCAGCAGAAAACCTCGCAGCGGCGGCAATTTTCCGAAGTGGGCCTGGAAGAACTCAGCGGTTTGCACAGCCAGCTGATCGCCAACCTGCGCCTGGGTCTGTCGGTGTTCCTCAGCGGCGACCCGGAGAGCGCTCGCCAATTGCTGTGTGAAAAGCGCCGCTTCCGCGCCCAGGAACGTCGCCTGGCTCACGCCCATGTCAGCCGCCTGCAGCGCAAAATCGTACAGAGCCTGGAAACCAGCTCCCTGCACCTGGAGCTGATCGCCGACATGAAACGCTTGAACTCGTTGTTTTGCAGCAGCGCTTATGTAGTCTTGGAAACGTCCGACACTGGCGCACTCTCCACCGAAGATATTGCCGACATCACCCATTCGCCCTGAACGTACGACGGCCAGTGAAGTCAGTTAACAATGGACCTCACTCGCCAGGAAGCTTGTTATGCGTCGCCTGTTACTCGCCTGCCTGCTTCTAGGATCGGCACACACCTTTGCCTTCGACCGTCAGCAAGTCGAGGGCTACACCTTGCCCAACGGCCTGCAGCTGCTGCTCAAACCGGGCACCGAACGCGGGCACGTGGCCATCCGCCTGGTGGTCGGCGTGGGCCTGGATGATTTCGGTTGCGAAGACAAAGAGCTTCCCCACCTGTTCGAACACCTGCTGTTCAGCGGCATCGACGGCGGTGGCGAAGGCGACCTCGAAGACCGCATGCAAGCGTTGGGCGGCGAATGGAACGCCTACACCAGCAACGCCGACACCACATTCGTCATCGAGGCCCCCGCGCACAACCAACGCAAGGTGCTGGACCTGCTGCTGGCAATCCTGACCCGCACGCAGTTGACCGATGCCAATATCAACGCCGCCAAGCAGGTGGTCGAGCGCGAAGACGGCGGCCATTATTCGCACCTGCAACGTTTGCTGGATCGCCAAGACCTGGGCCACAGCGCCAGCAACCAATTAGCCGTCGAGTTGGGGCTCAAATGCGCCGAACGCGCGCAGGTCGGCCACCTGACCCGCGATCAGTTGGAGAAACTGCGCAAAGCCTGGTACGCGCCCAACAACATGACCCTGATCGTCGTCGGCGATCTGGACAAGCTGCTGCCAGCCTACCTGGAACGCACCTACGGCCAGCTCGACCCGGTAGACCCGAGCGAGCATCGCCCGCTGCCGCAGATCCAGCACACCGCCGCCCGCCAGCGCGACCTGGTGCATGGCTGGGTCGGCGATGGCGCCAAACTGCACTGGCTGTTCCCCGAGCCGGTGCTGGACGACCAGCATGACGAAACCTACGACCTGCTCAAGGATTATCTCGATTGGGCGCTGTATCGACAACTGCGTCTGAAGCACGGTTTGTCCTACGGTCCGTGGAGCGAACGCGAAGTGCTCGGCGGCGTAGGCTTCCTGAGCCTGAACGCCGACCTCGAACGGGAAAATCTCCCTGAAGCCGAGCAAGTCTTGCAAGACCTCAAGGCACAACTGCTCAAGGACGGCCTCGACCCGAAGGTTTTCACTCGCCTGCAGCAGGCTGCCATTGCCCGCCAAGCCTGGGCGGTACAGGGCAACAGTGCGTTGGCCGATTATTACTGGAGTGCCGCCGGCGACTACGCTGACGGCCGCTTCAGCGACCCGGTCAAGCGCATCAAGGCAGTGAGCCTTTCGCAAACCAACCAGGCGATGCGCGAGGTCTTCAAGCAACCGGGCTACTGGCGCATCGAAAAGCCGTTGTTGAGCTATGACGCCCTGACCTGGATAGGTGCGGGCGTTCTTGGGCTCATCGCCATAGTGTTGATTGGCGTTCGGCGTTATCGCCAACGGATCATGGAATGAAGCACCGAGCCCAGCGCTAAGACGTTATTCTGTCTGGGATTTTTTCCTACAAAGACTGCGAACCGCCGAATGCCAAACCTGACCCATCTAATCCAGCGCATCCTCGAACTGATCAAGCGCTACCCAGGGGTAATTGCACTCGGCGGTTTTATCTCGGGTGTGGGCAGCTTCATCCTGGTGGACCGCCAGCAAGGCATGGCCAGCTGGATCGCCGTCATCATGCTGGTCAGTTGGTTGTGGCTGATGCTGGAAAACAGCTTCACCCAACTGTTTGCCAAGCTCTTCAAGCGCGAGATCCCGGAACCGCTGCTGCGCTATGCCACGCAGATGATCCACCAGGAAAGCCTGTTCTTTGTGCTGCCGTTCTTTTTCGTCACCACCGCCTGGAACAGCGGCCAATCGCTGTTCACCGGCCTGCTCGGCGCGGCGGCACTGGTGTCGATCATCGACCCGCTGTACTACAAGTGGCTGGCGCCCAAGCGCTCGCTGTTCCTGGCCCTGCACACCCTGACCTTGTTTGCCGCATTGCTCACCGCGCTGCCGATTATCATGCACCTGACCACTGCCCAGAGTTACAAGCTGGCGCTGGGCGTGGCCATGGCGCTGTCGATCCCGAGCCTGGCGGTCAGCCTGCCGCTGCGCAGCCTCAAAGGCTGGGCGATGCTGCTGGGGGTCACGGCTGCGATCGGTTGCGCCGGCTGGTTCCTGCGCAGTTGGGTGCCGCCGGCCACCCTGTGGATGACCGAAGTCGCCATCAGCACCCAACTGCAGGATCGCACCCCGGGCGATGACCTCAAGGAGGTCACCGCCGACCAGTTGCGCAGCGGTGGCCTCTACGCCTACACCGCGATCAACGCCCCACGCGGGCTGGATGAGCGGATCTACCATGTGTGGAAATTCAACGGCAAGGAAGTCGACCGCATTGCCCTGGATATCCATGGTGGGCGCAAGGAGGGCTATCGCGCCTGGACGCACAAGCAGAATTTCCCGGGCGACGCAGCGGGGCGCTGGCAAGTGCAGGTCCTCACCGAGGACGGCCAGGTGATCGGCGTCTTGCGCTTCAAGGTGATCGACACAGCACAAGCGGACAACCCAAAGTAGGTCAGATCGTGCTATTACGTAGCCATTGTGGATAGCCAAACAAGCTCGGAGCTTATGACCACTCGCACGACCGCCGGCGCAGCCCATCTTGATACGTCCAGCAACCCGCCCTCGCTGCGGATTACCGGCGACTGGACGCTTGCCCACTACGCCAACCTGAAAAAGCTGTCGGACACACTCGACGGCCAATACGACACCGGCGCCCGCATCGATCTTAACGGCCTCGGTGCGCTGGATACCGCCGGCGCGTCACTGCTGGTCGAGCTGCTGGGCCCCGACCGCATCCAGCACTGCGCCGAGCAGACCGATTGCAGCCTGTCGGCCGCCGACCGGGCGCTGCTCAAGACGGTCTACCGCTCCCTCAATGATTTTTGCGTCCCGCTCAAAGAGCCGGAAGAAAGCGCTGGCATCCAGGTGCTGGCCCGTATCGGCCGCGCGGTGGACACCGTCTGGCAAGACGCCAAGAAACTCCTGGGTTTTATTGGCCTGATCCTTGAGACCTTCGTCCGCGGGATGTTTCGACCCAAGCGCTGGCGCCTTACGCCGATGGTCGCCCATATCGAACAGACCGGTCTCGATGCCGCACCTATCGTGGCCCTCCTGACCTTTCTGGTGGGCGCGGTGGTGGCGTTTCTTGGCGCCACCGTGCTCAAGAGTTTTGGCGCAACGATTTTTACCGTGGACCTGGTGGCGTTCTCTTTCCTGCGCGAATTCGGCGTATTGCTCACCGCGATCCTGATCGCCGGCCGTACCGCCAGTGCGTTCACCGCGCAAATCGGCTCAATGAAGGCCAACGAAGAAATCGACGCCATCCGCACCCTGGGCCTGGACCCGATGGAGCTGCTGGTATTGCCGCGGGTTCTGGCGCTGCTGGTGGCGCTGCCGATGCTGACTTTCCTGGCGATGCTCTCGGGGATTGTCGGCGGCGGCGTGGTGTGTGCGGTGGCCCTGGATATTTCACCGGCGATGTTCCTCTCGCTGTTGCAATCGGACATTGGCGTGCAGCACTTTCTGGTAGGCATGGTGAAGGCGCCGATCTTCGCTTTCCTGATTGCGGCCATTGGTTGCCTGGAAGGCTTCAAGGTCAGCGGCAGCGCCGAATCAGTCGGCGCGCACACCACCTCCAGCGTGGTGCAATCGATTTTTGTGGTGATCGTGCTGGATGCGGTCGCCGCGATGTTCTTCATGGAGATGGGCTGGTGAGTCGTCTACACCGTGCGCCCACTGAGGCGGTGATTGAAGTGCGCGGCTTGTGCAACCGCTTTGGTAGCCAGAGCGTGCATGAAAACCTCGACCTGGATTTATACAAAGGCGAGATTCTGGCAGTGGTCGGCGGCTCCGGCAGCGGCAAGTCGGTGCTGCTGCGCAGCATCGTCGGCCTGCGTCGGCCCAGCGAAGGTGAGGTGCGGGTGTTCGGCAAGAATCTGCCCAGCCTGCCTGAGCACGAACGCTCGCTGGTGGAGCGGCGCTTTGGCGTGCTGTTCCAGAAGGGCGCGCTGTTTTCCTCGCTGACCGTTACCGAGAACGTTGCCCTGCCATTGATCGAACATGCCGGCCTCAGCCGCGCCGACGCCGAGCACTTGGCGGCAGTCAAGCTGGCCCTGGCCGGGCTACCCCTGTCGGCCGCCGACAAATACCCGGCTTCGTTGTCCGGCGGCATGATCAAGCGCGCGGCCCTGGCCCGTGCGCTGGCACTGGACCCGGACATCCTGTTTCTCGATGAACCCACCGCTGGCCTCGATCCGATTGGCGCAGCGCAGTTCGACCAACTGATCCTGACCCTGCGCGATGCGTTGGGCTTGAGCGTGTTCCTGGTCACCCACGACCTCGACACGCTGTACACCATCACCGACCGCGTGGCGGTGCTGGCGCAGAAGAAAGTGCTGGTGGCCGACGCCATCGATGTCGTCTCGGAAACGGACGACGCCTGGATTCACGAATATTTCCACGGCCCCCGGGGCCGCGCGGCATTGGATGCCGCTCAATCGCTCAACGAGGTATGACATGGAAACCCGAGCCCATCATGTGATGATCGGACTGTTCAGCGTAATTGTGGTGGTCGGCGCTATGCTCTTCGGCCTATGGCTGGCCAAATCCAGCGTCGACAGCGCCTTCCAGGATTACGAAGTGATCTTCAACGAAGCGGTCAGCGGCCTGTCCCAAGGCAGTGCGGTGCAGTACAGCGGGATCAAGGTAGGCGACGTCACCAGCCTGCGCCTGGACCCCAAAGACCCGCGTCGCGTCCTCGCCCGCATCCGCCTGGCCGGGCAGACGCCGATCAAGGAAGACACCCAGGCCAAGCTGGCGCTGACCGGCATCACCGGCACCTCGATCATCCAGCTCAGCGGCGGCACCCCGCAGAGCCCGGAACTCAAGGGCAAGAACGGCAACCTGCCGGAAATCATCGCCTCGCCATCGCCCATCGCGCGCCTGCTCAATAACAGCAACGACCTGATGACCAGCGTCAACCTGCTGCTGCACAACGCCAACCACATGTTCTCCCGGGAAAACGTCGAACGCTTGAGCAACACCCTGGATAACCTGCAACAAACCACCGGTGCCATCGCCGAGCAACGCGGCGACATCAAGGTGGTAATGCAGCAATTGATGCAGGTGAGCAAACAGGCGGGTGCCGCGCTGGAACAAACCACCGTGTTGATGCGCAGCGCCAATGGCCTGCTCAACGAGCAAGGCAAGCAAGCCTTCGGCAGCGCCGAGCAGGCGATGAAATCCCTGGAGCAAAGCACCGCCACCATCAACAGCTTGCTGACCAACAACCAGGACTCGGTGAACAGCGGTATGCAGGGCCTCAACGAACTGGCGCCAGCGGTGCGTGAGCTGCGTGAAACCCTCGGTTCGCTGCGCGCCATCTCCCGTCGCCTGGAAGCCAACCCCAGCGGTTACCTGCTGGGCAGTGACAAGAACAAGGAGTTCACGCCATGAAGCGTGCTTACCTGATGATCGCCCCTGTGGCCCTGGCACTGCTCAGCGCCTGCTCGATTCTGCCCAAGCCTGACCCGTCAGACGTGTACCGCCTGGTGTCCACCCAACCAACCACCCAAGGCACGCCGGTGAGTTGGTCGCTGCGCGTAGCCAAACCCCAGACCAGCGAGTTTCTCGACAGTCCACGCATTGCCGTGGTGCCTGACGGCAACCTGATCAGCAGCTATGCGAACTCACGCTGGAGCGACCCGGCGCCGGTACTCTTACGCAACCGCCTGCTGGACGGCTTCCAACGCGATGGACGGGTAACGCTGCTGAGTACCGACGAGACCAACCTGCAAGCCGACTATGAGTTGGGCGGGCAGTTGCAGGCGTTTCAAAGTGAATACCGGGGTGACGCGGTGGAGGTGGTGATTCGCCTGGATGCGCGTTTGGTGCGCGGCAGCGATCAGCGGATTATTGCCAGCCGGCGGTTTGAGGTAAGGCAGCCGGTGGGTGATACCAAGGTGCCGGCGGTGGTGGCAGCCTTTGGAAAGGTGGGGGATCAGTTGAACAAGCAGGTGGTGGATTGGGTGGTGCAGCAAGGCAAGGCTTCCTCTAAACGCTGACAGCCTCATCGGGGGCAAGCCCCCTCCCACACTTGATCTGCGAATGCATTCAAAATGTGGGAGGGGGCTTGCCCCCGATAGCAATCTAAGGCTTAACCGAAGAACCAGTAGCACACCGCAATAGCCGCCACGACACCGGCAAACTCCGCCAGCAACGCACAGCCCACCGCATGTCGTGCGCGCTGGATGCCCACCGAACCAAAGTACACCGCCAACACATAGAAGGTGGTCTCAGTACTGCCCTGTATTGTCGCCGCCACCAAGGCCGGGAAGCTGTCCACACCCTGGGTCTGCATGGTCTCGATCAGCATCGCCCGTGCCGCACTGCCGGAGAAAGGCTTGACCATCGCAGTCGGTAGCGCATCGACAAACCGTGTATCCATGCCCGTCCAGGCCACCACATGGCGAATCCCTTCCAGGCCGAAGTCCAACGCGCCCGAGGCCCGCAACACGCCCACCGCACACAGCATCGCCACCAGGTAGGGCAACAGGTTCTTGGCCACGTCGAAGCCTTCCTTGGCCCCTTCGACGAAGGCCTCGTACACCTTGACCTTGCGCAACGCGCCGATCACCAGAAACAGCATGATCAGGCCAAACAACGTGAGGTTGCCCAGGATCGAGGATAAACCGGCCAGCGCCGTGGCCGAGAGTGTCGCCAGCAGCGCCATGAAGCCGCCCAGCACCAACGCGCCAGGAATCAGATAAGCCAGCACCACCGGGTCCCACAACCGCAGGCGTTGCATCACCGCCACCGACAGCAGGCCCACCAGGGTCGATGCGCTGGTGGCCAGCAGGATCGGCAGGAACACCAGCGTCGGATCGGCGGCGCCTTGCTGGGCGCGGTACATGAAGATGGTCACCGGCAACAGGGTCAGCGAGGACGCATTGAGCACCAGGAACAGGATCTGCGCGTTGCTCGCCGTGTTGGGGATGGGGTTGAGTTCCTGCAAGGCCTTCATGGCTTTCAGGCCGATGGGCGTGGCGGCGTTGTCCAGGCCCAAACCGTTGGCGGCGAAGTTGAGGGTGATCAGGCCGATGGCAGGGTGACCGGCAGGCACTTCCGGCATCAGCCTTCGAAACAACGGGCCGAGCGCCTTGGCCAGCCAATCGACGATCCCGGCTTTTTCAGCGATGCGCAAAAAGCCCAGCCACAAGGTCAGGGTGCCGAACAGCAGCACCATGACTTCCACCGACAATTTGGCCATGGCGAAAATGCTTTCGACCATCGCCGCAAAAATCCCGGCGTTACCGCCCACCAGCCATTGCGCCAGTGCTGACACCATTGCCACGACAAAGAAGCCAAGCCACAGGCCATTTAGCATCAGTTGAATCCCCCGAAAGATGGGGCGAATGATAGCGGGGCTGACAGAAACGACAAACCCCGGAATTATCCGGGGTTCGTGTCAGCGCAATCGTGCTATCAGCCGCGAGTAGTCTCGCCGGCTGGCAACGCTTCCTTGCTGCGCCAGTGCGGCAGGGAGTTCCAGTAGCGCTCGCCCTTGGCGTCATCGTACATGCCTTCCCAACGGGAGATGACCAATACGGCCAAGGCATTGCCGATCACGTTCAGTGCGGTACGCGCCATGTCCATCACACGGTCGACACCGGCGATAAACGCCAAGCCTTCCAGCGGGATGCCCACGCTGCCCAGGGTAGCCAGCAACACTACAAAGGACACACCCGGCACGCCGGCGATACCTTTGGAGGTAACCATCAGGGTCAGAACCAGCATCAGTTGCTGGCCGATCGACAGGTCAATGCCATACAGCTGGGCAATAAAGATTGCCGCGATGCTCTGGTACAGGGTCGAACCGTCGAGGTTGAACGAATAACCGGTCGGCACCACGAAGCTGCAGATCGCCTTCGGCGCGCCGTAGGCTTCCATCTTCTCGATCACCCGGGGCAGCACAGTTTCGGAACTGGCGGTGGAGTAAGCCAGTACCAACTCATCCTTGAAGATGCGCATCACTTTCAGGATCGAGAAGCCAAACAGACGGGCGATCAGGCCCAGTACCGCGAAGGCGAAGAACAGGATGGCGACGTAAACCAGGATCACCAGCTTGGCCAGCGGCAGCAAGGAGGCAAAGCCGAAGTTGGCGACGGTCACCGCGATCAGGGCAAACACGCCGATAGGGGCGTACTTCATGATCATGTGAGTGACTTTGAACATGCTCTCGGACACGCCCTGGAACATCGTCACCAGCGGCTCGCGCAGCTCAGGCTTGAGGCTCGACAAGCCCAGGCCGAACAGCACCGAGAAGAAGATGATCGGCAGCATTTCACCACGGGCAACCGCCGCGAAGATGTTCGATGGGATCAGGTTGAGGATGGTTTCGATGAACGCATGTTCATGCTGCACCTCGGCGGCGGTCGCCTGGTACTTGGAGATGTCGACGGTACCCAGGGTACTCATGTCGATGCCGGCGCCCGGGTGGAACAGGTTGGCCAGCAGCAGGCCAACCACGATGGCGATGGTAGTGACCACTTCGAAGTAAAGGATGGTTTTGACGCCGATGCGACCGAGCTTTTTCGCGTCGCCCACACCGGCAATGCCGACGATCAGCGAGGAAATCACAATCGGGATCACGATCATCTTGATCAGGCGGATAAAGATATCGCCTGCCGGCTGCAATACATTGCTGATCCACCAGGCCTTTTCAGCACTGAAATGGTTGAGCACTGCACCGATTGCGATCCCCAGTACCAAACCGATGAGGATCTGCCAGGCGAGGCTTAGCTTTGCCTTCTTCATGTCATTACCCTTACTTCAAGTGGACTTATGGCAAATGCGCCAGCTGCAACGCTCGAAAGCGAAAAAGTGTGTGCATCAGCCTCCATGGAAGGTCACCGCAGCGTGGCCGAAATGGCTTACTGGTAGGCGAAAAAAGGCGCAACTATTCCCATGCAAGGGAGCGACGTCTAATGCCGTAAACGCCTACCCTATGCCGAATCGGCATGGCTTTTTTTGAAAATAATTGTCCAAACGGTCAGTTCGAATACGCCATTCAGGCGGGTGAATATGCCGTGAGGCGGCCAAATCAGGCTCGCTCAGTGATACTGAACGACTTGCAACGTTTGGCAGAAATGCGTGAGAAATCCATCACCTAGCACCGGAAATGTCCTATGGCGCGTCTGAAAATTTCTCGATAGATGGTCGCGTCGACATACCCGGTAATGGTTGGCGAGAGGCAAAAAGCAAAATTGCGACTATGAGAGGCATAAAGCGAGAGCCATGAAGCGAGAGCCAAGCGCGGGCATGAGAGTCATAAGCCCGCCGCAAGTTCAGCAAGCTTGAGGACTTGTGAACTTGCGTCGCAGCTTTTGGCCTGACCCGGCCCTTTCGCAGGCACTCCCTGTGCCCGTAGGTCACGCCGATCTTGATCGATCAGAGCAACCCGGCCCCCTGGTCATGCACCACCCTTGGCGAGTGATGCAAACAGAAAGAAGCGCAGGGGCTTCTTTCTATGGACGCTGGCTCCGTCTCAGACGGAACCTAGTACCAATTCGGATCTTTCTTTAACTGCTCCATCAGCAGCTTTTGCATACCTTCGTCCGGTTTACCGATAAAACGGTAATCGGCGTGCCGCGTCGGAGACTTGTCGGCCGGCAAACCGGCTGGGACTTCCACCAACATGGCATAGGCATCTTCTTTATCGAAGCTGAAGGCCACGATCAAACGCTTGCTCCGGCAGGTATCCGCGGTTTCACACAGCGGCCCGACCAAGTACTTGTCGCCATCTTCCTCGACAGCGTTCATTTGCTCAGCGGTGCCGGACAGGTTCATCACCCATTCCGGCAGACGCTCTTCTTTCTTCACCACGCCTTGCCAGGTTTCACGGTATTGCGGATCCGAATTGAGCAATTCGTTCGCCCGGGATTGCCCGTCATTGGCGGCCATCGCCAGGCTGCTGCCGCCCAAGAGCAGGGCGGCAGCAATGGCTTTAAAAGGCAGAGTGGTCATATTCAACCTCGGCCTTTACGACCAAAGAAGAACGAAGCAATGAACATCACCAGGAAGACGACAAACAGGATCTTGGCGATGCCGGTGGCGGTGCCAGCGATACCACCGAAGCCCAGGACTGCAGCGACAATGGCGATGATCAGAAATGTGATTGCCCAACTCAACATGGTGATTCTCCTTATGCTTCTATAGGGGTAACAGCGGTAGTGCCGTGCAGTCGCTCAACACAAGCGACTTGTTCTTGCCTAGAACACCCAGCGCTCTTGAGCATGCAGTTCGTCCAGAGTGGAATCCTGATCGACCAAGCTCAATTGCGGGGCAGTTACATTAGCGCTGGCGCTGCCAATGGAACGGAAATGGGTCTGGGTCATCACCGGACGCTCAAATTGCGGGGCTGGCTGCTCACTCTGCTGCCAGTGCTGCATCTGCTGGCCGGCAATCAACGTGACCATCAAGGCCAGGCTGGCAAACAGGCCCTGCTGCATACGCAGCGGCGATACACGCAATTGGCTGAGGCTTTGGCGAGTCATGCTGCTGTTCTCCCGCATTCTGATTATTCGTTCATGACACTCTTGGGAGGGATATTGCAGACTGCGTGCCAGCTTTATTGCAAAATAAAACACAATAAAATCAATAGGTTATGTGAAATTCAAGGATGTTGCACCCAGCATCCTGCACGATGCCTCTTTAGATGCCGTGCGAAATGCACGATGGCCAGTGGTCGGGTCAGGGGATCGAAAGCGCACGCTCAGTTGCCGAAGTCGCGATAACGCACAAAAAGGCTATCAGCCGGCGCTTTGTAGGAAGGCGTGTAGATACCTACACGAAGATGCCTTTTATGAATCAGAATAAACCATGCAACTTGCCCGATTATTCCGGGACTAAACACCATCTTATTTAATAGTTAAGGAGCGCGGGACAGATGGATTCAGCCAAGGAGCTTCAAGGCCGCATTCTTTTAGTGGATGACGAATCCGCAATCCTCCGCACGTTCCGTTATTGCCTGGAAGACGAGGGCTACACCGTTGCCACCGCCAACAGCGCCGCCCAGGCCGATGCCCTGATGCAGCGCCAGGTGTTTGACCTGTGCTTTCTGGACTTGCGCCTGGGCGAGGACAACGGCCTGGATGTACTCGCGCAGATGCGTATCCAGGCTCCGTGGATGCGTGTGGTGATCGTCACGGCCCACTCCGCCGTGGATACCGCCGTGGACGCAATCCAGGCCGGTGCCGCCGACTACCTGGTCAAACCTTGCAGTCCGGACCAATTACGCCTGGCCACCGCCAAGCAACTGGAAGTACGCCAGCTCTCTGCGCGACTGGAGGCCCTGGAAGGCGCAGTGCGCCAGCCCAAGGATGGCCTCGACTCTCACAGCCCGTCGATGATGGTGGTACTGGAAACTGCGCGCCAAGTGGCCGGGACCGATGCAAACATCTTGATCCTCGGCGAGTCCGGCACCGGTAAAGGTGAGCTGGCCCGTGCCATTCACGGCTGGAGCAAACGCTCCAAGAAGTCTTGCGTGACCATCAACTGCCCGTCACTGACCGCCGAGCTGATGGAGAGCGAACTGTTCGGCCATAGTCGCGGCGCGTTCACCGGCGCCAGTGAAAGCACCTTGGGACGCGTTAACCAGGCTGACGGCGGCACGTTGTTTCTCGACGAGATCGGCGATTTTCCCCTCACGTTGCAACCAAAGCTGCTGCGCTTCATTCAGGATAAGGAATATGAGCGTGTGGGCGACCCAGTCACCCGCCGCGCCGACGTGCGCATCCTCGCCGCCACCAACCTGAACCTGGAAGACATGGTGCGCGACGGCCGCTTCCGGGAAGACTTGCTGTACCGCCTCAATGTCATCACCCTGCACCTGCCGCCGCTGCGCGAACGCAGTGAAGACATCCTTACCCTGGCTGACCGCTTCCTGGCACGCTTCGTCAAGGAATACGCCCGCCCCGCGCGCGGATTCAGTGATCAGGCCCGTGAAGCGCTGCTCAACTATCGCTGGCCCGGCAACATTCGCGAGCTGCGTAACGTAGTGGAGCGCGCCAGCATCATCTGCCCTCAGGAGAAGGTAGAGATCAGCCATTTGGGGATGGCTGAGCAACCGACCAACAACGCGCCCCGTATCGGCGCGGCGTTGAGCCTGGACGAGCTGGAAAAAGCCCATATCGGCGCCGTGCTCGCCACCAGTGACACGCTGGATCAAGCAGCCCGCACCCTCGGCATCGACGCGTCGACCCTGTACCGCAAACGCAAACAGTACAACCTGTGAGCAGGACCTTATGAAGCTCGCGATGAAACTGCGCACTCGGTTATTTCTGAGCATTTCAGCGCTGATCACCGTGGCCTTGCTGGGATTGATCCTGGGCCTGGTCAGCGTCATGCAAATGGCCAAGACCCAGGAATCGCTGATTCGCAGTAACTTCATCACGCTGGACCTGGGGCTCAAGTTGCGTCAGAGCCTGGGCGACCAGCTGATCATGATGCTGGAGAAACGACCCGACCCTGAGGCCCTGAGGGCCTCCAAGCAGCATTATTTCGACCTGCTGGACCAAGGCGTTGCCCATGAGCAGTCGATCGGTAAAAGCCATGGCTTTGGCCAGGCCCGCTCCGACTACCAGAACCTGCTCGAAGCGTTCGACCAATCCCAGCAGGAAACACCGCCGCCGGGCAGCAAGGAAAAAATCACTGAAACCTTCAACATACTGCGCAACGGACTGATTGCCGATCACAAGCAGGCACTGGAGAACATCAGCGCCAGCGAGCACAAGTCCCGTGAGCGCGCGTTATTGATTGCAGGGCTGCTCGGGTTGGTGGGCCTCGCAGTGTTGATCATTGGCTTTGTCACGGCCCATGGCATCGCGCGGCGTTTTGGCGGACCGATCGAGGCACTGGCCAAAGCCGCCGACAAGATCGGACAGGGCGATTTTGAAGTGACGCTGCCTATCTCCTCAGCAGCGGAAATGAATCAGCTGACCCGCCGTTTCGGCATCATGGCCGAAGCATTGCGCCAGCATCAGGCCACCAATGTCGATGAACTGCTGGCCGGCCAACAGCGCCTGCAAGCCGTGCTCGACAGTATTGATGACGGCCTGCTGATGATTGATCGGCAGGGCTGCCTGGAGCACCTCAACCCGGTTGCACAACGCCAACTGGGCTGGGACGAAGAGCGCCTAGGTCAGGGCCTGGGCGAAGCCCTGGGTCGTGCAGAGATGGATGAACAACTGCAACTGGTGCTGCGCGGCGGCAACCTGGAGCGGGCGCCGGATGATCTGGAAGTAGAGGTCGAGGGCGAACTGCGCCTGCTGACCTACAGCCTGACCCCTGTGAGCCATACACAGGGTCATATTCTGGGGGCTGTGATGGTGCTGCATGACGTTACCGAACAGCGCGCCTTCGAACGAGTGCGTAGCGAGTTCGTGTTGCGCGCCTCTCATGAGCTGCGCACGCCGGTGACCGGCATGCATATGGCCTTCGGCCTGTTTCGCGAGCGAGCGAAGTTCCCGGCAGACTCCCGTGAAGCGGACCTGCTGGATACGGTCAACGAAGAAATGCAACGCCTGATGCAGTTGATCAACGACTTGCTCAACTTCTCGCGCTACCAGAACGGCCTACAAAAACTCACCCTGGGGGCCTGCGATGTGACCGACCTGCTGGAACACGCACGGGCGCGATTTCCCGAACCCGCCAATGCGCAGCACATTGAGTTGCTGGTGGAAGCCCAGCCGGAGTTGCCGCGACTGTATGCCGACCAGGTGCAACTGGAGCGCGTGCTCGACAATTTGCTCGGCAACGCGTTGCGCCACACCGCCGAAGGCGGGCAGATTCGCCTGCAGGCACGGCGTCATGGCGAACGGGTGATTATCAGTGTTGAAGACAACGGCGAAGGTATCGCCTATGGCCAGCAAGGGCGAATCTTCGAACCCTTTGTGCAGGTGGGTCGCAAGAAAGGCGGCGCGGGCCTGGGGCTGGCCCTGTGCAAGGAGATCGTGCAGTTGCACGGCGGCCGCATGGGCGTGTATTCACGACCAGGGCAGGGTACGCAGTTCTATATGGCATTACCGTTGTAGGAGCGAGCTTGCTCGCTCCTACCTATACACAATCAGCGCTGGTTCAAGGCCCGCAGGATCGCAGCACTTTCAGCGTCCGGAGTGCCATCAAACAATGAAGGGCGGAAGCGCATCTGGAAGGCGGCGATCACGTGCCGCGTGGCCACGTCCAGCTCCCCGGTCTGCGGCGTCTGATAGCCCAGGCGAGCGAGCTCTTCCTGGAACCAGGTGATGCTCGGCAGCTGAGCGCCGTACTGCACCTGGAATCGGGCCACGGCCTGTGCATCCGGCCAGACGGCCAAGCCTTCTGCGGCCAAGCGCTTCCAGGGGAACAGCGGCCCCGGGTCCAGCTTGCGCAGTGGGGCAATGTCGCTATGCCCGATGATGTTCTTGGGGTCGATACCGTTACGCTTGCTGATGTCCTTGAGCAGCACGATCAGCGACTGCACCTGCGCTTCGGAATACGGGTACCACACACGCCCTGTCGGCGTATCACGGAACCCAGGGTTGACGATCTCGATGCCGATGGAGCTGGAATTGAGCCAGGTGCGCCCCATCCACTCGCTTTCCCCCGCGTGCCAGGCACGCTGGCTTTCATCCACCAGCTTGTAGATGGTGCCTGAGGCGTCGTCGCCGATCAGGTAATGGCTGCTCACCTGGCCATGGGTCAGCAATGCCAGCGAGCGCTCAAGGTTGGTAGAGGTGTAATGCACGACAACAAACTGCACGCGGTTGTCGTGGTTCACCGAAGGGTGGCTGGTATTCAGCCGCGGGCCGCTGGCGCAACCGGCGAGCAGGAGAAACACAAAAGCAATAGACAAGGATTTCATGGCAGGAGCAGTACACTGAGAGACGATAATGCAACAGTGTAACGTAACGTAATTAGCCCGGCGGTCAAATTACAAAATGGAACATCTTTTATGCCACCTGCACTTGATTGCGTCCCGCTGCCTTGGCCCTGTAAAGCGCTTCATCGGCTCGCTTGAGGGCCAAGTCGCTGCGCTCGCCAGGTTGAAACTGCGCTACGCCCATGGACACCGTGATCGTCACCGGCTCGCCCTTGAAGTGGAACGGGCATGCCTCGATGGCCGCGCGCAATACTTGAGCGACAGCCAAGGCATCCGCCAAGGCTGAGTCGGGCATCAGCAGCACAAACTCCTCACCGCCGAAACGCGCGATGAAGTCGGTGGGCCGCAGGCGCTTGCTCAGCACGTTGGCGATGATCTTGAGCACCTTGTCGCCCGCCAGATGACCGTAGCCATCATTGATGCGCTTGAAATGATCCAGGTCGAGCATCGCCAGCGACAGGCTGTTGCCGCGTTGATGCCAGGCGTTGACCTCGTGATCAAGGCGTTCGCTCCACGCTGCCCGGTTGGGCAGACCGGTCAGCGGATCGAGCAAGGCCTTCTGGCGCTGTACTTCCAGGTGCTCACGGTAGCCCTGGGCTTCCTGCTCCATGTTGGCCACCCGCTCAGCCAGGGTTTTTAGGCGCGCCGCCACTTCCTGCTCACGTTGGTCACGCTGCTGCTGATGCTCGTCCATGGTCCCGAGCAAGCCTTCGAGATGGCTTTCGAGTACCTGCTTGAGGCTGCTCAGATCGGCGGCTTCCTGCACGCTGCTTTGCAACCCGTCGACCTGTTCACGAATCTGCGTATCCAGCTCCCGCGCGGCCAGGCTGCTATCGGCATGGCCCTCGCTGGCCACCTGCAGGTGGCCCTGAAATGCCTCAAGGCGCTCGTTGAGTTGCTTGAGATAAGCCTCGAACTCATGCTGGCCACTGTAGGTGATCGCCAGCATCAGCACCGCCAGGTCATCCAGGATCGGGATCAGCTCGTACCAATTCAAGCCGTGGGCAAGCCGCTCGCGCATGGCTTCGGCCTGGGGCCGGTGACGTTCAGGCAGGGACAGATCTTCCAACAGGCCCAGTAACGTATCTTCAATGTGCTTGGCCACCGAGCTGTAGGACGGCTCAGGCGAGTCGGGCAGGGCGTATATCCCATCGGACTGCAGTTCGTCGGGCTCGGGAACTTCCAGCACAGGGGGGAGAGACAGGCTACCTATGCTGGTTTGATCCGGCGCGTCGACTTCAACCTGCGGCGCTTCAATAAAGGCGGCGAGCGCGCTTTCAGGGGCCGGCTCTTCTATCGGCGGCTCAGGGGCCTGCACAGGTGAAGCAATCGGGGCTGCAGAAGGCGGTGCCTCGAATGCGAAGGTGTCGCGAGCCGCTTCCACCGGGGCCGGCGCTACCAGTTCCGATGCGGGAGCGAGCGGCGTTTGTGGTTGCGGTGCAAAGGCACGCAAGGCCTGGGTCAACTCTTCGGACTGTACGGGCTCCTGCGGCTCGGGCGAAGGTGGCGGCGCAGCGGGCTTTGACGACGCCAACTGCACGGCGGGCAGTGGCGCAGCGTCAACCTGTGGCGCGTCACTCGATGCCTCCTTACTGCCAAACAGGCGCTGCAGCAGCCCAGGACCCGCGCGTGAGGCTTCGCTTTCAGGCTCCAGATTATTCAGCGCCTGCCCTTGCAGGCTGCTTAGCTCACTGAGCAACAGCGGTATCTCCCGCGCCTGGCCGACGCGGCTATCGAGCTGTTTGGCAAAGGCCTTCAGCGGGCGGGCCACCTCGCGGGGCAACGCAAGCTTTTGCAGCTGGGCAACCAGGGCCGTGAGTGCGGTGCTGATCTGGTCAACCCGGGTTTCGCGGCGCTGCTCGGAATCCAGCACAGCCTTTTCCAGGCGCGGCAACAGCGCTGCGAGGGCTGCGTCCATGTCGTCCGTGCGCACTACATCACGCATTTCTTTCATGCATTGATCAACAGCGCGGTCAGTCCCTTCAGCCGCCAGCGTGCTGCGCACCAGGCCGCGGCGCAGCAGGTCGAGGCGGGCGGCCCAGCGGCGTTCGAGCTTGTCTTGTTGCTCGATGCTCTTGAGGTATTTCTCTTTCCAGCGCTGGGCGTCGTCGCTCATGCAAGAGGTCCGCGAGGGCCTGGGCTCAACGCGGGTAATGCATCAGCGGTAAGCGAACCCGGCAGACGAATCTCTACCGCGACGGGCAGGTGATCGGAAATGGGCTGCGCCAGCACTCGCACACTTTCCAGTGTAAGGCTCGGGCTGAGCAGGATGTGGTCAAGGCAGCGCTGCGGGCGCCAGCTGGGAAATGTGGCTTCGACTTGCGGGGCCAACAGGCCCAGGTCGCGCAGCGGGGAATTCTGCAACAGGTCGTTGGCATGGGTGTTCATGTCCCCCATCAACACCTGGTGCTTGTAGTTACCAATCAGGTCACGCACATAGGCAAGCTGCAGGTTGCGGGTACGTCCGCCGAGTGCCAGGTGCATCATCACCACCACCAAGGCTTCAGGACCTTCACCGAAACGCACGAGGATCGCACCGCGGCCTTTCGGACCCGGCAGCGGGTGATCCTCGATGGCGGTCGGCTTCAAGCGGCTGAGCACACCATTACTGTGCTGTGCCAGGCGCCCCAGGTTGCGGTTGAGCTGCTGATACCAGTACGGAAACGCGCCGAGCTGGGCAAGATGCTCCACCTGGTTGATGTAGCCCGAGCGCAGGCTACCGCCGTCAGCCTCCTGCAAGGCGACCAGGTCGAAGTCGCTGAGCAGGTCGCCGATCTTCTGCAGGTTACCGGTACGCCCCTTGTGCGGTAGAACGTGCTGCCAGCCACGGGTGAGGTAGTGCCGGTATTTCTCGGTACTGTTGCCCACCTGAATGTTGAAGCTGAGCAGGCGCAAGCGGCTGTCTGCCGGCAGGCCCGTGGCTTGCAGGTGGTGTTCGTTGACCTGCGGCTCGTGCAGGCCAACGACGCGTTCGGTACCCCAACGGCGCATGGCGGGCCCCTTACTTGGCTGCGCGTTCTTTAGCGATCAGTTGGTCGGCAACATTGAGGACCGCTTCAGGACCACCGGCAGTGCCCAGGTCGAAACGATACTTGCCGTTGACGATCAGGGTTGGAACGCCTTGCACACCGTACTTCTGCGCGAGCTCCTTGGCCTGCTTGATCTGGCCCTGGATGGCGAAGGAATTGAAAGTGGCCATGAACTTGTCCTTGTCCACGCCCTGGGTGGCGACGAAGTCAGCCATTTCGTCCGGCTTGGTCAGGCGCTTGCCCTGCTTCTGGATCGCTTCGAAAACAGCGTTGTGTACTTTGTGTTCCACGCCCATGGCTTCGAGCGTCAGGAACAGTTGGCCGTGGGCATCCCATGGGCCACCAAACATGGCGGGAAGGCGACGGAAGTTAACGTCCTTGGGCAGCTTTTCAACCCATGGGTTGATG
This sequence comes from Pseudomonas sp. W2Jun17, assembly GCF_023127795.1. Lineage (NCBI taxonomy): Bacteria > Pseudomonadati > Pseudomonadota > Gammaproteobacteria > Pseudomonadales > Pseudomonadaceae > Pseudomonas > Pseudomonas sp. W2Jun17. Next base: position 253,971 of record NZ_SPKO01000003.1, on the reverse strand, counting down.
GTCGGCTCAAAAGCGTAGCAATGCGGGCAGCCATACCAGAACAGCTCCACCACTTCGATTTTGCCGGGTACCGACACCGGTACAGGGTTAGCCAATTCAACGTAGGTTTTACCGGCTTCAAGCGGCACATCGGCTGCTTGCGCGGTCATGCCGAAGAGGCTGGCAGTGACGAGAGCGGCGCTGAGGATCAGATTACGCATGCTTTACTCCTGGACAAATAAAGTCGCCTCACGCGACCTTTGTTGTGACAGGTCTACGCGGGCATGAGTTCGTTAGTGTAACGGCAGCGGCCACAAAAAAGGGCGGCCTGAGCCACCCTTTTATGCTTGCATCGCGGGATTAATCGAGTGTTAACGTTGCGTGCAACTTAATGCAGGCCCTGGATGTAACTGGAGACGGCTGCAATGTCTTCGTCACTCAGCTTGCGAGCGATGGTGCGCATGATTGCGGCGTCGCCATCATTCGCTCGTCCGGCCTCTTCCTTACGGAAATCGGTCAGCTGTTTGGCGATATAGGTAGCATGCTGGCCACTCAGGTGCGGGAAGCCAGCGGCGGCGATGCCAGCGCCATTTGGCGAGTGGCAACCGGTGCAGGCAGGCAAGCCTTTTTCCAGGTCACCGCCACGGAACAGCTTTTCTCCGCGAGCGACCAATTTAGGATCAGCAGCTCCCACACTGCCTTTCTGGCTGGCAAAATACGCCGCGAGGTCCGCCAGGTCCTGATCGTTGAGATTGGTCAGCATGCCGGTCATTTCCAGCACTGTGCGCTTGCCGTCCTTGATGTCGTGCATCTGCTTGCTCAGGTAACGTTCACCCTGGCCGGCCAGTTTGGGGAAGTTCGGCGCCGGGCTGTTGCCATCCGGCCCGTGGCAGGCACCACATACGGCGGCTTTCGCTTGACCGGCAGTGGCATCACCTTTGACGGGGCCCTCTGCAGCGACGGCAGCGCCTGTGATGCCCAAGGTCAACAGCAGACTCACGATCAGTTTGTTCATCAGCTAATCCAACTACGGCTAAGGGTTTAAGAGTTATCTACCGGGTTTACTCACCACCAACTCAATGACGGCCTGGTAATCCTCAGTACTGCAGTCCATGCACAAACCACGCGGCGGCATTGCCTTGAAACCCTGGGTCACGCGCTGCATCAGCATAACCACGCAAACTCGGTTGTACAGCGCTTGTGGATCCTGTGTAGCCTGAGCGCCGTAAAGCGGGTTCAGGACACCAAAAGCGGCAACCATTGAGGCCATACATCGACCTTTTCAGGGTTTGAGAGCGTTTTGCGTTCTAATGCGCAATAAAGGTCTTTCGCTCCCGTGAACTTCATCCTTCGCTGGGACAAAGCACACACAAAATCTGCGGCATTATATACTGGCGCTACTGAAACGGAAACGACACCGCTTGCCGCACCCTTTTTCGGCACCGCCCACATCGGAAATCTCATGCAACTCAAGAATCCCATCCTCGGCCTGTGCCAACAGTCCACGTTCATGCTCAGCGCCGCCAAAGTGGACCAATGCCCCGATGACGAGGGCTTTGAAGTCGCCTTTGCCGGCCGCTCCAACGCTGGCAAATCCAGCGCACTGAACACCCTGACCCACGCCAGCCTGGCGCGCACCTCGAAAACCCCGGGTCGCACGCAACTGCTCAATTTCTTCAAGCTAGACGATGATCGGCGTCTGGTCGACCTGCCGGGCTACGGTTATGCAAAAGTACCCATCCCGCTGAAGCTGCACTGGCAGCGTCACCTTGAGGCTTACCTGGGTGGCCGGGAGAGTTTGAAGGGTCTGATTCTGATGATGGACATCCGCCATCCGATGACTGACTTCGACCTGCTGATGCTCGACTGGGCCGTCGCCAGCGGCATGCCGATGCACATCCTGCTGACCAAGGCCGACAAGCTCACCTACGGCGCAGCCAAGAACACGCTGCTCAAAGTGCAGTCCGACATCCGTAAAGGCTGGGGCGATACGATCACTATCCAGCTGTTCTCGGCGCCGAAGCGCATGGGCCTGGAAGAGGCTTACACGGTGCTGGCCGGCTGGATGGAATTGGCGGACAAAGGCGCAGAAGCTACCGAGTAACTTTTCTGCGGGCAAAAAAAACCCCGGACTTCGTATGGGGAGGGAAGTTCGGGGTCCAAGTTCCGGACCGCTAGGGCGGGGTCCAGATATCTGCCAACACTTAACACAACATAGGAGCATTGAAGGGCTTCACCACCCATTCAGTAACTCTGAGTGGCAGTTCACAGGTTAAGTTCCGGCAGCTCCAAAAAACTATTGGAAATAACTGACGGCGATTTGCGCTCTAAAGCACTGCGCCAGCACCTCGGTGTTGGCGCAGCTCTGCAATCAGTGCGCTTGGTCCCAGTTATCGCCCACGCCCACATCCACCACCAACGGTACGTCCAGCCGGGCTGCAGCACTCATATGTTCGCGAATCTTCTCGCTGACTTGTGGGACCAGGTCCTCACGTACCTCCAGCACCAATTCGTCGTGCACTTGCAGGATTACCTTGGCATCCAGGCCCGACTCGGTCAGCCAGTTATCCACCTGCACCATGGCTTTCTTGATGATGTCCGCCGCCGTGCCCTGCATGGGCGCGTTAATGGCTGTGCGCTCTGCCGCAGCGCGCTCCTGAGGCTTGTTGGAGTTGATATCCGGCAAGTACAGGCGCCGCCCGAAGAAGGTTTCCACATAGCCTTGGTCCGCTGCCTGGGCACGCGTGCGCTCCATGTATTCGCGAACACCTGGATAGCGGGCGAAGTACACATCGATGTAGGCCTTGGCGGTCTTGGTATCGACGCCGATGTCCTTGCCAAGCTTCTGGGCACCCATGCCGTAGATCAGGCCGAAGTTGATTGCTTTGGCACTGCGGCGCTGGTTGGACGTGACTTCAGCCAGCTCAACCTTGAATACCTCGGCAGCCGTGGCGGTGTGCACGTCCAGATCGTTTCGGAAGGCGTTCATCAGTCCTTCGTCCTTGGACAGGTGCGCCATGATCCGCAGCTCGATCTGGGAATAGTCCGCCGCCAGCAGCTTGTAGCCCTTGGGCGCGACAAACGCCTGGCGAATCCGCCGCCCTTCGGCGGTGCGCACCGGGATGTTCTGCAGGTTCGGGTCGCTGGAGGACAAGCGCCCGGTTGCCGCTACCGCTTGATGGTAAGACGTATGAATGCGCCCGGTGCGAGGGTTGATCTGCTCCGGAAGGCGGTCGGTGTAGGTACTTTTGAGCTTGCTCATGCTGCGGTACTGCATCAGCACCTTGGGCAACGGAAAATCATCTTCGGCCAGTTTGGCCAGCACTTCTTCGGCGGTGGAAGCCTGCCCCTTGCCGGTCTTTTTCAACACCGGCATCCCCAGCTTCTCGTAGAGAATCGCCCCAAGCTGCTTGGGTGAACCGAGGTTGAATTCTTCACCGGCGATCTCGAAGGCCTGGCGCTCCAGCTCGACCATCTTGTTACCCAGCTCGATGCTCTGGATGCCCAGCAGCTCCTTGTCCACCAATGCGCCCTGGCGCTCGATACGTGCCAGTACCGGCACCAACGGCATCTCGATATCCGTCAGCACACTGGCCAGGCTCGGGATCGCGGCCAGCTTTGCGTGCAGCTCCTGATGCAGGCGCAAGGTCACATCGGCATCTTCGGCTGCGTAAGGGCCTGCCTGTTCAAGGGCAATCTGGTCGAACGTCAGCTGCTTGGCGCCTTTGCCGGCAATGTCCTGGAAGCTGACCGTGTCGTGGTCCAGGTACTTCTTCGCCAGGCTGTCCATGTCATGGCGGGTCGCCGTGGAGTTCAGCACGTAGGATTCGAGCATGGTGTCGAAGGCGATGCCACGCACAGTGATGCCCTGTGCAGGGTCGCCACCGATGGCGCAGTTGGCGAGGATGTTCATATCGAACTTGGCGTGCTGGCCAACCTTGAGTTTGGTCGGGTCTTCCAGCAGCGGTTTCAAGGCCAGCAGCACGGTGTCCCGATCCAATTGATCCGGCGCGCCGATATAGGAATGGGTCAGCGGGATGTAGGCGGCTTCATGGGGCTGCACAGCAAACGAGACCCCAACCAATTGCGCCTGTTGAGCGTCAATGCCGGTGGTTTCGGTATCAAAGGCAAACAACGGCGCATCGTTGAGTTTTTTCAGCCACACGTCGAAGGTGGCCTGGTCCAGGACGGTGGTGTAAACCGCCTCTACCGGTACCGATATAACGGCCTCGACCGGCGTTTCGGCGGCAGGTGCAACCTCGCTCGCCGACTTGAGCTCCACACGCTTGGCATCGCGCTGGATCTCGTCGTACCAGCTCTTGAACTCAAGCAGCGTGTACAGCTCCAGCAGCTTTTCGCGATCCGGCTCGATCAGGTGCAGGTCATCCAGGCCCACGTCCAGTGGCACATCGATCTTGATCGTCGCCAACTGATAGGACAGGAATGCCATCTCCTTGTGCTCTTCAAGCTTGGCTGGCAGGGTTTTGGCCCCGCGGATAGGCAGCGTCGGCACAATATCCAGCTGCTCATAAAGCTCTTTGAGGCCGCCATTCACTCCCACCAACAAGCCCGAGGCGGTCTTCGGCCCAATACCCGGGACGCCTGGGATGTTGTCGGACGAATCGCCCATCAACGCCAGATAGTCGATGATCTGCTCGGGAGCGACGCCGAATTTCTCCTTTACGCCCTCAACGTCCATCGAGCTACCGGTCATGGTGTTGACCAAGGTAATGTGCCCGTCCACCAGCTGTGCCATGTCTTTATCGCCGGTCGAAATCACCACCGGGCGGCTGGCGGCCGCGCTGCTGCGCGCCAGGGTGCCGATCACGTCGTCAGCCTCGACGCCTTCGACGCACAGCAACGGGAAGCCCAGGGCGATCACGCTTTGATGGAGCGGCTCGATTTGCAGGCGCATGTCATCGGGCATACTCGGGCGGTTGGCCTTGTACTCGGCGTACATCTCATCGCGAAAGGTCCCACCCTTGGCGTCGAACACCACCGCGAACGGGCTGTCCGGGTACTGCTTGCGCAGGCTTTTGAGCATGTTCAACACGCCCTTGACCGCACCGGTCGGCAGGCCTTTGGAGGTGGTCAGCGGTGGCAGCGCGTGGAAGGCGCGGTACAGATAAGAAGAACCGTCCACCAGGACGAGGGGCGCTTGGCTCATGAGCAGGATCAACCTTTTCGGCGGGTCAGGCGCTAGAATAGCCGGACCAATGAAAACAAAGGGACAAGGTTATCATGCGTACATTCAATCGCCTGCTGTTGACCGGTTTGATTGCACTCGCTCCGATGGCTGCCATGGCGGCAGACGATGCCCCTTCGGCAGACCCGGAAGTTACCATTCGCACGGAAGGCGACAAGACTATTCAGGAGTACCGCCAGAACGGCTTCCTGTACGCAGTCAAGATCACAAAAAAAGGCTTTCCACCGTATTTCCTGGTGCGCGCGGACGGAACCGATGCGAACTTCATCCGCTCTGACCAGCCGGATATGCTGATCCCGTCATGGAAGATCTTCGAATGGAAATGATTTCTTAATTTTAACCGGCGCTGCTAAGCCAGCGCCCGTAACGGCAGTTTTAACCATGTCTGTGTTCACCCCCCTGGCTCGGCCCGAGCTGGAAACCTTTCTCGCCCCTTATGGGCTCGGCCGCCTGCTTGATTTCCAGGGGATTGCCGCCGGCAGCGAAAACACCAATTTCTTTATCAGCCTGGAGCAGGGTGAGTTTGTCCTGACCCTGGTTGAGCGCGGCCCCGTGGCAGAAATGCCGTTCTTCATCGAACTGCTCGACGTGCTCCACGACGCCAACCTGCCGGTGCCGTACGCCTTGCGTACCACCGACGGTATCGCTTTGCGCGAACTCAAGGGCAAACCCGCCTTGCTGCAACCGCGCCTGGCCGGCAAGCACATCAAGGACGCCAACGCCCAACATTGCGCCCAGGTCGGCGACCTGCTCGGCCACCTGCACTTGGCGACTCAGGGCGAAAAAGTGCTGGAGCGCAAGACCGACCGCGGGCTGGACTGGATGCTCAGTGAGGGCGCGCAGCTGATTTCACACCTCAACGACGCACAGCAGCGCCTGCTGCAGGACACATTGAGCGAGATCGAAACCCACAAAGCTGACATCCTCGGCCTGCCACGGGCCAACGTTCACGCCGATCTGTTTCGCGACAATGCGATGTTCGAAGGCACACACCTTACGGGCATGATCGACTTCTACAACGCCTGCTCGGGGCCGATGCTCTACGACGTGGCGATTGCCTTGAATGACTGGTGTTCGGATGCCGATGGCGTGCTTGATGGGCAACGAGCGCGGGCGCTGCTGGGAGCCTACGCGGGGCTGCGACCGTTCACCGCGAAGGAGGCCGAGCTATGGCCGACCCTGCTGCGTGTGGCGTGCGTGCGTTTCTGGCTGTCACGACTGATCGCCGCGGAGTCGTTTGCCGGCCAGGATGTTCTCATTCACGACCCCGCTGAGTTCGAGCACCGTCTGGCGCAACGCCAGCAGGTCAGTGTCCACCTGCCGTTCGCGCTCTAAAAGGCCTACTCGGTCAAAAAAATGTGGGAGCTGGCTTGCCTGCGATAGCGGTGTCGACTGACACGCCGCCATCGCGGGCAAGCCCGCTCCCACATTGGTTATGCGGCGATGGTTAAAGCGACTCCAGACAGCCAGCCAAATCATTACCTAGCTTCTCCAGGACCTGCTCATAACCCTGAGCGGTAGCCGGGGTATAGCCACCCAACGCATCCAGCTCCGCCAACTTCACCGGCAACCCGGCAACCAGCGTCTCGGCCAATCGCGGCCGCAACGGCGGCTCGCTGAACACGCAGGTCTTGCCCACCTCCTGCAAGCGCGTGCGCATCGCCGCTACATGCTGGGCACCTGGCTGCACTTCGGCGGCCACGCTGAATACGCCGGTGTGCTTGAGGCCGTAAGCCTCTTCGAAGTAGTCAAACGCCTCATGGAATACGAAGTAAGGCTTGCCATCGACGCTCGCCAGTCGCTTTTTCAAGCGCGCATCCAACGCATCCAGGCGCTCACCAAAAGCTTTGGCGTTGCTCTGATAACGCTCGGCGTTTGCAGGATCAGCCGCACTGAGGTCCGCAGCCATGCGCGTGGCGATTACCCGCGCGTTCACCGTTGACAACCATAAATGCGCATCGACGCTGCCAGGTCGATGATAATGGTCATGCTCGTCGGCATCGTCGGCGTGGGAATGGCTATCTTCGCCGAAAATACGTAATTTCATCCCTGGCAGGTCCTGCACCGCCACGGTATTTGCCGTACGGCCTTTCAACACGCGCGGCAAAAAGGTTTCCATGTCCGGTCCGATCCAATACAACAGGTCCACCGACTGCACGCGCCGTACGTCGGATGGGCGCAATGCGAAGTTATGCGGCGACGCACCCGGCGGCAGCAATACCTCCGGAACCGCCACACCGTCCTGCACCGCCGCGGCAATCAGCTGCAACGGCTTGATGCTGGTCAGCACCTTCACATCGGCCTGAGCGGCACCCGCAACGAACAAACTGGTGACAAATACGACAAAAACGGGAAAAAGTCGGGACACGATGACCACTCAATGGCGTAGGAACGGGTAACATAATAACGTCTCTATCAAATATCTGTCGCCGCTCATGCCTAAAACACCGCTTGCCAGCCGTCCCCACGACCACTCTCACTGCGTGCACACCGCATTGTCAGAGGCCGATACCCTGTGCGCACAAAAAGGCTTGCGCCTGACCGCCTTGCGTCGCCGGGTGCTGGAGTTGGTGTGGCAGAGCCACAAACCGCTGGGCGCGTACGACATTCTTGGCGTACTCAGCGAACAGGACGGCCGCCGCGCTGCACCACCTACCGTGTACCGCGCACTGGATTTCCTGCTGGAAAATGGCCTGGTTCACCGTATCGCCTCGCTCAACGCGTTTGTCGGCTGCAACCACCCGGAGCACGCGCATCAGGGCCAGTTCCTGATCTGTCGCGAGTGCCACGCGGCCATCGAGCTTGAACAAAAAAGCATCAGTGACGCCATTATCCAAAGCTCTGCCGACGTCGGCTTCAAGGTCGAGGGGCAAACGGTTGAAGTGGTCGGCCTGTGCGCGGGCTGCCAGGGGGCTTGATGAGCAACGCGTTGATCCGTCTGGAGCAGGTCGGCGTCACGTTCGCCGGACAGAACGTGCTGGAAAACATCGCGCTGAGCGTGGAGCCGGGGCAAATCGTCACGTTGATCGGCCCCAATGGCGCAGGCAAGACCACCTTGGTGCGCGCCGTGCTTGGCCTGCTCAAGCCCGACAGCGGCAGTGTATGGCGCAAGCCCAAACTGCGCGTGGGCTATATGCCGCAAAAACTGCACGTGGACCCGACCCTGCCGCTGTCCGTATTGCGCTTCCTGCGCCTGGTGCCCGGTGTCGACCGCGCCCGTGCACAGGCCGCGCTCAAGGAAGTCGGCGCCGAGCAGGTGATCGACAGCCCGGTGCAAAGCATCTCCGGCGGCGAAATGCAGCGCGTGCTGCTGGCCCGCGCCTTGTTGCGCGAGCCAGAGTTGCTGGTGCTCGATGAGCCCGTACAAGGCGTCGACGTCGCCGGCCAGGCCGAGCTGTACAGCCTGATCACCCGCCTGCGCGACCGCCATGGCTGCGGCGTGCTGATGGTCTCCCATGATCTGCACCTGGTGATGAGCACCACCGACCAGGTGGTCTGCCTCAACCGCCATGTGTGCTGCTCCGGCCACCCGGAACAGGTCAGTGGCGACCCGGCGTTCGTGGAACTGTTCGGCAAAAACGCCCAGAGCCTGGCGATCTACCACCATCATCACGACCACGCCCATGACCTGCATGGTGCCGTTGTCGATACTCCCCACGTTCATGGAGATAGCTGCAAGCATGGCTGATTTTCTGCTCTACGCCCTGCTGGCAGGCTTGGCTCTGGCACTGGTGGCGGGCCCGCTGGGCTCGTTTGTGGTCTGGCGGCGCATGGCCTATTTCGGTGACACCTTGTCCCATGCGGCGTTGCTGGGCGTGGCCATGGGCTTTCTGCTGGACGTGAGCCCGACCATCGCCGTAACCGTGGGCTGCCTGCTGCTGGCGGTACTGCTGGTGACCTTGCAACAACGCCAGCCGCTGGCCTCCGACACCCTGCTGGGCATCCTCGCGCCAAGCACCCTGTCCCTGGGCCTGGTGGTATTGAGCTTCATGCATGAAGTGCGCATCGACCTGATGGCCTACCTGTTCGGCGACCTGCTGGCGATCAGCCCGACTGATCTGGCCTGGATCCTCGGCGGCAGCGCTGGCGTACTGGTGTTGTTGGTGGCCCTGTGGCGCCCGATGCTGGCGATCACCGTGCATGAAGAACTCGCCCGGGTTGAAGGCTTGCCCGTCGCAGGGCTGCGCATGGCCCTGATGTTGCTCATCGCCGTGGTGATCGCTGTCGCGATGAAGATAGTCGGCGTATTGTTGATCACGTCGCTGCTGATCATTCCCGCCGCCGCCGCCCAGCGTCATGCCCGCTCACCGGAGCAGATGGCAATCGGCGCCAGCCTCTTGGGAATGTGTGCAGTGTGCGGGGGCCTGGCGCTGTCCTGGTTCAAGGACACGCCAGCCGGGCCGTCGATTGTGGTTACGGCGGCCGCCCTGTTTCTGCTGAGTTTTGTCCTGCCCCGTCGAGGGGTGTAGACTTGCTCGCTTTTTGCGCAAATAGAGAGTCGCAGGAATGAAGCCGTTCACCTCGAGTTATCTGCTCCTTGCCGCATTTTCCCTGCTGCTGGGTGCCTGTCAAAGCACGCCGCCCGCTGCCCCCGAGGCCCCGGACTCACGCGCTGTGGCCATCGCGCAGCTGGAGCAAAACCTGGCCAGCAGCGAACTGGCAACCGCCGAAGACCAACTTGCGGCGTTGCAGGCCCAGTCCCCCAACGATCCCGCACTTGAGGCCTATCAGCGTCAACTGGCCGAAGCCTACCTGCAGCGCAGCCAGATCGTGCTGCAAAAAGGCGATGTCAACGCCGCCGCCACCGCCCTGAGCCGGGCCCGCGCGCTGATGCCAAAAGCCCCGGCACTGACCGGTGGCGTCAACAGCGCTATCAGCCATGCGCGCAAGGCCGAGCTGGATCAGGCAGAAGCCGCGTTGAAAGCCGCCGAAGCCAAGCCTGCGGCCAAGGTCATCGACCCCGCAGCGCCGAGCACCACCGTGGCGCTGAACCTCGCGGATGTCGAAGACATGCGTCATCAGTTGGATGCCATCGCCACCGACGTGGTGAATTACCAGTGCGATGTCAGCATCCAGGTGCCACGCACCCAGGATTACCCGTGGCTGGCCACATTGCTGACCAAACGGGTGAAACGAATTGATTCGGGGTATGACCTGAAGATTCACCGGCAGATCCTGAAACACATTCCGGCGCAGGTTGTGCTGATTCCGCGCAAGGCGGACTAAAAGCATCGCAGGCAAGCCAGCTCCCACATTTGAAGGGTGAACACATTCAAGTGTGGGAGCTGGCTTGCCTGCGATGACGATCTAACAAACAACCGATAATTTAAGCCGGAATCGCCTTGGATTTCGGCTCCCGCTCCCAAACCCGATGCTGTGCAATCGCAGCAAAGAACGCCTTGAACGCCTTGGCATCAGCGCCCACGATCAACCCCGCATCCGCTTCCAGCTTCAGCAAGTCCAGCAACGGTTTCACATCACTGGCCACCGCAATCGCCTTGAGGTGCTTGTACGCTTCCAGTACGTAATGCAACGCCACGCCATCGCCGCTCAACGCCTTCACCGAGTCCTTACCGCCCGGGATAAACACCGCGTCGAAGGCAATGGACGGCATGCCTTCCATCGAAGCGTCTACGGGTAGCGTCTTGCCATCGGCAGTGGTCACAGGCGCCGAAGTCGGGCCCAGCAACTTGGCATGGGCACCCTCTGCCTCCAGCGCTGCCTTGAGCGCATCAATTGCCGCACCATCAACGCCGTTAGCCGCCAGAATCGCCACCTTGCGCGTCTTGATATCGCCAGACAGCAAATTCACCTGGCTCAATGCCGGTGATTCCTTCAGCGATGTTTCACGTGCGGGCACCGTGCCCTTGGTCGGCGCTGGCAAGCCCAGGTTCTGCGCCACGCGTTTGGCCAGTTCCAGGTCAATGTTGGCCAGGATCTCGTTGACTTGACGCGCCCGGATAAACTCGCGCTCAACCTTGCCCAACTCGAAGCTGTAGGCCGCGATGATGTGCTCTTTCTCGTGGTGGCTCATGCTGTTGTAAAACAACGTGGCCTGGGAGAAATGGTCGCCGAACGACTCGCTGCGCTCGCGCACCTTATTGGCATCGACGCGCTCGTAGTAGGACTCGAAACCTCCATCGGCAGGACCGGCAGGCGTTTCTTTCGGCCAGCCACCATCAATCGAGTTCGGCTCGTACGAGGCCCGCCCTTTATCGATCACGGTGCGATGTTGAGCGTCGCGCTGGCCGTTATGGAAAGGCACTACCGGGCGGTTGATCGGAATCTCATGGAAGTTGGGGCCGCCCAACCGACTGATCTGCGTATCCGTGTAGGAAAACAAGCGGCCTTGCAGCAGCGGGTCGTTGGTAAAGTCGATGCCCGGCACGATATGGCCAGGGCAAAACGCGACCTGCTCGACTTCAGCGAAGAAGTTATCCGGGTTACGGTTGAGCACCATCTTGCCCAGCGGTGTGATCGGCACCAGCTCTTCAGGGATAATTTTGGTCGGGTCGAGCAAGTCGAAATCGAACTTGTGTTCGTCTTCTTCCGCCACGATCTGCACACCCAGTTCCCACTCGGGGTAATCGCCGCTCTCAATCGATTCCCACAGGTCACGGCGGTGATAGTCCGTGTCCTTACCGGCCAGCTTTTGCGCCTCGTCCCATACCAGGGAGCACGTGCCTACTTTTGGGCGCCAGTGAAATTTCACGAAGCTGGATTTACCTTCGGTATTGATCAAGCGGAAGGTGTGCACACCAAAACCCTGCATGGCGCGCAGGCTTTTTGGAATCGCCCGGTCAGACATGGCCCAGATCACCATGTGCGCCGACTCCGGCTGCAACGACACGAAATCCCAGAAGGTGTCGTGTGCCGAGCCGCCGGTAGGTATCTCGTTGTGCGGCTCAGGTTTTACCGCGTGTACAAAGTCAGGAAACTTGATCGCATCCTGAATGAAAAACACCGGCATGTTGTTGCCCACCAGGTCGAAGTTGCCTTCGTCGGTGAAGAACTTCACGGCAAAACCGCGCACATCGCGCACGGTGTCGCCGGAACCGCGCGGGCCCTGCACCGTGGAAAAACGCGCGAATACCGGCGTTTTATGCTCGGGCGTGCGCAGGAAACCGGCCTTGGTCAGTGCCGAATGGTCACCATAGCTCTGGAAATAACCATGGGCGCCGGTACCACGGGCATGCACGATGCGCTCAGGGATACGCTCATGGTCAAAGTGCGTGATCTTTTCACGCATGATGAAGTCTTCCAGCAGCGAAGGGCCACGGGCGCCGACTTTCAAGCTGTTCTGGTTGTCGGAAATCTTCACGCCCTGGTTGGTGCGCAGGGCCTGGCCGGTCGCATCGGAACGGAATTCTTCCAACGCCTGCAATTTGGCGTTGGTATTGCCTCGGTCCAGGGTATCAGTGCCCGCGACTTCACTCTTGGGCGGGGTGGCTGGCTTCTTGGTACTCATCAGTCAAAACTCCTTAGTCAAAGTGGCCAGAGCGGTCCCCGGCTCGTTTGAGCGAAACCCCAGGCACGGCACCCGGGAGATCGAATTGCTTAAGTAGTGACTGACAGGGTTTTGGGCCGTTCCTTTTTTATGACCTTTGGTCTCGTTATTGCCAAATCGCTGGATGGATACGAAATAAATGCTAAGAAACACTAGATGGACAGGCTAAAATGCGCGCCCGGCTAACCGCTGATCCCTTTTCAATGCGCCCCACAAGGTTCGCTACGTGATCGAGTTTCAAAACGTCCATAAAACCTACCGCGTCGCCGGTAAGGATATCCCCGCACTGCACCCCACCAGTCTGCGCGTCGCCAATGGCCAGGTGTTTGGCCTGATTGGCCACTCGGGTGCGGGTAAAAGCACACTGCTGCGCCTGATCAACCGCCTGGAAGAACCCAGCGGCGGGCAGATCACGGTCGACGATGAAGAAGTCACCGCCCTGGATGCCAACGGCCTACGCCGCTTCCGTCAGCAGGTCGGGATGATCTTCCAGCACTTCAACCTGCTGGCGTCCAAGACCGTGGCCGACAACGTCGCTCTGCCACTGACGCTTGCCGGTGAATTGTCGCGCAAGGAGATCGACCAGCGCGTGGCTGAGCTGCTTGCTCGCGTCGGCCTGTCGGACCACGCCAGGAAGTACCCGGCGCAGCTGTCCGGCGGTCAGAAACAGCGCGTCGGTATTGCCCGCGCCCTGGCGACCAAGCCAAAGATCCTGCTGTGCGACGAAGCCACCAGCGCCCTCGACCCACAGACCACCGCGTCAGTCCTGCAACTGTTGGCCGAGATCAACCGCGAACTGAACCTGACCATCGTGCTGATCACCCATGAAATGGATGTGATCCGCCGCGTGTGTGACCAAGTTGCAGTGATGGACGCTGGCGTGATCGTCGAGCAAGGTTCGGTCGCCGATGTGTTCCTGCACCCAAAGCATCCGACCACCAAGCGTTTCGTTCAGGAAGCCGAACAGGTTGACGAAGGCGAGCAGCGCGACGACTTCGCCCACGTGCCGGGCCGCATCGTACGCCTGACGTTCCAGGGCGATGCGACCTACGCGCCATTGCTGGGTACCGTCGCTCGCGAAACAGGCGTGGACTACAGCATCCTGGCCGGTCGTATCGACCGCATCAAAGACATCCCTTACGGGCAACTGACCCTCGCCGTCACCGGCGGTGACATGGAGGCCGCGTTTGCGCGCTTCACCGCCGCCGACGTTCACATGGAGGTCCTGCGCTGATGGACGTTTTCCTGAGTTTCTTTGCCAATATCGACTGGTCCGAAATCTGGCTCGCCACCGGCGACACCATGACCATGCTGTTCGGCTCGCTGTTCTTCACCGTGCTGTTGGGCCTGCCTCTGGGTGTGCTGCTGTTCCTGACCAGCCCGCGCCAGCTGTTCGAACAAAAAGGCCTGTACGCGCTGCTGTCGCTGATCGTGAATATCCTGCGCTCGCTGCCGTTCATCATTCTGTTGATCGTGATGATTCCGTTCACCGTCCTGATCACCGGTACATCGCTGGGCGTTGCCGGCGCGATCCCGCCGCTGGTCGTAGGTGCTACGCCATTCTTTGCGCGGCTGGTAGAAACGGCCCTGCGCGAAGTCGACCGCGGCATCATCGAAGCCACCCAATCCATGGGTGCGAGCACCCGCCAGATCATCACCAACGCCTTGTTGCCCGAGGCGCGCCCCGGCATTTTTGCGGCGATTACGGTGACGGCGATTACACTGGTTTCCTACACGGCCATGGCCGGTGTAGTCGGAGCTGGTGGCCTGGGTGACCTGGCAATCCGTTTTGGTTACCAGCGCTTCCAGACCGATGTGATGGTAGTCACCGTGGTAATGCTGTTGATCCTGGTGCAAATTCTGCAAACCGTCGGCGACAGGCTGGTGGTGCATTTTTCTCGAAAATAACGGCCATTGCCGGCTCACAGCCGGCAGATGCCCGAACAAGGAGCTTGCTGGATGAAAAAACTACTGGTTGCCTTCGCTGCCGTTGCCGCGTTTTCCGCCCATGCCGAGACGATCAAGGTCGCTGCCTCGCCGGTGCCTCATGCGGAAATCCTCGAATTCGTGAAGCCCGCCCTTGCCAAAGAAGGCGTGGATTTGCAGGTTAAAGTTTTCACCGATTACGTGCAGCCAAACGTGCAGGTGGCTGAAAAACGCCTGGACGCCAACTTCTTCCAGCACCAGCCGTACCTGGATGAGTTCAACAAGGCCAAGGGTACTCACCTGGTGAGCGTTGGCGGCGTGCACCTGGAGCCGCTGGGCGCCTACTCCAGCAAGTACAAGAAACTGGCCGACCTGCCTGACGGCGCCAACGTGGTGATCCCTAACGACGCCACCAACGGCGGTCGTGCGCTGTTGCTGCTGGCCAAGAACGGTCTGATCACCCTGAAGGACCCGACCAACATCCTGTCGACCATCAAGGACATCACCGGCAACGATAAAAACCTGAAGTTCCGCGAACTGGAAGCCGCCACCCTGCCGCGCGTGTTGACCCAGGTCGACCTGGCACTGATCAACACCAACTACGCCCTGGAAGCCAAGCTGGATCCATCCAAGGACGCCCTGGTCATCGAAGGCAGCGACTCGCCTTATGTGAACATCCTGGTGACCCGCGAAGATAACAAGGATTCGGACGCAGTGAAGAAGCTGGTTGCAGCCTTGCACACGCCTGAAGTGAAAAAATTCATCGAAGAGAAGTACAAAGGCGCGATCAAGCCGGCGTTCTGATGCCCCGATCTCCAACACACCGGAGATCAAAATGTGGGAGGGGGCTTGCCCCCTCCCACATTTGCTTTGTGTTGCCTGCTACTTGCGCTGTAGCAAGCCTGGCAACTGCGCTACCAGCTTCTGGTTGTTCAACGGCGCACGGATAAACCCACGCTGGGTACCGTCCGGGCCGATCAGCGCCAG
This sequence comes from Pseudomonas sp. W2Jun17, assembly GCF_023127795.1. Lineage (NCBI taxonomy): Bacteria > Pseudomonadati > Pseudomonadota > Gammaproteobacteria > Pseudomonadales > Pseudomonadaceae > Pseudomonas > Pseudomonas sp. W2Jun17. Next base: position 238,366 of record NZ_SPKO01000003.1, on the reverse strand, counting down.
GTTGCCGCTGTGGTCCACGGTGTAATTCGGCTTGCTGGTATCTGCCGGAATGAAGGGGATGCTCACGGCATTCGATACCTTCTGCACATCCTCAACATTCGCGCCGGTCAGGCCCTGGAATTGCGGGTCGAAGTAACCCAGGTACTGCTTGAGCTGGGCCGGAGTATCGCGGTTCGGATCGACGCTGACCAAAATCACCTGCAACTTATCCACAGCCTCTTTAGGCAGCTCGCTCTTGATCTGGCGCAGCTGGGCGAGGGTGGTCGGGCAGATGTCCGGGCAGAAGGTGTAGCCGAAGAACAACAGACTCCACTTGCCTTTCAATTCATTGGCCAGCACCGGCTGGCCGTCCTGGTTGGTCATGCTCACTGCGGGCAACTGGCGGCTTTGCGGCAGCAGGATGATGCCGGCGTCGATCAGCGCGGTCGGGTCGCCCTGGCCTTTGCCCGAGAGCACTTTGTTGACGGTCAGGCCCATGATCAACGCCACCAGGGCCACGAGGATGAAGACGGTTTTTTGAGTTCGAGTCATAGGTTCAACAGTAAGTAGTGGTCTACGAGCAGGGCGATAAACAGCAGCAACAAGTACCAGATAGAGTACTTGAACGTGTTGATCGCCGCGTGCGGCTGGCTGCCACGGTACAGCACCCAGGCCCATTGCAGAAAGCGTGCACCCAAAACCAGGGCACAGGCCAGGTAGAGCACGCCACTCATATGGATGACATAGGGCATCAGGCTCACCGCCAGCAAGGCGAAGGTATATAGCAGGATATGCACCTTGGTGTAGTGCTCACCATGGGTGACCGGCAACATGGGGATGTCGGCCTTGGCGTATTCCTCTTTGCGGTGAATGGCTAGGGCCCAGAAGTGCGGCGGGGTCCAGGCGAAGATAATCAGCACCAACAGCAGGGGTTCGGCACTCACATGCCCGGTGACGGCCACCCAACCCAGCAGCGGCGGCGCTGCGCCGGCGAGGCCACCGATGACGATATTTTGCGGCGTCGCCCGCTTGAGAAAACCGGTGTAGATCACCGCGTACCCGAGCAGCGACGCCAATGTCAGCCAGGCCGCCAGCGGGTTGGTGAACGCCAACAGCAGCGCCAGGCCCGCCACCGCCAGCAACAACGCAAAGGCCAATGCTGCAGCGGGCGATACACGGCCCTCAGCCAGTGGCCGCTTATGGGTGCGCGCCATCAGCGCATCAATCCGCCGATCAACCACATGGTTCACCGCCGCCGCGCCGCCTGCACACAGGGCAATGCCCAGGTTACCGAACACCAGCACCGTCCACGGCACGCCAGCGCGGGTGGCCAGGAACATGCCCACCAGCGAGGTGATCAGCATCAGCACCACCACTTTGGGCTTGGTCAGCTCCAGATAGTCACGCCAGATTGCCCGATCGTGACCTGCGCCGATCAGGGTCGCCATGGCATCTCTCCTTTAAGGGTGATCAGGCCTGAGACCTGTTTGCGCGGGATGAACCGCCAACCGAGCGTCAGCGGGGCGCGAACCCGGACCAGGCTCGTGCGGGCGTGGTAATTGACCAGCACCAGGCTCAGCAACAAGGCCGCTCCACCCGCGTTGTGACCCACCGCCACCGGCAGCGGCAGGCCGAACGCCACATTGCTCACACCCAGGCAGATTTGCGCAGCCAGGGCGATCAGCAGCAAGCCCGCCAACCGCGTCATGCCCACTGCACGCAGTTGCCAGGCCAACCCCAATAGCACCAAGGTGACCAGTACCGCGCCGATGCGATGGGTCAGGTGGATCGCCGTGCGCGCCTCGCTATCAAGTTGGCCGCCCAGGTAATTGGGGCCGATATGCTGGGTCAGGTGAAAGCCATTGGCAAAATCCGCCGCCGGCCACCATTGGCCGTGACAGGTCGGTAGGTCGACACAGGCCACGGCCGCGTAGTTGGAACTGACCCAACCGCCCAGCGCGATCTGCCCGATTACCAGTACCAGCCCCGCCGTTGCCCAATATTGCAGGCGCCTGGGCACAATCAACGCAGGCAGCACACCGGACAGGCGCAAAGTGAGCAGAAACAACAGGCTCAAGGTCGCAAAGCCGCCCAGCAGATGCCCCGTCACCACCTGCGGCCAGAGCTTCAACGTCACCGTCCACATACCAAAAGCCGCCTGGGCGAACACCACCACCAATACAAACAATGGCAGTTTCACCGGTTGGCCCGGATCGCGTCGATGGCTCCACGCACGCGCCGCCAGCAGCGCGATCAGCAGCCCCAGGGTGCCGGCGAAGTAGCGATGGGTCATTTCTGCCCAGCCCTTGTCAGCCTCTACCGGCGCATCCGGAAAATGCAGTTCGGCATGGGCCAGTTGGGCTTCGCTTTGCGGCACGCTGATAAAGCCGTAGCAACCGGGCCAGTCCGGGCAGCCGAGCCCGGCGTGGGTCAGCCGGGTATAGGCACCGAGCAGCACGACGATCAGCGCCAATAAGGTGGCAAACAGCGCGAGGCGAAATCCAGGCTTGGCCATGACGGTGCCCCTATCCGATGTTCGACAGTTTCAGCAGCAGGCGCAGGTCGTTGAGCAAGTCCTTGCCCTTGACCTTGGCGTCGTAGCGCAGCACCAGGTTGCCGTGGGGGTCGACGATCCACAGTTGAGCCTCACCGGGCGCCGCGGCGTTCCTGGCAAAGGTCGACACATCCAGCGGGTAGCGCTGCAGTTGCGGGTACTCAGCCTTGAGCTTGGCCTCATAGTCGGTGCTCAGCGGTTGCGCAGCCGCCAGGGCATGGTTGGCGCGGGACGCATCACGGCCAAGGCTGATTTGCAGTTGGCGCGCCAAGTACACCAGTTGTTGGCAATCGGCGGCGCAGGCGGTGGGTGCGGTGACCAACAGTTGCCACCGACCTTCGCCGGCCTGCACGCCGATATCGGCACGGGTCTGGCCGTTGCCGATCAGTTCACCGTGATAGCTGCGGCTGTCCGGCACCCAGAACTGCAACTTGTACATGAAGGTGGCCAGCGCCATCGGACCGATCACCATCATGAGGATCAAAATCAGCTGCCAGCGCCCTTTGCGCCGGTCCGGCGTTTCAGACGTGCTGGGTGGATTCATGGCCGCTCCCATGGGGCTTCTCCTTTTTGTTGTGCCATCCGAGGTAGAGGTAAAGCACCAGCAGTGCCAGTGCCATGGCGAACCACTGCACTGCGTAGGCCAAGTGTTTTTCCGGGCCCATGGCAACGATAGGCCAGGTGGTTTCGTACGTACCCGGGCCCGCTTCGGCACGCAGTTCGTAGGCAAAGCCGCTGCGCCCCAGCTCGTCCCACAGCGCGGCGGGATGCAGTGCGGTGAGCAAACGTGGCCATTGCGCGCTGGCAGGGTCGGCATGCAGTTGGAAGGTCCCGCCGGGGGCGACGTACACCCAGGCGTCAAGATTCAATGCCTGTTCAGGCGTGGAGAAGGCCGGCGGCGTGCGCCGGTCCGGCCACGGCAACCAGCCGCGATTAAGCAACAGCCACAGGCCGCTAGCCTGGTCCTGAAAGGGTTGCAGCAGCTCGACACCTGCCTTGCCGTCACGCATACGGTTATCCAGCAATATGCTGTGCGCAGCGTCCAATTGCCCGCGAAGATGGACGCGGCGAAAGGCAGGGTCGGCCATATCATTGAGCTGCGCACTGCTGATCGGCTCGGCAGCGCGGCGCTCGGCATAACGCTCCACCAGCAGCTGTTTTTCATGCCCACGGGACAGTTGCCAGAACCCCAGGCTCACCATGAGCGGCAGCAACACCAGCACCACCAGCGTCGGCGCGATACCTGGACGAAAGCGCTGCATGGCACTGGCTATACTGGATCTCATCGCCCCTCCCTCTGTAGCCCTGGAGCCAGACCATGCTCAAAGCAGCCATTGCCCTGATGCTGATCGCGACTGTCGTGAGCCTGTTCAGTGGCCTGTTCTTCCTGGTCAAGGACGAGGGCAACTCCAACCGCCTCGTCACTGCCTTGACCGTGCGTGTGGTACTGGCCGTGATCACCGTGGGCTTGATCGCCTGGGGCTTTTTCAGCGGCCAACTGGTCTCTCATGCGCCTTGGTAATCCGCCTCACAGCACATAAACAAAGAAAAACAACCCGATCCACACCACGTCCACAAAGTGCCAATACCAACTGGCCGCCTCGAAGCCGAACTGGTGCTCGGCGTTGAAATGCCCACGCAGGATGCGCATCAGCATCACGAATAAAATGATGGTGCCGATGGTTACGTGGGCGCCGTGAAAGCCCGTCAGCATGAAGAACGTGGCGCCGTATACCCCTGAACCCAGGGTCAGGCCCAGTTCTTTATAGGCGTGGATGTACTCCTCGGCCTGGAACCCGAGAAACGCCAAGCCCAACAGCACTGTGATCGCCAGCCAGATTTTCAGCGCACCCCGATGGCCTTTACGCAGGGCATGGTGGGCGATGGTGATGGTCACGCTGGAGCTCACCAGCAGGATGGTATTCACCAACGGCAGGCCCCACGGGCTGATGGTGCCTTCAGGCGCAGGATAGAGCTTGGGGTCAGGGTTATTGAGCAAGGGCCAGGCGAACTCGAAGTTCGGCCACAGCATATGCGCAACGCCTTTGGAGCCCTCACCTGCCAGCCATGGCGCCGACATGTGCCGCACATAAAACAACGCACCGAAGAACGCGATAAAGAACATCACCTCCGAAAAGATGAACCAGGTCATGCCCCAGCGAAACGAGCGGTCCATTTGCGCGCTGTACAGCCCGTCGCGACTTTCCTTGATCACAGCACCGAACCAGCCAAACAGCATGTAGGCCAACAACAGGCCGCCGACGAAAAAGATCCACGGCCCGTGGGATTCGGGGCGCGCAGCCTTCAAGTCGTTGAACCACACCGCCAGGCCGTACACGGTGACCAGCAGGCCAATCGTGGCAATTATCGGCCATTTGCTTTGCGCTGGTACGTAGTACGTATCATGAGTCGACATGTATTCGCTCTCCTGATTGAGGGGGCAAACAGTAGCTAGCCCCCGGTCCTCGCGGCCACGGGCGGTTGGCGCGCAGTGATATCGAACAGCGTGTACGCCAGGGTCAAATGCTTCACATCCTTGGGCATCGCGCGGTCGACGATAAAACGCACCGGCATCTCGATGCGCTCACCCGGCTGAAGCACTTGCTGGGTGAAGCAAAAGCATTCGGTCTTGTGGAAATACATGGCCGCTTCGGCCGGGGAAATACTCGGGATCGCCTGGGCGGTCATCGGCTTATTGGTGGGGTTGTAGGCCACGAACAGCATCTCGTTGACCGCCCCCGGGTTGACCACAATCTCATCGGCCTTGGAATGAAATTCCCAGACCATGTCGATGGCGTTGGTGGACAGAAACTGCACCCGAACCTGACGTGAGGGGTCGACCATTTGCTCGCCCTCGTACTGCCCGGCGGTCTTGCCGTTGATGCCGAAGGCCTTGCACATCACGTCGTAGATCGGCACCAGCGCGAAGCCGAAGGCGAACATCGCCAGTACCAGGATCAGCAGGCGGGTGACCAAGCGTTTGATCGGCACGGAGTCAGACATGACACCCACCCAAGGCTGGTGCGCCCCTCCCACATGGACCGCGTTCGCAACACACAGAGGTATTCATTTGACCTCCGGCGGGGTGGTGAAGGTGTGATACGGCGCAGGCGAGGGCACGCTCCATTCCAGGCCCTCGGCGCCATCCCAGGGCTTGGCCGGTGCCGGCGTACCCCCACGGATGCACTTGATGACAATGAACAGGAAGAAGATCTGTGTGGCGCCGAACATAAAGGCACCAATGGACGAAACCATGTTGAAGTCGGCGAATTGCAGGTTGTAGTCCGGCACCCGCCGCGGCATACCCGCCAGCCCTACAAAGTGCATGGGGAAGAACGCCATGTTCATGCCCACGAAAGACAGCCAGAAATGCAACTTGCCCAGGGTTTCGTCGTACATGTGGCCGGTCCATTTCGGCAGCCAGTAGTAGGCCGAGGCGAAGATCCCGAAGATCGCGCCGGGCACCAGTACGTAATGGAAATGCGCCACCACAAAGTAGGTGTCGTGGTACTGGAAGTCCGCTGGGGCAATCGCCAGCATCAGCCCGGAGAAGCCGCCAATGGTGAACAGGATCACGAAGGCCACCGCAAACAGCATCGGCGTCTCGAACGTCAGCGAGCCCTGCCACATGGTGCTGACCCAGTTGAATACCTTCACCCCCGTGGGCACGGCGATCAGCAGGGTGGCGTACATGAAGAACAACTCACCCACCAGCGGAATGCCCACCACGAACATGTGGTGCGCCCAGACGATGAACGACAGGAACGCGATGCTCGCCGTGGCGTAGACCATCGAGGTGTAGCCAAACAGCGGCTTGCGCGAGAAGGTCGGGATGATCGAGCTGACGGCGCCAAAGGCCGGCAGAATCATGATGTACACCTCGGGATGGCCAAAGAACCAGAACACATGCTGGAACAGCACCGGATCACCGCCACCGGCCGCGCTGAAGAAGCTGGTACCGAAGTGGATATCCATCAGCATCATGGTCACGCAGCCCGCCAGCACCGGCATCACCGCGATCAGCAGGAACGCAGTAATCAGCCAGGTCCACACGAACAAGGGCATCTTCATCAAGGTCATGCCGGGGGCGCGCAGATTGAGGATGGTGGCGACCACGTTGATCGCGCCCATGATCGAACTGATGCCCATCAGGTGGATGGCAAAGATAAAGAACGTCACGCTTTCCGGCGCATAGGTGGTGGAAAGCGGCGCATAGAAAGTCCAACCGAAGTTCGGCCCGCCACCGGGGCTGAACAAGGTGGAGACCAGCAGCAGGAACGCCGCCGGCAGCAGCCAGAAGCTGAAATTGTTCATGCGCGGCAGGGCCATGTCCGGCGCGCCGATCATCAGCGGGATCATCCAGTTGGCCAGCCCGACGAAGGCCGGCATCACCGCGCCGAACACCATGATCAGGCCGTGCATGGTGGTCATCTGGTTGAAGAACGCCGGCTGCACGATCTGCAGGCCTGGCTGAAACAGCTCGGCGCGGATCACCATGGCAAACGAGCCACCGAGCAGGAACATGGTGAAGGCAAACCACAGGTACATCGTGCCGATGTCTTTGTGGTTGGTGGTCAGCACCCAGCGCATCAAGCCTTTGGCGGGGCCGTGGGCATGGTCGGCATGACCGTGGTCGATCACAGTGCTCATGGCCGTTCTCCTGCAAGCGAGTGAGCGGGGCGATTCAGGGTATTGGCGTTGAAAGTAGTCATTTGCTTTCGGCCTGTTTCAAAGCCAGCACGTCTTTGGGCGTGACCATGTCGCCTTTGTTATTGCCCCAGGCGTTACGCTCGTAAGTCACCACGGCGGCGATATCCACTTCCGAGAGTTGTTTGCCGAAGGCTGCCATCGCGGTGCCGGGCTTACCGTGGAAGACGATGCCCAGGTGATCGGCGGCGGGGCCGGTGGCGATTTTCGAGCCCTTGAGCGCCGGGAACATCGGCGGCAAACCTTGGCCCTCAGCCTGGTGACAGGCAACGCAGGTGGTGTGATAGACCTTGTCGCCACGGGCCACCAGTTCGTCCAGCGTCCACTCTTTGGAGGTCAGCTCCTTGAGCTTGGCCGCTTCTTCCTTGCGCTCGCCGAGCCAGGTGTCGTAGTCGGCCCGGGACTTGACCTCGACCACGATGGGCATGAAGCCGTGGTCTTTGCCGCAAAGTTCGGCGCACTGGCCGCGGTAGATGCCGGGTTTCTCGACACGGGTCCAAGCCTCGTTGACGAAGCCCGGGATGGCATCGCGCTTGACCGCAAAGGCCGGCACCCACCAGGAGTGGATCACGTCGGCGGCGGTCACCAGAAAGCGCACCTTGGCACCCACCGGCAGCACCAGCGGCTGGTCGACCTCCAACAGGTAATGTTCGCCCTTGGTGGCCTGGTTATGAATCTGCTCGGCGGGCGTGGCCAGGTTGCTGAAGAACTCCACATCCTGGCCCAGGTATTTGTAGTGCCACTTCCACTGGTAGCCGGTGACCTGGATATCGATATCCGACTCACTGCTGTCGTAGATGTTGATCAGGGTCTTGGTCGCCGGAATCGCCATGGCCACCAGGATCAGCAGGGGCACGACCGTCCAGAGAATTTCCACCGTGGTGCTCTCGTGAAACTTGGCCGCGACCTGGCCCGTGGATCGCCGGTGCAAAATCATCGACCAGAACATCGCGCCAAACACGACGATGCCGATCACCACACAGATCCAGAAAATGGTCATGTGCAGGTCAAACACGGCGTGACTGACTTCAGTAGCCCCTGGCGCCATATTCGTTGTCCAGGCGGCGTGCGCCTGGCCGAATACCGACCACAACAGGAGGCCCATCCATACGTGTGGATGTCGCGTCATTGCGGGTTCCCCTTTATGTTTCTTGTTATCCCGCCGGTTTGCACCTGCGGCCAAGGGAGCGGCTTCCATACTGCTTACAACCGCCAAGCCTTGCCTGCGCCATGCAGTTGGGCGTCATCAGCTAATTGCGTACAAAATCGAGTATAGACAGCCCTAGCAACCCCGCAATGTGTGGGGGCAAATGAATAGAAACAGACAGACGGACCCCGTAAAATGGGCGGCGGAATCGTTTATCCGACGAACGATGGCATTTCGATATAACGCCTGCGTATAACCATGAAATAATTATGACAAATGCGTCTTAGGCGCTCGTATAAACGAACTATCTTATCCTCTCCCTTTTCCTACGCCTGTTTCACTGGAGCCTTCATGAACACCGCCGCATTGCGCGAGCAGATTTCCCGTGCCCATCAACACGAAGCCAGCACCGGCCAACTTGCCACTCAGTTGGGACAACAATTGCCGCACCTGCACTCGGCCATTTCCCTGGCTGACGGTGATCGCAACATCGTTATGACGCGCTTTGTCACCGCTTACATCGACCTGGTTCCCGATTTGCTGGACGCTGCCAATGACGTGGCCCGCGAGGCCGGAATTGAAAGCCAGATCAAGCCGGTGCTGAAAATCGCCGAACACTTCTTCCTGCAACCCCCCGCGATCCTGGCCGGCCACGAAGGTCTGGACGGCCTGCTGGACGAAGCTTACCTGGCCCATCGCTTGGTGGAGGAGGTCAACGATCTGTATATCAAGCATTTCGGCCAGCCGTTGATTCCGGCGGATACCACCGTGGCCAACGTGATTGCCCATCAATTGATCGGCGAAACATTCGCCAACCAATTGGATGAAGCCGTACACCACGCAGTGGATGAAATGCTCAACGAAGACAGTTTTGCGCTGGAGTCGGTCGAGGCGTACCGCGAGACCCTGAAGAGCCCGAGCACCGAAGCGGCATGGAAGCGCTGGCCGTGCCTGTCGCGCCAGCTTGGGGTTGAGCTGACGCTGGATCAGCCTGCATAAAACTGCCATTTTACGGCGATCAAATGTGGGAGGGGGCTTGCTCCCGATTGGGGTGTATCAGCCAAAGAGATTTTGACTGGTCCACCGCTATCGGGAGCAAGCCCCCTCCCACATTTTTTGATCGGGTTTCGTCAGGTAACGGACGGCGCCGAACCTATTCCCACCGTCGTACGTACCCGACCTTCCAACCGGCGCTTCAAGCCACGCGCCTCGATCACCAGCGTCGAGCCCTTGGCCGCATTGGCCCGCCCCCACTCCTCCAGCAATTCCAGACAAGAGTGGTCGATGTAACTCAAGTTACTCAGCGGCACATGCAACGTGGTCCCCGCAGGCACCGCCGACAGCACCTGAGTCAGCGCCGGCACTTTCAGAAAGGTCGCCGCACCCGTCAAGCGCAGCTCCATCTCCCCCTCTTGAGGCAGGTCGATCAAGCTGACTTTCAGCCGCGAAGCCTTGAAGGCCAGTTTGAGCAGCGTAAGTCCGAAGCCCACCAGCACACCGGTCAGCAAGTCGGTGAAGATGATCGCCAGTGCCGTGGCCGCATAGGTGAACATCGGCATCCGCCCGTAACGTCCCAGCGCCTTGAACGCCTTGACGTCCACCAGCTTGATCCCGGTGTACACCAGCACACCCGCCAGGCTCGCGACCGGAATGCTTTGCAGCACGCTCGACAGCAAGAGCACGAAGCCGAGCAACCACAGGCCATGGAACATCGCCGACAAGCGAGTGGTAGCCCCGGCCTGGACGTTGGCCGAGCTGCGCACGATCACGCCGGTCATCGGCAGGGCACCCACCAGGCCGCAGAGCATGTTGCCGACACCTTGGGCAGACAATTCCTTATCGAAATCGGAACGCTGGCCGCTGTGCATACGATCCACCGCTGCGGCAGACAGCAGGGTTTCGGCGCTGGCGATAAACGCTACGGCGAAAGCTGCGATCAACAGCTGTGGGTCAGCCAGGTTGAGCAGATCGCTGGGGCGCAGCCAGTCAATGGCATCCGCGAGATTTTCCGGGACCTCCACGCGCTTGACCTGCAGGGCCAGCACCAGGCTGGTGACGGTCGCCAGCCCCACCCCCAGCAGGGCGCCCGGCACAAAACGCAATTGCCGCGGGCGGAATTTGTCCCACAGGTACATGACCAACATGGTCGACAGACCGAGCAGGCCGGCCTGCCACCCGAGCCCGCCACCCAAGGTCGGAAGCGCTTCAGCCATCGCCGCCGGGAAGCCTGCCAGGTTATCCAGCCCGGATGGCTTGGGCGCCCCATCAAGCATCACATGGATCTGCGAAAGCACAATCAACACGCCGATCCCCGCCAACATGCCGTAGACAACCGCCGGCGCCGTGACACGAAACCAGCAACCCAGGCGCAAACGCCCGGCCACCAGTTGTAGGAAGCCGGCCAGCAGCAGGATCGGCCCCAGCATCATCATGCCGTGTTGGCGCACCAGTTCGAACACCAGTACCGCCAAACCCGCCGCCGGGCCGCTGACTTGCAGCGGCGACCCCGCCAACCAGCCCACCACCAGGCCACCGATGATCCCGGTGATCAGCCCCTTGGCCGGCGGCATACCGGATGCGATCGCAATGCCCATGCACAGCGGCAAGGCAACCAGAAAAACAACCACCGAGGCGAGCAGCTCTCGTGGCAAAACAGCTTTCAATTGAGCAGCACGCATGATGACTCTCCCGAGGCATTCGCCGGGCGCGGTAAAGCCTGGCTGCGTCCATGGCAGCCACCGCGTTACCCGGCAGGGAAGTGTTTTAGAAGCGCGCTTTAGGCGTCGCTGAAGGGATCGGCTCGGTGCCGTTCAGCGGTCGGAACGCCGCTTTGTCCGCATCGTAGGCCCGAATTTCGCTGGTCTCGATGTTGTAGATCCAGCCATGGATAAACAAATGACCATTGGCCATGCGCGAAGCCACGGAAGGGTGGGTGCGCAAATGTTGCAGTTGGGCGATAACGTTTTCTTCGGTCAGCACCGCCATGCTCTCGCCTTCGTTGGCGCAGTCGCAGTTGTCATGGACCATGGTCTTGGCGACCTCGGCGTGACGCAGCCATGCCTTGACCGTCGGCATCTTTTCCAGGCTGTCTGGGTTGAGTACCGCGCGCATCGCGCCGCAGTCGGAGTGCCCGCACACAATGATGTGCTGTACACCAAGGGCAAGCACCGCATACTCGATGGCCGTGGAGACACCACCGTTCATTTGGCCGTAGGGAGGCACCACGTTACCGACGTTACGGGTCACGAACAGGTCGCCCGGGGAGCTTTGGGTAATCAGCTCGGGCACGATGCGCGAGTCGGCGCAGGTAATGAACATTGCCCGCGGGCTCTGGGCCGTGGCAAGTTTCTTGAAGAGTTCTTCCTGCTGAGGGAAGACGTCGTGATGGAAATGCAAAAAACCGTCAACGATGTGTTGCAGCGCTGCATCGGCGGACTCCGCCACAGGGGCTGAAGCCGACGCAGCCAACGGCTGTTTATCCTTGTCACTCATGATTCATCCTCTTGATCAATGCAGGGGAGGGTTCAGGTCAGTTCGACGCCAGGGCAGTGAAATAGTTGTAAAACCACCGCAGAACAGGGCACCGACTCGTCAGTCACTCGCTGAACAAGGTAACCGCTGAAACTTAACTCAAACTGAATGAAACGCTCTAGATCGCGGGTTTCAGTGATGTCAAAAGGCGACTATTCCTACGGTAAATTCACCGCCATCTTCTTCAGTTTACAACAATGTCATCTGTCTGCCCGGTGGGCAGAATGCGGTGCAATCCAGGTTGAATCCTTCGCGTCGGTTCAGCCCCAAACGCTTGATCGCCTTGCTGAAGCGTTGAGCCAGCAAATCGGCAAAGGGCCCTTCACCCCGCATGCGCACACCGAAGCGACTGTCATACACCTCACCACCGCGTACCTGACGCACCAGGCTCATCACATGAGCCGCACGCTGCGGGTAGTGTGCCGCCAGCCACTCCTCGAACAGCGGCGCCACTTCCAACGGCAGGCGCAGCATCATGTACGCCGCGCTTTGCGCACCGGCCGCATGAGCCTCGGTCAGCAGGTTTTCCAGCTCACTGTCGTTGATCATCGGAATCATCGGCGAGCACAACACACCCACCGCAATACCCGCGTCGCGCATCACCCGAATGGCCCGCAACCGCGCCTTCGGCGCCGCCGTGCGTGGCTCTAGGATGCGCTTGAGCTCGTCATCCAGGCTGGTCAGGCTGATCATCACCGCCACCAGGCGCTGACGGGCCAACTCGGTGAGCAGGTCCAGATCACGCAGGATCAGCGAGCCCTTGGTGATGATCGTCACCGGGTGACGGTAGCGTAGCAGCACTTCAAGGGTTTGCCGCGTGATCCTGTATTCGCGTTCGATAGGCTGGTACGGATCGGTGTTAGAGCCCAGGTTGATCGGCGCGCACACATAGCCAGGCTTGGACAGCTGCTGCTCCAGCACATCGGCCGCATTGCTCTTGGCAATCAGCCGGGTCTCGAAGTCGAGCCCCGGGGACATGTCCCAATAGGCATGGCTGGGCCGTGCATAACAATAGATGCACCCATGCTCACAGCCGCGGTAAGGGTTGATCGAGCGATCGAACGGCAAGTCCGGCGAGTTGTTGCGGGTGATGATGGTCTTGGCCGTTTCGATACGCACTTCGGTGCCTTGAGTGGGCGGCACCTCCTGGTACCAGCCATCGTCCTCGGCCACGCTGACCGTAGGTGCAAACCGGTTGTGCAGGTTGGTGGCCGTGCCCCGACCCCGGGGCGGCAGCGCAGTAGTCATGAAAAAGCCTCGATACTGTTTTTATATACAGTATCGAGGCGCGGGGTTGCTGACCAGTGCCGTTGGGCGGCTAGAGTGTGATCAGTGCTTTTGCGTCACCTGCCCCAGATCATCGCCCGACGTGGTGCGCATATCGCTTTTGCGCAGGCCTGCCACATCGCTGGCGTTTACCGGCGCCCCTTGGTTGCCCCAGCTGCCACGGATAAAACTGACCACATCGGCCACTTCCTGGTCCGACAGGCGCCAGGCGAATGCCGGCATGGTGAAGGTGGACGGCGCGGTATGCGTCGCCGGCAAGGTGCCGCCGTTCAACACAATGTTGATCAACGACGTGGCGTCCGCCGTCTGCACGACCGGGTTACCCGCCAGCGCCGGGAACACCCGCGTATAGCCATGACCATCGGTGCGGTGGCAGGCCGCGCAGTTGTCGATATACACCGAGGCGCCCGGCTTGCTGTCATCACCTTTCCAAAGCGCCTCGGCCACCTGCTTGTCGTACTGGTGCGGCTGATCCTTGGGGTCCACCGCCGGCAGGCTCTTGAGGTAACGGGCGATAGCGGTCAAGTCATCTTCTGACATGTACTGCATGCTGTGGACGACAACATCGCTCATACCACCGAACACCGCACTGCGGTCACTGCGACCGGTCTTGAGAAACTGCACCAGTTGCTCTTCGCTCCAACTGCCGAGACCGTCCTTGTGGTCGCCGCGCAGGCTTTTCGCAATCCAGCCCTCCAACGGCGCGCTGCCGGACAGGAAGTCGTTGCCGTCAGTGGCGCTCAGGGCTTTTTCCTGCATGGTCAGGGCACGCGGCGTATGGCAGGCGCCGCAGTGTCCCAGGCCTTCCACCAAGTACGCGCCACGGCTGATCACCGGATCCGCTGCGGCTGGTGACGGTTGCGTCTCGACCGCCGGCGCAAACATCCAGCGCCACGCGGCCAGCGGCCAACGCATACTCAAAGGCCAGGGGATATCGCTGTCCTTGTTCTCTTGGGCGACCGGCTCGACGCCCTTCATGAAGTACGCATACAGCGCTTGCATATCGCTATCGCTGACACGCGCGTAGGACGGGTAGGGCATCGCCGGGTAAAGCGTACTGCCGTTCTTGGCGACGCCATGGCGCACGGCCTTGTCGAAGTCTTCGAAGCTGTAGTCGCCCAGGCCGGTCTTGTCTGGGGTGATGTTGGTGGAGTAGATCACGCCGATGGGTGTTTCCATCGGCAGGCCACCGGCGAAGGGTTTGCCGCCTTTGGCGGTGTGGCAAGCCACGCAGTCGCCGGCACGTGCCAGGTATTCACCCTGCTTGATCAAGTCAGATTCCGCAGCGCTCACCGAGCAGCTGCTGAAGAGCGCCAGGGAGGCGATAACGAGTGCTTTCATGGTCATCGCTCCTTATGCCTGAACCAGTGGGCCGGGTTTTTTCAGGTACTGCTCGCGGATTGCTCGAGCTGACCAATAGGTCAAAGCTGCCACCAGGCCGGTAGGGTTATAGCCCAAGCCCTGTGGGAAAGCGGACGCGCCCGGGACGAACACGTTGTGCACATCCCAACACTGCAGGTAGCGGTTCAACGCACTGGTTTTCGGGTCGGTGCCCATGATGGCGCCGCCGTTGAGGTGGGTGGTCTGGTAAGAGGCGGTATTGAAGTGATCACCGACTTTTTTACCCAACACGGCGATGGCCTTGGGGTTCATCGCCTGTGCGACCTTGCCCATTTTCTCGACCATGAAGCGGTTCATCTTGATGTCGTTTTCCTGCCAGTCGAACGTCATGCGCAGCAGCGGCAGGCCGTAGGCATCGCGGTAAACCGGATCCAGATCCAGATAGTTACTACGGTAGGATTGATGGGCACCGTGAGCATCCATCGACACCTGGTGGGTATAGTAATCGGCGGTGGCACGCTTCCAGGCGCTGCCCCAGGCCGGCGTGCCCGGCGGGTTGGAAGTACCGGCAATCGGCCGGCTGCCCGCCTGGTTTACCCACATCGGCGAGCCCCCCACGAAGCCGTGGGGGCCGTGGTCGAAGTTGTCGGCGTTGAAGTCGTCGATGGCCACGCCATTGCCGCCCGCGCCGATGAAGTTGTTGGTGTGGGTGTCCTTATCAAAGAACGCCTTGATGGTGCCCATGTTCTGGTAAGCGAAGTTGCGGCCTACCACGCCCTCATTGGTAATCGGGTCGTAGGGTTTGCCGATGCCCGACAGCAACATCAGGCGCACGTTATGGAACTGGAACGCGCCCAGAATCACCAGGTCTGCCGGCTGCTCGCATTCGCGGCCCTGGGCATCGATATAGGTCACGCCGGTGGCTTTTTTCTTGGTGCTGTCGAGGTTGACCTTGAGTACGTGGGAATTGGGCCGCAACTCGAAGTTGGGCACCTGGCGCAGGGCCGGCAGGATGTTCACGTTCGGCGACGCTTTGGAATACATGTAGCACACGTAGCCACTGCAAAAGCCGCAGAAATTGCACGGTCCCATCTGCGCGCCGTAGGGGTTGGTGTATGGCCCCGACGTATTGGCCGACGGCAGGTTGTAAGGCTTGTAACCCACCTCCGTCGCTGCTTTCTGAAACAGTTGTGCGGAGACCGTATTCTTCTGCGCCTCCAACGGGAACGGGTTGGAACGATCCGGCGCGTAAGGGTTGCCCCCACGGCCTTCGCCTACCAACTGACCTTTGACCGTCCAGGCCTGCCCGGAGGTACCGAAGACTTTTTCCGCATAGTCGAAAAACGGCTCCAGCTCTTCATAGCTGACGCCGAAATCCTGGATGGTCATGTCCTTGGGAATGAAGTTCTTCCCGTAGCGTTCCTCGTAATGGCTGCGCATACGCAACTCGATCGGATCGACACGAAAATGCACGCCCGACCAGTGCAGCCCCGCGCCGCCCACGCCGTTACCCGGCAGGAACGCACCGAGTTGACGGTTGGGCAGGGCCACATCATTCACACTATGGCGAATGGTTACTGTCTCTTTGGAAATGTCCTGGAACAGCTTCTTACGCACGCTGTAGGTCAATTCGTCGATGACCTGGGGATAGTTGCCGTCCGGATAAGTGTCCTGCATCGGGCCGCGCTCCAGCGCTACCACGTTGAGGCCTGCTTCCGTCAGCTCCTTGGCCATGATCGCGCCGGTCCAGCCAAAGCCTACAATCACCGCATCCACTTTCTTCATGATGGTCGCCACGTTTATGCCCTCTCGCCGCGAATGGAAACAGCCGGGAAGGGGTATTGCTCGTTGCGTTCCACCCAATCCATGAAGTCGGCGCGGGCGCCGGGGAAGCCGATCATGGTCCAGCCGACCATGCCTTTATTGCCGCCATGGATCGGGTCGCAGAAGAAACCTTCCTTGGTGTTTTGCAGCAACAGGTTAAAGAACATCTTTGGCGGCACGGCGTCGAAGTGCGCGGCAACTTCGCTGCCGCCGGCCTCCAGACGGCGTAGCATATCGTCTCGGGTAGCGCTGTCTTGCGCAGCAAAAGCCTTGCCGTTGAACGCTTTCGACCAAGCGTCCGTTGCGGCGATACCCAGGCGATAGATTTCCTTGGGTACCAATTTGCTCTGCCAGCCCATTTCCGGCGGCGCATCGGCGTTGAAGGGACCTTGCATGAACCACAGGGCGCCGCTGGCGTAAGGGGTGTTCATCTGGCGGTCGATATATTCCGGCGCGCCAGCTTCCAGTGCGCCAGGGCCTTGGGCATCAGCCGGAATCAAGCGCTCGACGGCGGCGTTGATGAACGCCCATTCCTCGGCCGTGAAATAGCTCGGCTCATAGGCTTTATCGCTCGTCGCAGGTTTGGCCGGCACCGCTTGGGCAGGCTCCGGCGTGGCCATCAGCATCGAACCACCCAGGCCGGTGCTGGCAACCGTGACCACCGGGATCAAGGTCAAGGATTTGCGTAGAAAGTCACGCCGGGGGTTGTCTTGATCTTGATCAGACATGGATACACCTCATCATGTGGTCACGGGTTTATCCGCCGCTTCTGGGAGCAGCGTGAAGGCTTGCCAAGCAATGGGATCCAAAAACATAGAACACATTGGCAAACAATAGTTACAAATGATAGCAGGCTAAGAATTGAGAAGAGTCGATTCAGCGAGAAAAACACCGGATCAGATCGGATGAATCACAATTCTTTGACGAAGACCTCACGCGACATTGACCGCCCCTAAGCGAATCTACGGCCCATCAGCCACTTCCTTATTCGGTCACACTGTCCATGTTCAACACACGATTACTGCCTATCCTCGGCTTGGCGGTCATGGCCCTGTTCAACACGCTTCAAGCCCAGGCCGATGACGCGATCTCGATCCGCTCGCCGGAATGGGCCCAACCAGTGGGTGACCAGTACAACCTGCATCAAATGACGCCCACGCTCTATCGCAGCGCATTGCCAGACGGTGATGCACTGCCCATTTTGGAAGAACTCAAGATCGCTACCGTCATCAACTTTTTGCCGGAATCTGATGCGCAGTGGCTTAAATCATCTGATATCAAACAGGTGCAGTTGAGCTATCGCACCAACCATGTCGACGATTCCGACGTGTTGGCGGCGATCAGAGCGATTCAGACAGCAGAGGCAGATGGCCCGGTGTTGATGCACTGCAAGCACGGCGCCGACCGGACTGGCCTGATGGCAGCGATGTATCGGGTGGTGGTTCAGGGATGGAGCAAGGAGGACGCGCTGAACGAGATGACCTTGGGCGGCTTCGGCAGCAGCAATGGCTTCAAGGACGGGGTTCGCTACATGATGAAAGCCGATGTCGACAAGTTGCGTACAGCTTTGGCGAATGGCGATTGCAGCACCAGCGCGTTCGCGTTGTGCTCAATGAAAGACTGGATCACCACAACGGGCCAGGAAGAGAAAAAATTGTAGGCGTGAGCTTACTTGCGAATAACTGAATGACACCGCGTTTACTTAGGGAAACCGCGTTATCGTTAACGTTTTTCGCGAGCAAGCTCGCTCCTACAGTGAGTCCGGTTTAGTCTTTTTTGAGCTTGGGATTGGGGAAGAACTGCACCGCCTGCACTTTTGGATCCGCCGGCGCTTTCAATGCCGATGTATTGACCCGCGTGCCCAACTCCTTGGGCACCGAAAGCCCCTGATCATTCAACGTATCGGTATACCCGCAGGCCACGCATTCGCGGTGCGGCACGCTGTCTTCGGTCCACATTTTCAACTTGTCCGGCTCACTGCACGCCGGGCAGACCGCCCCGGCGATAAATTGCTTTTTGGTAATCACAGGCGCTTCACTCATGCTGCCGCGTCCTCACTCAGGCCGCTGTGGCGCAAGAGTGCGTCAATCGACGGCGCCCGTCCGCGGAAGTCGACGAACAGCACCATCGGCGCCTGGGAACCGCCACGCGCCAGGATCGCTTCGCGAAACGCACGCCCGGTCTGGGCATTGAGCACACCGTCTTCTTCGAACTTGGAGAAGGCATCGGCCGAAAGCACTTCGGCCCATTTGTAGCTGTAGTAACCCGCCGCATAACCACCGGCGAAGATGTGCGCGAAGCTGTTGGGGAAGCGGTTGTAGGCCGGCGGACGCATCACCGAGACTTCATCACGTACACCTTCAAGCACCTGCGCCACGCTGCGGCCATCGCCATGAGTGGCGTGCAGCTCAAAGTCGAACAACGAGAACTCCAGCTGACGCACCATCATCAGGCCGGACTGGAAATTCTTCGCCGCGAGCATTTTTTCCAGCAGATCCTGGGGCAGGGGCTCGCCGGTTTCATAGTGGCCGGAGATCAGCGCCAGGCCCTCGGGCTCCCAGCACCAGTTCTCCATGAATTGGCTCGGCAATTCCACCGCATCCCACGCCACGCCGTTGATCCCGGATACACCGGCGTGCTCGACGCGAGTCAGCAGGTGATGCAGGCCGTGGCCGAATTCGTGGAACAGGGTGGTGACTTCATCGTGGGTCAGCAGCGCAGGCTTGCCGCTGTCGGCTGGCGTGAAGTTGCACACCAGGTTGGCGACCGGGCTTTGCAGCACGCCGTCGACCGTGCGACGACGATCGCGGGCACCGTCCATCCAGGCACCGCCACGCTTGTTGGCGCGGGCATACAGGTCGAAGAAGAAGCGCCCGACGTGCTCGCCATTTTCTTTGATTTCAAACAGGCGAACGTTCGGGTGCCAGGTGTCGAAGCCCTTCTGTTCGGCAATCTCGATGCCGTACAGGCGTTGCACAATGGCAAACAGGCCGCCCAGCACCTTGTCGATCGGGAAGTAAGCACGCAGGGCTTCCTGGGACACGCTGTAGCGCTGCTCACGCAATTTTTCGCCATAGAAACCGCTGTCCCAGCTTTGCAGGTCGGCGCAGCCTTGTTCGGCGGCGTAAGCCTTGAGCTGTTGCAGATCCTGTGTGGCGAACGGCTTGCTGCGTTTGGCCAGGTCCCGCAGGAAGCTCAGCACCTGGTCGCTGGAGTCGGCCATCTTGGTCGCCAGGCTCAGCTCGGCGAAGGACGCGTAACCCAACAATTGGGCCAGTTCCTGACGCAGGTCGAGAATCTGTTCCATCACCGGGCCGTTATCGTTCTGACCGGCATTCGGGCCCTGGTCCGACGCACGGGTGCAGTAGGCCGCGTAGACCTCTTCACGTAAGGCGCGGTCCTGGGCATAGGTCATCACGGCGTAATAGCTGGGGAATTCCAGGGTGATCAGCCAGCCGTCGAGGCCCTTGGCCTGGGCGGCGGCAGCCATTTGCGCCTTGGCCGAGTCGGTCAGGCCAGCGAGGGTGGCTTCATCGGTGACGTGCTTGGTCCAGGCCTGGGTAGCGTCCAGCAACTGGTTGGAGAATTTGCTGCCCAGCTCGGAAAGCTTGCTTTGCACTTCGGCGTAGCGCTTTTGCTGCTCCGGCGGCAGGTCGATACCCGACAGGCGGAAATCGCGCAGGGAGTGTTCCAGAATGGTTTTTTGCGCCACGTCGAAACCGGCGGCCTCGGGGCTGTTGGCCAAGGCGTCGAAAGCCTGGAACAGTTCACGGTTCTGGCCCATCTCGGTGGAGTAGGCACTCAAGGCGGGCAGGCAAGCCTCGTAGGCTTCACGCAACTCGGCGCTGTTGCACACTGCATTGAGGTGGCTGACCGGGCTCCAGGCAGCGCCAAGGCGGTCGTTCAGTTCATCCATGGCCAGGACCAGACCGGCCCATGTCGGATTTTTGCCCTGGCTTTGCAGGATGTCTGCGATAGCCACACGGTTGTCGGCGAGGATCTGTTCGATGGCCGGCTGGACGTGCTCGGCACGGATCGCCGAGAACGGCGGCAGGTCGTAGGACTGCAAAAGAGGGTTGTTCGCGCTCACGGTTGGCACCTTGGCTGAAGAAACATGTAAGAACAAAGATGGGGCCATCTTAATTACAATCAACACCCACCGCAGCTATCAGCAGAAGAGAGAGAGGCTATCGTGACCCTTCGCACCTATCAGAACCACACGCCAACCCTGGGCGCCGGGGCTTTTGTCGATATTTCGACGGTGGTGATCGGCGATGTCGAAATCGGCCCCGACAGCTCGGTTTGGCCGCTGACCGTGATTCGCGGCGACATGCACCGCATCCGCATCGGCGCACGCACCAGTGTGCAGGACGGCTGCGTGTTGCACATTACCCATGCAGGGCCGTTCAATCCTGATGGTTTCCCGCTGCTGATCGGCGACGACGTGACCATCGCCCACAAGGTCATGCTGCATGGTTGCACGGTGGGCAACCGCGTCTTGATTGGCATGAGCAGCATCGTGATGGACGGCGCCGTGGTCGAGGACGACGTGATCATCGGCGCCGGCAGCCTGGTGCCACCCGGCAAGAAACTCGACAGTGGTTTTTTGTATGTGGGCAGCCCGGTTAAACAGGTCCGCGCGCTGACTGACAAGGAGCGCGCCTTTTTCACCTACAGCGCTGCGAACTACGTGAAGCTCAAGGACCTGCACCTGGCAGAAGGATTCGATCAATGACCCTCAACCACCCAACGGTCCTCTTCGACCTGGACGGCACGCTCACCGATCCGCGTGAGGGCATCACCCGTTCGATCCAGTACGCCCTTGGCAAATTGGGCATCGACGAACCTGACCTGACCAAGCTTGAACATTTCATCGGCCCGCCTCTGCTGCAAGCGTTCATGCACTTCTACGGTTTCGACGAGGCCAAGGCCTGGGAAGCGGTGAATTTCTACCGCGAGCGCTTCAAGGTCACCGGGCTGTATGAAAACCGCGTGTTCGACGGCGTGATGCCATTGCTGGAGGAACTCAACAGCCAAGGGCGCCAACTGTACGTGGCCACCTCCAAGCCATGGGAATTTGCCCGCGAGATTGCGCGGCATTTCGACTTTGCCAAGCACTTCAAGGTGATTTACGGCAGCGAACTGGACGGCACGCGTACCAACAAGGTCGAGTTGATCGCCCACTTGATCCGTGAGGAAGGGCTGGACCCGGCCACAACCTTGATGATCGGTGATCGCAAGCATGACCTGATCGGCGCACGCAGCAATGGGTTGGATTCGGCGGCGGTAGGGTATGGGTTCGGCAGTTTTGAAGAGTTGAGTGCCGAAGCGCCGACCTGGCACTTCGAGACGTTGGACCAGATGCACCAGGCGTTTTTGCAGCGGCCTTGAGACCGCTTTCGCAGGCAAGCCAGCTCCCACAGTTGGCCGATTTTCAACATGAGAATGCGGTCAACTGTGGGAGCTGGCTTGCCTGCGATGAGGCCCTAACGGCCAACCTTCTCCAACTGCCTCAACGCCGCTTTACGCTGCTCCACCGGCAACCCACCCAACTTCTCCACCGCCGCATAAAACCTCACCCAATCCCCACCTTCCTGCGCAAACAACGCCGCAAACGCCGGTACCCACTGGTCATACAACCCAAACGGCAAAAGCCGAGCGTTATTCATCGGCTGGTTGATCCAGGCGTCATAACGCTTGTCACCACCCCATTGGCTATCACGCAGTTGCCGGTATTCGCTGCGCAACTGCTCGAATTGCGCCGCTTTGGCCCGGCGCATCGCGTCCGCTGCCAACGGCTGCGCATACAACGCCTCCAGGCGCTTGCGGGTATCGAGAATGAGTCGGATGAACTGATCACGCTGCTTCAACGCCGCATCGCTGACAGGCGCCAGGCCCCGTGCCGCCCGCCACTGACGGGTGCCTTCCTGCTCGACGAACGTGGCGAATGACTCGTTGAACTCGGTGTCATCCTTCACGTAGAAACGCTGGTGGGCCAGTTCGTGGAAGATCAGAGTCGCGAGGCGCTCATCACCCCAACTCATCATCGAACTCATGATCGGGTCGTTGAACCACCCCAGGGTGGAATAGGCTTCGACGCCACCGATCGACACGTCCATGCCTTGTTGCCGCAACAGCGCCGCCTCGCCACGCGCCGCGCCTTGGTTGTAGTAGCCGCGATAGGCAACGCAACCGGCGATGGGAAAGCAGTGGTTTTCAGGAGCCAGAGAAAATTCCTGCGTGGCGAAGACATTCCAGACCACATAGGGCCGGCCGATATCGGCGTATAACCGGTAGCTTTGATTATCAGGCAGATGCAAGTGCTCACTGGCAAAGGTGCGAGCTTTTTGCGATTGCACGAGATGCTCGCGCAATAGTTGAGGGCGAGTCTGGTCGGCGATAACTTCGGCAACCGGCTCCCGGGCCCGCAATAACTGCCACTGACCGCTCGCCAACTGACTGTAATAACTGACGCTGGAACAACCGCTGAGTAGCACAACCATCAACCCTGGAAGAAAACACCTGATCATGCACCGACTGCTCCTGGGTGATTTATTCGCCAGACTATCGCGCTTGAACGGGATTTTTCCATGGCGCGGCATGTTTATACTCAAGGCTCTTCTCGCGTTGAGTACCTGCCATGCGTCAGTTTCCATTGCCCGTTGCCGCCCTCCTGCTCAGCGCTTGCACTTCGGCCCCCATCCCGCCTGTCGACCCGCAACAGGCCTGGGTGGATTTCACCACGCCGACGCCGGGCTCCAAATTGGTCATGGCTCAGCGCCTGGACGGGAAAAACCTCAACGACGGGCGCTTCTTCCAAATGCCTCCCGGCCCTCACGAGCTGATGGTGCGCTTTGACTTTGAAGTGCCCGCCGGCGGCGGCTTGGGGGGCCTTAGCCAGATGATGTATCGCACCTGTTTCATGACCCTGCAGTACGACCATTTCCAGGCCGGCCAACGCTATGTGCTCGAAGGTCGCTCGCTCGCGTTCACGCCCAACATCCGGCTGTATGACTCAGCGCGCCAGTTGCTGGCCGAAGAACGCAGCGTCAACTGCATCTGAGTCAGTCATTGTTTTTCTGATAGATGATGCGCTTGGTACCGTTTTCGCACGAACCGACGATCATGGCGCTGTCATGGTTCTCGGCTTCTTCGGCAGTGATTATTTCCAGGGTGTAGGACGGAATCGCCTTGGCCTGGATCTTCACTTCGATTTCTTTCCTGAGCTCTTCACAATCTTTTGGCGCGGCCACGGCCGAAGTGGCCAATACACCGCAGATGATTGCCAAGGCAAAACGTTTCATGTGTGTAGCTCCCTGAATGCGCTGCGCACGAGTGTGCGCCTAGGCTGCATGGGCTATTCGACCACATTTTACAAACACGAGTTCTGATTTAACGCACAACTGAAAATGTGGGAGCGGGCTTGCTCGCGAATACGGAGTGTCAGTCCCCGAGATATCGGCTGATCCACCGCATTCGCGAGCAAGCCCGCTCCCACACAAGAGTACTGCTGTGTCAGTTGACCAGCGTGGCATCCAAGGTGATGGTTGCATTCAGCACTTTGGACACCGGGCACCCTTCCTTGGCCTTTTTGCTCAGTTCATCGAACTGCGCCTGGCTCGCGCCCGGGATCTTGGCTTTAAGGATCAGGTGCACGGCAGTGATCGCGAATCCGCCCTCGACCTGGTCCAGGGTCACTTCGGCCTGGGTATCAATGCTGTCAGCCTTGAGCCCGGCATCGCCGAGAATCATGGAAAACGCCATGGAGAAACAGCCGGCGTGAGCTGCGCCGATAAGCTCTTCAGGGTTGGTGCCCTTGCCGCCTTCGAAACGGGCCTTGAAGCCGTAGGGCGCTTCGCGCAGCACGCCGGTTTCAGTGGATATGGAACCCAGGCCTGTCTTCAGATCACCTTCCCAATGCGCGGATGCCTTTTTAACGATACTCATAGCTTTCTCCTCGAACGGTGGTTTTGCGTCAGTAAGGGTTCTGAGGATAGACCCGTGGGCAAAGTTCACCTTGTCGGAGAAACCTAGCAATACAGTAGGAAATTTCGGAGCCACCTATTGAATCTCGGGTATATGCCCTCATTGCATAGACTATGCACATGCAGCGGCAGGTTTTAGCTCGTTTAAAAAAGCCTGTACGCCCTATTGGAGAAGCAGGCTGATGAAATCGCTGTCCGACGTAAAGTTTTCGACCCTCGACCTGGTGCCCGTGCGTGCCAATGGCAGCCCGGCGCAATCGCTGCGCAATTCCCTGGACTTGGCCCAACACGTGGAAAAGTTCGGCTACAACCGCTTCTGGGTGGCTGAGCACCACAATATGGACGGCATCGCCAGTTCTGCCACTTCAGTATTGCTCGGCTATCTGGCTGGCGGCACCTCGACCATTCGTGTCGGTTCTGGCGGCGTCATGCTGCCTAACCACGCGCCCTTGGTGATTGCCGAACAGTTCGGCACTCTGGAAAGCCTCTACCCCGGCCGTATCGACCTGGGCCTGGGCCGCGCGCCCGGTTCTGACCAGATGACCGCTCGCGCCCTGCGCCGTGAACGTTCCGGCAGTGCCGATGACTTCCCCGAAGACGTAGCCGAACTCATGGCCTACCTGGGCCCGCGTACGCCCGACCAACGGGTGATCGCCGTACCGGGCACGGGCACCAATGTGCCAGTGTGGCTGTTGGGTTCGAGCCTGTTCAGCGCGCAATTGGCCGGTGAGCGTGGCTTGCCCTACGCCTTCGCCTCCCACTTCGCACCGCGCCTGATGCATGAGGCGATTCGTGTGTACCGCAATCACTTCAAGCCTTCGGCGGTACTGGACAAGCCCTACGTGATGCTCGGCATTCCACTGGTGGCAGCCGATACCGACGAACAGGCCGATTACCTGGCCACCTCGATGTACCAACGCATCCTCGCGCTGATGCGCGGCCAGAGCCTGGTGCAGCGCCCACCGGTAAAAACCATGGACGGCTTGTGGCTGCCCCATGAAAAAGACGCGGTGGGTAGCTTCCTTGGCCTGGCCATGGTGGGTAGCCCGGCGAAGATTCGCGCCAAGCTGGAGGTGTTGATCGAGCAGACCGGCGCCGATGAGCTGATTTTTACCAGTGACCTTTATGAGCACGCCGACCGGATTCATTCCTACGAGCTGCTGGCACAGGTGATGAAGGACTGAAATCCAAGCGAAAAAAACCGACGCACTTGCGTCGGTTTTTATGTCTGGAGCACGGAATCAACCGCGCTTGTAGACAATTTCCTTGGTGTCGCCGCCGCACGTCCCTACGACGTCACCACCCGCTGCGGCACCTTTATCTACGATTTCCAAAGAGTAATGCGGTACGCCCTTGGCATCGATTTTCGCTGCGATCTCGCTTTTCAGCTCCTCACAGTCCTTGGCTGCCATCGCCGTACCCGCAATGCTCAACAAACCCACCGCCAACAGAAACTTCTTCATCCGTTACTTTCCTTGCGCTGATCAAAAAGAGCGTGCCAACGCTCATCGCATCGGCACGCATTCGTTGTAGCGCAGGTTATGGCAATCGGCCAGCGGGCAAAGTTCAACTGAGCGGATTAACTACTCGCAATTCGGAACCCCACTTTCAGCGTGACCTGGAAGTGCGCGGCCTTGCCATCCTTGATGTGACCACGGGTTTCAGTCACCTCGAACCACTCCAGGTGCTTGATGCTTTTGTTGGCTTCAGCCAGAGCATTGTTGATTGCGTCTTCGATGCTGGTGGTGGAAGAGCCCACCAGTTCGACTTTCTTGTAGGTGTGATGATCACTCATGGCGTTTCTCCTATAGGTCGTCAATCAAGACTAGCAGCGAATGTGCTTACTGCTTCTGGCGACCGCTGGGAGGTGAAAGTTCAGAATTACTGCACTTTCTGAAACCGGCGCAGTCGGTATCTACACACGCCACTCAATCACTTCAGGAGATGTCCACATGGCCAACACTTCTTTACGCAAAGCGTCGCTGGAAAGCATGGAAGCCGAGATTTCGAGCCTGCTCAAATCTTTGGAGAGCCTCAAGGACGACGCGTCCGATGAGTCGCGCAAAACGCTGAAGGCCCTGAAAAGCAATGCCGAGAACGCCCTCAAGCACTCTCGCCACCTGATCAGCGACGCCTATGAAGAAAGCAAAGTCAAAATTCGTGAAACCAGTGCTGCCACCCGTGACTACGCACAAGAGCACCCATGGACGACCGCTGGCGTCGCCGTGGGCGCGCTGGGCCTGCTGGCGGCTTACCTGCTGTGCAAGCGCGGTGACTGATTGACCGGTTACACCGGTTGACGCAACAGCTCAGCCTTGAGCCATTGCGCCAACTGCCCGGCGCGCCCGTCTGCGGCGCGCTTGGGTAGCCACAAAGCCAGGTGCGCCGGGGTTTCGCTGAAGCCCCACGGCGCCACCAGGCGACCCGCTCGCAGGTCCTCTGCCACCAGTGGTTCTGGCGCAATCGCCACTCCCAATCCTGCTACTGCCGCTTCCAGCAAATAATACAAGTGCTCAAACCCCTGGCCGAGTTTCAACGCGCCGGGCTCGATGCCGTGTTGCCGCGCCCAGCTGGGCCAGGCTTGGGGTCGTGAGGTGGTGTGCAACAACGCTTCGCTTAGCAATGCCGTTGCTGGAGCCTGACGCAACTGTTCAAAACCTGCGAAACGAGGGCTCAACACCGGGCCGATTCGCTCGCTGGCCAGCTCATACACTTGCATATCGGCCGGCCACGGCGGCTCGGCGAATACCAGTAAGGCGTCCAGGCCAGGCCGCCGGGGGTCCAGATCGCCTTCGCCCGCCGACAGGTGCAGGCGCAAATCGGGCAAGTCGGCATTCAAGCGCCCCAGCCGGGGGATAAACCAGCGCGCCAGCAAGCTACCCGAACAGCCGAGCACAAAGGGTGCGTCGGCGCTGCTTTGGGTAAGTTCGGCGCACGCGTCCCGCAACCGCTCGAAAGCCTCCACGCTGGCATCCCGAAGCCGAACGCCTGCATCTGTGAGTTTAAGGCCACGTCCATCCTTGACGAACAGGCTCACACCCAAATGTTCTTCCAGGACTTTCAACTGCCGGCTGACCGCACCGTGGGTCACGTGCAGTTGCTCAGCGGCTTGGCTGACGCTACTGAAGCGGGCGGTGGCTTCAAAAGCACGCAAGGCATTGAGGGGTGGAAGGTCGCGGCTCATCTGTGAGTTTTCCTGACAGGTTACGGCGATCTTATCGGTTTTCAGTCCAAAGCGTCAGGGGTAGAGTGGCCGTCATTGCCTCTCAACACACATTCATTCCTGGAGCGCCCCATGACCCAGTCCCAGACCGATCTACGCAACGGCCCTGACGCCAACGGCCTGTTTGGTGCGTTCGGCGGCCGCTACGTGGCTGAAACGCTGATGCCGTTGATCCTCGACCTGGCCCGTGAATACGAAGCGGCCAAAGTGGATCCAGCGTTCAATGAAGAATTGGCCTACTTCCAGCGCGATTACGTCGGACGCCCAAGCCCGCTGTACTTCGCCGAACGCCTGACGGAGTTCTGTGGCGGCGCCAAGATCTATCTCAAGCGCGAAGAGCTGAACCACACCGGCGCGCACAAGATCAACAACTGCATCGGCCAGATCCTGCTGGCACGGCGCATGGGCAAGAAACGCATCATCGCCGAGACCGGTGCCGGTATGCACGGCGTAGCCACCGCTACCGTTGCCGCACGCTTCGGCCTGCAATGCGTGATCTACATGGGCACCACCGATATCGAGCGCCAGCAGGCCAACGTGTTTCGCATGAAGCTGCTGGGTGCCGAAGTGATCCCGGTGGTCGCCGGCACCGGCACCCTCAAAGACGCCATGAACGAAGCCCTGCGTGACTGGGTGACCAACGTCGACAGCACCTTCTACCTGATCGGCACCGTGGCCGGCCCGCATCCTTACCCGGCCATGGTGCGCGACTTTCAGGCCGTGATCGGCAAGGAAACCCGCACCCAACTGCAAGCCCAGGAAGGCCGCCTGCCGGACAGCCTGGTGGCGTGCATCGGCGGTGGCTCCAACGCCATGGGCTTGTTCCACCCGTTCCTGGATGACACCAGCGTCGAAATCATCGGCGTCGAAGCAGCGGGCCATGGCATCGAAACCGGCAAGCACGCCGCCAGCCTCAACGGCGGCGTACCCGGCGTGCTGCACGGCAACCGCACCTTCCTGCTGCAGGACGACGACGGCCAGATCATCGACGCCCATTCGATTTCCGCCGGCCTCGACTACCCCGGCATCGGCCCTGAGCACGCCTGGTTGCATGACATCGGCCGCGTCCAGTACACCTCGGTAACTGATGACGAAGCCCTGGATGCATTCCACAAATGCTGCCGCCTGGAAGGGATAATTCCTGCGCTGGAAAGCGCCCACGCCCTGGCTGAAGTGTTCAAGCGCGCACCCACCCTGCCCAAGGATCATCTGATGGTGGTCAATCTCTCGGGCCGTGGCGACAAAGATATGCAGACCGTGATGCATCACATGGAACAGTCCAAGCAGGAGAAACACTAAATGAGCCGCCTGCAAACCCGCTTTGCGCAACTCAAGGAACAAAACCGCGCCGCCCTGGTGACCTTCGTCACCGCTGGCGACCCGGGTTATGACGCCTCGCTGGCGATCCTCAAGGGCTTGCCGGCCGCCGGCGCCGACGTGATCGAGCTGGGCATGCCCTTCACCGATCCGATGGCAGACGGCCCGGCGATTCAACTGGCTAATATCCGTGCGCTGGACGCCAAGCAAAACCTGGCGAAAACCCTGCAAATGGTCCGCGAGTTCCGCACCGACGACAGCGACACCCCCCTGGTGTTGATGGGCTACTTCAACCCCATTCACAAATACGGTGTGCCGCAGTTTATCGCCGATGCGAAGGCAGCCGGCGTCGACGGCCTGATCGTGGTCGACATGCCACCTGAGCACAACGGCGAGTTATGCGACCCGGCTCAGGCCGCGGGCATCGACTTTATCCGCCTGACCACGCCGACCACCGATGACGTGCGCCTGCCGACGGTGCTCAACGGCAGTTCCGGGTTTGTGTATTACGTGTCGGTAGCAGGCGTGACCGGTGCCGGCGCCGCCACGCTGGAACACGTCGAAGAAGCGGTCACGCGTCTGCGTCGCCACACCGACCTGCCGATCAGCATCGGTTTCGGTATTCGTACACCGGAACAAGCTGCGGCCATTGCGCGCCTGGCCGACGGTGTGGTGGTGGGTTCGGCACTGATCGATCACATCGCCAATGCCGGCAGCGACCAGCAAGCGATCGATGGCGTGCTGAGTCATTGCGCGGCGCTGTCGGCAGGTGTGCGCAACGCACGCAAGTAAGCACCTGCGTTTTGATACTTGCGCTACGCTGAGGGGTGACACCACGTCACCCCAACGCACTTCCATGCCTATTGCCGTCTAACCACCCTCGCAAGCCCCCCGCATTTCTTGCTTCCCGGTCGTTAAGTTAGTTGCATCAGAAGTCATCCCTGGCTCTCAGGAGTACATCATGGCCTTTGATCTCATTACCTCTTCAGACTCCCGTCACTCAACCTTGCAAAAGGGCTTCAACCTGCGCTGGCCGTTGGGCAATGTGCAGGGTCAGTCTTCGCAAAATGGCGCCAACCTGATCTACCTCTGCCGCAGCCCACAAGACATCATTGACGCCGCCGCGCAGGCATTGGCCCTTCCCGAGGGGCGCATCACCGTACGCAGTGGTGGTCATTGCTACGAAGGCTTTGTCGCCAACAAGATGCCCGACAGTCCACTTGAGGTACTGTCGATTCTGGATATCAGTGCGTTGAACCAGGTGGTCTACGACGCCAGCGGGCAAATCGGCTCCGAGCTGGACCCCAGCGCTGCTGAACGCTATAGCTTTCGCCTGGAAGCCGGCGGACAAAACTGGGATGCCTATGTCGCGTTATACAAGCTGGCCAACAAAACCCTGCCCGGTGGCTCGTGTTATTCAGTGGGCCTTGGCGGACATATTTGCGGAGGCGGCTATGGGCTGCTGTCGCGCAAATATGGACTGGTATGTGACTGGCTCAGCGGTGTGGATATCCTGGTGCCCGACAGCCTTGGCAAAGGCCTCGAACCGCGCCACGTTTCTCGCGACAGCACCAATCAGGACGAACTGGACCTGTTCGCCGCGTGTTGCGGTGCCGGTGGCGGACAGTTCGGCATCATCACCAGCTATTACTTCAAAGACCTGCCACCGGCACCGAAAGAGTTACTGTGGCTGGTGTTGGAATGGGACTGGTCCGTACTGACCAAGCCTGCACTCGATAACCTGCTGGCGGCCTATCAATCATGGTTCGCCAGCAATCAAAGCAACACGGACACTTGGGGCCTGGCGACCAAGCTGGAGATGCGCCACCAGCACACAGGCAATGTGACCCTGGGTATTCACTATGTGGACAAGGATGGCGAACTGAACGAACGGGCGCCCTTCGATGACTTCGTCGACAAGATGCTCACAGCCATTGGCCTGCCCGCTACAGAGTCCCTGGTCCCATTTCACGTCATCCATCTGCCGCGCAGCACTACCAACGGGCGCACCGTCGACTCAGTGTCATCCGCCCGAGCAGCCTCTCAACGCTTGGACTGGCTGGTGTGCCAACAGACATTGAATGGCTCGGGGGACAACCAGCGTGGGCGTTATAAGTCGGCTTATCAGAAGGGCGTGTTCAGCCCTCAAGTGCTGGACGCCATCTGGACCACATTGACCTGGCCAGACCCTGATAACCACCTGACACAAAGCCTCATTCAGATTCAGTCTTTCGGTGGCCAGATCAATGCCGCCAGCGAGCCAGTGCGCAGGGAGTCGTCAGCCGCTCAGCGCTCGTCATACCTCAAGTGGCAACCGCAATGTTACTGGCGCGGCGATAGCGCCGCCTCGGATCAAGCCCATGCCGACTGGATCCGAGGGTTGTACTTCAACGCGTTCGCCGATGATCAGGGCGTACCGATCAACGACGAGTTTGAAGGTTGTTACATCAATTACCCCGACCTCGATATGACCTACATCGGTGGCAATCCGGCCAATGGCAAAAACCCACAGTGGTACAAGATCTTCTTTCCCGACCTGATCATCGAAAGCCGCCTGCGGCGTACCAAGCAGCGCTGGGACCCACACAACATTTTCCATAACGAAATGTCGGTGCCGTAATCGCGAAAGAAGGGCGACTCCAAGGTCGCCCTTTTTTACAGCTCGATCCGCTCGACTTTACCTACAAGCAATATGTAGGAAAGTGCTCCCAGCAACGCCAGCACCGCGATGTAAGTAATCGCCGGCGCAAACGACGAACCACTGGCCAGAAAGCCAATCACGATGGGCGTAGCGATTGCCGACAGGTTACCGATGAAGTTGAACACGCCTCCGGTCAGCCCCAGCAACCGCGCAGGCGCCAAGGTCGAAACCAGCGACCAAGTGATCGACGCCAGGCCATTGCCGAAAAATGCCACCGCCAGAAACGCGATGACCCACGCCGTGGAGTCCACGTAGTTGGCACCGATGATCGCCGTGGAAATCAGCAGCCCACTGATGATCGGCAACTTGCGGGCAAAGCCTACCGAGGCACCACGACGGATCAACCAATCGGAAAACACCCCCGAACACAGCACGCCCACAAAAGCGGCCAGGAACGGCAACGACGCCAACAAACCTGACTGGATAAAGTCCATGCCGCGATATTTCACCAGGTACGTCGGGAACCAGGTCAGGAAGAACCATAGCGTAGAGTTCAGGCAAAACTGCCCCAGGTAGATGCCCCAGAGTTTGCGCTTGCTCAGCACGATACCGAGGTCGACCCAACTGAAGGGTGCCTTGGCCGTTTGCGCCTGCATGTCCACCAGCCCACCACCGTCACGGATCAACTGGATTTCAGCCTCATTGGCGCCTTTGAAATCTTTGGGCTCGCGATACACCGCGTACCAGATCGCGGCCCACAGGATGCCGACGCCACCGGTAACGACAAACACCATGTGCCAGCCGTACTGGTGTTGCAGCCAAGCCAGTACCGGCGTGAGGAACGCCAGGCCGACAAATTGCCCGGAGGTGTAGACGCCGATAGCCGTGGCGCGCTCGCGCTCGGGAAACCAGGTGGTGACCACACGGCTGTTGATGGGATAGGCCGGCGCCTCCAACGCGCCAACGGCCATGCGCAACACGAACAACGCGATAAAGCTGGCGGCGAAACCGAGCATCACGGTTGCAATCGACCACAGCAGCAGGGCGGCTGTGTAGAGAATGCGCGGCGGCACCCGGTCTACCAGCCAGCCGCCGGGGATTTGCATGGCCGCGTAAGTCCAGCCGAAAGCGGAAAAAATAAGCCCGACCTGCACCGGGTCGATACCCAGCTCGCTGGTCAGCGCAGGCGCGGCAATCGACAGGTTGCTGCGGTCCAGGTAGTTGATCACCACGGTGATGAACAGCAGCACCATGATGAAGAAGCGCTTTCGGCTAGGCGTGACTAAAGAAGCCTGCCCGGTGTGGGATTCAGGGTGCATGGGGTGCCTCTTTTTATGTTTGTTGAGGACAAAACGTGCTGAAGGAACGCGGTCAATGTGGGAGCGCATTCCTTCAGATAAAAATCACCACTCGGCAAAACTGCCGTCGGCGTGGCGCCAGATCGGATTGCGCCAGCGATGGCCGATAGCCGCGCGCTCAATCACGTATTCCTCGTTGATCTCGATGCCCAGGCCCGGGCCGTTGGGGATCTTCACAAAGCCCTGGTCATAGTCGAACACGCCCGGGTCGCGCACGTAGTCGAGCAGGTCGTTGCTTTCGTTATAGTGGATACCCAGGCTTTGCTCCTGGATAAATGCGTTGTAGCAAGCCGCATCCAGCTGCAGGCACGCTGCCAGGGCAATCGGGCCCAGCGGACAGTGCAGGGCCAGGGCCACGTCGTAGGCTTCGGCCATGTTGGCGATCTTGCGGGTTTCGGTAATCCCGCCTGCGTGGGAGGCGTCCGGCTGGATGATGTCGACGTAGCCTTCGCTGAGCACACGCTTGAAATCCCAACGCGAAAACAGGCGCTCGCCCAGGGCAATCGGCGTACTGGTCAGCGGCGCCAGTTCTTTCAATGCTTCGTAGTTTTCGCTGAGCACCGGTTCTTCAATGAACATCAGTTTGTAAGGATCAAGCTCTTTCATCAGCACCTTGGCCATGGGCTTGTGCACGCGGCCATGGAAGTCGACGCCGATACCGACGTTAGGGCCCACCGCATCGCGCACGGCAGCGACATTGGCCAGTGCCAGGTCGACTTTGTCGAAGCTGTCGAGGAACTGCAGTTCTTCGGTGCCGTTCATTTTCACCGCAGTGAAGCCACGAGCCACGGCCTCTTTGGCTGCACGGGCAGTGTCGGCGGGGCGGTCGCCACCGATCCACGAGTACACGCGAATCTTGTCACGCACCTGGCCGCCCAGCAGATCGCTGACCGAGACGCCCAGCGCCTTGCCCTTGATGTCCCACAACGCCTGGTCGATACCGGCGAGGGCGCTCATGTGCACGGCACCGCCGCGATAGAACCCGCCGCGATAGAGCACCGTCCAGATATCTTCGATATTGCGTGGGTCTTTGCCGATCAGGTAGTCGGACAGTTCTTCGACGGCGGCGGCCACTGTGTGAGCGCGGCCTTCGACCACGGGCTCACCCCAGCCAGTCACGCCCTGGTCGGTTTCGACCTTGAGGAAGCACCAGCGCGGCGGGACGATAAAGGTCGTCAATTTGGTGATTTTCATCTCTTGTCTCTCTTATGGATGCAGCGCCTGCGGGCGCGGAACTTGCTATCAGCTCAGGGCTTTCCAGGCGGCGACATAAGCCTGGGCACGGCTCGCGACCTGATCCACTGTCATTCCCGGCTTGAACAAGCCGGAGCCCAACCCGAACCCTTTCGCGCCGGCGTCGATAAACACCTGCATGTTGTCCGGCGTAACACCGCCTACCGGCAGCAGCAGCGTGCCCGCCGGCAATACCGCCAGCCACGCCTTGATCACCGAAGGACCGATCTGCTCGGCCGGGAACAGCTTCAATACGTCGGCGCCTTCGGCCAGTGCGGCAAACGCCTCGGTTGGCGTCGCCACGCCAGGCGACAAGTACAGGCCTGCGGCCTTGGCGGCGCGCAGTACTTTGGCATCGCTATGGGGCATGACAATCACTTGGCCACCAGCCGCCTTCACCTGCTCGACCTGTTCAGGCGTCAACACCGTGCCGGCGCCGATCAGGCAATCGGCGGGCAGGCTGTCGCGCAGGGTGCGAATGCTGGTGTACGGCTCCGGCGAATTGAGCGGGACTTCGATCACACGAAAACCCGCGTCGTACAACACCTGGCCGATGGCCTGGGCTTCGTCCGGGCGTATGCCACGCAGGATTGCGATCAAACCGTTTTGCGCGAGTGCTTGCTTGAGCATGTCAGGCCTCCGTTACAGGTTGAGTGAGCCCAGCCGCCACGGCCAATTGCCACAGGCCGCGCTCGGTGGCTTCCTGCGCCAGGCTGACGTGGGCGAAGCCGCAAAGGGCCAGAGCGCGTTGATAGCGGGCGCAGAGTGGGGCGGCGCCAACCAGGATGATCGGCTTGGTTTTGGCGCTGTCTGGCAAACCGGCGAGTTCGTGGCCGATCAACAGGCCGGACAGGTAGTCGGGCTGCTGGTTGGGTGCAAGCTCAGCCGTCAGGCCCAGGGTACGGGCACTGAACAAGGTCGACAGCACGCCACGCCTGCCATCCTTTGAAAGCGCCACGTGCACGCCACGATCAAAGGCCTCGGCCTGGAATTGTTCGCTCGGCTGCTGAGTGCGGCCCAGGATGCTGTGCTTGCTCAATACCGCGAACAGTTCGCCGGTCATGAAGGTGTCGAAATGCGTAATGCGGCCTTCACTCACCTCGACCCATTTGGAGTGGCTGCCGGGCAACCCGATCAGCACTTGGGCCCCAAGCCCCTGCAGCACGCCGAGTACCTGGGTTTCTTCGCCGCGCATCACATTGGGTAAACCCGCTTGCTCAATCACCCCCGGCACAATATGCACATCCACCCCACGCAGGCTGCGCACGCGGTGGAACGCCAAGCCCAGGCTGGCGACATCCACAGGCGTGGCGCAATAAGCCGCCTCGCTCCAACCCTGCGCGCTGCCAACCATACCGCAGGCAATCACTGGCAATTCAGGCTGGGCGTCGAGCCAATCGCCGCAGGCGCTATCGAACGCCAACTCGAAGCCGTCAGTGCAATGAATACCGTTGATGTCCCGTGGCTCGCTGGGCAAATGCATGATGCCCCAGGCTTGCGCGCGCTGTTCCAGCACAACGCCCGCCGAGCCGAGTTTGTAAGCACGAAGGGAGCTGGTCCCCCAATCGAGCGCGATCAATTGCGCCTGCATCGCTTCACCTGAAATGAGTGGGTGCTGAAAAAAGCAGATGGGCGAATATAAACCTACGCGCCGGAATATCTCAATATATAAATATCGATCCCACATAATGAGACGAAGCAAGATTAATCCTACACCGTTCCCTGTTTTTACTTAGGGAAAGGCAAGGCGTTATCTGATAAGGAAAGTTAAAAAACCGACAGATCTAGCTCGCGCATCGCACCCATCCAGATCGCGTAGTCGGTGTGGTCCTTCAGGTCATCGCCGGTTTCAGGGTGCAGGAAGACCACCAGGCCATCGCGGTGCAGCGCCAGCCACGGCAACACCACGCCGATGTATTCCGGCTCGAATGCCAGCTGGCAGCTCCAATCCGGATGCGGGCCCACCGGCCGCTCATGCACACGGCCCATGCGCAACGGGAACAGCCTGGCGGCGTCCTCACACAGCGTGCGCGCCTGGTCGATGGTGCTGGCGTCGAAGTAGATATGGGCGTGATAGCCCTTGATACGTTGCATGACGGACTCCGGATCCACGATGTGCCGATCCTAGACCGCAATCGAAGGCAGGGCCAGCCCGGTCAACGACTGCGCACTGCTGGCCTGTTCCGCCATCAGCCATTGGACAAAACGCTCAACCAACTGCCCGCGGCGTTTGCGCTGGGGTTGCACCACGTAATAACCGAAACGCGAGGTCACCGTGGGGCTGATCGGTCGGCACAGCCAGTTCTGTTCCAGCAGGTTATCCACCAAATGGCGCCAGCCGATGGCAACGCCCTGGCCGGCAATCGCAGCCTGAATCAGCAAGGTGTAGTTGTCGAAGCGCAATTGCCCGGGAGTTGGCGCAGCGGATATACCCAATTGGCGGAACACCCCGCTCCAGTCGAACCATTGGCTGTTGTTTTCCTGACGCAGGTGCAGCAACGGGTACTCGGGCAAGGATTGCACCGTCATCGGCGCGGCCTGAGCCTTGAGCCACTGCGGGCTGCATACCGGGAACACTTCCTCATTGAACAACCACAGGCTGTCGCCCTGCTTGAAACGGCCATCGCCGAACAGCACCGCCACATCGATATCGCTGCGCAGGCTGGCGTGGTTGCGCTCACTGGTAACCAGGCTCACATCCACCTGCGGGTTGGCCTGGTGAAAGCGATGCAGGCGCGGCATCAGCCAATAGGCGGCGAAGGCAAAGTCGGTAGCCACTTGCAGTACTTCGTGCTGGTCCTGTTGGGTGATGGTGCTGAGCCCTTGATTGATGCTTTGCAGGGCGCCCTGTACGTGCTCGAACAACAGCACGCCGGCGTCGGTCAGTTCGATACCGCGATAGATGCGGTCAAACAGGCGGATTGCCAGTTGTTCTTCAAGACGCTTGATCTGCTGGCTGACCGCCGGCTGGGTGGTGCCAAGCTCCATCGCCGCGGCGGTAAAACTGCGGTGGCGCGCCGCCGCTTCGAAGGCTCGCAGCAGATCGAGAGAGAGGTTACCCAGCGCTTCATACATAAGCTGTCGTTATCCTAGGCATTGCTTGTCATGGGCTTTACCCTGATTTCCATGGGCCGCATTCTCATTGGCATAAACACTTACTATGGAATGCCGAGAAACCATGAAGCGCAAGAACATTCTTTTCATCATGGCCGATCAAATGGCCGCTCCCATGCTGCCGTTCTACGGGCCTTCCTCGATCAAGCTGCCCAACCTCAGCCGCCTCGCCGCCCAAGGCGTGGTATTCGAGGCCGCCTATTGCAACAGTCCGTTGTGTGCGCCTTCGCGCTTCACTCTGGTCAGCGGCCAGTTGCCGAGCAAGATCGGCGCCTACGACAACGCTGCCGATTTCCCCGCCGATGTGCCGACCTATGCCCACTACCTGCGTCGCCTCGGCTACCGCACCGCGTTGTCGGGCAAGATGCATTTCTGTGGCCCCGACCAGTTGCACGGCTATGAAGAACGCCTGACCAGCGATATCTACCCCGCGGATTATGGCTGGGCGGTGAATTGGGATGAGCCCGACGTACGCCCCACCTGGTACCACAACATGTCTTCGGTGCTGCAAGCAGGCCCGTGCGTGCGCACCAACCAGCTGGACTTCGACGAGGAGGTGGTGTTCAAGGCGCAGCAATACCTGTTCGACCATATCCGCGAGGACGGCGACCGACCGTTCTGCCTGACCGTATCGATGACCCATCCCCACGACCCTTACACCATTCCCAAGCCGTTCTGGGACCTGTACGACGACGCCGACATCCCTTTGCCTGCAACGCCGGCGCAAGCAGAGCTGGACCCACACTCCCAGCGTCTGCTCAAGGTCTATGACTTGTGGGATAAACCGCTGCCTGTGGACAAGATCCGCGATGCCCGTCGCGCCTACTTCGGTGCGTGCAGTTACATCGACAGCAATGTCGGCAAACTCCTGCAAACCCTGGAAGACACCGGCCTGGCTGACGACACCCTGATCATCTTCTCCGGCGACCACGGTGACATGCTCGGCGAGCGCGGCCTCTGGTACAAAATGCACTGGTTTGAAATGGCCGCCCGCGTGCCGCTGCTGATCAGTGCGCCGGGCCAATTTGCGGCTGGGCGGGTCACTCAGGCCGTGTCCACCGCCGACCTGCTGCCGACCCTGGTGGAGCTGGCCGGCGGCGAGCTGGACCCACACTTGCCGCTGGACGGTCGCTCTCTGGTCCCGCACCTGCAAGGGCAGGGCGGGCATGACGAAGTGTTTGGCGAATACATGGCCGAAGGCACCATCAGCCCATTGATGATGATTCGCCGGGGCGCCTACAAATTTATCTACAGCGAAGACGACCCTTGCCTACTGTTTGATGTGCGCAACGACCCGCACGAGCGGGAGAACCTCAGCCTGTCAGCAGAACATCGCTCGCTGTTCGAGGCCTTTTTGCATGAGGCGCGGGCCAAATGGGACATTCCGGCGATCCATCAGCAAGTGCTTGCCAGCCAGCGTCGCCGCCGCCTGGTGTTTGAGGCACTGACTCAAGGCACGCTCAAGAGCTGGGACCACCAGCCACAGGTGGATGCCAGTCAGCAGTACATGCGCAACCATATCGACCTCGACGACCTGGAGCGCAAGGCACGTTATCCACAACCCTGCCAAAACCAATAAACAGACAGAGGGAAGGCCATGCAAAAGTTGACCGTGGTACTGAGCATATTGGCGCTGGGCAGCGCCAACGTGTACGCAGACGCTCGCTGTGAAACGGTAAAGATGGCCGATCCAGGCTGGAGCGACATTGCCGCCACCAATGCCATTACCGGCTTTTTGCTGACGGGCATGGGCTACAAAGCCAAGGTCGATACCCTGGCGGTGCCGATCACCTTTGGCGGGCTCAAGGACGGCCAGGTGGATGTGTTTCTCGGCAACTGGATGCCGGCGCAACAAGGTTTTTATGACAAGTTCGTGGCCAACGGCGATGTGGTGCAACTGGCGAAGAACCTCGACGGCACCGAGTTCACCCTCGCGGTGCCGGACTACGTATGGGACGCCGGCGTACGTGACTTTGCCGACCTGAACAAGTTTGCCGACAAGTTCGACAAGAAGATCTACGGCATCGGCTCCGGCGCGCCGGCAAATATCTCGTTGCAGGAGATCATCAAAAAGAATGACTTCGACCTGGGCCAGTGGAAGCTGATCGAATCCAGCGAGCAGGCGATGCTCGCCGAGGTGTCGCGAGCAGTGAAGAAACAGCGCTTCGTCACCTTCCTCGGCTGGACGCCGCACCCGATGAACGTGCAGTTGAAGATGCATTACCTCAAGGGCGGCGAGCAGTATTTTGGCGCCACCGGTAGCGTGTATACCTTGACCCGCAAGGGTTACGCCCAAGCCTGCCCGAATGTCGCCAAACTGCTGACCAACCTGAGTTTCACCCAGGAGATGGAGAACGGCATCATGGCGCAGGTGGCCAACAACAAGGTCAGCAATGCCGAGGCGGCCAAAGCGTGGATCAAGGCCAACCCCGCGGTGCTGGACAAGTGGCTCGACGGCGTGAAAACCCTGGATGGCCAGGATGCGTTGCCCGCGGTCAAAGCCCAACTCTAAGATGCGCCTGGATCCAAATGTGGGAAGGGGCTTGCCCCCGATGACGGCCTATCAGCTATGAATGTATTGGCTGAAACACCGCTATCGGGAGCAAGCCCCCTCCCACAGGGAGCCGGTGTGTACTGATACTCTAAGCCAAACCTTCTACCCGAGCCTGCGATGCCCCGGCCCAACCGCCACACACTCTTCCCCTTCCTCAGCTGGCTCCCGCGCCAAACCCGCGCCAGCGTCGGCCGGGATGCGATCGTCGGCCTCAGTGGCGCCGTACTGGCCCTGCCACAGTCGATTGCCTACGCACTGATCGCCGGCCTGCCACCGGAATACGGGCTCTACGCGGCGATCATCCCGGTCTTGATCGCTTGCCTGTGGGGCTCTTCCTGGCACCTGATCTGTGGGCCCACGGCGGCGATTTCCATCGTGCTTTACGCCAGTATCAGCCCATTGGCCGTGCCAGGTTCCCAGGACTACATCACCCTCATCCTGTTGCTGACCTTCCTCGCCGGGGTGTTCCAGTGGTTGCTCGGCCTTCTGCGCTTTGGCGCGCTGGTGAATTTTGTCTCCCATTCGGTGGTGCTGGGTTTCACCCTGGGCGCCGCGGTGGTGATTGCCCTGGGGCAGTTGCCGAACCTGCTGGGGCTGGACTTGCCGAGCCAGGCCACCGCCCTCAACAGCCTGCTGGCGCTGGTCGACCATGGCGGTGAGTGGGATCGTGCGTCCGTGATCCTCGGGCTCGGCACTTTGCTGGTGGGCGCGCTGCTCAAGTCTCTGGTGCCACGCTGGCCGACGCTGTTGATCGCTTTAGTCTTGGGTAGCCTGACGGCATGGCTGTGGCCGACGATGTTCGGGCATGTGGCGCTGGTCAGTTCTTTTATCGGCCAGTTGCCGCCGTTCAGTCCATTGCCGATGGACCTGGACCTGGTACTGCGCCTGTTGCCCAGCGCGGTGGCGGTGGGGATGCTGGGGTTGGTGACCAGCCTGTCGATTGCACGCTCACTGTCGGCTCGCTCGCAACAATTACTCGACGCCAACCAGGAAGTGCGCGCCCAGGGTTTATCCAACATCGTTGGCGGATTTTTCTCCGGCTACCTGTCAGCCGGTTCGTTCACCCGTTCGGGCCTCAGTTACGAGGCGGGTGCTTGTTCGCCCCTGGC
The DNA here is from genome assembly GCF_023127795.1 of Pseudomonas sp. W2Jun17. NCBI lineage: Bacteria > Pseudomonadati > Pseudomonadota > Gammaproteobacteria > Pseudomonadales > Pseudomonadaceae > Pseudomonas > Pseudomonas sp. W2Jun17. The sequence goes on along the minus strand of NZ_SPKO01000003.1, from coordinate 197,462 downwards.
TGGGGTGTTTTCCGCGCTGTGGGTGGCGTTATTTGCGTTGTTCGGCGCGACGTTGATCGCGCATATTCCCATCCCGAGCATGGCCGCCAGCATCCTGCTGATTTGCTGGGGTTTGGTGGATCATCGAGGGATTCGTGCTTTGTTTCGTGTCAGCCGCGCCGAATTCGTGGTGATGGGCCTGACGTGTGTCGCCACCTTGCTGCTGGAGCTACAAACGGCGATTTATGCCGGGGTGTTGGCATCGCTGTTTTTCTACCTCAAGCGCACTTCGCAACCACGGGTTCAGCAATGGCGCGATGGGGACGAGGATGTATTACGCGTGGGTGGCTCGATCTTTTTTGGCGCCAGCCATTACCTGCAAGTACGCCTGCAAAGTCTGCAGGGCACACGGGTGGTGATCGAAGCGCAGCAGATCAATTTTATCGACTACTCCGGGGTGGAGATGCTGCATCAGGAGGCGCGACGGTTGGCGCGGTTGGGGCGTAGCCTGACCTTGCGTGGGGCCAGGCCGCAAGTAATCGAAGAGTTAAGAAAACTGGAAGGGGCCAAGAGTTGCCCCCTCCATTTCCAAGATTGAACACGATCAGGCCAATTGACGGCGTAGTTCGGCTAACACCGGTGCTGAATCAGGGCGCACACCACGCCACAGGAAGAAGGCTTCCGCTGCCTGCTCCACCAGCATCCCCAAACCATCCATCGCCACCACAGCGCCGTGTTCCGCAGCCCAGCGGCAGAACGCGGTAGGTTCCTTGGCGTACATCATGTCGTAGCAGAACGTCTTGCCCGGCTCGATCAGGCTGCCGGCAATCGGCGGTACATCGCCTGACAGGCTGGCGGACGTGGCATTGATGATCACGTCCACCGGCTCACGTAGCCAATCGAAACCACTGGCAGACACCGGGCCCAGGTCGTCGAACAGCTCAGCGAGCAGCTCGGCCTTTTCCACGGTGCGGTTGGCGATGATCAACGAAGAGGGTTGCTGTGCCAGCAACGGCTCAAGTGCACCGCGCACCGCGCCACCGGCTCCCAACAACAGGATGCGTTTGCCTTGCAGGTTCAGCCCGGCGTTGACCGTCAGGTCGCGCACCAGGCCGGCGCCGTCGGTGTTGTCTCCCAACAACGTACCGTCCGCCAGTTTGCTCAGGGTGTTCACGGCTCCAGCGCGCTGGGCACGTTCAGTCAAGGTATCGGCCAAACGATAGGCGTCTTCCTTGAACGGCACGGTCACGTTGGCGCCACGGCCCTGGCGAAAAAACTCACGGGCGCAGTGGGTGAAATCCTCCAACGGCGCGAGCAACGTGCTGTAGTCCAGTTGTTCGCCGGTCTGCTCGGCGAACATACGGTGGATCAGCGGCGATTTACTGTGGCCGATGGGGTTGCCGAACACGACATAACGGTCCATCACACCGCCGCCTTGGCTGCAACGACGCCGAGCCAGTCGCGGTCTTGAAGGAAATAATCGGTGAGGCGCGCCTCTTCGCTACCGGCCTCGGCCTTCCAGTCGTAGCTCCAACGGACCTGGGGCGGCAGCGACATCAGGATCGACTCTGTACGCCCGCCCGACTGCAAACCGAACAGGGTGCCACGGTCATAGACCAGGTTGAATTCGACGTAGCGGCCCCGGCGGAACTCCTGGAACTGACGCTGCTGCTCGGTATACGCCATGGCCTTGCGACGCTGCACAATCGGCAGGTAGGCATCAATATAGGCATCGCCGATGGCACGGATAAAGGCGAAACAGGTGTCGAAGCCCCATTCGTTCAAGTCATCGAAGAACAGGCCACCGATACCGCGAGGTTCATTGCGATGCTTGATGTGGAAATAGGCGTCGCACCAGGCTTTATAGCGTGCGTACACGTCCGGGCCAAAGGGCGCACAAGCTTGCTCGGCCACACGGTGCCAGTGGACGCAGTCTTCTTCGTTGCCGTAATACGGGGTCAAGTCAAAGCCGCCACCGAACCACCACACCGGCTCTTCGCCTTCTTTTTCAGCGATGAAAAAGCGCACATTGGCGTGGGATGTCGGCACATGGGGATTATGCGGATGAATCACCAGTGACACGCCCAAGGCTTCAAACCCCCGACCAGCCAGCTCAGGCCGATGGGCACTGGCGGACGGTGGCAAACCGCTGCCAAACACGTGGGAAAAGTTAACGCCGCCTTTTTCGATCACCGAACCGTTCTCGATCACACGGGTGCGACCGCCACCACCGGCAGGCCGGGTCCAGGCGTCTTCGATAAAGCGAGCGTCCGTCTCGAAGGTTTCCAGGGCGTTGCAAATGCGATCTTGCAGGTCAAGCAGGTAGGCTTTAACGGCCTCGGTGCGGGTAGTCATGGCATCACCTTGAATCGGGCAAAGCTACGCGAGGCCATTGGGCGTCGGCGGCAAATGGGCGCACAGGATACCACTGCGCCCACATGCCACTGCACTTAGGTGCGCGGCAGTTGACGAAGATCAAGCTTAGGAGTCCGATAGGGGGCTACGCAGATTCGAACCCAAGGAGAAGTGCAGATGGCCAAACGTATCCAGTTCAGCGCCCACGGCGGCCCCGAAGTACTTGAGTATGTGGACTACACGCCAGCGGAGCCTGGCCCACAACAGGTGCGGGTGCGTAACGAGGCCATAGGTCTGAACTTCATCGACACCTATTTTCGCAGTGGCCTCTACGCACCGCCCGCGCTGCCATCCGGCCTGGGCGCTGAAGGCGCTGGTGTCGTCGATGCCGTGGGCAGTGAAGTCACCCAGTTCAAAGTCGGCGACCGCGTGGCCTACGGCAGCGGCCCGCTGGGTGCCTACAGCGAGTTGCATGTGTTGCCCGCCGCCAACCTGGTGCACCTGCCGGATGACATCAGTTTCGAGCAGGCCGCCGGGGCCATGCTCAAGGGCCTGACCGTGCAATATCTGCTGCGCCAGACCTACGAATTGAAAGGCGGCGAAACCATCCTGTTCCACGCCGCTGCCGGTGGCGTCGGCTCCCTGGCCTGCCAATGGGCCAAGGCCCTGGGCGTGAAGCTGATCGGCACCGTGAGTTCGCCGGAAAAGGCCGCCCTGGCCAAATCCCTCGGCGCCTGGGAAACCATCGACTACAGCAAGGAGAATGTCGCACAACGTGTGCTGGAATTGACTGACGGTAAAAAGGTGCCGGTGGTGTACGACGGCGTCGGCAAGGACACCTGGCTGACCTCTCTGGACAGCGTGGCGCCACGGGGTTTGGTCGTAAGCTTTGGCAACGCGTCGGGCGCGGTGGACGGGGTGAACCTGGGCATTCTGTCGGCCAAGGGCTCGCTGTACGTGACCCGCCCGACGCTGGCGACCTACGCCAACAATCCGGCGAACTTGCAGGCGATGGCGGACGATCTGTTTTCGATGATCAAGAGCGGCAAGGTGCGCATTGATATCAACCAGCGCTACCCGCTGGCGGATGCGGCCAAAGCGCAGACCGAGTTGTCGGCGCGACGCACGACTGGCTCAACCATTCTGTTGCCTTGAGTGCGTCATCGCAGGCAAGCCAGCTCCCACATTTGACCGCGATGACTGATCAAATGTGGGAGCCGGGCTTGCCCGCGATGGCCGTGCCTCGATCTCAGGAGGGGCGCACGACCTCACCTGTCACCAGGTCCCGAATCAGGCTTGGGTTCTTGCGCCCACCCACCGCGCCACCCAACACCAAGTCCACTTGCCCGCGGAAATACTGCTCCACGCGAATACGCGTGCGTGCCGCCGGGCGCCCCTGAGGGTTGGCCGACGTGGAGATCAACGGCCCGACCTGAGCGCACAAATCCCTCACCAACGGGTGATCAGTAACCCGCAACGCCACGGTGTCATGCATACCCGTGACCCATTCGGGCAACAAGTCCTGGTGGGGCACCAGCCAGGTATTCGGCCCGGGCCAGGTGCTGGCCATGCGATCGATCCAGGTGTCCGGGAAGTCTTCGAACAGGAAGTCGAATTGACGAATGTTGTCCGCTACCAGAATCAGGCCCTTGTCCACCGAGCGGTTCTTGATCGCCAATAGCCGATCCACCGCTTCTTCATTCCACGGGTCGCAACCCAGGCCCCAGACCGCCTCGGTCGGATAGGCAATCACCGCGCCTGCGCGAATTTCCCGTGCGGCTTGCAGCACACGCCACCTGTTGACCATTATTTAATCTCCGGACTAAAGCTCTGGGCAGTTTACCGATCTTCGTTACAAAACCCAGCGCCAAAAACCGGCAGCACCTAAACCTGGCAACGCGCCAGCCAGCGCCCGCTTTCGCAGATGACCTGGCCTTCCAGCTCCAGCTCCGTAAGAGTCGCCAGCACCTGGGACAACGGCCGACCACTGGCAATCGCCAGGGCTTCACTGGTATGCGGCGCAGCATGCAGCAGTGCCACCAGTGGGTGGGTGATCGGCACCGGCGCAGGGCGCGATAACGCCTGCCAACCGCGCAGCGCCTCAAGGATGTGTTCGATGGTTTCCACCAGCACCGCGCCATCACGGATCAGTTGATGGCAACCCTTGGCACCGGGATGGTGAATGGAGCCCGGGATCGCATACACCTCGCGCCCTTGCTCTGCGGCCAGCCGTGCGGTGATCAGCGAACCGCTGGCCATGCTGGCTTCCACCACCAGAACCCCCAGCGAGAGCCCGCTGATAATCCGATTGCGCCGTGGAAAATTACCGGCCTGGGGCCCCGCGTCCAACGGAAACTCAGAAACCACCGCGCTGCCTTGGGCAATCATCGCGGCAGCGAGCTTGCGGTGGCGCTGTGGATAAAAATTTTCCAGCCCGGTGCCAAGCACCCCGACTGTACGACCGCCCACCTCCAGCGCTGCCTGGTGTGCTGCGCCGTCAATGCCCAGCGCCAAACCACTGGTGATGACAAAACCGGCGCTCGCCAGGCTGCGGGAAAACGCGGCGGCCGTGTCCATGCCGGGGCGGGAAGCACGCCGGCTACCGACCATGGCCAACTGTGGTTTTTCCAGAATGCCCGGGTCGCCCGCAACGAATAACAGCGGCGGTGCGTCGTCGATCTGAGCAAGCAAGGCCGGGTACTCAGGTTGGTCCCACATCAGCAAATGCTGGGCCGGACGCTCTAACCAGGCCAATGCCGTACTGGCGCCATCACGGATTTGCGGGCTACGCCGGGCATCGGCGCTGATGGCGGGCAACCCGAGGGAACGCCAGGCACTGGCGGGGGCACTGAGGGCCTTGGAGGCGCAGCCGAACGCTTGGATCAATACGTGAAAACGCTTGGGACCCAGTTCTGGCAGCCTGTGCAAGCGTAGTCGGGCTTCCAGCTCTGCCGGAGAAATTTCGCTACTGTTTATCGGATTCATTTGATCATCCTTGACCGGAACAAGCTGTGGATAACTCTGTTGGTAACTTATTTAGCAGGCTATTTATTGCGCTTGTTGACGGGTCTCGAAACGATCCTTTACAGCCAGCGCGCGTGAAGCACTGAGCACCAAGGCGTAGCTGAGTTTTTCATAGGTGCGAAACACCAGAAGAGTGCCGGCCCGTTCTTCCGGGAGTTGTGTTGGCGTGCCGGTAAGGACGTCTCGCACCGTGGCACCCGCCTTGATCACCGTCAGTAACTGGCCTTCGATCAATCCATCGCGGCGGCCCTTGTTCAGGGTCACGGCGTCCAGCACACCAATCTGAGTGACGCCCCTGGGGATGTCGATGATGTGCCCTGCGATGAAAGCCGTTGATTTGGCTGACTCCAGGGTGTTCAGCGCGACCGGACGTTGGGCACCAAGCAAGCGGTCACCTGGACGGATTTCCTGGGTAACCCGCTGCACCGCCAGGGTGGTGAGGTCGTCGGCGAGTACAAAGCGTGCGGTGCCGATATCGTCGGCATTGATGCCCAGTAGCTCCTGGGTGCCTGGGTCGGTGTAGACCTTGCCTCGACGAAAGATTCCGTAGCTTGGCTGGGCCGGGTCCAGCTGACCGCGAGCATGCACGCGCTCACCGTTGGCCCCCAGCACGCGACCGCCTTGCGCTGCGACGATATAAGGCGCGTTGTCCAGGTCCTGGGGCGTATCGACAATCCGGTTATGCAGTAAAAAGTGCTGGATGGCCTGTTGCGTCGCGTGATCCAGGCGTTCAGTGGGCTTGGGAATCAACGCCATGGCGACGGGGGCCCACAGCAGCAAGACGAGTAGCGATTTCCTCATGGGGTGAATCTCCTTTATTATGTGCGTTCGCGTGAAATGCCTTGGCCCTCGTGGCTTCTGAGCGTTTCACACCGGCCGTGTGGGTCCATCCCACCGCCGATTGGTCTTTACCTCACATGTGCAGCAATTACGCTTATGGCTATTTTGAACATCCTCGAATTTCCCGACTCGCGCCTGCGCACGATCGCCAAGCCGGTGGCCGTAGTGGACGACAAGGTTCGTCAGTTGGTCGATGACATGTTTGAAACAATGTATGAAGCTCCGGGCATTGGCCTCGCCGCTACCCAGGTCAACGTGCATCTGCGTGTCGTGGTCATGGACCTGTCGGAAGATCGCAGCGAACCCCGGGTGTACATCAACCCCGAGTTCGAACCGCTGACCGATGAGATGGGCGAATACCAGGAAGGCTGCCTGTCGGTGCCGGAGTTCTACGAGAACGTCGAACGCCCGTTGCGCGTGAAGATCAAGGCCCTGGACCGTGATGGCAAACCGTTTGAGCTGATTGCCGAAGGTCTGTTGGCAGTGTGCATCCAACATGAATGCGATCACCTTAACGGCAAGCTGTTTGTCGATTACCTGTCCACGCTCAAGCGGGACCGGATCAAGAAGAAGCTGGAAAAAAAGCATCGCCAGCAAGCTTGATGCCCTTCTTCCAAAGGCTTGCTGCGGCAAGCCTTTTTCTTTTGTGACTGTTTTTAACCGAGAACTCCCATGACCGAGCCATTGCGCATTGTTTTTGCCGGCACCCCTGAATTCGCCGCCGAACACCTCAAGGCGCTGCTTGCCAGCCCTTATGACATCGTCGCGGTGTACACCCAGCCGGATCGCCCGGCCGGTCGCGGGCAAAAACTGATGCCGAGCCCGGTCAAGCTATTGGCGCTTGAACACAACATAGCGGTGCTGCAACCGCCGACCCTGCGTAACGCCGAAGCCCAGGCCGAACTGGCCGCGCTGAAACCGGACCTGCTGGTGGTGGTGGCCTACGGTTTGATCCTGCCCCAGGCGGTGCTGGATATCCCGCGCCTGGGTTGCATCAACAGCCATGCTTCGCTGCTGCCTCGCTGGCGTGGTGCGGCGCCGATCCAGCGCGCCGTGGAGGCGGGCGACAGCGAAAGCGGCGTGACCGTGATGCGCATGGAGGCGGGCCTGGACACCGGACCGATGCTGCTCAAGGTCACCACCCCGATCACCGCGCAAGACACCGGTGGCAGCCTGCACGACCGCCTTGCCGAAATGGGCCCACCTGCCGTAATCCAGGCCATCGCCGGCCTCGCAGCAGGCACCCTGGAAGGCGAGGTACAGGACGACAGCCTGGCCACCTACGCGCACAAATTGAACAAAGACGAAGCGCGCATCGACTGGAGCCGCCCGGCCGTGGAGCTGGAGCGCCTGGTACGTGCCTTCAACCCATGGCCAATTTGCCATAGCACCCTGAACGGCGAAGCCTTGAAGGTGTTGAACGCGACCCTGGCCGACGGCAAAGGCGCCCCCGGCGAGATTATCGGCGCCAGCAAAGACGGGCTGTTCGTCGCTTGCGGTGATCAGGCGCTGTGCCTGACACGTCTGCAATTGCCCGGCGGCAAAGCGCTGAACTTCAGCGATTTGTTCAATAGCCGCCGTGAGAAATTTGCCTTGGGCACGATCCTCGGGGTGGCCACTCAATGAACCCACGTCTGGCCGCCGCCAAGGCTCTCGCTGCCGTGCTCAACGGCAAGGCTTCGCTGAACAGTTCATTGCCCACGCAATTGGACAAGGTCGAAGACCGGGATCGCGGTTTCACCCAGGACCTGGCCTTTGGCACCGCCCGCTGGCAGCCAAGGTTGTCGGCACTGGCAGCCAAGCTGCTGCAAAAACCGTTCAAGGCGGCAGACGCTGATGTCGAGGCGCTGTTGCTGGTGGGCCTCTATCAACTGCTCTACACCCGCGTACCGGCCCACGCCGCCATCGGTGAAACCGTCGGTTGCGCCGACAAGCTGAAAAAGCCCTGGGCCAAGGCCCTGCTCAATGCCGTACTGCGCCGGGCCCAGCGTGAAAGCGAAGCACTGCTGGCCGAGCTGGAACATGATCCGGTGGTGCGCACCGCCCACCCGCGCTGGCTGCAAAAATCCCTGAAAGCCTTCTGGCCCGAGCAATGGGAGGCTATCTGCGCGGCCAACAATGCGCACCCGCCGATGATCCTGCGGGTCAACCGTCGCCACCATAGTCGTGATGCGTATCTGCAATTACTGGCCGACGCCGCCATCAACGCCACCCCGTGCGTGTACAGCACCGACGGCATCGTGCTCGAAGCCGCCACTGATGTGCGCAGCCTGCCGGGCTTTGCCGAAGGCTGGATCAGCGTGCAGGACGAGGCCGCGCAATTGGCGGCCGACCTGCTCGATTTGGCCCCCGGCCAGCGCGTACTCGACGCCTGCTGCGCGCCAGGTGGTAAGACCTGTCACATCCTTGAAGTTGAAAAAGACCTGGCCGGTGTAGTGGCTGTGGATCTTGAAGCCAAACGCCTGGTGCGCGTGCGGGAAAACCTTGCACGCCTGGGCCTCAGCGCCGACCTGATCGCCGCCGACGGCCGCGACACAGCGACCTGGTGGGACGGCAAGCCATTCCAGCGCATCCTGCTGGACGCACCTTGCTCTGCCACCGGCGTGATCCGTCGGCACCCGGACATCAAGCTGACCCGCCAGCCCGACGACATCGCCGCCCTCGCGGTGCTGCAAGGCGAATTGCTTGACGCCCTGTGGCCAACCCTGGAAGTCGGCGGCATCCTGCTGTACGCCACCTGCTCCACGCTACCCACCGAAAATACCGAGGTCATCCAAGCCTTCCTCGCCCGCACCAGCGGCGCGCGCGAACTGGACCTCGCTACCAGCGCCGGCATCAAGCAGCCCCACGGCCGCCAACTGCTCGCGCAGGAAGGCGGGCACGATGGCTTCTACTACGCCAAACTGATCAAGATCGCCGCCGCACGCGGCTGAATGGGTTTAAGGGAGTGACCGGATGAAAATCATCATCCTTGGGGCAGGGCAGGTCGGAGGCACGCTGGCCGAACACTTGGCCGGCGAAGCCAACGACATCACCGTGGTCGACACCGATGCCGAGCGCCTGCGCAACCTGGGCGACCGCCTGGACATCCGCACGGTACAAGGCCGGGCGTCGTTTCCAACGGTGCTGCGTCAGGCGGGTGCCGACGATGCCGACATGCTTGTGGCGGTGACCAACAGCGACGAGACCAACATGGTCGCGTGCCAGGTCGCTCATACGTTGTTCCACACCCCAACCAAGATCGCCCGGGTGCGCGAAGCGGCCTACCTGACTCGCGCCGGCCTGTTCGATAATGACGCCATTCCGGTGGACGTATTGATCAGCCCGGAACAGGTGGTCACCCACTACATCAAGCGCCTGATCGAAATCCCTGGCGCCTTGCAGGTGATCGACTTCGCCGAGGGCAAGGCGCAACTGGTGGCGGTAAAGGCGTACTACGGCGGGCCGTTGGTTGGCCAACAACTGCGCCAGCTGCGTGAGCACATGCCAAACGTGGAAACCCGCGTGGCCGCGATTTTCCGTCGTGACCGGCCGATCCTGCCCCAAGGCGACACGGTGATCGAGGCCGACGACGAAGTGTTTTTCATCGCCGCCAAGGCGAATATTCGTGCGGTCATGAGCGAAATGCGCAGGCTCGACGAGAGTTACAAACGCATCGTCATCGCCGGCGGCGGGCAGATCGGCGAGCGGTTGGCCGAGGCCATCGAAAGCCGCTACCAGGTGAAGATCATCGAGATGAGCCCGACGCGTTGCAGGCATTTGTCCGACACCCTCGACAGCACTGTCGTACTGCAAGGCAGCGCCTCGGACCGCGACCTGCTGATGGAAGAAAACATCGCCGACGCCGATATCTTCCTCGCCCTGACCAACGATGACGAAGCCAACATCATGTCGTCGTTGCTGGCCAAGCGGCTGGGGGCGAAGAAGGTGATGACCATCATCAACAACCCGGCCTATGTGGATCTGATCCAGGGCGGCGATATCGACATCGCCATCAGCCCCCAACTGGCGACCATCGGTACCTTGCTCGCCCACGTGCGGCGTGGCGATATTGTCAGCGTGCACTCCCTGCGCCGGGGTGCGGCGGAAGCCATCGAGGCGATTGCCCACGGTGATTCGAAGTCGAGCAAGGTGATTGGCAAGGCCATCCGCGATATCGGCCTGCCGCCGGGTACCACCATTGGTGCAATCATCCGCGATGAAGAAGTGATCATCGCCCACGACGACACGGTGATCGCCACTGGAGACCATGTGATTTTGTTCCTTGTGGATAAAAAACATATCCGCGATGTAGAGAAGCTGTTCCACGTGGGCTTGAGCTTTTTCTGATCAAACGGAGTGACCGACATGCTCGAATCCCTGGAAAAAATGCTCGCCAAGGGTGTGGATAATTCGCTGCTGCGTTTCGGCTTGGGCAAGGGTTATCTGGACTTGAAGGACAACGCCAAAGCCGCCGAGCATCTGGGCAAGTGTGTCGAGTTCGATCCGAAGTATTCGGCGGCGTGGAAGCTGTTGGGCAAGGCGCACCAGGCGCAGGGTGACAGTGCCTCAGCACGACAGGCGTGGGAAAAAGGCATTGAAGCGGCCCAGGCCCACGGCGACAAGCAGGCCGAAAAAGAGATGACCGTGTTCCTGAAGAAACTCGATCGCCAGGCTTGATACAGGACTAAATGTGGGAGGGGGCTTGCTCCCGATGGCAGTGTGTCAGCCAATGCATATTTGACTGAACCACCGCTATCGGGAGCAAGCCCCCTCCCACATTGTTTCTATATCGGTCTTGAGTCAGGTGTGAATCAGTACCACCGCGCCTCACCCGGCGGGCGCTTCTTGAAGCGCTTCATGCTCCACATGTACTGGCTCGGGTAGGCGCCCACATAGCGCTCCACCACTTTGCTCATCGCCGCGCAGGAGGTGGCGGTGTCGGTGCTGTACATGTCTTCCGGCGCCGCTTCCAGGATCACTTTGTAGCCTGAGCCGTCCGGCAGGCGCAACGCGTGCAGGAATACGCCAACAGCCTTGTGGCCCGCGAGCATGTTCGGCACGAATTTGCTGGTGAGGGCCTGGGTGGCGAAAAACGGGACGAAGATGCCGGCGGACTCGGCTGGTTCCGGGTCGGCAGGAATGCCTACCTGGCCGCCTTTGCGCACTTCCTTGATCACGCTGAGAATGCCTTCCTTGGTCGACGCCGCCACGCGGTTGCCCAATTGCACGCGTTGTTTGCGCAGCAGTTCGTCCACCGCCTTGAGCTTGGGCGGGCGATAGAAAATGATCGGTTTGCACTGGCTGCAATAGAAGTGGTTCAGCACTTCCCAGTTGCCCAGATGACTGGTGATACCCACCACGCCTTTGCCCGAGGCCAGGGCTTGGTGCAACACTTCCAGACCCTCGACTTCCCGCACCAGGTCGATGGAGCGCTGGGCTGGCCAGATCCACGCGCAAGCACTTTCGGTCAGGGACTTGCCGATGTCCATCAGGCTGCGGCCCACCAGGCGCTCGCGCTCGGCCGGGTCCATATCCGGGAAGCATTTGGAGAGGTTGATCCGCACGGTGTCGCGGGAGCGGTTGGGGGTTTTCCACATGATCCAGCCGATGCCCGTGCCGACGGCTTGTACGGCGCGCCAGGGCAGCAGGGCAAACAACCGGAGAGCGCCTACCAGCAAGGCGCCTTTAAACTTTTCCACAGGTCACTCCTGATCGTGTGTGGTGCGCAAAACCGGCATTCTAACCGGCGTTGACCAAGTCCGCGTAACGGTCACAGTCCTGAGTGTGGTCCATGACCATGCCCGAGGCCTGCATGAAGGCGTAGCAGATGGTCGGCCCGACGAAGGTGAAACCGGCTTTCTTCAAGGCGCGGCTCATGGCTTCAGCCTCGGGTGTAATGGCCGGGACGTCGCTGCGATCCTTGAAGTGATTGACCTTGGGTTTGCCGCCGACAAATGACCACAGCAACCCCACCGGGTCTTCCAGCGCCAGCCAGGCCGCGGCGTTGCGCCGGGTAGCATTGAGCTTCAAGCGATTGCGCACGATGCCCGGATCCTGCATCAGCGCCTCGATTTCTTCATCGCTTAACCGCGCCAGACGCTGCGCATCAAAGCCGAACAAGACCTTTCGATAATGCTCGCGTTTGCGTAAAACAGTGATCCAGGACAGACCGGCCTGGAACCCTTCGAGCAAAAGCAACTCGAACAAACCCTGCGCATCGCGCAGCGGCGTTCCCCACTCTTGATCGTGATAAGCCATGTACAGCGGATCTTCAGAACACCAAAAGCAGCGTGGCATAAGGCTCCAGGGAGTGGTGGCGGGGCCGAATCGGGTATACTCCCGCTCTTTAAATCGCAGCCCAAGTAACAGGTGAATTTCGTGAGCCAGCCTACGCCAGCCGTGCGTACCTTCCAAGACTTGATCCTCGCCCTCCAGCAATACTGGGCCGAGCAAGGTTGTGTGGTACTTCAGCCCTACGATATGGAAGTAGGCGCCGGCACTTTCCACACCGCTACATTCCTGCGGGCCATCGGCCCGGAAACCTGGAACGCCGCTTATGTGCAGCCCAGTCGTCGCCCGACTGACGGCCGCTACGGCGAAAACCCGAACCGTCTGCAGCACTACTACCAGTTCCAGGTGGTATTGAAGCCCAACCCGGACAACTTCCAGGAACTGTACCTGGGCTCGCTCAAGCATGTGGGCCTGGACCCACTGGTGCACGACATCCGTTTCGTCGAAGACAACTGGGAATCGCCAACTCTGGGCGCCTGGGGCCTGGGCTGGGAAGTCTGGCTCAATGGCATGGAAGTGACGCAGTTCACTTACTTCCAGCAAGCCGGCGGCATCGAATGCTACCCGGTGACCGGCGAGATCACCTACGGCCTCGAGCGCCTGGCCATGTACCTGCAAGGCGTGGATTCGGTCTACGACCTGGTATGGGCTGACGGCCCGTTCGGCAAGGTGACTTACGGCGATGTGTTCCACCAGAACGAAGTGGAGCAGTCCACCTACAACTTCGAACACGCCAACGTCGAGAAGCTGTTCGAACTGTTCGACTTCTATGAAAGCGAAGCCAAGCGCCTGATCGAACTCGACCAGCCGCTGCCGTTGCCAAGCTATGAAATGGTGTTGAAGGCGTCCCATACCTTCAACCTGCTGGACGCCCGCCGTGCCATCTCGGTAACTGCGCGCCAGCAATACATCCTGCGTGTGCGCACGCTGGCACGTTCCGTCGCCCAAGCCTATTTGCTGGCTCGCGCCAAGCTGGGCTTCCCGATGGCAACCCCTGACCTGCGTGATGAAGTGTTGGCTAAGCTGGAGGCTGCACAATGAGTGCTCAAGATTTCCTGGTTGAACTGGGCACCGAAGAGCTGCCACCCAAGGCACTCAATACCCTGGCCGATGCATTCCTGGCCGGTATCGAAAAAGGCCTGCAGACTGCCGGCCTGAAGTTTGAAGCCAAAAAAGTCTACGCCGCGCCGCGCCGCCTGGCTGTGCTGCTGACCGCGCTGGAAACCCAGCAGCCGGACCGCAACATCAACCTGGACGGCCCACCGCGCCAGGCAGCTTTCGATGCCGACGGCAACCCGACACAAGCCGCCCTTGGCTTTGCCAAGAAATGTGGCGTAGAGCTGAGCGAGATCGACCAGAGCGGCCCGAAACTGCGTTTCAGCCAGGTCATCACCGGCAAGCCGACCGCCAGCCTGCTGCCGACCATCGTTGAAGACTCCCTGAACGACCTGCCTATCCCCAAGCGCATGCGCTGGGGTGCGCGCAAGGAAGAGTTCGTACGTCCGACCCAATGGCTGGTAATGCTGCTCGGTGACCAGGTCATCGATTGCACCATCCTCGCCCAGAAGGCTGGTCGTGATTCCCGTGGTCACCGCTTCCATCATCCCGAAAGCGTGCGCATCACTTCGCCGGCCAACTACCTCAACGACCTGCGCGCCGCTTACGTATTGGCCGATGCCAATGAGCGTCGCGAGCTGATCAGCAAGCGCACCGAAGAATTGGCCCGCCTGCAGGAAGGCACCGCCATCGTGCCGCCAAGCCTGCTGGACGAAGTGACCGCTCTGGTGGAGTGGCCGGTGCCGCTGGTGTGCTCGTTCGAAGAGCGTTTCCTCGACGTGCCACAAGAAGCGTTGATCACCACCATGCAGGACAACCAGAAGTATTTCTGCCTGCTGGACGCAGACGGTAAGTTGCTCCCGCGCTTTATCACCGTGGCCAACATCGAAAGCAAGGACCCGCAGCAGATCATCGCCGGTAACGAGAAAGTCGTTCGCCCGCGCCTGACCGATGCCGAGTTCTTCTTCAAGCAAGATAAGAAACAGAAGCTCGAAGACTTCAACCTGCGCCTGCAAAACGTGGTGTTCCAGGAAAAACTCGGCAGTGTCTACGACAAGGCCGTGCGGGTTTCCAAGCTGGCGGCCTACATTGCGCCACGCATCGGCGGCGACGCAGCCTGGGCCGCCCGTGCCGGCTTGCTGTCCAAGTGCGACCTGGCCACCGAGATGGTTGGCGAGTTCCCTGAGATGCAAGGTGTCGCCGGTTACTACTACGCCCTCAACGACGGCGAGCCGGACGACGTCGCCCTGGCCCTGAACGAGCAGTACATGCCACGCGGTGCCGGTGCAGAATTGCCGACCACCCTGACGGGTGCGGCCGTGGCCATCGCCGACAAGCTCGATACGCTGGTGGGTATCTTTGGTATCGGTATGTTGCCCACCGGTAGCAAAGACCCGTATGCCCTGCGCCGTGCGGCATTGGGCGTGCTGCGGATCCTGATCGACAAGAAGCTGGATCTCGACCTGACCCAGGCCGTGGTGTTCGCGGTCGGCCAGTTCGGGACCAAGGTCAAGCAAGCCGGCCTGGCCGAGCAAGTGCTGGAGTTCGTGTTCGACCGCCTGCGTGCGCGTTACGAAGACGAAGGCGTGGACGTTTCCGTCTACCTGTCGGTACGTGCCCTGCAACCGGGTTCGGCACTGGACTTCGACCAGCGCGTACAAGCCGTACAAGCGTTCCGCAAGCTGCCGGAAGCCGATGCCCTGGCGGCCGTGAACAAGCGTGTGTCGAACCTGCTGAGCAAGGCCGACAACCTCGGCAATGCCGACGTTGACCCAAGCCTGTTTGCCGATGCCAAGGAGTTCTCGCTGAACTCGGCCATCGCCAAGGCCGAGAACGCTGTGAAACCGCTGATCGCGGAGCGTAACTACGCTGAAGCGTTGGCGCGCCTGGCGTCTCTGCGTGAGCCGGTAGACGCGTTCTTCGAAGCGGTGATGATCAATGCCGACGATGCCGGCGTGCGGAAAAACCGTTACGCCATGCTCGCGCGTTTGCGTGGCCTGTTCATCAATATCGCTGACATTTCCGTATTGGGTTGATCATGTTGAAACTGCTGATTCTCGATCGGGACGGGGTGATCAACTACGACTCCGACGCTTACATCAAGTCGGTACAGGAGTGGATCCCCTTGCCCGGCTCGATCGAGGCCATCGCGCAGTTGAGCAAAGCCGGCTGGACGGTGGCCATCGCCACCAACCAGTCCGGCATCGCCCGCGGTTACTACGACATCGCCACCCTGGACGCCATGCACGCGCGCTTGCGCACGTTGGTGGCCGAACAGGGAGGTGAGGTGGGGCTGGTGGTTTACTGCCCTCACGGGCCGGATGAGGGCTGCGATTGCCGCAAGCCCAAGCCTGGCATGTTGAAAACTATTGCAGAACATTACAAGGTGCCCTTGGCTGGGATATGGTTCGTCGGGGACAGCCTCGGTGACCTGGAGGCGGCCAAAGCCGTCGACTCTCAGCCAGTTTTGGTAAAGACCGGAAAAGGCGAAAAGACCCAGGCGAAAAACCTGCCGGTAGGCACTTTGATTTTTGACGATCTGGCGGCGGTTGCCGCAGAACTTATTAACAACTAGCCGCCCTCGACTTCCTGACCAAGGATTGTTCGGGAGTGCGCTTTTAACAGGCGGGCCGTGTCCCGCAACGGTAAATGCCGCCATGTCGATCTTGCAGGCCATCAGAACCTTTTTCTTTTACCTGCTGCTGGGCACCAGTTCGTTTCTCTGGTGCACCCTGAGCTTTTTTATTGCCCCCTTCCTGCCGTTCAAGGCGCGTTATCGCTTCATCAACGTTTATTGGTGCCGTTGCGCGTTGTGGCTGAGCAAGGTGTTCCTGAACATCCGTTTTGAGGTCAAGGGCGCAGAAAACGTCCCGGACCAACCCTGCGTGATTTTGTCGAACCACCAAAGCACTTGGGAAACCTTCTTTCTTTCCGCGTACTTCTCGCCCCTGAGCCAGGTGCTTAAGCGTGAACTGTTGTACGTACCGTTCTTTGGCTGGGCCATGGCCATGTTGCGCCCGATCGCCATTGACCGTGACAACCCCAAGGCGGCGCTCAAGCACGTGGCCAAGAAGGGCGACGAGTTGCTCAAGGACGGCGTCTGGGTACTGATCTTCCCCGAAGGTACGCGTGTGCCCTACGGCACCGTAGGCAAGTTCTCACGGGGCGGTACGGCATTGGCGGTCAACGCCAACCTGCCGGTGCTACCCATTGCCCACAATGCCGGCAAGTTCTGGCCGAAGACCGGCTGGGCCAAACGCGCTGGCACCATCACCGTGGTTATAGGCGAGCCGATGTACGCAGAAGGCGAGGGGCCGCGTGCGATTGCTGCACTGAACGACCGCGCCGCTGCATGGAATGAAGCACAGCAGCGAGCCATGGGTTCCCTGCCTCCTGAGCCCTTGGTAGTCGAGACCCCGGCGATTTGAGGATCTGTGGATAACCTGTGCACGCTTTGTTGGCGAATTGGCTTTTTTTATTCATAACCTTCTGATTTAGCTGCATATTTCTGAAGGTCATAAAATCTCGAAAAACGTGCATAAGTTTTTTCTTCATAAAAAAACCGGTCCTTGTGACCGGTTTTTTATGCACAGCAGAAAAGTCGGTTTTTTAGTCTTCCAACTGCGGCAATAACAGGATGAATGTCGAGCCCTTGCCCAGCTCACTTTCACAAACGATGCGTCCACCGTGCCGTTCCACCACGGCCTTAACCATCGTCAGCCCCAGTCCAAGACCGTCACTGCCCTGGGCCGAATCGAAACGCCGGTATTGGCTGAACAGTTCCGGTAAATCCTCGGGGGCAATCCCCGGCCCCTGATCGCTGATGCGGCATTCCAACCAACCCTGTGCACTGCCGTGCCTCAACCTGACGGTAGTGCCGGATGGGGAATATTTGATCGCATTCTCCAGCACGTTGAACAACGCACGGGTAAGCAATGATTGATCGGCATGGATCATGGCTTCATCCGCCTCATCCAGGTCGTTGACCAGATGGATGCCCTTGAGCTGCGCAATCACCGCAACCTGATCAAAGGCGTCCATCACCAGCATGGCGAACAAGGTAGGCTGGAACTGGTAACCGTCAGCCTCGGCCTTGGCCAATTGCACAAAGGATTCGGTAAGGCTCAATGCCCGTCGGACCTGTTGTTCGACCTGGGCAAAGACTGGCGATTCGCCGTTATGCACATCCAGCAGGGCGAGGATCGCCGAATGGGGTGCGCGTAGGTCGTGGGAGAGGAAACGCAGCATGGTCTCGCGATGCTGCTGGGCTTCTCGCTCCTTGCTCAGGTCCGTCAGGCTCAACAGCCATCCGAGGGCGAAGTCACCTTCGGCCGGAAGCAAGGGCGCAAGCTCCATCCGCAGACTGCGCTGGTGGATATCGCGGAACTCAACCAATTCCAGTGCTGACAGGGCAGGGCGTACGCCGTTATGCAGCGGGGGATAACCCAAATCGGCGAGTTGTTCGATGAGGTTTGAATTGACCAGGTCGTTACCAAACACATCACGGGCTACACGGTTGGCCAACAGAATATTGCCCTGTGGGTCGGTTATCAGCGTAGCCACCGGCAGGCACTCCAACCCGTCAGCCATAAAGCGCCGCGTATCACGCGTACGACTGACTGCCTGCTCAAGGGCAAAGATCCGCCCCTGCAACACATCACCCTTGCTGGCGGGCGCACGACGACGCTCCGGCAGCACCTTGGGCTCGTTATCCAGCCGCGCCAGTTCCCAACCAAAGTAGGCCAGGATGACGCTCAGGCGCCGCCAGTTCCAGATGAGATAGCTGAGTAACAGCCCGATCAAACACGCGGCGGGAGACCACCAATGCCCAAGGCGCAGCAATGCCCATGAGCCCACCAGCGCCGCGGTCATGCCACCCAGGGTCATCCACAGGGCGTAGCGAGGGCGATACAGCAGAAGGCCCAGCAGCAAGGTCACCAGGGATGTCGCCAACAGGGCAGCAAGCCATCCGGGCAGGTCGACAATGCTGCGTCCCTGCAACAGACCATTGAGGATATCGGCCTGGATTTCCACTCCTGCGGTCGTGCCGACGGTGGAGGAGAGCGGTGTCACAAAACGATCGGCCATTCCATACGCCGTGGCACCTATCAGAATCAGCCGGCCGCGAAGCGTCTCGGGAGGTACCTCGCCGCGTAATACGCTGAGGTAGGACACGCTGGGAAAGTGGTCATCTTCCGAGGTGAAAGGCACGCGGATTTCATGCTCCTGATGCCACTGCTGGCTGCTGGGCTCCTGGGTCAGGCCCGGCATTACCGGTGCTTGCTCACTCAGCGCAAACGCCAACCATGCCAATTGAGGGAGCGTGCTTCCCGGCGGGCCTTCACGCAGATACACGCTGCGTACGATGCCGTCGCTATCCGCTTCGACGTTGATATGCCCCACGCCCTTGGCGCACTTGAGCAACGGTGACAGCGGCTCTCCTGGCAGGCTGGGACTTACGCTGCTATCACCGACGATGGGCAGCAGTACATTGCCAGCATTGCAGACCGCATCAGCCAACCGTCGTCCATCGGCCCCCTTGCTAGGTTCGCTGAAGACTACGTCAAACAGAATGCCTGCCGGCTGGGCGGCGCTAAGGCGTTCAATCAGATCTGCATGCACACTGCGCGGCCACGGCCATGGGCCGAGTATTTCCAGGCTGGGCGCATCAATGGTGACCAGCAGAATCCGTGGATCCACCGGTAAAGGTGTCAGGCGGCGCAGGCTGTCGTAGAGAGGGTTATTCAGTGCCAGGCCCGGGCTCAAGGACAGGTAAACGGTAAAGGGCAGTAACACCAGACCGATCAGCAGCCATTCACGGACCAACCCGTGGAACAACAGCTGTGCCTGGGTGGGTTGGCGTTTCTCGGCTTTGCGCCATAGTTTCACAGGGCTACCACCGAAAGTATGCGAAGGCATTGATGGTCATCGGGTAAAGGTGCCATAGGCCCGCTCCCTCTCCATGTGGTGACGTTCAACAGTGTTCTGAAACAAGTGAAGCTTATTTCGGTCTCAGTTGAGGACTTTACCCAGAACCGTGCAACAAACCATACCTCACCTTGTTGCAGGGCAGGGTATGAGCGAGTCCTTTTCCTCACAGACAGGAGCCGGTATCTTTGCTTTGAGCATCACGGGATCTTATCAGCGTATCGAGAGATACAAGGATCGTAGAATCCGCCCATAATTGTTCAGATTCAGAGGCTGGCTTTGCACAGTCGCCTCTCATTAAAGCAGTCGTATTTTTTGTAGGAAGGACCCCAATGCGAGTCGCAATACTGGATGACGAGCCCGCCGAGTTGCGACGGGTGGAACAGACACTGCGACAGATTCCCAGCACTGCGGAACAGCCATGGTCGCTGCATTTCTTTGAGCGCGGCGAAGACCTGCTGCGCCAACTGCGGCGGGAAACCTTTGACCTGCTGATCCTGGACTGGCAACTGCCGGATATCTCGGGCATTGCCTTGTTGCGCTGGACCCGCGAACACATGGAATCGCCCCCCGCGGTCATCATGCTCACCAGTCGCGATGCCGAAAGCGATATCGTCACCGCATTGAACAGCGGCGCAGATGATTACGTCAGTAAACCCTTTCGCCCCAACGAGCTCAAAGCACGCGTCAGCGCCGTCCTGCGACGTCACGGCTTACAGAAGTCGGCTACCCAGGAAGTACAGAGCTTTAATGATCTAACCTTCGACGATGCCGAACTGACCGTCACTCGCGCAGGCAAACCCATTAACCTGACAGAACGGGAATACCGCCTGGCCAGTTGCCTGTTTGCCAACCTGGCCCGGCCGCTGTCTCGCGAGTACCTGTATGAGCGGTTTTGGAGCCATGAGGAAATGGTCTCGTCACGGCCTTTGGATACCCATATCTACCGTCTGCGTAACAAGCTCGGGCTGACGGCGGATCGCGGCTGGCAGCTGTTGACGATCTATGGATATGGGTATCGTTTGGAGAGTGTGGCGACAACGGCGCAAAGTTGAAATCTTGATGTTCCACGTGGAGCATTTTAAAACGCTTAACCATCACCCAATAAAAAAGGCCAACGCTAAGCGTCGGCCTTTTTGTTCAAGCAGGTTTACCTGATCAGAAATCCAGGTTAGACACCGCCAAGGCGTTGCTCTCGATGAAGTCACGACGAGGCTCGACCGCATCCCCCATCAGGGTGTTGAAGATCTGGTCTGCGCCAATGGCGTCTTCGATGGTCACACGCAACATACGACGCTGAGCCGGGTCCATGGTGGTTTCCCACAGCTGATCCGGGTTCATCTCGCCAAGACCTTTGTATCGCTGGATGGTATGGCGCTTGGTGCTTTCAGCCATCAGCCAGTCCAGGGCTTCCTTGAACTCTTTGACCGCTTTCTTGCGCTCGCCACGCTGAATGTAAGCACCATCGTCCAGCAGGGTGCTCAGTTGCGCGCCGAGGGTAACGACCGTTTTGTAATCGTTGCTGCCGAAGAAGTCGCGGTTGAAGGTGACGTAGTTGGACAAACCGTGGGAGATCAGTTCGACCTCCGGCAGCCACACGTTACGTTCGCGGTCTTCGCGCAGGCTGGCTTTGTACACCAGGCCAGACTTCTCAACGGTACGCAGACGCACTTCGTACTGGGCCAGCCAATCCTGCATGGCGGCGTGATCGCCCAACTGCTCCAGGCTCACGGCCGGCAGGTAGATGAAGTGCTCGGTCAGCTCCTGAGGATACAAGCGCGACAAACGCTTGAGCGTCTTCATGACCATACGGAAGTCGTTGACCAGACGCTCCAGCGCCTCACCGGAGATGCCCGGTGCTTCGTCGTTCAGGTGCAGGCTCGCATCTTCCAGGGCCGACTGCGTCATGTACTCTTCCATGGCGTCGTCGTCTTTGATGTATTGCTCTTGCTTGCCTTTTTTCACCTTGTACAACGGCGGCTGGGCAATGTAGATGTAGCCACGCTCGATCAGCTCTGGCAACTGACGGAAGAAGAACGTCAGCAGCAGGGTACGGATGTGCGAACCGTCGACGTCAGCATCGGTCATGATGATGATGTTGTGGTAACGCAGCTTGTCGATGTTGTACTCATCACGGCCAATACCGCAGCCAAGTGCAGTGATCAAGGTGCCGACTTCCTGAGAGGAAATCATCTTGTCGAAGCGCGCCTTCTCAACGTTGAGGATCTTGCCCTTCAACGGCAGGATGGCCTGGGTGCGACGGTTACGACCCTGCTTGGCGGAACCGCCAGCAGAGTCACCTTCCACCAGGTACAGTTCGGAGAGGGCAGGGTCCTTCTCCTGGCAGTCAGCCAGTTTGCCAGGCAAGCCGGCGATATCCAGCGCGCCTTTACGACGGGTCATCTCACGGGCTTTACGCGCGGCTTCACGGGCGCGGGCAGCATCGATCATCTTGCCGACAACCAGCTTGGCCTCGTTGGGGTTTTCCAACAGGAAGTCGGAGAAGTACTTGCCCATTTCCTGTTCAACCGCGGTCTTCACTTCGGAAGACACCAGCTTGTCTTTGGTCTGGGAGCTGAACTTCGGATCCGGAACCTTGACCGAGATAATCGCCGTCAGGCCTTCACGAGCATCGTCACCGGTGGTGGCGACTTTATGCTTCTTCGCCAAACCTTCCGCTTCAATGTAGGTGTTCAGGTTACGCGTCAACGCAGAACGGAAACCCACCAGGTGAGTACCGCCATCGCGCTGGGGAATGTTGTTGGTGAAGCACAACAGGTTCTCGTTGAAGCTGTCGTTCCACTGCAGGGCGATTTCCACGCCGATGCCGTCTTCACGCTGGATGTTGAAGTGGAACACCTGGTTGACCGCAGTCTTGTTGGTGTTCAGGTATTCAACAAACGCACGCAGGCCGCCTTCGTACTTGAACAACTCTTCCTTGCCGCTGCGCTCATCCTTGAGGACGATGCCAACACCGGAGTTGAGGAAGGACAGTTCACGAATCCGCTTGGCCAGGATGTCCCAGCTGAAGTGGATGTTCTTGAAGGTCTCAGCCGATGGCTTGAAGTGGATCTGGGTACCGGTGGTTTCACTGTCACCAACGATTTTCATCGGTTCCTGTGGCACACCGTGGACGTAAGTCTGTTCCCAGATCTTGCCGCTACGGCGAACGGTGAGAATCAACTCTTCGGACAGAGCGTTCACTACCGACACACCTACACCGTGCAAACCGCCGGATACTTTATAGGAGTTGTCGTCGAATTTACCGCCGGCGTGGAGCACGGTCATGATGACCTCTGCCGCCGAAACGCCTTCTTCTTTGTGCACGTCTACCGGGATGCCACGACCGTTGTCACGCACGGTAATGGACTCATCCGGGTGGATGATAATGCTGATGTCGTCGCAGTGACCGGCCAGAGCTTCGTCGATGGAGTTATCGACCACCTCGAACACCATGTGGTGCAGACCGCTACCATCATCGGTGTCGCCAATGTACATACCGGGACGTTTGCGTACGGCATCCAAACCTTTCAGCACTTTAATGCTGGTCGAGTCGTACGTGTTTTCTTCGCTCATGCCTTCACTCCCGATGGTCGTGGGTCTGGGTGATACGGCCTTGTTCCACGTGGAACAAAGCGACTGGCGTTTCCGTCTGCCAGCCTTCCCTCAATAATTCGTGGTCTACACAGGTAATGAATACCTGGCAGCGTAAGTCTTCCAACAAGCGGCATAGCGAACGGCGGTGCTGCTCGTCGAGCTCCGACGGCAAGTCATCCACCAGATAAATACACTGACCGCGCCTTGCCTGGCTAACCAAGTGCCCTTGCGCAATACGCAGCGCACACACCACCAACTTCTGCTGGCCGCGGGACAAAATATCCGCAGCATTATGTGCACCTAATCTAAGGCGCAAATCAGCGCGTTGGGGGCCGGCCTGGGTGTGTCCGATTTGCTGATCCCGCTGCAGGGACGTCGCAAGCACAGCACTGAGCTCACGGTCTTTGTCCCAACCTCGGTAGTAACTCAGCGTCAGCCCCTCGAGGTCCAGTAACTCGCTCAAGGTCTGCTCAAAGACTGGTTTCAAGGCTTTGATATAGGCACGACGGTACTCATCTATTTCGTCGCTGGCCAGGCATAGCTCTCGGTCCCAGGCTGCTTGCGAAGCGGCGTCAAGTGTACCATGCCGCAGCCATGAGTTCCGCTGCCGCAGGGCCTTCTGCAGGCGCTGCCAAGTGGCCATGAAGCGGGGTTCCACGTGGAACACACCCCAGTCCAGAAATTGGCGGCGGATTTTCGGTGCACCTTCCAACAGACGGAAGCTGTCGGGGTTGATCAACTGCAACGGCAGAATTTCTGCCAGTTGTGCGGCACTGCGCGCATTTTGCCCGTCGATACGAATCTGAAACTCCCCGCCGCGATCGCGGGATATCCCCAGTGCACTCTGACCACCTTCCGCCAACTCGACTTGGCCAAACACTGTACACGCCAACTGTTCGTACTGAATCACCGGCAACAGGCGGGCACTGCGGAAGGAACGGGCCAGCCCCAACAAGTGGATAGCTTCCAGCACACTGGTTTTGCCACTGCCGTTGGCGCCATGGAGGATATTGATGCGGGGGGAAGGGGAGAAGGTCACCGGGTGCAGATTACGCACCGCGGTGACAGAGACGCGACTAAGGGACATCTAGCTTCTGCTGAGCATGATTACAGGCGCATCGGCATGACAACGTAAGCCGAGTCGTCGTTATCGGATTCTTGCACCAGGGCGCTGCTGTTGGAGTCCGACAGGATCAGGCGAACCTGTTCGGTAGTCATGACGCCCAGCACGTCCAACAGGTAGCTCACGTTAAAGCCGATTTCCAGAGAGCCGCCGTTGTAGTCGACGCCAACTTCTTCTTCTGCCTCTTCCTGCTCCGGGTTGTTGGCCTGGATTTTCAATTGCCCGTTGGCCAATTGCAGGCGAATACCACGGTACTTTTCGTTCGACAGAATCGCAGTACGGCTGAACGCTTCACGCAAGGCCTGGCGATCGCCAATCACCAGCTTGTCGCCACCTTTAGGCAACACACGCTCGTAATCCGGGAACTTGCCGTCAACCAATTTGGAGGTGAAGGTGAACTCACCAGTGGTCGCGCGGATATGGTGCTGACCCAACACGATGCTGACATTGCCGTCCGGCTCGGTGAGCAAGCGCGCCAACTCAAGGATACCTTTGCGCGGAACGATCACCTGGTGACGATCAGGCTGGCCGATATCGGCACGCATCGAGCACATCGCCAGACGGTGACCGTCAGTGGCAACCGCACGAATGATGCCTTCGGATACTTCCAGCAACATGCCGTTAAGGTAGTAGCGCACGTCCTGCTGGGCCATGGCGAAGCTGGTGCGCTCGATCAAGCGACGCAGCTTGCTTTGCTCCAGGCTGCACGTCAGCGAGCCTGGCCCTTCTTCCACGGTTGGGAAGTCATTGGCCGGCAAGGTCGACAGAGTGAACCGGCTACGGCCAGCCTTGACCACCAATTTTTGCTCATCGACCTTGATGTCAATCAGCGCATCGTTGGGCAGGCTTTTGCAGATGTCCATCAGCTTGCGCGCCGGCACAGTGATTTCGCCGGGTTCGGCGGGCTCTTCAAGCTGCACACGACCAACCAGCTCGACTTCCAGGTCGGTACCGGTCAAGGACAACTGCTGGCCTTCGACCACCAGTAATACGTTGGAGAGCACCGGCAAGGTCTGTCGGCGCTCGACGACGCCTGCGACCAGTTGCAGGGGTTTCAACAGGGCTTCGCGTTGAATGGTGAAATGCATGGTCTAGTCCCTTGCCTTAATAAGCTGCGCTGGTGTCATCACGTAGTCAGTGTACGCAGCAGGTTCTTGTAGTCCTCGCGAATATCCGCGTCGGATTCCTTAAGTTCGTTGATTTTGCGGCAGGCGTGCAAGACCGTGGTGTGGTCGCGACCGCCAAACACATCGCCGATTTCCGGCAGGCTGTGGTTGGTCAGCTCCTTGGAGAGAGCCATAGCCACCTGACGCGGGCGTGCAACCGAGCGCGAACGGCGCTTGGACAGCAGGTCGGAAATCTTGATCTTGTAGTACTCGGCCACGGTGCGCTGGATGTTATCCACACTCACCAACTTGTCCTGCAGGGCCAACAAGTCTTTCAGGGATTCGCGAATCAACTCGATGGTGATATCACGGCCCATGAAGTGCGAGTGAGCGATGACCCGCTTGAGCGCGCCCTCCAGCTCACGCACGTTGGAGCGAATGCGTTGGGCAATAAAGAAGGCAGCGTCGTGAGGCAGATCAACCTTTGCCTGATCGGCCTTCTTCATCAGGATCGCAACCCGGGTTTCCAGCTCCGGCGGTTCCACCGCAACGGTCAGGCCCCAGCCGAAACGCGACTTCAGGCGCTCTTCCAAGCCTTCAATTTCTTTCGGGTAACGGTCACTGGTCAAGATGACCTGCTGGCCACCTTCGAGCAGGGCGTTGAAGGTGTGGAAAAACTCTTCCTGGGAACGTTCCTTGCGAGCGAAGAACTGAATGTCATCGATCAGCAAAGCATCAACGGAGCGGTAGAAACGCTTGAACTCGTTGATCGCATTGAGCTGCAGGGCCTTGACCATGTCAGCCACGAAGCGCTCCGAATGCAGGTACACGACCTTGGCGTTCGGGTTCTTCTTTAATAGGTGGTTACCTACGGCGTGCATCAAGTGCGTCTTACCCAAGCCAACGCCACCATAAAGGAAGAGCGGGTTGTAACCGTGCTTGGGGTTATCGGCGACTTGCCAGGCAGCTGCACGGGCCAGCTGGTTGGACTTGCCCTCGACGAAGTTCTCGAAGGTGAAGGTGCGGTTCAGATAACTGGTGTGCTTGAGCCCACCCTCAACCTGCACAGTGCGCTGTTCGGCACGAACGGGAGCCTGCTGGGAGCTGGCGCCTGCCATCGGATCGAAGCTGTCGCGAGACGGTTCTTCATGCTCTGGCGCATTTTTTTGCGCAGAGGATTTGGACGACGTTGCAGCAGGTGCAGTAGAAGCAGCAACCGGTGCCGCTGCCGCCTGGGCTTGCGATGCCGCTGCAGCCAAAGGCGCGTTCGGCGCAGCACGGGGTGCTGAGCTACGTTTGCTGCCTATTAATAAGGAGAGCACGGGCGCGAGGCCATTGCCATGTTCATCGAGCAATTCGAGAACGCGGCTCAGGTACTTCTCATTGACCCAGTCGAGAACAAAACGATTGGGTGCGTAGACACGCAACTCGTCGCCTTCGGCTTCGACCTGTAGCGGACGGATCCAGGTGTTGAATTGCTGGGCAGGCAGCTCATCGCGCAAAAGCTCCACGCACTGCTGCCAAAGTTCCACTGACACGGATATCCCCTAAGTTGAAAGCCGGTGAGGCAAAAACAGCCGCCATTGTAGCGACCAGCCGCCCACTTATCCACATGTAGGTTGCTCACAGGGCACCCAAAATCAATGTGTTAACCGCAGAAAAGGCGACCAATGGTCTGTGCATAAGCTCTGTGGATAAGCCACCCTGAGCTCGTTGCACAAGTGGGGGCAAAAGTCTGTGGGTAACCGGCCTGTGGATAACAACCCATTCCACGCACAGCTTATCCGATAGCGCAGCACAGGCAGAGCACTGCTTCTCCCCCGTGTTGTCATTCTCTGTACAGCGCGCAGAATAAGGGCTAAAGGCAGTTATCCACAGATGATCGCCTAGCTAGCTTTTATAAGCTTTACAGAAAAGCTTTAAATAACTTCCTTCTTTATTTTTATATCTATGGCATGGCGGATGAAAGCAGAACGGCTCGGAAGGCGGCAAAGATCTAATTGAAGGAAAAGCTGGTTGGAAATTGACCTAGAGGCTTGCTTTCTCTAGAATCGCCGGTCTCTTAAAACGGGGGCCATTCCGGCCCGTTGTGGACGAACCAGGTAACAACGCCATGAAACGTACTTTCCAACCAAGCACCATCAAACGCGCCCGTACTCACGGCTTCCGTGCTCGCATGGCTACCAAGAACGGCCGTGCTGTCCTGTCGCGTCGCCGCGCCAAAGGTCGTGCGCGTCTGGCAGTTTGATAATCCGGTACTGGTGGTGAGTCAGGACTTCAGTCGGGAAAAGCGTCTGCTTACCCCCCGGCATTTCAAGGCAGTCTTTGACTCCCCCACCGGCAAGGTTCCGGGGAAAAATCTCCTGCTCCTTGCGCGTAACAACGATCTTGATCACCCCCGTCTCGGGCTGGTGATTGGCAAGAAGAGCGTCAAGCTCTCCGTTGAGCGCAATCGCCTCAAGCGTCTGATGCGCGAATCGTTTCGCCTCCACCAGGACACTCTGGTTGGTTGGGATATTGTTATCGTCGCGCGCAAAGGCTTGGGTGATGTAGAAAACCCCGAATTGATTCAGCATTTCGGCAAGCTCTGGAAACGTTTGGCTCGTACCCACAAGCCAGCACCAGTAGTCAGCACCGAAACTGTAGGGGTAGACAGCCTTGATGCGTAAACTGGCAATCGTTCCGATCCAGTTTTATCGCTATGCCATTAGTCCTCTGATGGCCAGCCACTGTCGTTTCTACCCCAGTTGTTCCTGCTACGCGTTAGAGGCCATAGAAAATCATGGTCTTCTTCGCGGTGGCTGGCTGACCTTTCGTCGTTTAGGTCGCTGTCATCCGTGGAATCCCGGTGGTTATGACCCGGTTCCACCTATCCCTACCTCCCGTTCTTCTTCGATGGCCGAGTAATCATGGATATTAAACGCACAATCCTGATCGTCGCCCTGGCAATCGTGTCCTATGTCATGGTCCTTAAATGGAACCAGGACTACGGCCAGGCTGCCCTGCCGACTCAGAATGTTGCTACCAATCAGGCTGCGCCGGCTATTCCGGACACCCCGCTGGGTAACAATGCGTCCGCGAGTGCCGATGTTCCCAGCGCGAATGGCGAGACAAGTGCCCCGTTAGAAACGCCAGTGGTCACCAACAAAGACCTCATCCACGTGAAAACGGATGTGCTCGACCTGGCTATCGACCCACAAGGTGGTGATATTGCACAGCTGAAGCTGCCGCTTTATCCACGTCGCCAGGATCATCCGGATGTTCCGTTCCAGCTGTTCGATAACGGCGGTGAACGTACTTATCTGGCGCAAAGCGGCCTGACCGGCACCAATGGTCCGGATGCACGTGCTACCGGTCGTCCGGTTTATTCGACCGAGCAAAAGACTTATCAACTGGCAGACGGCCAGAACCAGTTGAACGTCGACCTGAAATTCAGCCTCGACGGCGTCAACTACATCAAGCGTTTCAGCTTTACCCGTGGTTTGTACGATCTGAAGGTCACTTACCTGATCGACAACACCAGCGACAAAGCCTGGAGCGGCAACCTGTTTGCCCAGCTCAAGCGTGACGCCAGTTCCGATCCGTCTTCCAGCACCGCCACCGGCACCGCGACTTACCTGGGCGCCGCCCTGTGGACAAGTAACGAGCCGTACAAAAAAGTGTCGATGAAAGATATCGACAAGGGCACGCTGAAAGAAACCGTCCAGGGTGGCTGGGTAGCGTGGCTGCAGCACTACTTCGTGACCGCCTGGATTCCGAACAAGGGTGACGCGAACCTGGTTCAAACCCGCAAGGACAGCCAGGGCAACTACATCATTGGGTTCACTGGCCCGGCGTTGACCGTCGCTCCAGGTGCCAAGGCTGAAACCAGCGCTACCCTGTACGCCGGTCCTAAAAGCCAGGCCGTATTGAAAGAGTTGTCCCCAGGTCTGGAACTGACTGTGGATTACGGCTTCCTGTGGTTCATTGCCCAGCCGATCTTCTGGCTGTTGCAACATATCCACAGCATCGTCGGCAACTGGGGCTGGTCGATCATCTTCCTGACCATGCTGATCAAGGGGATCTTCTTCCCACTGTCGGCAGCCAGCTACAAGTCGATGGCGCGTATGCGTGCCGTTGCCCCGAAACTGGCGGCACTGAAAGAACAACATGGCGATGACCGGCAGAAAATGTCGCAGGCCATGATGGAGCTGTACAAGAAAGAGAAGATCAACCCGCTGGGTGGATGCTTGCCTATTCTGGTACAGATGCCGGTGTTCCTGTCGCTGTACTGGGTACTGCTGGAAAGCGTGGAAATGCGCCAAGCGCCGTTCATGCTGTGGATAACTGACCTGTCGATCAAGGACCCGTTCTTTATCCTGCCGATCATCATGGGCGCGACCATGTTTATCCAGCAGCGTCTGAACCCACCCCCGCCGGATCCGATGCAGGCCAAGGTAATGAAAATGATGCCAATCATCTTCACCTTCTTCTTCCTGTGGTTCCCTGCTGGCTTGGTACTGTACTGGGTGGTCAACAACGTGTTGTCGATCTCTCAACAGTGGTACATCACACGTAAGATCGAAGCGGCTACCAAAAAAGCCGAGGCGTAATTTACTCTGTGGATAACCACTCAAGACGCCCCCTAGTGGGGCGTTTTGCTTTCCGTCACTTTTGTTCTGGAACCTGCTGATGAGCGCTCCTCGTGAAACCATCGCTGCTGTCGCCACCGCTCAGGGCCGAGGCGGAGTCGGTATCGTTCGAATTTCCGGCCCCTTGGCGGGCGTTGCGGCCATGGCAATCAGTGGCCGAGAGCTGAAACCCCGTTATGCCCATTACGGCCAGTTTCTGGATGCTGACCAAAGCGTATTGGACGAGGGCTTGGCGATCTATTTTCCGGGACCCAACTCTTTCACCGGTGAAGATGTCCTGGAATTACAGGGGCACGGTGGTCCTGTAGTCCTGGATATGCTCCTGCAGCGTTGCTTGCAACTGGGTTGCCGCTTGGCACGGCCTGGGGAATTCAGCGAACGGGCATTTCTGAACGACAAGCTCGATTTGGCCCAAGCCGAAGCGATTGCGGATTTGATCGAAGCCAGTTCTGCACAGGCTGCACGTAACGCTTTGCGCTCATTGCAGGGGGCTTTTTCCCTGCGTGTGCATAACTTGACCGAGCAATTGATCAGCCTGCGTATTTACGTCGAAGCGGCGATTGATTTTCCCGAAGAAGAAATCGACTTCCTCGCGGATGGCCATGTGTTGGCGATGTTGGATAAGGTCCGTGAGGAATTATCCACAGTCCTGCGTGAAGCCGGGCAGGGCGCGTTGCTGCGCGATGGTATGACGGTGGTGATTGCCGGGCGGCCCAATGCCGGTAAATCCAGCCTGCTCAACGCCCTGGCAGGGCGCGAGGCGGCGATCGTCACCGAGATTGCCGGCACTACCCGGGATATCTTGCGCGAACATATCCACATCGACGGCATGCCGCTTCACGTCGTCGACACCGCCGGGCTGCGCGACACCGACGACCAGGTGGAAAAAATTGGTGTGGAACGCGCGCTCAAGGCTATCGGGGAAGCCGATCGTGTGTTGTTGGTCGTCGATGCCACGGCACCGGAAGCTGTGGATCCTTTTGCGCTGTGGCCAGAATTCCTCGAGCAACGACCTGACCCGGCCAAAGTCACCTTGATTCGTAACAAGGCCGACCTGACGGGTGAAGCGATTGCCCTGCAAACCAGTGAGGATGGCCATGTCACTATCAGCCTGAGCGCCAAAGCGGCAGGTGACGGCCTGGAATTGCTGCGTGAGCATCTCAAGGCCTGCATGGGCTATGAACAGACCTCGGAAAGCAGCTTCAGTGCACGTCGCAGGCATCTTGAGGCACTGCGCCATGCCAGTGCCGCCTTGGAGCACGGCCGGGCGCAGCTGACCTTGGCGGGTGCTGGGGAGCTGCTGGCTGAAGATTTACGTCAAGCACAGCAACTGCTGGGAGAAATTACCGGCGCGTTCAGCTCGGACGATTTGCTGGGCAGGATCTTCTCCAGCTTCTGCATCGGTAAATAGACCTTCGTTGTCCACAGACAGGCCATTCGCGCCTGTCTGTTAAGCCCGTTTCAGGGCAACCCCATCATTTTTTGACTGACTCGCCGAGCAATCGGTGTTTTTCCGTGCGCGCTATTCGCCTCGGCTGGTACTTTTCTGTGGATTAAACCCTGTGAGTAACCGCGCCTGTGCCCAGTTGATAACAGGGCTTGAAACCTGAGTAAAAAACCGTCTGTGGATAACCATCAATTTAATCCACAGGCTTAAAGCACTTATCCAAGGGCCTCATTGGCACATGACCACAGACTTTTGAATCGCTGTACACATTGAATATAAAGGGCTGTAGAGATCTATCCACAGAAACGTTGCTCAGTAGAAATAAACATAAAAACAAAGATTTAATAAATTTCTCTCTTTTAATTTCTATTGTCTGTGATTCATCCACAGCTGGTTAAATTTTGTGCAAAGGGTTCTTTAGGAAGGGCGAAGTCCCTATACTTGCCGCCATAGCTCCAAAACTCTTTCAACAGACAATTCCTGATTACCTACATAAGCAGGCACGAGGTGCGTGGTGGATTTCCCTTCCCGTTTTGAAGTGATCGTCATCGGCGGCGGTCATGCCGGTACCGAGGCAGCACTGGCGTCAGCACGCATGGGCGTAAAAACCCTGTTGCTTACGCACAACGTGGAAACCCTCGGTGCCATGAGTTGCAACCCCGCTATTGGCGGGATTGGCAAAAGCCATCTGGTCAAGGAAATCGATGCCCTTGGCGGTGTAATGGCGATGGCCACCGACAAAGGTGGTATTCAATTTCGCGTGCTAAACAGCCGTAAAGGCCCGGCCGTAAGGGCTACCCGAGCCCAGGCCGACCGCATCCTGTACAAGGCAGCGGTGCGCGAAACCCTGGAAAACCAGCCGAACCTGTGGATATTTCAGCAGGCTGCCGATGACCTGATCGTCGAGCAGGACCAGGTACGCGGTGTCGTCACGCAAATGGGTCTGCGTTTTCACGCGGATTCGGTAGTACTGACCACAGGGACGTTCCTCGGCGGACTTATCCACATCGGTATGCAAAATTATTCCGGTGGTCGCGCTGGTGATCCGCCGTCGATTGCCCTGGCAAAACGTCTGCGTGAACTGCCGCTGCGCGTCGGCCGCTTGAAAACCGGTACCCCGCCACGCATTGACGGGCGCTCTGTGGATTTCTCGGTGATGACCGAGCAAGCCGGCGATACGCCGATCCCGGTGATGTCGTTCATGGGTTCCAAAGAACAGCACCCCAAACAGGTCAGTTGCTGGATTACCCACACCAACGCCCGTACCCACGAAATCATTGCCGCGAACCTTGATCGTTCGCCGATGTATTCCGGGGTAATCGAAGGCATTGGCCCGCGGTATTGCCCGTCGATCGAAGACAAGATCCACCGCTTTGCCGACAAGGAAAGCCACCAGGTCTTTATCGAACCCGAAGGCTTGACCACTCACGAGCTGTACCCCAACGGGATTTCCACCTCGCTGCCGTTCGATGTGCAGATCCAGATCGTGCAATCGATTCGCGGTATGGAAAATGCGCACATCGTGCGTCCCGGCTACGCCATTGAGTACGACTACTTCGACCCGCGTGATCTGAAATACAGCCTGGAAACCAAGGTGATCGGGGGTTTGTTCTTTGCTGGCCAAATCAACGGGACCACCGGTTACGAAGAAGCCGGCGCCCAAGGTTTGCTGGCCGGAACCAACGCGGCATTGCGTGCACAAGGCAAAGACAGCTGGTGCCCGCGTCGTGATGAAGCGTACATCGGCGTATTGGTCGATGACCTGATCACCCTGGGCACCCAGGAACCGTACCGCATGTTCACTTCCCGCGCGGAATACCGTCTGATCCTGCGCGAAGACAACGCCGATCTACGCCTGACTGAAAAAGGTCGCGAGTTGGGCTTGGTCGATGACGCGCGCTGGGCTGCCTTCTGCAAAAAACGTGAAAGCATTGCGCTTGAAGAGCAACGCCTGAAAAGTACCTGGGTTCGCCCAGGCACCGAGCAGGGCGACGCGATCGCGGAAAAATTCGGCACGCCGTTGACCCATGAGTACAACTTGCTCAACCTGCTTTCTCGTCCGGAAATCGACTACGCTGGTCTGGTTGAAGTGACAGGCCAGGGCGCAGAAGACCCACAAGTCGCCGAACAGGTGGAGATCAAGACCAAGTACGCCGGTTACATTGATCGCCAGCAGGACGAAATCGCCCGGCTGCGCGCCAGTGAAGACACCAAGCTGCCTGTGGATATTGACTACACCGGGATTTCCGGGTTGTCGAAAGAAATTCAAAGCAAGCTGGGGATAACTCGGCCGGAAACCCTCGGGCAGGCTTCACGTATCCCAGGCGTCACCCCAGCAGCTATTTCGCTGTTGATGATTCATTTGAAAAAACGCGGCGCGGGCCGTCAGTTGGAGCAAAGCGCTTGAGTTCGTTGGTCACCTCGCAACACGCCGAAGAGTTATCCACAGGGGCGCGCCAGTTGGGCGTAGCGTTGACCGAGGTCCAGCATGAGTTACTGCTGGGCTACCTGGCCCTGTTGATCAAATGGAACAAGGCCTACAACCTGACCGCAGTGCGTGATCCAGACGAAATGGTCTCGCGCCATCTGCTCGATAGTCTCAGTGTGATGCCGTTCATCGAAAACGGTCGCTGGCTGGATGTCGGCAGCGGCGGCGGGATGCCTGGTATTCCGCTGGCCATCCTGTTTCCCGAGTCGCAAGTGACCTGCCTGGACAGCAACGGCAAGAAAACCCGCTTCCTGACCCAGGTCAAACTCGAACTCAAGCTGGACAACCTGCACGTTATCCACAGTCGCGTCGAAGCCTTTACGCCTGAACAGCCTTTCCACGGAATTGTTTCCCGGGCGTTCAGCAGCATGGAGAACTTCAGCAACTGGACTCGCCATCTAGGCGATCGCGACACGCGCTGGCTGGCAATGAAGGGCGTCCATCCAAGCGACGAGCTGTTAGCATTGCCGGCAGACTTCCACCTCGATAGCGAACACGCCTTGGCCGTCCCCGGTTGCCAAGGCCAACGCCATCTGCTGATACTGCGCCGCACGGCATGATTGGGAACACAAGCAAGAATGGCTAAGGTATTCGCGATTGCGAACCAGAAAGGTGGTGTGGGTAAAACCACCACCTGTATCAACCTCGCAGCATCCCTGGTCGCCACCAAGCGTCGGGTGCTGTTGATCGATCTCGATCCACAGGGCAACGCCACCATGGGTAGCGGTGTGGATAAACACGGCCTTGAAAACTCGGTCTACGATTTGCTGATTGGTGAATGTGACCTGGCCCAGGCCATGCACTATTCCGAGCACGGTGGTTACCAACTGCTGCCGGCCAACCGCGATTTGACCGCGGCGGAAGTGGTGTTGCTGGAAATGCAGATGAAAGAAAGCCGTCTGCGCAGCGCCTTGGCACCTATCCGCGAGAATTACGACTACATTTTGATCGACTGCCCGCCGTCGCTGTCGATGCTCACACTCAACGCGCTGGTTGCCGCCGATGGGGTGATTATCCCCATGCAGTGTGAGTACTTTGCCCTTGAGGGCTTGAGCGACCTTGTGGATAACATCAAGCGTATCGCCGAGTTGCTCAACCCGAACCTGAAAGTCGAAGGCTTGCTGCGGACCATGTATGACCCGCGCCTGAGCCTGATGAACGATGTCTCGGCGCAGCTCAAGGAACATTTTGGCGATCAGTTGTACGACACCGTGATTCCACGCAACATCCGCCTGGCCGAAGCACCAAGCTATGGCATGCCCGCGCTGGCGTACGATAAATCCTCGCGTGGTGCCATTGCCTACCTGGCGCTGGCTGGCGAGATGGTTCGTCGTCAACGCCGCAATTCACGCACCGCTGCAGCCCAGCCAACTTAAGGAATCCCCATGGCCGTCAAGAAACGAGGTCTCGGACGTGGACTGGATGCACTCCTGAGTGGTCCGACCGTCACATCGCTTGAAGAACAAGCGGTGCAGGCCGACGAGCGCGAGCTGCAGCACTTGCCCCTGGACCTGATCCAGCGCGGCAAATACCAGCCACGCCGGGACATGGATCCCCAGGCGCTGGAAGAACTGGCCAACTCGATCAAAGCCCAGGGCGTGATGCAACCGATTGTGGTGCGCCCAATTGGCAGTGGTCGCTTTGAGATCATCGCCGGTGAACGTCGCTGGCGCGCGAGCCAACAGGCTGGCAAGGAAACCATCCCGGCGATGGTGCGTGATGTGCCGGATGAAACTGCCATCGCCATGGCGTTGATCGAGAACATCCAGCGTGAGGACCTCAACCCGATCGAAGAAGCGATCGCGTTGCAGCGTTTGCAGCAGGAATTTCAGCTGACCCAGCAACAAGTGGCCGAGGCGGTCGGAAAATCCCGTGTCACGGTTTCCAACTTGCTGCGTCTGATCGCCTTGCCGGAAGTCATCAAGACCATGTTGTCCCATGGCGACCTGGAAATGGGCCACGCTCGTGCTTTGCTGGGTTTGCCGGAAAATCAACAGGTTGAAGGGGCGCGACACGTTGTCGCACGAGGGCTCACCGTTCGTCAGACCGAGGCCCTGGTTCGCCAGTGGCTCAGCGGTAAACCTGCACCGGTTGAAACCGCCAAACCTGATCCGGATATCGCGCGCCTCGAGCAGCGCCTGGCCGAGCGGCTAGGCTCTGCGGTGCAAATTCGCCACGGCAAGAAGGGCAGAGGCCAACTGGTCATCGGATATAACTCTCTCGATGAGCTTCAGGGCGTCCTTGCCCACATCCGCTGAAACATTTGCTTATGTAGCGCGTGATCGGAAATCACTACCCGACAGTTGAATAGGGGCAGAACCGCCCCTATACTCTGCGCGCATTTTGTCGGCACAAATTATGCCAAGTTATTGATTTCCGGCAGCCGACCATTGAGGAGCAAGAGTGATGGAAACCCGCACGCCAAACACGTTGCCGTTCCATCGCTTGGCTGTTTTTCCGGTTTTGTTGGCTCAATTTGTCATTTTGCTGATCGCCGCTTTGGCGCTTTGGTACTGGCATGGAGTCGTAGCCGGATATTCAGGACTCTGCGGAGGCCTGATAGCCTTGCTGCCCAATATGTATTTTGCTCACAGGGCCTTTCGGTTTTCCGGCGCCCGAGCAGCCCAGGCTATCGTGCGGTCTTTTTATGCCGGCGAAGCAGGGAAACTGATTTTGACGGCAGTGCTGTTTGCACTGACCTTTGCAGGTGTGAAGCCATTGGCGCCGCTGGCTGTATTCGGCGTCTTCGTGTTGACCCAACTGGTCAGCTGGTTCGCTCCCCTGCTAATGAAAACAAGACTTTCGAAACCTTAGGGCGTTTGAGGCAACCATGGCAGAAACAACCGCTTCGGGCTATATCCAGCACCACTTGCAGAACCTGACCTTCGGTCAGCTTCCTAATGGCGGCTGGGGCTTTGCCCACACCGCAGCAGAAGCCAAAGAAATGGGTTTCTGGGCTTTCCACCTGGATACTCTGGGTTGGTCGGTCGCATTGGGTCTGATCTTCGTCCTGATTTTCCGCATGGCGGCAAAGAAGGCGACTTCCGGTCAGCCAGGTGCTTTGCAGAACTTCGTTGAAGTATTGGTCGAATTCGTCGATGGCAGCGTGAAAGACAGCTTCCATGGCCGTAGCCCGGTGATTGCACCGTTGGCACTGACCATCTTCGTCTGGGTATTCCTGATGAACGCCGTCGACCTGATCCCGGTGGACTGGATCCCTCAGTTGGCCATGGCGATCTCCGGCGATCCGCACATCCCATTCCGTGCCGTATCCACCACTGACCCGAACGCTACCCTGGGCATGGCCCTGTCGGTGTTCGCGTTGATCATTTTCTACAGCATCAAGGTCAAGGGCATCGGCGGCTTCATCGGCGAACTGACCCTGCACCCGTTCGGCAGCAAGAACATCTTCGTTCAAGCCCTGCTGATCCCGGTGAACTTCCTGCTGGAATTCGTGACCCTGATCGCCAAGCCGATTTCCCTGGCTCTGCGACTGTTCGGCAACATGTATGCCGGCGAGCTGGTGTTCATTCTGATCGCTGTGATGTTCGGCAGCGGTCTGCTCTGGCTTAGCGGCCTGGGCGTAGTACTGCAGTGGGCGTGGGCTGTGTTCCACATCCTGATCATTACCCTGCAGGCCTTCATCTTCATGATGCTGACCATCGTCTATCTGTCGATGGCGCACGAAGAGAACCATTAAGACCAGTCTCGACTAGTCTGATGTCCTTCCCGGTCAAACGGGAAGGTGGCCCAACAGGGCTATGAAACGATTTGTTTTACCGCTTTAAAATCTAAAAAACCTAAACCATACGACGTAAAAGTCGGGAGGAAAGATGGAAACTGTAGTTGGTCTAACCGCTATCGCTGTTGCACTGTTGATCGGCCTGGGCGCCCTGGGTACTGCCATTGGTTTCGGCCTGCTGGGCGGCAAATTCCTGGAAGGCGCAGCGCGTCAGCCAGAAATGGTCCCAATGCTGCAAGTTAAAATGTTCATCGTCGCCGGCCTGCTCGACGCCGTGACCATGATCGGCGTTGGTATCGCACTGTTCTTCACCTTCGCGAACCCCTTCGTTGGTCAACTCGCTGGCTAATCACTCGAATTTTCGAGTGATTGGGGTGATGGACAACGAATGAGCGAGGTGTTGGCGTGAACATTAATGCAACCCTGATTGGCCAATCCGTTGCGTTCTTCATTTTTGTAGTGTTTTGCATGAAGTTCGTGTGGCCTCCGGTCATCGCGGCTTTGCACGAACGTCAGAAGAAGATCGCGGATGGTTTGGACGCTGCCAGCCGTGCAGCTCGCGACCTGGAGTTGGCCCACGAGAAAGTGGGTCAGCAACTGCGCGAAGCTAAAGCACAGGCAGCCGAGATCATTGAGCAAGCCAAGAAACGCGGTAACCAGATCGTCGAAGAGGCTGTTGAAAAAGCCCGCGTCGAAGCTGACCGTGTGAAGGCTTCGGCTCATGCCGAGATCGAACAGGAACTGAACGGCGTCAAAGACGCGCTGCGTGCCCAACTGGGTGCTCTGGCGGTCGGCGGTGCTGAGAAGATCCTCGGTGCCACAATCGATCAAAACGCGCACGCGGAGCTGGTTAACAAACTGGCTGCTGAAATTTAAGCGAGGGCGATCATGGCAGAACTGACCACGTTGGCCCGACCTTACGCTAAGGCAGCCTTCGAGCACGCCCAGGCCCACCAGCAGCTGGCCTCTTGGTCAGCCATGCTCGGCCTGGCTGCAGCAGTGTCGCAAGACGACACCATGCAGCGCGTGCTCAAGGCCCCGCGCCTGACGAGCGCAGACAAGGCCGCCACTTTTATTGAAGTGTGCGGCGACAAGTTTGATGTGAAGGTGCAGAACTTCATCCACGTCATTGCCGAAAACGACCGTCTCCCGCTATTGCCGGAGATCGCCGCTCTGTTCGACCTGTACAAGGCCGAAGCAGAGAAATCGGTAGACGTTGAAGTGACCAGTGCTTTCGCATTGAACCAAGAACAGCAAGACAAACTCGCCAAGGTTCTCAGTGCACGACTCAATCGGGAAGTGCGCCTGCAAGCTTCGGAGGACGCATCCCTGATTGGTGGTGTTGTTATCCGTGCCGGCGACCTGGTTATCGATGGCTCGATTCGCGGCAAAATCGCGAAACTTGCCGAAGCATTGAAATCTTGAGTTTGAAGGGGCAGCAGAGCAATGCAGCAACTCAATCCTTCCGAAATAAGTGAAATTATCAAGGGCCGCATCGACAAGCTCGATGTGACCTCCCAAGCCCGTAACGAAGGCACTGTCGTCAGCGTATCTGACGGCATCGTGCGGATTCACGGTCTGGCCGACGTAATGTACGGCGAGATGATCGAGTTTCCGGGCGGCGTCTACGGTATGGCCCTCAACCTGGAGCAAGACTCCGTAGGTGCCGTTGTATTGGGCGCGTACACCAGTCTGGCTGAAGGCATGAGCGCCAAGTGCACAGGCCGCATCCTGGAAGTTCCGGTTGGTAAGGAACTGCTGGGTCGCGTAGTCGACGCACTGGGTAACCCTGTTGACGGTAAAGGTCCACTGGGCAACACCGAGACCGACGCGGTCGAGAAAGTTGCTCCAGGCGTGATCTGGCGTAAGTCGGTAGACCAGCCTGTACAGACTGGCTACAAGGCTGTCGATGCCATGATCCCGGTCGGCCGTGGCCAGCGTGAGCTGATCATCGGTGACCGTCAGATCGGTAAAACCGCTCTGGCGATCGACGCGATCATCAACCAGAAAGACAGCGGCATTTTCTGCGTCTACGTAGCCATCGGTCAGAAGCAATCGACCATCGCCAACGTGGTTCGCAAGCTGGAAGAAAACGGCGCCCTGGCCAACACGATCATCGTGGCTGCCAGCGCTTCGGAATCTCCTGCGCTGCAATTCCTGGCACCGTACTCCGGTTGCACCATGGGTGAATTCTTCCGCGACCGCGGTGAAGACGCGCTGATCGTTTATGACGATCTGTCCAAGCAAGCAGTGGCTTACCGCCAGATTTCCCTGCTGCTGCGCCGTCCACCAGGCCGTGAAGCCTACCCAGGCGACGTGTTCTATCTCCACTCCCGTCTGCTGGAGCGCGCTTCCCGCGTTTCGGAAGAATACGTAGAGAAGTTCACCAACGGCGCAGTGACCGGCAAAACCGGCTCCCTGACCGCACTGCCGATCATCGAAACCCAGGCTGGCGACGTTTCCGCGTTCGTTCCGACCAACGTGATTTCCATCACTGACGGTCAGATCTTCCTGGAATCGGCCATGTTCAACTCCGGGATCCGTCCTGCTGTGAACGCCGGTGTTTCGGTATCCCGTGTGGGTGGTGCCGCTCAGACCAAGATCATCAAGAAGCTCTCCGGTGGTATCCGTACCGCTCTGGCTCAGTACCGTGAACTGGCGGCATTCGCCCAGTTCGCTTCTGACCTGGACGAAGCGACCCGTAAGCAACTTGAGCATGGTCAGCGCGTTACCGAGCTGATGAAGCAGAAGCAATACGCCCCAATGTCGATCGCTGACATGGCGTTGTCGCTGTATGCCGCTGAGCGTGGGTTCCTGACCGACGTTGAAATCGCCAAGGTCGGCAGCTTTGAACAAGCGCTGATTGCTTACTTCAACCGCGATCACGCCGAATTGATGGCGAAGATCAACGTGAAGGGTGACTTCAATGACGATATCGACGCTGGCATGAAAGCCGGTATCGAGAAGTTCAAGGCCACCCAAACCTGGTAAGCCGCAGCGGGAGCCGCAAGGCTCCCGCTTGCTAACCTGATAGGTGTTACATGGCAGGCGCAAAAGAGATTCGCAGTAAGATTGCGAGCATCAAAAGCACGCAAAAAATTACCAGCGCCATGGAAAAAGTGGCGGTCAGCAAAATGCGCAAGGCACAAATGCGCATGGCTGCTAGCCGTCCTTATGCGGAGCGTATCCGCCAGGTAATTGGGCATCTGGCCAACGCCAACCCGGAATACCGCCACCCGTTCATGATCGAGCGCGCCGTCAAGCGTGCAGGTTATGTGGTAGTGAGCAGTGACCGTGGTTTGTGCGGTGGTCTGAATACCAACCTGTTCAAGGCCCTGGTCAAGG
Organism: Pseudomonas sp. W2Jun17; assembly: GCF_023127795.1. Lineage (NCBI taxonomy): Bacteria > Pseudomonadati > Pseudomonadota > Gammaproteobacteria > Pseudomonadales > Pseudomonadaceae > Pseudomonas > Pseudomonas sp. W2Jun17. The sequence goes on along the minus strand of NZ_SPKO01000003.1, from coordinate 156,528 downwards.
ACATGGCGGTAAACCGCGAAAACGGCGTCGAGATCGATCTGTGTGTGGTGGGTAGCAAGGGTGCGGCCTTTTTCCGCAACTTCGGCGGTAACGTCGTTGCAGCTATCAGCCATCTGGGTGAAGAGCCGTCGATCAATGATTTGATCGGCAGTGTGAAGGTGATGCTGGATGCGTACCTGGAAGGCCGTATTGACCGCCTTTCCGTGGTATCCAACAAGTTCATCAACACCATGACCCAGCAGCCAACCGTGGAGCAATTGATTCCACTGGTGGCGACTCCGGATCAGGAACTCAAGCACCACTGGGACTACCTCTACGAACCAGACGCCAAAGAGCTGCTTGATGGCTTGATGGTGCGCTACGTGGAGTCGCAGGTGTACCAGGCGGTGGTCGAGAACAACGCAGCTGAACAAGCGGCGCGGATGATCGCGATGAAAAACGCTACCGATAACGCCGGTGATCTGATCAGCGATTTGCAGCTGATCTACAACAAGGCGCGTCAGGCTGCGATCACCCAAGAGATCTCGGAAATCGTCGGCGGCGCTGCCGCGGTTTAACGGTTCAAATATTCAGAGGATCCAGCTATGAGTAGCGGACGTATCGTTCAAATCATCGGCGCCGTTATCGACGTGGAATTTCCACGCGACAGCGTACCGAGCATCTACAACGCGCTGAAAGTACAAGGCGCGGAAACTACCCTGGAAGTTCAGCAACAGCTGGGCGACGGCGTAGTTCGTACCATTGCGATGGGTTCCACCGAAGGCTTGAAGCGCGGTCTGGACGTTGTCGACACTGGCGCTGCCATCTCCGTACCGGTCGGTAAAGCGACCCTGGGCCGGATCATGGACGTACTGGGCAACCCGATCGACGAAGCTGGCCCGATCGCTACCGAAGAGCGCTGGGGCATTCACCGCGCAGCACCTTCGTTCGCAGAACAAGCGGGCGGCAACGACCTGCTGGAAACCGGCATCAAGGTTATCGACCTGGTTTGCCCGTTCGCCAAAGGCGGTAAAGTCGGTCTGTTCGGTGGTGCCGGTGTAGGCAAGACCGTAAACATGATGGAACTGATCCGTAACATCGCCATCGAGCACAGCGGTTATTCCGTGTTCGCCGGTGTGGGTGAGCGTACTCGTGAGGGTAACGACTTCTACCACGAGATGAAGGACTCCAACGTTCTGGACAAAGTGGCACTGGTTTACGGTCAGATGAACGAGCCGCCGGGAAACCGTCTGCGCGTAGCACTGACTGGCCTGACCATGGCCGAGAAGTTCCGTGACGAAGGTAACGACGTTCTGTTGTTCGTCGACAACATCTACCGTTACACCCTGGCCGGTACTGAAGTATCCGCACTGCTGGGCCGTATGCCTTCTGCAGTAGGTTACCAGCCGACCCTGGCTGAAGAGATGGGCGTTCTGCAAGAACGTATCACTTCGACCAAGGAAGGTTCGATCACCTCGATCCAAGCGGTATACGTACCTGCGGATGACTTGACCGACCCGTCGCCAGCCACCACCTTCGCCCACTTGGACGCCACCGTCGTTCTGTCCCGTGACATCGCTTCCCTGGGTATCTACCCAGCGGTCGATCCACTCGACTCGACTTCGCGCCAGCTGGATCCGAACGTGATCGGCCAGGAGCACTACGACACCGCTCGCGGCGTTCAGTACGTGCTGCAGCGTTACAAAGAACTGAAGGACATCATTGCGATCCTGGGTATGGACGAGCTGTCGGAAGCCGACAAGCAGTTGGTAAACCGTGCTCGTAAGATCCAGCGTTTCTTGTCGCAGCCGTTCTTCGTGGCTGAAGTCTTCACCGGTGCCTCGGGTAAATACGTTTCCCTGAAAGACACCATTGCTGGCTTCAAAGGCATCCTCAACGGTGACTACGACCACCTGCCAGAACAAGCGTTCTACATGGTCGGCGGCATCGAAGAAGCGATCGAGAAAGCCAAGAAACTGTAATCCAGGCGCCCGGCAACGGGCGCTCATCAGGTTGAGGCAATCAGATGGCTATGACAGTCCATTGCGATATCGTCAGCGCGGAAGGGGAAATTTTCTCCGGTCTGGTCGAGTTTGTAACAGCGCACGGCGACTTGGGTGATCTTGGTATCGCCATGGGTCACGCCCCGCTGATCACAAGCTTGAAGCCAGGTCCGATCACTCTGACCAAGCAAGGCGGGGAAAAAGAGGTGTTCTACATCTCTGGTGGTTTCCTCGAGGTTCAGCCGAACATGGTCAAGGTACTTGCCGACACCGTGCAACGTGCTGGCGACCTGGATGAAGCCTCCGCTCAGGAAGCCGTCAAGGCTGCCGAGAAGGCCCTGAACGAAAAAGGCGCAGACTTCGACTACAGCGCTGCTGCAGTTCGTCTGGCCGAGGCTGCAGCTCAGCTGCGCACGCTCCAGCAGATCCGCAAGAAGTAAGCGGCCTTGCCGTTACACTTCATGCGTGATTGATTAAAAAGGGTGGCCTCGGCTACCCTTTTTCTTTTTTTGCAAAACACTTCTTTGGTCTGAACCCGGACCGCCCAGGATTGGTAGCCATTCATGTCTCTTGAAATCGTCATTCTCGCCGCAGGCCAGGGCACCCGTATGCGTTCAGCCCTGCCCAAGGTGCTGCACCCGGTCGCGGGTAACTCCATGCTGGGTCATGTTATCCACAGCGCCCGGCAATTGGACCCGCAACGTATTCATGTGGTGATTGGCCACGGTGCAGACGTGGTCCGTGAGCGTCTGGCTGCGGACGATCTGAATTTCGTATTGCAAGACAAGCAACTGGGCACCGGCCACGCTACCGCGCAAGCTGTGCCCTTCATTACCGCCGACACGGTGCTGATCCTCTATGGCGATGTACCGCTGATTGAAGTAGAAACCCTGCAACGACTGCTCAAGCACGTAGTGCCTGGCCAGATGGGCTTGCTCACCGTTGAGTTGGACGACCCTACCGGCTATGGCCGCATCGTGCGCAATGCCGACGGCAAGGTTGCCGCGATCGTCGAGCACAAGGACGCCAGTGAAGCCCAGCGCGCCATTACCGAAGGCAACACCGGCATTCTTGCCGTCCCTGCCGATAAGCTGGGCGACTGGATGAGCCGTCTGTCCAACAACAATGCCCAGGGCGAGTACTACCTCACCGATGTCATTGAGATGGCCGTCAGCGATGGCCTGGTGGTCGCCACTGAGCAGCCCCACGACCCGATGGAAGTGCAGGGCGCCAACGACCGCAAGCAGCTTGCAGAGCTGGAGCGTCACTACCAGTTGCGTGAAGGCCTGCGTCTGATGGCCCAGGGCGTGACCCTGCGTGACCCGGCGCGTTTCGATGTGCGTGGCGACGTAACAGTAGGCCGCGACGTGCTGATCGATATCAACGTGATCCTCGAAGGCCGGGTGATCATTGAAGACAATGTGGTCATCGGCCCGAACTGCGTTATCAAGGACAGCACCTTGCGCAAAGGCGTGGTCGTCAAGGCCAACAGCCATGTCGACGGTGCCGTGATGGGTGAGGGCAGCGATGCGGGGCCGTTTGCGCGCTTGCGTCCAGGTAGCGAGCTGGGGGCCAAGGCCCATGTGGGTAACTTTGTCGAACTGAAAAACGCACACCTCGGCGAAGGTGCAAAAGTCGGTCACCTGACTTACCTGGGCGATGCCGTCATCGGCGCCCGCACCAACATTGGTGCCGGCACCATCACCTGCAACTATGACGGCGCCAACAAGTACCAGACGACGATTGGTGAAGATGTATTCATTGGCTCCAATAACTCGCTGATTGCACCCGTCACCATTGGCGATGGTTCAAATACGGCGGCAGGCTCGACCATCAACCAGGATGTGGATAAGTCCCAGCTGGCGGTAGCCCGCGCCCGTCAACGCAATATCGACGGTTGGAAACGCCCGGTCAAAATCAAGAAGACCTGAGTTGTCCACAGCCTTGGCAGCGTCAAAACTCCAATGTGGGAGGGGGCTTGCTCCCGATAGCGGTGGACCAGTCAACTCATCAGGTGACTGACACACCGTCATCGGGGGCAAGCCCCCTCCCACATTTGCCGGTGTTGTTCGAAAAATAGTTATCGCCCCAGCTTGACGATCTTTCGCCAATAGGTTTTGATTGCCTTCGTTATCTTTCGGAACGAAACTTATCACTGCCATGTCGAAACGAAATACTCCCCAGCGGCGCCACAATATCCTGACCTTGCTCAATGAGCAGGGCGAAGTCAGCGTGGACCAACTGGCCAAGCGTTTCGAAACTTCGGAAGTCACCATCCGCAAGGACTTGGCCGCCCTCGAAAGTAACGGCCTGCTCCTGCGTCGCTACGGTGGCGCAATCACCATGCCCCAAGAGCTGGTAGGCGACGCCGCCCAGCCCATCTCGGCCTACAAGCGTGCCATCGCGCGTGCGGCCGTGGTGCGCTTGCGTGAACATGCGCGCATCATCATCGACAGCGGCAGCACCACCGCCGCCATGATTCCGGAACTCGGTCATCAACCCGGGCTGGTGGTTATGACCAACTCCTTGAATGTGGCCCGCGCCCTGAGCGAACTGGAACATGAACCGGTGCTGTTAATGACCGGCGGTACCTGGGACCCGCATTCGGACTCGTTCCAGGGGCAGGTCGCCGAGCAGGTGCTGCGTTCCTACGATTTCGATCAGTTGTTCATTGGCGCCGACGGCATCGACTTGCAGCGCGGCACCACCACCTTCAACGAACTGCTGGGCCTGAGCCGTGTGATGGCTGAGGTCGCCCGTGAAGTGGTGGTGATGGTCGAGTCCGACAAGATTGGCCGCAAGATCCCCAACCTGGAGCTGCCCTGGAGCAGCGTCCATACCCTTATTACCGATGATCGCCTGCCACTTGAGGCCCGCGACCAGATCCAAGCCCGCGGCATTACGCTGATATGCGCGGCAGTCATCTAGGAGAAACACCATGTGTGGAATTGTTGGCGCAGTCGCCGAACGTAACGTAACTGCTATCCTGATCGAAGGCCTCAAGCGCCTGGAATACCGCGGCTATGACAGCGCAGGCGTGGCTGTCTTCACCAACGCCGGCAAGCTGGAGCGTATGCGCCGCCCGGGCAAGGTCAGCGAGTTGGACCAGGCTCTGGCCGGCGAGCCTCTGGCGGGTCGCCTGGGTATCGCCCACACCCGTTGGGCCACCCACGGCGCGCCGTGCGAACGCAACGCCCACCCGCATTTTTCCGGTGACCTGGCGGTGGTGCACAACGGCATCATCGAAAACCACGAAGTGCTGCGTGAGCAACTCAAGGGCCTGGGCTACGTGTTCACCTCGGACACCGACACCGAAGTGATCGCCCACCTGCTCAACCACAAGCTCAAAGACCACAGTGACCTGACCACGGCCCTCAAGGCCACAGTCAAAGAGCTGCACGGCGCCTACGGCCTGGCCGTGATCAGTGCCAGCCAGCCTGACCGCTTGGTTGCCGCGCGCAGTGGCAGCCCATTGGTAATCGGCCTGGGCCTGGGCGAGAACTTCCTTGCCTCCGACCAACTGGCCCTGCGCCAGGTGACCGACCGTTTCATGTACCTGGAAGAAGGCGATATTGCCGACATCCGCCGTGAAAGCGTACAGATCTGGGACGTTGACGGTCAGTCGGTCGAGCGTGAAGCCGTGCAATACCGCGACGGTGCCGAAGCCGCCGACAAAGGCGAGTTCCGCCACTTCATGCTCAAGGAAATCCACGAGCAACCATCCGTGGTGCAACGCACCCTGGAAGGTCGCCTGAGCCAGAACCAGGTGCTGGTCAACGCCTTCGGCCCGCAAGCCGCCGAACTGTTCGCCAAAGTGCGCAATGTACAAATCGTTGCCTGTGGCACCAGCTACCACGCCGGTATGGTCGCGCGTTATTGGCTGGAAGAATTGGCCGGCATCCCGTGCCAGGTCGAAGTCGCCAGCGAGTTCCGCTACCGCAAAGTGGTGGTGCAGCCAGACACCCTGTTCGTGACCATCTCCCAGTCCGGCGAAACCGCCGACACCCTGGCTGCCCTGCGCAACGCCAAGGAGCTGGGCTTCCTCGGCAGCCTGGCCATCTGCAACGTCAGCATCAGCTCCCTGGTGCGTGAATCCGACCTGACCCTGCTGACCCAAGCCGGTCGCGAAATCGGCGTAGCCTCCACCAAAGCCTTCACGACTCAACTGGTGGGCCTGCTGCTGCTGACCCTGTCCCTTGGCCAAGTGCGCGGCACCCTCGCCGAAGGTGTCGAAGCCACCCTGGTGGAAGAACTGCGTCGTCTGCCCACCCGCCTGGGTGAAGCCCTGGCCATGGACAGCACCGTGGAAAAAGTCGCCGAGCTGTTCGCTGACAAGAACCACACCCTGTTCCTGGGCCGTGGCGCGCAATACCCCGTGGCAATGGAAGGCTCGCTGAAACTCAAGGAAATCTCGTACATCCACGCTGAAGCCTACCCGGCCGGTGAGCTGAAGCACGGCCCACTGGCCCTGGTGGATGACGACATGCCGGTGGTCACCGTCGCGCCGAACAACGAACTGCTGGAGAAGCTCAAGTCCAACCTGCAGGAAGTACGCGCCCGTGGCGGCCAACTGATCGTCTTCGCAGACGAGAAGGCGGGCATGACCAATGGCGAAGGCACTCACGTGATCAACATGCCGCACATTCACGACACGCTGTCGCCGATCCTCTACACCATCCCGCTGCAGTTGCTGTCGTACTACGTCGCCGTGCTCAAAGGCACCGACGTTGACCAGCCGCGTAACCTGGCTAAGTCGGTGACGGTGGAGTAAGGCTTACTGACGTACCCAAAAGGGGCTGTTTTCAACAGCCCCTTTTTTACGTTTTGGATTCGCTTAATTCAAGGATGCGTACTGATGCAACACCGTTCTGCAACTGTCCACGCACGTTTGCACGATCGTCGATTCGTAGTCGCGAATAACGCCCAAGGATTGTCCGGTACTGGCACCGTGTTTCATTACCAAATCAAAGACGGCGTGATTTCGAGCACTTACCAGGGTGGCCGAATTCACGTGGGCACGCAGGTCGGGCGGGTGACCGGTGCAGAGACCATCGAGCTGCTATTTCAGTGCGTAACCCTGGAAGGTGAACTGCGCGCGGGGTGGTCACGTGGCACGGTAGGCGTGGATCACGCCGGGCGCACCACGCTGAGTTTCGTTTGGGGCTGGCTATCGGGTGCGATAGGCGGAGGGGAGTCTAGCTATGTCGAGATCACTGCTGCACCAGTTTCAGACTTTGCTTAAACCCTGAAAGCACCACAAGTCCAAGGTGGGAGGGGGCTTGCTCCCGATATAGGTGTATCAGCCAGCATAGGCAGTTACTGACAAACCGCTATCGGAGGCAAGCCTCCTCCCACATTTTGATCTTCATTGGTGCTGAAAAAGGGATGGGGTCAGGTCCACCAGTACCGCACAAGATGAAAGAAAATCGGCGCCGCAAAGCACACCGAATCCAGCCGATCCAACATCCCACCGTGCCCTTCGATCATGTGCCCCCAGTCCTTCACGCCGCGGTCACGCTTGATCGCTGACATCACAATCCCGCCGGCAAAGCCCAGCAAGTTGATCAGCAGCGCGATCAGGAACGACTGCCAAGGGTTGAACGGCGTGGTCCACCACAGCGCTGCACCGATCAGTGAAGACAACAGGATCCCGCCGACAAAACCTTCCACGGTTTTCGACGGTGACAGGTTAGGCGCGATCTTGTGTTTGCCGAACAGCTTGCCGCATACGTACTGCAGCACGTCCGAGAGTTGCACCACGATCACCAGGTAAGCGATCAACAACAGGTTACGGCCTTCGTAGCCGGGGATGTCCAACGTCAGCAGGGCCGGTACGAAGGACACGCAGAACACCGCGATCATCAGCCCCCATTGCACCTTCGAGGCACGTTCCAGGAAGTGTGTGCTGTCGCCGCCAAGGGAGGCGAGGATCGGTAGCAGCAAAAACACGTACCCCGGAATGAAGATCGAGAACAGCCCGTACCAGTCGGCGTAGATCAGCACGTATTGCAGTGGCAGGGCCAGGTAGAACGCGGCCACCAGGGCCGGGTAGTCGCTGCGCCGAGTCGGGGTGAGGGTGAGGAATTCGCGCAGGGCGTAGAACGACACCGCGTAGAACAGCAGGATCACCGCGCCGGTGCCGAGCCAGAAGGCAACGCCGATCACTACCACCATGACCCACCACGCGTTGATGCGGGCGTTGAGGTTGTCGATGACTGCGTTGGGGCTGCCACGGGTGCGCAGCTTGAGGATCAGGCCGATCAGCGAGGCGATGACCAGGATCGCGCCGATGCCGCCGAACAACATCAGGGTTTGGCTATCCATTTCAGGAGTGCTCCGGGGCGAGGGCGAGCAGGGCATCGCGGGTACGGGCGAGGAATGCGGCTTTGTCTTCACCTTCCCCCAATTGCAGGGGCGCACCGAAGCTGGTTGTGCATAACAACGGCAGTGGCAATACGCGACCCTTGGGCATGACCCGGTTGAGGTTGGCTATCCACACGGGGACCAACTCGGCCTGTGGGTAACTTTTTGCCAGGTGATACAAACCGCTTTTGAACGGCAGTAAGCCATCCTCCAGATTGCGCGTGCCTTCAGGAAAAATGATCAGCGAGTCACCGCCTTCCAGAGCCGCGAGCATGGGCAGCAATGGGTTATCCACAGGCTCTTTGCGCTCGCGGTCGATCAGCACGCCATTGAACACCCGGTTGATGATGTAGCGGCGCAGCGCGCTCTTGTTCCAGTAATCGCTGCCGGCCACCGGGCGTGTGAATTTGCGCAGGTTCTGCGGCAGCGACGCCCACACCAGCACGAAGTCACCGTGGCTGCTGTGGTTGGCGAAATAGATGCGTTGCACCGGTACTGGCGCGCACCCCAGCCACAGGCTGCGAGCGCCGGTGACGGTGCGGGCCATGGAGGTAATCAGCGTGGCGACCACGGGTTCGAACATGGGAATTCCTTATCCGGCGAAAGGCAGCCAAGGGCTGGCGAGGATGACGCCCAAGGTCAGCAGCGCTTGCGCGCCCAGCAACCAGGCTTGTTTACGCAACAGTTTAAGGGCGCCACGGCGGCGTTCGGTCCACGGCCGACCGGCTCGCTTGGACGATTGCAGGCCGAGGGTTTGCAGGGCCTGGTCAAGGTCTGGAGTGCGGGTAACGTCGCGGGCCAGCATGGCGAACAGGTCGGCGTCGAAGGCCACTCGCAGCGCCCAGTACTTTTGCAGCAGGCCCAGCACGATCATCCACAGGGCCAGCAGCAGGCAGATCGTCGAGATACTGGCCAACAACAATTGGGCGAGGCCGAACAGTATGCCGAGCAACGTCAGGCCTGTGGATAACTGATCCAGGGAACGGCCACGGCGTAGCAGGCTGGCAACTATCTGGAGTTCCATATCAGGGTGCATGGTGCAAACCCTCCAACGCTTTACGGTGTGCGGGGTGCAGGACCACAGTGGCCCGTGCTGTACGAATAATAGCCAGTGCTTCATCGACCGTGGCGGCTCGGCCAGTATTCAGCAGCCAGGCGGCGACAGCAGTGGCGCTACGGGAGTAACCGAGGGCGCAGCACACCAGCAAGGGGCCGCTCGTTCGCAGGCGTTCAATGGCGTGTGCGGCTTCCAGGCATTCGTCGGCTGTCGGGGTGACGAGGTCCAGTACCGGCACGCAGGCATAAGCGCGGCCCAGTGGATTAATCGGCAGTTCGGCGCACAGATCGACAATGGCCCTGAGCGAGCCCTGCTCGCTGGCCGTAGGAATGCGCCCCAGCCAGACGTTATCCACAATCAGGTCCGGCTGTGGATGTTTGCGTGTCCACAGCCGCGAATTGACCCACGCACCCGCTAAATAAGGCGCATACAACCAGCGGGCTGCAGGCGTAAGGCGGCCATCCGCACGTTTTTGAAAGCCCGACGCGCCGATCACAAGGTAGTTGGCGGTGATCAAACCCAGGGAAACCGCTGGCCACAGCAGCCACAGCCAGCCGCCGCCCAGTACCAGGGCAAGTGCCAGCAGTAATAGCGTGCCCAGCCCGTAGCGCACAGCCAGGCGCCAGCGTTGGGTATCCCGCGTCAACTGCGCACTCAACAATGGGCTCGGGTGCTCCACTGGCCATAACCACACGCACAGCCACCCCGCGAGGGCGCCTGTGGGTAAGTCGATAAAGTGATGTTGATAAGTAGTCAGCACCGAGATGCCGATCAGCGCAAACCAGCCGTTCACCACCCAGCGCCAGACCCCCTGGGTGTGCCGCTGGTACATGACCCACAGGATCACCAGCAGTGCGATATGCAGCGAAGGTGCCTGGTTGAACGGTTTGTCGAAACCGGCCAGCACCGCGAATAGCCAGCCAAACACCCCGTCCAGCTCTGGCCGCTCAAAGGTGAAGCGCAGCGGCCAGATCAGGAAGCAGCTGACGGCAATCACCTGCGCACTCAGCAGGCGCAGTGCATGTTGTTTCAGCTCATGCCGTGTATTGGGCAGCAGCAGAGAGAAGCCGTAGAGCAGGTCGATGGACCAATAGGGCACGATGGTCCAGGCCCAGAACGGCATATGGCTTTCCCAGCCGAACACCAGCGTGCCGACGTCGCTGCGCTGGCTGGTGACCCAGGTGGCGAAGCCGTAGGTGCTGAAAAACAGCGGCGCCAACAGCAGCAGCCAGAGCACCGCTGGTTTCAATAAACCGGGTTCGCGCATGTTCAGATCTTCTGTGCCAGGGACACAGTGAAAATGCCCCACTCATCCACGCGCTGGGTGATCTTGCGAAAGCCCGCGGCTTCAACCAACTGGTCCATTTCCGCCTGGCTGCGCCGACGCATCACCCAGGCCTGGCCCTGGCGGTGGCTGGTGAGCGCGCGGGCAATCAGCTCCAACTGCGGGTGCCACGGCTGCCCGGTGTAGACCAGGTAACCCCCCGGCTCCACGGCGTCGGCCAGCCCCGCCAGTGAACCACCGACCATGGCGTTATCGGCAAACAACTCATACAACCCGGACACCACGGCCAAGGTCGGCTTGGGGTCCAGGGCAGCCAGGTCGGCGCGGTCGAACGCATCGCCTTTGATGAACTGGGCGATGTCCCCCAAGCCCTTCTCGCGAATCAGCGCGCCACCGTCGCGCACGTTGATGTCGCTGTAGTCGCGCAGCAGGATCGACTCCGGCAACGGCGATACGCCCTGCAAGGCTTCAAGGATGTAACGGCCGTGGCCGGCGGCGATATCGACGATACGGACCTCGCGGTGCTCGTCACGCAGCTTGGTCATGGCCAGGCGCAGCAGTTCCTCGACGTTCAGCTTGCGCTGGCGAATACCGCGCCAGCCAATGGAGTTGAGGTAGTTGGTGTCGATCATCCGCCCCAGCCCGCCCTTGCCGGTAGGCTTATTGCGATACACGTAGTCCAGCGTGCTGCCGGAGTCGAAACCGGTGTCGAAGCCCAGTTTCACGCCGTCCGACAGGTTCTTGCCCAGGCCCATGCTGGCGCGGGTCATGCGCCAGTAGAGGTCGCGCAGGGAATTGCGTGGCAGTGGCGCGGCAAGGGATTCGGATTCGGCGCAGGTGGCGCCAAGTTTGTCGGCGTCCAGTAGAGAGGCGCGGTCCAGCGGGTGTACGAAGTTCTGCAGGATAAAGCGTTTGGCGCTGCTCACGGCCACGGCTCGGTCACGTTCACCGAGGGTGTCGTGGAAAAACCCAGGGAGGATATGCAGCTCTTTTTTCAGGCTGCCGAGGCGGTCGAAAAATTGCTGCTGGGGTTTACGGTGCACCACAAAATCGGAGCCGGAGATAAGCAACTGGGTCGGCACCTGGATCGCCTGGGCGTCGGCTACAACCCGGTCGGCCGCTTCGTACAGACCCAGCAGCACATTCACCGAGATGGCTTTGGTGATCAGCGGGTCGCTGTCGTAGGACGCCACACGTTCCGGGTCATGGCTGAGGAACTTGGCCTTGACGTAGCTGTTGACGAAAAAGTTGCCGCGAAACCTGCGCATCAAGGCCAGGCCCGGGCGGGCGAAGGGCACGTACAGCTTGACCTTGAAGGCGGGCGAGGCGAGCACCAGGGCGCGGATTTTTGGCGCGTAATCGTGGACCCAGGTGGCCGCGATCACCGCGCCGACGCTTTGGGCGATCACGGCCAGGTTTTGCTCTTCGATGCCGTAGGTGGCGCCGATATGGTCGCAGAAGGTCTGCACATCACGGGCACTGGTGGCAAAGCTGGGGCTGTCGCCGCGCTCGCCGGGGGATTGGCCGTGGCCGCGGGCGTCCCAGGCGAAGAAATCAAACCCCGGCAAGTCCAGTTCATCCACCAGGTGGGCAATACGTCCGGAGTGCTCATGGCCGCGATGGAACAACAGGATTGCCTTGCGCGGCCCGGCGTCTGCCGTGGCCGGCCAGTGCCGGTAGAAAAGCTCGACGCCATCATGGGTACTGAAGGTGTGCTCTTGCTGTTCGCGCATCGCAAATTCCTTATGCAGAAGGGGGAGTTTGTGGCTGTTCTTTGAGGCCCTGGCGCACCCGGTTGACCAAGGTATAGGCGAGCATGGCGGCGACCAGCCACATCACCGCCTCGACCCAACCGGCGCCGAGCCAGCCCAGCGCCACGCCGGTGGCCAGTACACCCAGTACAAAAGCCCGATCACTCTTGCCCATCGGCCCGTCATAGCGACGCGATGCGCCCACCATCGGCCCCAACACACCGGCGTACTCGCTGAAGACCGCAAGCAGTGTCACCAGCACCACTGGCACCGGGCTCACGCCGGGGATCAGGGCAAAGGGCAGGATCAGCGCGCTGTCGGCGATCACATCGCACAGTTCATTGAGGTAAGCGCCGAGGCGTGACTGCTGGCCGAATTCCCGAGCGAGCATGCCGTCGATGGCGTTGAGGGCCATGCGCACGATCATCCATAAAGGAATCAGCGCAAACAGCCAGAGGTGTTGGGCGAAGCCTGCGATCAACAACCCCACCAGCAGGGAAATAACGCCGGCCAGCACGGTGATCTGGTTGGCGGTAGTGCCGTTGTCGTAGAGGCGCTGCACAAGCGGGCGCAGCAGGTTTTGAAACCGCGGTTTGAGTTGGTAGATGGAAATCATGGGGTGGCGCTTCCTTGTCCGTGAACCCGCGAAAAGCTGTTTCGGAGTGTGCCGATTAATCGCAGCCGACACCAGTGATGGCTCGTGTTTATAGGGGGTTAGTCACACTCCAGAGAGCACAGCAAAACAAATGTGGGAGGGGGCTTGCCCCCGATTGCGGTGTATCAGTAACTAATCAGTCGACTGACACACTGCCATCGGGGGCAAGCCCCCTCCCACAAGGGATTCAGAGTGGATGCAAAAGCGAACAAAAATTTCACGCTTCGTGTTATATCGTAACGAATTGTGTGCAAGTGGGCATTGAGCGGATGCAGGTGGATTTAGAAGCTGACGGCGCCTCCGTAGAAGGCCTGGCGCGTTTTCAGCAAGGGCTGTTCCATGCCCGTCGGTTACGCCAAGCGGGTATCAGCCTGACGACCCTGGCGATCAGCGGATGGGTGTTGGCGCTGTTCGTGGCGTTGTTTGCGCCACTGTCGATCTGGCCGGTGGTGTTGATCAACTGCGCTTCGGCCCTGCTGCTGTTGGTGGCCGGGTTGCAGTCGGCCTGGTGGGTGGCTGATTGGCGTGCCCAGGCGATGGAGGTGCCGAGCGCTGAGTTGATTGAGCAACCCATTGAGCCCACTGCCTGGCACAAGGGGCTGATCAACCGTTTCGGCAACGGCCTGCTGGCACAGGTTGGCGCACCGGTGCTGTGGTTGGCCGGCTGGTCGTTGATGGCGTTGGTCAGCGTTATCCAGTTCTGGGACCTGGCCTTGCCTGCTGCGGCCATCGGTCAGTCCGCCAGTATCGGTGCGGCGCTGGCATTGGGGCTGGCTTTTGGCTTGCTGGTGTTCGAACGTCGCCTGGCCCAGGAAACCGCCGCCCAGTGGCCGGAAGCTTCACAGCTGGCGCAGTTGAGTCGGGTGGCGATTATCTGCCTGGTGCTGAGTGCCATCTGCCTGTTGTTTGCCAATGCCGAGTCGGTGTGGCCGCTGCGTCTGGCGACACTCGTCGGCCTGTTGCCGGCGCTGGTGGCGCTGGAGTTCCTGCTGCGGGGCGTGCTGTCGCTGTTCAGCCCGCGCCAGCCGCGCCTTGAGCCGCGCTTGATGGCGCAGAGTTTTATCGCCGGCCTGCTGCGTTGGCCGCCACAACCGTTGCTGGCGTTGCAGCATGAATTGCACAACCGTTTTGGCATCGACCTGCGCCAGATCTGGGCCTTCACCTACATGCGCCGGGCTTTCCTGCCGGTGTTGCTGGTGGTGCTGACGGTAGGTTGGGCGCTGACCGGCGTGCATGAAGTCCCCCTGCAAGGGCGTGGGATTTATGAGCGCTTCGGCAAACCGGTCGAGGTGTTCGGCCCCGGCCTGCATACGGGTTTGCCGTGGCCGCTGGGTCGCGTACTCAACGTGGAGAACGGCGTGGTGCATGAGTTGGCGACCAGCGTCAGCGAAGCCGCCACACCGGAGCTGGCCGCTGCCGAAGGCCCGGCGCCGTTGATTGCCAACCGCCTGTGGGACGCCAGCCATGTGAATGACAAATCCCAGGTCATCGCCAGCAGCAGCGGCGATAAGCAGGGCTTCCAGATCGTCAACATGGACGTGCGATTTGTCTACCGCATCGGCCTCACCGACCAGGCTGCGCTTGCCGCCACTTACAACAGCGCGGACATACCTACCCTGATCCGCAGCACCGCCAGCCGCATCCTGGTGCATGACTTTGCCTCGCGCACCCTCGACGAATTGCTCGGTGAACAACGCACCAGCCTCGCCGACGAGATTGGCCGCACGGTGCAAGCAGACCTGCACACCCTCGACAGCGGGGTGGAAATCCTCGCCACGGTGGTTGAAGCGATCCACCCACCGGCTGGCGCCGCCAATGCTTACCACGGTGTGCAAGCCGCCCAGATCGGCGCCCAGGCACTGATCGCCCGTGAACGTGGCGCGGCCAGCGAGCAGACCAACCAGGCGCTGCTGCAAGCCAGCACCGTCCGTGATCAGGCCCAGGCCGGCGCCCGCGAAGTGAATGCCGGCGCGCAAGCGGCGAACCTGCGCTTTGCCGCCGAACAAAAAGCCTATGCCGCTGCGGGCCAGGCTTTCGTGCTGGAACAGTACCTGAGCCAACTGAGCCTGGGCCTGGCCCACGCCAAGCTGCTTATTCTGGATCATCGTTTGGGCGCCGACAGTGCGCCGACGATTGATCTGCGTTCTTTTACTTTGCCCGCCGATCCACTGGCGCCGCGCAAAGCCGTTCAATAAGGAGTCTGTCTGTTGAGCGCTCATTCTCACGATCACGGTCATCACCATCATCACGGCCACCACCATCACCACCATGGTGATGAACAAGCGGCCGGGCCTTTCCCTTGGCGGCGCATGGCCTGGGCGGCGTTACTGGTGCTGTTTGCCGTGGCAGCGGCGAGCCTGGTGCAGGTGCGCTCCGGCGAGGCCACGGTGATTACCCGCTTCGGCAACCCCGCGCGAGTGCTGTTGGAGCCGGGCCTGGGCTGGCGCTGGCCGGCGCCATTCGAAGCGGCGATCCCGGTGGACCTGCGCCTGCGCACCACGTCCAGCGGCTTGCAGGATGTGGGCACCCGCGATGGCCTGCGGATTATCGTGCAGGCCTATGTGGCGTGGCAGGTGCAGGGCGATGCCGACAATGTGCAGCGCTTCATGCGCGCAGTGCAGAACCAGCCGGACGAAGCGGCGCGGCAGATCCGCACCTTCGTCGGCTCGGCGCTGGAAACCACGGCGGCCAGCTTTGACCTGTCCAGCTTGATCAACACCGACGCCAGCCAAGTGCGCATCGCCGATTTTGAAGCGCAGTTGCGCCAGCAGATTGATCAACAATTGCTCGCCACCTACGGCGTGCGCGTGGCGCAGGTCGGCATCGAGCGCCTGACATTGCCTTCGGTGACACTCACCGCCACGGTTGATCGTATGCGCGCCGAGCGGGAAACCATCGCTACTGAACGCACCGCCGTGGGCAAGCGCGAAGCGGCGCAAATCCGCTCCGCCGCCGAGCGTGATGCGCGCATTGTGCAGGCCGATGCGACGGTGAAAGCCGCCGATATCGAAGCGCAATCGCGGGTAGAAGCCGCGCAGATTTATGGCCGTGCCTACGCGGGTAATCCGCAGCTGTACAACCTGCTGCGCTCGCTGGATACCTTGGGCACGGTGGTCACGCCGGGTACCAAAATCATCCTGCGCACCGACGCCGCGCCGTTCCGCGCCCTGGTGGATGGGCCGAAGGACATCCAGCCATGAGCGAACGTGGCAGTCCCGACAGCCCTTGGATTCAGGCCGGGCGCCTGACCTTCCTGGCGCTGTACGCGGTCACTGTGTTGGCGGCGTTGGCCTGGGCCTTTTCCAATGTGCGCCAGATCGACCCGCAGAATCGCGCGGTGGTCCTGCACTTCGGCGCCCTTGATCGCATTCAGAACGCCGGGCTGTTGCTGGCCTGGCCGCAGCCGTTCGAGAAGGTGGTGTTGTTGCCGGCGGCGGACCGGGTGATCGAGCGCCGAGTGGAGAACCTGCTGCGTTCCGATGCGGCGTTGCAGGCTGATCGCGTGGCCAGTTTCGCTACGCCGTTGAGCGATGCCCTGGCCGGTTCCGGCTACCTGCTGACCGGCGATGCCGGGGTGGTGCAGTTGGATGTGCGGGTGTTCTACAAGGTGACCCAGCCCTATGCCTTCGTGTTGCAGGGCGACCACGTGTTGCCCGCGCTGGATCGGTTGGTGACGCGCAGTGCCGTAGCCCTGACGGCAGCGCGGGATCTGGACACCATCCTGGTAGCACGCCCGGAACTGATCGGCAGCGACAACGGCGCCGCCGAACGCCGCGAGCGCCTGCGCGGCGATCTGGTGCAAGGCATCAATAAACGCCTGGCCGAGTTGGCTGCCAGCGGCTTGGGCCTGGGCATCGAAGTCACCCGCGTCGATGTGCAATCGAGCCTGCCGGGCCCGGCGGTGAATGCCTTCAACGCAGTGCTGACTGCCAGCCAGCAAGCGGATAAAGCGGTGGCCAACGCCCGCACCGAAGCGGAAAAACTCACCCAGACCGCGAATCAGGAGGCTGACCGCCAGGTGCAAGTCGCCCACGCCCAGGCCAGCGAACGCTTGGCCAATGCCCAGGCGCAAACCGCTACCGTCGCCAGCCTCGCCCAGGTCAAAGACCCCGGCTTGCTGTTGCGCCTGTACCGCGAACGCCTGCCGAAGATTCTCGGCCAGGCGGGTTCCGTGACCACCGTCGACCCCAAAGACGACTCCCGCTTGATCATCCAGGGAGCCGAACAATGAGCGCACCCATGCTGACCTCGGCCGAACAGCGCAGCGCTGCCCGGCAATTGACCCTGGCCATGCTCGCCCTTGGGTTGCTCGTGCTGGGCCTGGTATGGCTCTGGCTGGCGCCGGATCAGAACGGCGTGAGCCAATTGCTGCTGGGGGTGGCATCGCTGTTGGTGGCGGTGCCGGTAATGCGTTCGGCCTGGTACAGCCTGCGCTTTCCCAGCTTGCACGGCATCACTGACCAACTGATTGCCCTGGCCATGCTTGGCGCTTGGGCCACCGGCGATCTGCTCACCGCCGCGTTGTTGCCGATCATCATGATCTTCGGCCATGTGCTGGAAGAGCGCAGCGTGATCGGCTCCCAGGAGGCGATCCATGCCCTGGGCAAACTCACCCGCAGTCACGCCCGTTTGGTACAGGCTGACGGAACCATCACCGAAGTGGATAACGCCACGCTGAACCCCGGTGATATCGTCGAAGTGCGCGCCGGCGACCGCGTGCCGGCCGATGGCGTGGTGCTGTCCGGCCAGGCGAGCCTGGACACGGCACCAATCACCGGTGAGTCGGTGCCGTTGGAAGCCAGCGCGGGTGTGCAGGTGTTTGGTGGCGCGATCAACCTTGATGGTCTGCTGCGCCTTGAAGTGACGCGCACTGGCAACGAATCGACCCTGGGCAAAGTCATCGCACTGATGCAGAACGCCGAGCGCTCCAAGCCGCCGATCACGCGGCTGCTGGAGCGTTATGCCGGTAGCTATATGGTGTTGGTGCTGTTGCTGGCGGCGGTCACCTGGTTCGTCACCAACGATGCGCAGGCGATGCTGGCGGTGCTGGTGGCGGCGTGCCCGTGTGCCTTGGTGCTGTCGGCGCCGGCCACGGCGATTGCCGGGATCGCCGTGGCGGCGCGTCATGGGATTCTGATTCGCAGCTCGGCGTTTCTCGAAGAATTGGCTGACCTGACCTCGTTGGTGGTCGACAAGACCGGCACCCTGACCTTTGGCACCCTGCGTTTGCAGTCCATCGAGACCACCGCACCGGATCGCCAGGAGCTGCTGAACCTGGCGGCCAGCCTCGGCTCGGCGAGCAGTCACCCGGTCAGCCGAGCGTTGGCGGGGTTGGCGACTCAGGAGCAGTTACTGGCGCTCACCGACATTCGCGAGCGTCAGGGCCTGGGCGTGGTCGCACAGACCGAACAGGGCGAAGCGGCGCTGGGGCGGCCGGAGTTGTTCGAACAATTGGGCATCGTCACCAGCGGCGTTCCCAGCCATGACGGCCCTATTGCCGGGTTGGCGTTGAACGGCGAGTTCCTGGCCTGGCTGTTGCTGGCCGACAGCGTCAAGCCGGAGGCGCGCCAGGCCCTGCAAGAGTTGCGTGATTTGGGCCTGGGCCGCCAGTTGCTGCTGACCGGCGACCGCCAAAGCGTGGCCGACAGCCTGGCGCTGGAGGTGGGCATCAGTGATGTCGAAGCCCAAGCCTTGCCGGAAGACAAGCTCAACCGCGTGCTGGGTGAAATCAGCAGCGGCTTCCGGCCGATGGTGGTGGGCGATGGCATCAATGATTCGTTGGCGCTCAAGGCCGGTGTGGTTGGTGTGGCGATGGGGGCGGGCGGTGCCGATATCGCACTCGCATCGGCGGACGTGGTGTTGATCGGCAGCGACTTGCGCCGCCTGGGTACCTGCGTGCGCTTGAGCCGCCAGTGCCGGCAGACGTTGCAGGTGAACGTGATCATCGGCCTGGGCTGGACGTTGGCCATTGTGGTGTTCGCGGCCTTTGGCTGGCTGGGCGCGGCGGGTGCCATGATTGCGGCGGTGCTGCATAACCTCAGTACCTTGCTGGTGCTGGGTAACGCTGGGCGGTTATTACGCTTCCAGGAGCCGCTGTTGAAGCTTGATGAATAATTTCAGAAATATTTGCACACGGCTGTAACGCCGATGGGGGGCCTCACTCTAGTGGTGTGTCGAGACTGAACAATCCGTTCGGACCGACTTCACCACTGATCATGAGGAATACAACAATGAGCATTAAATCCGCTGCTGCTGGCGCCGCCCTCGCGATGGCTGCCGCCACTATGTTTGCCGGTGTGGCCACCCAGGCACACGCAGCCGATGCCACTGTGCATTGCTATGGCGTCAACGCTTGTAAAGGGCAGAACGACTGCAAGACCAAAGATCACGCGTGCAAAGGTCAAGGTTCCTGCAAAGGCCAGGGCTTCCTGTCCATGAGCAAGGCGATGTGCGACGAGAAGGGCGGTACCGTCGGCGAGTAACGGCAACCGAGTGCAACCGCAGCGACCGCCCCCCGTCGCTGCGGACACTTTTCCTGGAGCGTCTTATGCCCACTTCTTTTTCGAGCCTCGGTTACGGCCTGGGGTTGCGCAGAGAGTACTACCAGCAGATCCTCGAACAGTCGCCGGCCGTGGATTGGTTCGAAGTGATCTCCGAGAATTATCTGGTGCAGGGCGGCAAAGCCTTGTACTACCTGGATGCGATAACCGAGCGTTACCCCGTGGTAATGCACGGGGTGTCCTTGTCCATCGGTGGGCCCCATGCCCTCGATACCGATTACCTTGCGCAAATCAAACAGCTCTCCGAGCGCATCCAGCCGGCCTGGATTTCCGATCACCTGTGCTGGAGCCGCGGCAGCGCGCATCAGCTGCATGACCTGCTTCCGCTGCCCTACACCGAAGAAAGCCTCTATCACGTGGCCGGTCGTGTGCGTCAGGTGCAGGACGTGTTGCAGCGCCCGCTGGTGCTGGAAAACGTCTCCAGCTATGTGCGCTCCAAGGCTGATGAGTTCACCGAGTGGGAGTTCCTCAACGCTTTGGCCCACCTGAGCGGGTGCCAGTTGCTGCTGGACGTGAACAATGTGTATGTGAGTGCGCGTAACCATGGCTTTGATGCCTGGACGTTTATCCGCAACCTGCCGCCCGAGAGCATCCGCCAACTGCACCTGGCCGGGCATATGGACTACGGCGACTATGTGGTCGACACCCACGACCATCCCGTGTGCGACCCGGTGTGGGCGCTTTACCAACAGACCCTGGAGCATTTGGGGCCGGTGTCGACGCTGTTGGAGCGCGATGATCATTTCCCGCCGTTCGAAGAATTGCTCACTGAGTTGAGCAAGGCCCGCGAGCTGGCAGCCAGTGCCCTGGCCAGGAAATCGCTATGCGCCTGATCGACTGGCAATTGGCTTTTGAAGAGCACCTGTTATCTGAACCTTGCGCGGCCAACAGCAGCTTTGCCGCCACCTTGCTGGGGGGGCCGACCCTGGATGTGGACACCGGCCTGGCGATTTACCACAACGCCTATCTGTCGCGATTGAAGGAAGTGCTGTGCCATGACTTCAGCGCTATCCGATATTGGCTGGGGGATGATGAATTTGCCGCGCTGAGCGAAGCCTACATTCGCCGTTACCCCTCGGCCCACTACAGCCTGCGTTGGCTCGGTGAGCGCTTTTCGATGTTTATCCTTGAGCACTTGGTCGCAGAACACAGTGCGCCGCTGGCTGAGTTGGCGCGCCTGGAGTGGGCGTTTACCCTGGCGTTCGATGCACCCCAGGGTACGCCGCTGACCGTGAATGACATGGCGCAATTGGCGCCTGGGGACTGGCCGGCGCTACAGGTAAGCCTGGCGCCTTCAGTGCAGCATTTGCTGTGCCGTTTCAACACGGTGGCGATCTGGCGAGCCAGCAAGGATGCATCGGGTTTTCCCGGCAGCAAGGCGCTGGACCCGATGCAAATCTGCCTGGTATGGCGTCATCAGAATGTGTGTCACTACCGCAGCCTGGAGCCGGACGAGGCCTGTGCACTGGCAGGGATGGTGACTACCGGCTGGAATTTTTCAGAACTGTGCGCAGAGTTGGCAGTCACTTATTCAGAGGGTGCGTCGCTGCAAGCGGCCACATGGCTGAAACAGTGGATCCAGGACGGTTTGCTTGAACTCCGAGCCCCATAGAGACGTGCTATTAAATCGATAGCCTCCTACTTTGTCTTCGGATGGTCTACCCTCACTCCAGACGTCTGAAACAAGGGGGGATTACTCATGCTCGCGCAACTTCCACCGGCCTTACAGAATCTTCAGCTACCGTTGCGTCTTCGACTCTGGGACGGCCATGAATTCAACTTGGGTCCTGAGCCCAGTGTGACGATTGTGGTCAAGGACCCCACGATGGTGTCCAAGCTGACCCACCCAACGCTCGATTCACTGGGCGAAGCCTTCGTCGAAGGCAAACTGGAGCTGGAAGGCTCCATCACCGAGGTGATCAGGGTATGTGACGAGTTGAGCCACGCCTTGATCGATGACGACGAAGGCAGCCGTCCGGTGCGCTCGATCCACGACAAGGCCACCGACGCGGCGGCCATTTCCTACCATTACGACCTGTCCAACGAGTTCTACCAACTATGGCTGGATCAGGACATGGCGTATTCCTGCGGTTATTTCGAAACCGGCAGCGAATCCATCGACCAGGCCCAGCAAGACAAATTCCGTCACCTGTGCCGCAAACTGCGGCTGCAGCCGGGCGAGTACCTGCTCGACGTTGGGTGTGGTTGGGGCGGGCTTGCGCGGTTTGCGGCGCGGGAATTCGGAGTCAAGGTGTTTGGTATCACCTTGAGCAAGGAACAGCTGGCGCTGGCCAGGGAGCGGGTGAAAGCCGAAGGCCTGGAGGATCAGGTCGACCTGCAACTGCTCGACTACCGCGACCTGCCCCAGGATGGCCGCTTCGACAAAGTGGTGAGCGTGGGTATGTTCGAACACGTCGGCCACGCCAACCTGGCACAGTACTGTCAGACCCTGTTCGGTGCCGTGCGTGAAGGCGGCCTGGTGATGAACCATGGCATTACCGCCAAACATACCGATGGCCGCCCGGTAGGCCGAGGCGCCGGGGAGTTTATCGAGCGCTACGTATTTCCCAACGGCGAACTGCCTCACCTGGCGATGATGACTGCCGAGATCAGCGAGGTCGGGTTGGAAGTCGTGGATGTCGAAAGTTTGCGCTTGCACTACGCCCGCACGTTGGACCATTGGAGCGAGCGCCTGGAAGACAATCTGGAAGCGGCGGCAAAGATGGTGCCGGAGCAGGCGCTGCGCATCTGGCGGCTGTACCTGGCCGGTTGCGCTTATGCGTTTGCCCGGGGCTGGATC
The DNA here is from genome assembly GCF_023127795.1 of Pseudomonas sp. W2Jun17. Lineage (NCBI taxonomy): Bacteria > Pseudomonadati > Pseudomonadota > Gammaproteobacteria > Pseudomonadales > Pseudomonadaceae > Pseudomonas > Pseudomonas sp. W2Jun17. The sequence continues at coordinate 134,075 of NZ_SPKO01000003.1, read as the reverse complement.
AACTTGCACCAGATCTTGGCGGTCAAACCCCATGCCGATGGTGGTCATGAACTGCCGTGGACGCGGGAAGATCTCTACCGCTGACCCGATTTTCCAGAACACTGAAGATCCAAATGTGGGAGGGGACTTGCCCCCTCCCACATTTTCCCTGCGTTGTCTGTTAGAGAATCGGTGAGATCAAGCGCGCCACCCGCATCCCCAACTGTTGCAGGCGTCGCGTCTCGCGGCTTTCTTCCTGACTGACTTCATGGGACAGGGCAAAATCGTCCAGCAGCATGTGTTCAACCTGGCTGGCGAAAGCCTCATCCACTGTCAGCAACATCACTTCGAAATTCAGTCGGAACGAACGGTTGTCCATGTTGGCGCTGCCAATGGCGCTGATTTCGCTGTCTACCAACACCACCTTCTGATGCAGAAACCCGGGCTTGTAGCGGAACACCCGCACACCTGCGCGCACGGCTTCGATGGCGTAAAGGCTGGAGGCGGCATATACGATGCGGTGGTCGGGCCGCGATGGCAGCAACAGGCGCACGTCCACCCCGCGCAATACCGCCAGGCGCAGTGCGGCGAATACGGCTTCGTCGGGGACGAAGTACGGGCTGGTAATCCATACCCGCTCGGTCGCGGCGTGGATGGCCTCGACGAAAAACAGCGAGCAGGTTTCATAGGGGTCTGCCGGGCCACTGGCGAGCAGTTGGCAGAGCACGCCGTCTTCGGGGTAGGCATCCGGCAGGATCAGCGGCGGCAGTTGCCGCGCCGCCCAGAACCAGTCTTCGGCAAACGACTCCTGAAGGCAGGCCACCACTGGGCCGGTGACCTGTACATGGGTATCGCGCCATGGCGCCAGCGGCGGCTTTTTGCCCAAGTACTCATCGCCCACATTGTGCCCGCCGACAAAGCCGGTGATACCGTCCACCACCACGATCTTGCGATGGTTACGGAAGTTGACCTGGAAACGATTGAGCCAGCCGCTGCGGGTGGCGAACGCCTTGACCTGCACCCCGGCGTCGCGCAGCGATTGTACGTAGCGATGGGGTAGGGCGTGGCTGCCGATGCGGTCGTACAGCACATAAATGTCGACGCCCTGGGCGGCCTTTTCCTTCAATAGCACCTGCAATTGGCGGCCAAGCTCATCGTCATGGATGATGAAAAACTGGAACAGCACGGCGGTCCTGGCGTTGCGAATCGCCTCGAAAATCGCGCCAAAAGTAGCCTCGCCATTGATCAACAGGCGCACTTCATTATTGGCCAGACACGGCATGCGCCCGAGCTTGGGCATGGCTCGCAGGGAGGCATAGGCACTGGAGTTGCGCGCCGCGAGCGCTTCCTCTACCCACGGGCGCCAATTCAGTTCGGCGATCGCCGTGTGCATTTCCTGGTTGGCCTGGCGACGGGCCTGGATGTACGCGTCGAAGGTGCTGCGGCCGAAGATCAGGTAAGGGATCAGCGTCAGGTAAGGCATGAACATCAGCGACAAGGCCCAGGCGATCGAGCCTTGGGCGGTGCGGACAGTCAGTACCGCGTGAATTGCGGCGAGGCTCCCGAGAACGTGCAGCGTGGCAATGAAGTAGGCGAGCAGGTGCGGGCCAAAGAAATCCATGAACGACGTAACTCCAGGCAGTCCAGTGCGTAACAGACCATGAACCGCTGCGAATGTCGCTATTTTATTTGCCGTGCAACACTGGCCGCTTTACGACGTCTAACGCCGACAATTACCCAGGAGTTACCCGATGAATGCTCGTCTGCTAGGTTTGGCCATGGTTGTTGGGTTGTCGCTGCCGGTGGCGGCGCAGGCGCAGATGCTGGCGCCGGGCTTGTGGGAATTGACCACCAGCAATATGAAAGTCGATAACCAGGACCTGCCGGACCTGTCGCTGATCCTCGGTCAGCTCAAGCAACAAATGACTCCTGAACAGCGCGCCATGCTCGAAAAGCAAGGCATCAACATGGCCGGTAAGGGTGTGCAGGTGTGCCTGACCCCAGCCCAGGTTGCCACCGATTCCATCCCGCTGACCGACCCGCAATCGGGCTGCAAGCAGGAAGTGACTGACAAGACCGGCAACCAATGGAAGTTCCGTTTCAGCTGCCCCAAAGCCCAGGGCACTGGTGTAGCGACCTTCCAAAGCCAGAAGGAATTCACCACCACCGTCAACGGTACGTTCAATGCCACCGGCATCCAGCAGAAGGGCAGCCTGGACAGCCACGCTCAGTGGCTGGGCAACGATTGCGGTACGGTCAAACCCCGCGCTTAACGCAGAAAATGCAGGGGCAAGCCCTGGCAACTGTCGACCACCTGGCCGTTGTGCCAGGCCAGGTGGCCGGACACCAGCGTGGTGCTCACGCTGTGACGAAAGCTGCGCTCTGCAAAGGGAGTCCAGCCGCAACGGGCGAGAATCGGTTGGCTGCTGACCGGTTTGCCCTGAGGCTCAGGTTTGATCAACACCAGATCGGCCCAATAGCCTTCACGCAGGTAACCGCGATCAGGAATGGCAAACAGGTCGGCCACACGATGACTGGTTTTCGCCACCAGTGTGGTCAGAGGCAAATGCCCGTCGGCCACCAACTCCAATAGTGCCGGCAGGGCGTGCTGCACCAGGGGCAAACCCGAGGGTGCTTCACGATAGCCCAATTGTTTTTGCGCCCAGGTATGCGGCGCATGGTCAGTGCCAATCACATCCAGACGATCACTTAATAACGCCAGGCGCAGCGCGTCGCGGTCGGCGCGTGTCTTGATGGCCGGGTTGCATTTGATCTGGTGGCCGAGGCGGTGATAGTCGCGATCGTCGAACAGCAGATGATGCAGGCAGACCTCGGCGGTGATGTGTTTTTCGGCCAGGGGCTTGTCTTCGAACAACGCGAGTTCACGGGCGCTGGTCAGGTGCAGCACGTGCAGTCGCGTGCCGTGGCGCTGGGCCAGTTCCACGGCATACGATGACGAGCGATAACACGCTTCGGCGTCGCGGATCAGTGGATGAGCGACAGCGGGAATGCGCTCGCCAAAACGCTCGCGCAAGCGTTGCTCGTTGGCCAGGATGCTCGGAGTGTGTTCGCAGTGCGCGAGCAGAATGGTCGGCACGTCGGCAAACAAACGTTCCAGAATACGTGGGTCGTCCACCAGCATGTTGCCGGTGGAGGCGCCCATGAACACTTTGACTCCAGCCACTTCACAGGGGTCGAGGCCGGCGACGATATCCAGATTGTCGTTGCTTACGCCAAAGTGAAAGCCGTAGTTGGCCACTGAGTGCAACGCAGCACGGTGCTTCTTATCGGCCAAGGCTTGCAGGTTCAAAGTGGCTGGCTGGGTGTTGGGCATGTCCATGAAGCTGGTGATACCGCCGGCCACCGCGGCACGGGATTCGCTGTAGAAACTGCCTTTGTCTGGCGCGCCGGGTTCGCGAAAATGCACCTGGTCATCGATCATTCCCGGCAGCAACCACTGGCCTTTGGCGTCGATTTCCACCGGTTCGTCAGCGCCTTCAATGCTGGCGGCAATCTTCTCGATACGGCCATTGGCGACCAGCACGTCGGCGTCGAATACCTGGCCCTCGTTGACCAGGCGGGCGTTGCGTATCAGCAGGCGACTCATGGTTCAGAACTCGTTTTGCAAGGCTTTGTAGCCGCGCACCAGGTCGACGTTGGTGCGTGCCACGTCTTCGGAAAACTCCGAGGCACTGACACTCACCGGCGGGAATTGCGACAGGTCGGTGTTAGGCCCGATGCGGGTGGTGGAGGGCACGTAGAAGGCCGCGGGCAGGTCGCGGCCATCGACCACCGAGTTGTGGCGCACCACGCAGCCATCGCCGACGGCGCAATTGAACAGCACGCTGTTGAAGCCGATGAACACGCGGTCGCCAACTGTGCAGGGGCCATGGACGATGGAACGGTGGGCGATAGAGGTGAACTCGCCAATAGTCACCGCCGCGCCGGACTTGGAGTGGATCACCACACCGTCCTGGATGTTGGAGTTCGCGCCGATCGTGATCGGGTCCATGGCGCCGCTGGCATCGACTTCGTCGGCGCGGATCACGGCGTAGGGGCCGACGAAGACGTTCTCGCCGATGATGACCTTGCCGCAGATGATCGCGGTCTTGTCGACGTAGGCTGACTCGGCAATGATCGGCAGGTCACCTGAAGGGTTTTTGCGGATCATGGTTTGCTCAACGCCGCGCACAGGGTGTTCAGGTTGTATTCGAACAGCCCGATAAAGGTGCTGGCCGGGCCTTGAGCGGCGAGGGCGTCGGAGTACAGCGTGCCGCCTATCTGCGCGCCGCTTTCATCGGCAATCTGCTTGAGCAGGCGCGAGTCCTTGATGTTTTCGATAAACACGGCTTTGACCTTGTCTTTACGGATCTGGGTGATCAGCGCGGCGACTTCGGCGGCCGACGGGTCACGCTCGGTAGACAAGCCCTGGGGCGCGAGGAATTGGATGCCATACGCCTGGCCCAAATAGCCGAAGGCGTCATGGGAGGTGACGATGCGGCGGTTGCCTGAAGGCAGTGCAGCGAACTTGGCTTTGGCCTCAGCCAGCAGGCTGTGGATTTGCTTAAGGTAAGCCTGGCTGTTGCGCAGGTAGTCGGTTTTATTGGCAGGGTCGGCGGTCACCAATGCCTTGGTGATGTTGCTCACATAAATTTCGGCGTTGGCCAGGTTGTGCCAGGCGTGTGGGTCGGGAATGGTCTCGCCGTCTTCCTCCATGGTGTGCGAGATCACGCCTTTGCTGGCGGTGACGACCGTAGCGGTGGTTTCAGTGCTGGTGACCAGGCGATCCAGCCACGGCTCGAAACCTAGACCGTTCTTGATGATGACCTTGGCCTTGAGCAGCGCTTTGGCGTCATCCGGTGTGGGTTCATAGGTATGAGCATCGTCGTCCGGGCCGACCATGTTGCTGATCTGAATATGGTCGCCACCGATCTGGTGGGTGATGTCATCGAGAATACTGAAGCTGGTGACTACCTGGAGTTTGTCTGCGGCGTGAGCCATCGACAGCGGCAGCAACAGACTGAACAACACAAGAAGAGCGCGCATCGGGAAACACCTCATGAGGATGTAGGCAAAGGTGGGCGGCGCAATAAGCCATGCACCGGACCGAATACCACGGACAACACATATCCAGCGCCCGCCACCAACACGATCGCCGGGCCGCTGGGCAGTGAGTAGTAGAACGACAGCAGCAAACCCAGCCACACCGACAGGCATCCCAGCACCGCCGATACTGCGATCAACACCGGCAGGCGTCGGCTCCAGAAGCGTGAAGCGATGGCCGGCAGCATCATCAAACCCACCACCATCAGTGCGCCGATGGCTTGAAAACCGATCACCAGGTTCAGCACCACCAGGGTCAGGAACAGGCCGTGGGCCAGTGGGCCAAGGCGGCTGACGGTTTGCAGGAACAGCGGGTCAAGGGTGTCGAGCAGCAGGGGTTTGTAGATCAGTGCCATGGCGATCAGGCTGAAGCTGGACACCCAGAGCATTCCGGTCAGTGTGGTTTCGTCCACGGCCAGGGCGGAGCCGAATAACAGGTGCAGCAGGTCCAAGCGTTTGCCGGCGATGCCAAGGATCAGTACTCCGGCCGCGAGCGAAATGGGGTAGATGGCGGCGAGGCTGGCGTCTTCGCGCAGGCCGGTGCGGCGGGTGATCCACGCCGCCAGGCCGGCCATGCTCAGGCCTGCGCCGAGGCCGCCGAGGGTCAGGGCGGGCAGGCTTAGCCCTGCGAGCCAGAAGCCCAGTGCGGCGCCCGGCAGAATGCCGTGAGCCACGGCGTCACCGATCAGGCTCATGCGTCGCAGGATCAGGAACACGCCCAAGGGGGCGGTGCTACATGCAAGCACCAACCCGCCGATCAGTGCGCGGCGCATAAACACGAAATCCTGAAATGGCATCCACAGGTGAGCGGTGAGGTGCATCAGGCCACCTGCATCTGTGGTTGCGGGCGGATCAGCTCTTTGCTGGGGCCGAACACGCAGCCGGTGTTTTTAAGCTGCAGCACGTGCTGGGTGTGGTGACGCACGGACGCCAAGTCATGACAGACGACCACCAGCGTGCGGCCTTGGTTGTGCCAGGTATGGATGTGTTTCCAGCACAGTGCCTGGCCGTCTTCGTCGAGGGCGGCGTGGGGTTCGTCGAGCAGCAGGATGGGGGAGTCGGCCAGGCTCATACGGGCGAGCAGGGCGCGTTGCAGTTCGCCACCGGATAACGCCATCAGCGGGCGCTGTTCCAAACCGCTGAGACACCAGTCGTCCAATACGGCGTGCAGGCGCTCGTTGCGTTCATGTGAATTCAGCTGGGTGCCCCAGAAGCCGGCAGCCACCAACTCTTGCAAACTGATCGGAAACTGACGATCCAGGTGCTGTTGCTGGGGCAAGAACGACAAGCCGCCGCGACGTGGAACATCGACACGCACCTTGCCCGTCAGCGGCTTTTGCAACCCGGCGATCACTTTGACCAGGCTGCTCTTGCCGGTGCCATTGGCGCCGATAATCCCTGTGAGGCTACCTTTTTCCAGCGTCAGGTTCAGCGCCGGCGTCAGTGGTTGGCCGGGGGCGCCCCAGCGCAAAGCATGGCAGGTAATCATGCAAAGTCTCTCGTCCAACGGCTTTCTGCCACCGCATCGTGGGCGTGCAGGCTTTCAGCGTGGATCACTTTGAGGTGGAAGGCTTTGACGGCATCCGAGCGCTTCAAGGCGAGGTTCAAGCGGCGAGCGGCATCTTCGCAGAACATGAGGTTCTGTCCGTTAGCCAGGGCGAACGCTTGTTCATCCGCACGTTTCACAGCGGTTTGTACGGCAGTGCCCAGAGCTGCTTCGGCAGCGTTGATCAAGTCGACTATCGCCAGATCGTCACCCTGCAGCTGAACGTTTAACTGCGCGGTACTGCGTTGGCTATGGGGCGTGGCCACAATACCGTGGGCGCTGCCCAGCCAGCTCAACACGTCTTCATGCTGCAGAGATGTGTGGGCAAAATCTTCGAGAAACTGCTGCTGAATCAGCTGTCTGGCCAGGGCAGCGGAGCAAGGGCACGTTGAGGAATAAGTAACGTCAATTTTTAGTTCCACGTGGAACATCTGATTTTCCAGACGCGCTTCGATGCTGACCGGATAGCTTTTCCAACCCTCCAAAGGGCTGACCAGCGCAGGGCGCTTTAACAACAGATTTGTGTGAATACGCAGGTAGGCGTTCTTAGATAAATCTTCATGTGTGTCGAGAAAACGCTGCAGTACATTACGCAAAAGTGCAGATGTAAGGGGTTGCTGTTCGAGCATTTCCAACGCCAGGTAGAGGCGTGACATATGAATGCCACGGGCCGTGCCGTCGTTCAGGCTTACGCCCGCATCGGCGGTAGCGGCCAGGTGTTGGCCGCCGAGCAACACAGGTAGGGCAATGCCGCACATGCCCACCCAGTCGAGTGGCAAGGCTTGGCGTGAAGCCTGCGCGGCGATATCCGGCAGAGTCAGCGCATTCATGAGCAGGTCCATCGTTGGAAATGATTAGTCATGTTATAGTATAACAATAACTGCCACGATGAAATTTCTGTCCCAGCCTTTGTTCAGTCCTGTCGAGTAGGGATGCTCCTTTATCTGCGGTATATGTCATGTACAGACGTCAGCTCCTTAACCTACTGCTTGTCAGCCCCTTGTTCACGTTGCCTTTGGGGGCCTACGCCACGCAGATCCGCAATGCGCGGCTGTGGCGTTCGGACGATAAGCTGCGGCTGGTGTTCGACCTTAGCGGCCCGCTGCAATACAAGACGTTCTCCCTGACGTCGCCGGACCGCCTGATCATCGACTTGAGTGGCGCCGGCCTCAGCGGCGACTTTTCCCAACTGGCGCTGAAGAACAGTGGGATTACCTCGATCCGCTCCGGGCATTTCGGCAAGAGCGATACGCGTATCGTCCTGGATTTGGTCGCGCCGATGCAGCTCAACAGTTTTGTGCTGCCGCCCCAGCATGGCCAAGGCCATCGCCTGGTATTGGACCTGACCAACGCCACGCGCGCGCGCCGTCAAATCGCTGCTGAACCCGCGCCCTTGGTGGTGCCGGCGGACAAGGCGCATCCCAAACGCGACATCATTGTGGTGGTTGACCCCGGCCATGGCGGCAAAGACCCGGGCGCCGTCGGCTCCAAGGGCCAGCGCGAAAAAAATGTGGTGCTGTCGATCGCCCAGTTGCTGGCGAAACGTTTGAAACGTGAAAAAGGTTTTGCCGTAAAGCTGGTGCGCAACGACGACTTCTTCGTACCGCTGCGCAAGCGCGTGGACATCGCCCGCAAGCACAAAGCCGATATGTTCATCTCGGTGCACGCCGACGCCGCGCCACGGCTTACTGCATCGGGCGCTTCGGTGTATGCGTTGTCGCAAGGCGGTGCCACCTCTGCCACGGCGCGGTTCATGGCCCAGCGCGAGAACGGCGCAGACCTCTTGGGCGCCACGACGTTACTCAATTTGAAGGACAAGGACCCGATGCTGGCCGGAGTAATCCTCGACATGTCCATGAACGCCACCATCGCCTCCAGCCTGCAACTGGGCAGCGCGGTATTGGGCAGCCTGCAAAGCATCACCAGCCTGCATCAGAAGCGGGTGGAACAGGCAGGGTTCGCGGTGCTCAAGTCACCGGACGTGCCTTCGATCCTGGTGGAGACCGGGTTTATCTCCAATGCACGGGACGCCCAGCGGCTGGTGACGGCGCGTCATCAACAAGCGGTGGCGGATCGGCTTTTTGAAGGGTTGAAACAGTACTTCCAGAAGAACCCGCCCATCAACAGTTACATGGCTTGGGTGCAGGAACAGCAGAAAACCCAGGCTTAACAGCCGGTCATTCGGTTACAGGTGAACTTGGCGCTGGCGCCGCCTGAACTGGAAAACCGGTTGATGGTGGTCCAGCCCACGCGACGTGTGTAGCCAACCCACGCCTCGCCATCCGATGCCAACCCGGTGAAGAACGTCAGTTGCCCGTAGCGGCTATTGGTCTGTGCCCAATAGCGTTTGCCGATCACTTCGAAACCGCGCAGGTAAGTGATGTTGCCCGCAGTCGCCACGCTGTAGGCATTGCCCAGCGGGTCCACGCAAGCCAGCAGGGTGGCGCTGCGGGTGCAGTTGGCCAACGGGCTTGGGACTTGGGCGCAGGCAGGTCCTGCGGTTGCCAATAGCAGGGCGCACAGCACGTATCTCATCGTGTTTCTCGGGGGGCGAAAGTGATCAAGCATTGCGCCCTTCGTCGTGAGGAGCAAGGGAAGTTGGCTTATTTGTATTGTTATACTATAACATAAATGCACAGCCCCACCCGTGAACCGTTTCCCATGACCGAACAAGAATTGCTGGCCCAACCGGCTGCTGACTACATGAATGAAGCCCAACAGCGCTTCTTCCGCGAGCTGCTGCTGGCTCAGCGCAATGAACTGCAAGCGCGTATCGACGCTGAGTTCCAGGCGCTGCGCGAGCAGGAAACCAATAGCGACCTGGCGGATATCGGCAGCGCTGAAGAGCAGCGCCAGTGGCAGTTGCGCCTACTGGAGCGGGAAAAAAAGCTGTTGGACAAGATCGACGATGCCCTGGAGCTGCTGGCCCGCGGTGAATACGGATGGTGCCGTGAAACCGGCGAGCCCATCGGCCTGCAACGCCTGCTGCTGCGCCCCACCGCAACCCTGTGTATCGAAGCCAAAGAACGTGAAGAGCTGCGCGAACGCCATAAACGGGCAGTTTGACCGGCCAACCCTGATGAGGAATACCTGATGCCCAATCGTCTCCCCGTGACCGTGTTGTCCGGCTTTCTCGGCGCCGGTAAAAGCACACTGCTCAACTATGTCCTGCGCAACCGCGACAACCTGCGGGTGGCGGTGATCGTCAACGACATGAGTGAAATCAACATCGACGGCAGCGAGGTGCAGCGCGACGTCACGCTCAATCGTGCCGAAGAAAAACTGGTGGAGATGAGCAACGGCTGCATCTGCTGCACCTTGCGTGAAGACTTGCTGGAAGAAGTCGCCAAGCTCGCCAAGGAAGGGCGTTTCGATTATCTGCTGATCGAATCCACCGGTATCTCCGAGCCGCTGCCCGTGGCCGAAACCTTCACATTTCGCGATGAAAACGAGCAAAGCCTGGCCGACATTGCACGCCTGGACACCATGGTTACCGTGGTCGATGGCATGAACTTTCTGCTCGACTACCAGGCCGCCGAAAGCCTGGCTTCCCGCGGCGAAACGCTGGGTGAAGAAGATGAGCGCTCTATCACTGACCTGTTGATCGAACAGATCGAATTCGCCGACGTCATCCTGATCAGCAAAATCGACCTGATCAGCAGCCGCGAGCGTGAAGAATTGATGGCCATCCTCGAGCGCCTCAACGCCCAGGCGGAAATCATCCCGATGGTCATGGGCGAGGTGGCGCTGCACAAGATCCTCAACACCGGCCGTTTCGACTTCGAACGCGCTGCCCAGGCGCCGGGTTGGTTGCAGGAGCTGCGCGGTGAGCATGTACCGGAAACCGAAGAATACGGTATTGCCTCCACCGCTTACCGTGCGCGCCGCCCCTTCCATCCACAGCGGTTTTTCGACTTTATCGATCGCCCTTGGGTGAACGGCAAACTGTTGCGCTCCAAGGGCTTCTTCTGGTTGGCCAGCAAACATCAGGACGCCGGCAGTTGGTCCCAGGCTGGTGGCTTGATGCGCCATGGCTTTGCCGGACGCTGGTGGCGCTTTGTGCCCAAAAGCCAATGGCCCCAGGACGAGGAAAGCGTGGCGGCGATCATGGGCAACTGGCAACTGAGCACCGGGGACTGCCGCCAGGAGCTGGTGTTTATCGGGCAAAACATCGACTTCAACCTGATGCGTGCGGAACTGGATGCCTGCTTGCTCAATGATGAAGAAATGGCCCTGGGTGTCGAAGGTTGGCGCCAGCTGCCTGATCCTTTCGGCCCTTGGTATGAGCAGGTCGCCTGATGCTGGCCCCGGTTATCCCCCTGCGCCCCGTGATCCGCCAGACGTGTGGGCAAACTCCGTTGGCACTGTCCGATATCCTCGAAGATGGCGTCAACCTGGCGCTGTGGCAACGTCAGTTGCCCCTGCATATCGCCGAGTTCGGCGCCTTGCTGGTGGCGCTCAATGAGCCGCTCGCCGAATCCCTGGTGATTGAGCTCGACAACGAGGACGCCGTGCCGAACTTGCAGGGTCTGGCATCCAGTTGTCGCGATCTTGAGGGTTACGAAGGTTTTATCGCCGATGTGTCATGGCTGGTCAGTGCATTTGCCTGCCTGCTCGGCGCCAAGCGTATTGGCGTACGTTTGCGGCTGTTGGACAAGGCCATGTGCCCGCGTTTTCACGTTGATCATGTGCCGGTTCGGCTGATCACCACCTATGCCGGTATCGGCAGCCAATGGTTGCGCGAAGGTGTGATGGATCGCCGCAAACTGAGCCAGGCGGACGCCGAACCTACCGAGCGTATCGAGCAGATCCACTGCGGTGAGGTGGCGCTGCTCAAGGGCACCAAATGGCACGGTAACGAAGGGCATGGCCTGATCCATCGTTCGCCAGCGCTCAAGGCCGATGAGCGCCGGTTGATCCTGACGCTGGATTGGCTGGCGTAACCGCGTAGGATCAAACGCTCTACACGGCCAGAATGATGTTTCCAATGTTGCAGAACATACCCACCCATGTGATTGCCGGCCCATTGGGCGCCGGCAAGACCAGCCTGATCAAGCACCTGCTCGCTCAGCGCCCGGCCAACGAGCGTTGGGCGGTGCTGATCAACGAATTTGGCCAGATCGGCCTGGACGCTGCCTTGTTGACTCAAGACGCTGACGGCGTCGCCTTGGGCGAGGTAGCGGGTGGCTGCCTGTGCTGTGTGAATGGTGCACCGTTCCAGGTAGGCCTGGGCCGTTTGCTGCGTAAGGCCAAACCGGATCGGCTGTTTATCGAACCTTCGGGTTTGGGTCATCCCGCGCAGTTGCTCAAACAACTACGGGAAGCGCCATGGCAAGACGTGCTGGCCGTGCAGCCCAGCGTGCTGGTGCTGGATGCCCAGGCGTTGGCAGCAGGCAAGCCCTTGCCGCAGGCACAGCAAGCGGCGCTGGCAAGTGCTGGCCTGCTGGTGTTGAACAAGGATGAGGCCCTGAATGCCGCGCAGCGTCAGGCGATTGAACGGCAGTTACCCGATTGCGCGATTTACTGGACACGCCAGGCTCAGCTGCCAATCGACCAGTTGCCGGGCTTGAATGCGCAGGCCCAAGCGGCTGTGGATAACTTGGCGGCGCCTGAAGGCCTCGCGCAAATGCCGGCCATCTGGAGCGATCCTGCCTTGCCCATCTGTTTGAGCCAGGGCCAGGAGGGGGGGTGGAGTATCGGCTGGCGATGGCACCCCAGCCAGCAATTTGATGTCAGCCGTCTGCATCGCTGGCTATCAAGCCTCGACTGGCATCGTGCCAAACTGGTTATCCACAGCGGCGAAGACTGGGTCTCGGCCAACGCTGTGGATAACAGCGTTTTAACCTGGCAACCTAGCGAATGGCGACGGGATTCACGTATCGAATTGATCTTCAGCGAACCACGGGACGTGGCCGCATTGCAGGCGGCGCTGGCAGCCTGCCGCTACTGACGGTTCTTGGTGGCGTGGTCCTGGCGCCATTGGCTCAATTCGATCACTTCGGCGCTAGGCAGTGGTTCCTTGGCTTCGAACGGGTAGGGTGCCAGTTCGATCTGCGCACTGTGGGCGCCGAATTGGGTGATCGTCCCGGCATGGCGGGTCTCCCCGGTCACGGTGAATTCGAAATTATAGACGCGTGCCAGGCGCCGCCGGCCATTGGCATCCTTGACGAAACCAATGCGTTTGAGCGCAACCGCACCATCGAGCAATTCGATATCAAGCTTGGCGCAATGCTGCTTGACCCGCTCCAGTGCCCGCTCACGCAGGCCGTGGTTGTGCCAAACCCAGGCGGCGCCAGTCGCCAGCAGCATCAGCACGAAGATGTTTCCCAGGGTCAGCATTCCATGAACTCCAACAAAGTGAGAGCAGCTTAACTGCGTCGCCGGTCTGTCGTACAGGCTGCGTTTAGTCGCATACTGCGCGGCCAGAATTTCAACGGCTTTACGGAAATCTCCCGCATGAAACGCACACCTCATCTGCTTGCGATCCAGTCTCATGTGGTCTTTGGCCACGCCGGAAACAGCGCCGCCGTGTTCCCCATGCAGCGTGTGGGAGTGAATGTCTGGCCGCTCAATACGGTGCAGTTCTCCAACCACACTCAGTATGGACAGTGGGCGGGCGAAGTGTTGGCGCCGCAGCAGATTCCGGCCCTGGTAGAAGGCATTGCCGCGATTGGTGAGCTGGGCAACTGTGACGCGGTGCTGTCCGGCTACCTGGGCAGCGCCGATCAGGGCCGTGCAATCCTTAGCGGCGTGGCCCGTATCAAAGCGATCAATCCGAAGGCGCTGTACCTGTGCGACCCGGTGATGGGCCACCCGGAAAAGGGTTGCATCGTGCCACAGGAGGTCAGCGATTTCCTGCTCGATGAGGCTGCGGCCATGGCAGATTTCCTGTGCCCCAACCAACTGGAACTGGACAGCTTTGCCGGGCGCAAGCCGCAATCGCTGTTTGATTGCCTGGCCATGGCCAAGGCGTTGCTGGCCCGCGGGCCCAAAGCGGTGCTGGTCAAGCACCTGGATTACCCAGGCAAACTGCCGGAAGGTTTTGAAATGCTGTTGGTGACGGCTGAGGGCAGTTGGCACTTGCGTCGGCCGCTGCTGGCGTTCCCGCGTCAGCCGGTGGGTGTGGGTGACCTGACGTCGGGCCTGTTCCTGGCGCGGGTGCTGTTGGGCGATAGCCTGGTGGCAGCCTTTGAATTCACCGCCGCAGCGGTGCATGAAGTGTTACTGGAGACCCAGGCCTGCGCCAGTTATGAACTGGAACTGGTGCGGGCCCAGGACCGTATTGCCCACCCTCGTGTGCGCTTCGAAGCCACACCGATCAGTTTGTAAGCACAGGGAGCCCGTGGGTTTACAAATTACGGCGCGTCGGCTTTGATCTCCCGGTAACGCTTTTCCAGCTCCTGACGAATCTGCCGACGCTGCTGGGCCTGCACAAAGCGGCGCTTGTCCTCGCTGTTCTGCGGTTGCAGCGGCGGCACGGCGGCAGGTTTGCGCTGGTCGTCCACGGCCACCATGGTAAAGAAACAGCTGTTGGTATGGCGCACCGAGCGTTCACGGATGTTCTCGGTCACCACCTTGATGCCCACTTCCATCGACGTATTGCCGGTGTAGTTGACCGACGCGAGGAAAGTCACCAGTTCACCGACATGGATCGGTTCGCGAAAAATCACCTGGTCCACCGACAGCGTGACCACATAACGACCGGCATAACGGCTGGCGCAGGCGTAGGCCACTTCGTCGAGGTACTTGAGCAGCGTGCCGCCGTGGACATTGCCTGAGAAGTTAGCCATGTCAGGGGTCATCAGTACCGTCATCGACAGCTGGGCGTTTCCGGGTTCCATAGCACACTCACGGGTTGTAGGCATTGGTTGGGGGGAGGGCACCTTTGCGGGTGCTGGAGTCTTTGCAGCGCCATCCCTAACGGGACGCTGGTGGGCAGCTTGCCGTCACGCGTGCATCGATCTGTTTCCATATATTGCACCGGCTTTTCAGCAGAAGTCGCGGTGTTAACCTTCAAAAGCCCATCTCAGGGCATTTCTTACGATCAAGGCAGACTTTTCCTTCCGCTCTTTGCGACCGTACAAAGGCGGCCGGAAGTGGGAAAAGCGCTGGTACCTCAAGGAGTCCCTCGCCATGCACGCCATCAGCTTTATCCAGGACCTGGCCGTGATCATGCTGGTGGCAGGGGTTGTGACCATCCTGTTTCACCGCCTCAAGCAGCCGGTGGTGCTGGGCTACATCGTCGCTGGCTTTATTATCGGGCCGCATACCCCGCCGTTTGGCCTGATCCACGATGAAGACACGATCAAGACCCTGGCTGAGCTAGGGGTGATTTTCCTGATGTTCTGCCTGGGCCTGGAGTTCAGCCTGCGCAAGCTGTTCAAGGTGGGCGCCACGGCGTTTATCGCGGCCTTCCTGGAAATCGTCCTGATGATCTGGATCGGCTATGAGATTGGCCGCTGGTTCGACTGGAGCACCATGGACTCGCTGTTCCTCGGCGCGATCCTGGCGATCTCCTCGACCACCATCATCGTCAAGGCCCTCAATGACCTGAAGATGAAAGACCAGCGTTTCGCCCAGCTGATTTTCGGGGTATTGATCGTCGAGGACATTCTCGGCATCGGCATCATTGCCCTGCTGTCGAGCATCGCCGTCAGTGGCACGGTCAGCTCAGGCGAAGTGTTCTCCACGGTCGGCAAACTCTCACTGTTCATGATCGTCGCGCTGGTGATCGGCATTTTGCTGGTGCCGCGCCTGCTGGCCTACGTGGCCAAGTTTGAAAGCAACGAAATGCTGCTGATCACCGTATTGGGCCTGTGTTTCGGCTTCTGCCTGCTGGTGGTGAAGCTGGAGTACAGCATGGTGCTCGGCGCCTTCCTGATTGGCGCGATCATGGCTGAATCCCGTCAGTTGATTAAGATTGAGCGCTTGATCGAACCCGTTCGCGACATGTTCAGCGCGATCTTCTTTGTGGCAATTGGCTTGATGATCGACCCGCAGATCTTGCTGCAATACGCGTGGCCGATCGCCGTGATCACCGTGGCTGTGGTACTGGGCAAAATGCTCTCCTGTGGCCTGGGCGCTTTTATCGCGGGCAATGATGGTCGTACTTCGTTGCGGGTCGGTATGGGGCTGTCACAGATTGGCGAATTTTCTTTCATCATCGCAGCGCTGGGGATGACTTTGCAGGTGACCAGCGACTTCCTGTACCCGGTGGCCGTGGCTGTTTCGGCAATCACGACCTTGCTCACCCCCTACCTGATTCGCGGGGCTGACCCGCTGTCGTTGAAGATCGCAGCGGTAATGCCCAAGCGCATGAGCCGGGTATTCGGACTGTATGGCGAATGGCTGCGCAGCATCCAGCCCCAGGGCGAGGGTGCAATGCTGGCGTCGATGATCCGCAAGATCATCCTGCAAGTCGGGGTGAATCTGGCACTGGTGATCGCGATCTTCTTCGCCGGCAGTTTTTTCGCGGCGCGCATCGGCGGGTATCTGGAAGGCTGGATCAGTGATCAGAGCTGGCAGAAGGCGTTGATCTGGGGCGGGGCGCTGCTGTTGTCGCTGCCGTTCCTGATTGCGGCGTATCGCAAGCTCAAGGCACTGTCGATGTTGCTGGCCGAGATGAGTGTGAAGCCGGAGATGGCCGGGCGGCATACCCAGCGTGTGCGAAGGGTGATCGCGGAGCTGATTCCGCTGCTCTCGCTGCTGGTGATCTTCCTGCTACTGGCAGCCTTGTCGGCCAGCATTCTGCCGACCAACAAGTTGCTGGTGCTGATCGCCGTGGTCACGGCGGCAGTGGCTGCGGTGCTCTGGCGCTGGTTTATCCGGGTGCATACGCGGATGCAGGTGGCCTTGTTGGAAACATTAGATAACCACAAGGATACGCCGGAGCACTAAAGGTTGGGTGTGGGACTCAGCTTTCCAGCCAGACGTCCCGCGCCCAGTGCCACACCGATTCCCAGGATTCTTCGGTGACGATTTCTTCTTCGCCAGACCACAGCACCACGGTGCCGTCTTCTTCGACGCAGTAGTAGTCGTCACCGTCTTGGCAGATTGGGATCAGCTCACGAGGTACACCAAGGTCCCAGGCGTTTGCAGCCACTTCAGGCAGGTAGGTATGGGAGCCCGGGTCAGTAATGGTCACTGGCTCCAAGCTGCCGTACACCACATCACTGACGGTCAGCAGGAATTCCTTAAAGACGAACGGAATATTGATGAACAGCTGTTCTTCAACTTCCACCAGTTGGTCTTCGTCAGGCAGCTCCAAAGGAACCGGGACCGGTTCGTTGGCTTCACGCAATTGTTCGATGATTTCTTCCACGGCCGGGATCCTCTTGCTAGATGGCGCGGTTTATAGGGGCGTTTTATACAGTAGCTCGCTATAAGTGCAACCGTGAAATAGAAAACCCCGGACATGTCCGGGGTTTTTGTTACCGCTTGCTCAAACGCGTGAGTATCAGCTGTTCTGGCGGATACCGGCGACCAGCCATGGCTGGTTCTCGCCCTGAGCACGTTCCATGTTCCAGCTTTCGCTGAACACTTCGCCCTGGTCGAAACGCGACGACTTCGACACGCCGCTGAAGGTCAGGGTGGCGATAGTCTTGTCGGCACGATCATCCACACCTTCAAGCTGTACGCGCAGGTCGTCGATGTAGGTCGACTGGAACGCATCGCCGATCTCGGCGCGTTCGCGCTTGAGGAACTCCAGCAGTTGCGGAGTAACGAACTCGGCAATCTTGTCCATTTCGTTAGCGTCCCAGTGCTGTTGCAGGGACTGGAAGTGGCTGCGGGCCGCTTCGACGAAACGCTCTTCGTTGAACCAGGCCGGAGCATTGATCACCGGACGGGCGGCGGCAGGTGCTGCCGAACCACCGAAGATCGAACCCATGGCTGGCTTCTGCTCGAACACTTCACGCTGCATCGGCGCGCCGGCTGGAGCAAGGTGCTCCTGCTGCTTGCGGCGACGGGCAGCGATAAAGCGGAAGATCACGAAGGCGATGACGGCCAGGATCAGGATGTCGAAGATCTGCATGCCCTGGAAGCCGCCGCCCATGAACATGGACGCGAGCAGGCCACCGGCGGCGATACCGGCCAGAGGGCCCAACCAGCGCGAAGCACCGCCGGCCTTGGCAGCAGCGCCAGCCGCACCGGCTGCACCCGCAGTTGCGGCAGCACCGCCGGCACCGGCGGAGGGAGCCATTTGACTGGTTTGGTGAGTCGGCGCTGCGCCAGAGCTTTTGCCGCCACCGAAGCGTTTGGCGTTGGCGTCCAGGCTCATCGTCAAGCCGATGCACAACGCCATGGCGATGCTAAGAAAACGTTTCATAAAGGGAATTCCCATTTGTGGATTGCACGCGCGCCATGTTGCACAGGTGTCGTGGCAGTGGCTAGCGGCATAATGTTTCGGGCTTTTGCGTAAGACCAAATCCGAAGGGTCTGTAGGACTAACTACAGATATTGGCCCGTGCTCTTCTAAAACAAGGGTGGGCCAATAATCTTCATGTTACGCAGTGTTTCTTGTGGCGAGGGAGCTTGCTCCCGCTGGGCTTCGCAGCAGCCCCAAAAAACGGGCGAGCTGCCTCGCCACAAACAGCTCGCTTCAGACCGCTTCGAGCTTCGCGTAACCCATCATCAGCCACTTGCTGCCTTCGGCGAAGTTCACCTGCACCCGGGCCTGTGCACCGGCGCCTTCGAAATTGAGGATCACACCTTCGCCGAAGATCGCATGTTTGACCTGCTGGCCAAGGCTGAACGGGGTTTCAGGAATCTCGGAACCGGCAAACATAGTGCTGGAGTTCTGCTGCTGGCCGCCCCCGAACGGGCGACTGACGCTGTTGGACAGGCGCACTTCCTGGATCAAGCCTTTCGGCACTTCACGTACGAAACGCGACACCTTGTTGTAGGTCTCGCTGCCATACAGGCGCCGGGTCTCCGCGTAGGTCATCACCAGGTTCTGCATCGCCCGGGTAATGCCCACGTAGGCCAGGCGGCGCTCTTCTTCAAGGCGGCCGGGCTCTTCCAGGCTCATCTTGTGGGGGAACAGGCCTTCTTCCATGCCCACCAGGAACACATAGGGGAATTCCAGGCCCTTGGCGCTGTGCAAGGTCATCAACTGGATGCTGTCTTCATGCTCATCGGCCTGGGTATCGCCGGCTTCCAGTGATGCATGACCCAGGAAGGCGGCGAGCGGCGTCAGCTCTTCATCTTCCTCGGTGTTTTCAAAGGCGCGGGCAGCGCTGACCAGTTCCTCAAGGTTTTCTACCCGGGCCTGGCCTTTCTCGCCTTTTTCCGCCTCGTGGTAGGCGATCAGGCCGGACTGCTCGATCACGGTCTGGGTCATCAGGTGCAGGGGCATTTCTGCGCACTTGGCGGCCAGGTTCTCGATCAGCTCGACAAACACACCCAGCGCCCCGGCCGCACGGCCGGTCAAGCCTTTGTTGGCGATGAGCAAACGCATGGCTTCCCACATCGACACATCGGCATGGCGTGCATGGTCGCGGATCGCTTCAACGGTTTTCTCGCCAATGCCGCGGGCCGGGATATTGATCACCCGCTCCAGCGCCGCGTCGTTACCACGGCCTTCGAGCAAGCGCAGGTAGGCCATGGCGTTCTTGATTTCGGCACGTTCGAAGAAACGCTGGCCGCCGTAGATGCGGTACGGGATACGCTCGCGCAGCAAGGCTTCTTCCAGCACCCGCGATTGGGCGTTGGAGCGGTACAGAATCGCGATATCGCTACGGGCCAGCCCGGTTTTCAGCGCGCTTTCGATGGTTTCCACCACGTAGCGTGCTTCATCGTGTTCGTTGAACGCGGCATACAGGTTGATCGCTTCGCCTTCGCCGCCATCGGTCCACAGCTCTTTGCCCAGGCGCCCGGTGTTGTTGGCGATCAAGGCGTTGGCGGCCTTGAGGATCCCGGCGGTGGAGCGGTAGTTCTGCTCCAGACGGATGGTCACCGCGTCCGGGAAGTCCTCGGAATACTGATAGATATTCTCGATTTTCGCGCCGCGCCAGCCGTAGATCGACTGGTCGTCATCACCCACCACCATGAGGCTGTCGCCGCCCTTGGCCAGCAGGCGCAACCAGGCGTACTGCACGGCGTTGGTGTCCTGGAACTCGTCCACCAGGATGTGGCGGAAGCGCTTCTGGTAATGTGCCAGCAAACCGGGGTTGTCACGCCACAGGTCCAGCGCGCGCAGTAACAGTTCGGAGAAGTCGATCACGCCGGCGCGTACGCAGGCCGCCTCGTAGGCTTCATAAATGCTGCGCATGGTGGCCAGGAACAGGTCGCCGCTGGCCTGGATATGTTGCGGGCGCAGGCCCTCGTCTTTCTGGCCGTTGATAAACCACTGGGCCTGACGCGCCGGCCAGCGTTGTTCATCCAGGCCCAGTTCGCGGATCACCCGTTTGACCAGGCGTTGCTGGTCATCGCTGTCGAGGATCTGGAAGGTCTGGCTCAGCCCCGCTTCCTGCCAATGGGCTCGCAACAGGCGGTGCGCCAGGCCGTGGAAGGTACCCACCCACATGCCGGCCGGGCTGATGCCCATCAACTGCTCGATGCGATGGCGCATCTCGGCAGCGGCCTTGTTGGTGAAGGTCACCGACAGGATGGAATGCGGGGACGCGTTTTCGACCTGGATCAACCAGGCGATACGGTGCACCAGCACTCGGGTTTTACCGGAGCCAGCACCGGCCAGGACCAACTGACGGCCAACGGGGGCCGCTACGGCCTGGCGTTGGGCATCGTTGAGGGAGTTCAGCAAAAGAGAGAGATCATCGCGCATCGACGCATTCTATGGGCCTAAAGGGGCTCGGGCAAATCCCAATGCCCGGTGGTCGACGCAAAACACTTCGCACACCACCCGGCGGGCAAAAATTCTGTCGTGCGGGATGACCGGTTGGTCATGGGCCGCAGCCCGCGCCGCGTCTTGCTCGAGCTGTCTGGACCAAAGGTTTGCGGCCCATTGCAGGCGGTTTTTTATGACGTGGGGCAGTTTGGCCCAGGCGCTTGCTTGTGTATGCTCCGTCGACGTTTCGGGCTCACCATTATAAGAACATCGCCTATGACCCTTAGCACTGATCTGTTTGGCCCCTCAGTGGCGCCCGCGCAGGTCATCCGCAAACACTATGCAACCCAAATGGCGGTCGAGCGCACACGCCTGCTGTATCAGGGCTCGTTGCTGCCGACGCTGCTGATGCTGGTCAATGGCCTGGTCTGCGCCTGGTTGTTGTGGAATCCCGAGCACTACCTGCTCGACAGTCTCTGGTTGCTCTGGTTACTCGCTCTGGTGGCGATGCGCGTGATCCAGGTGGCGGCTTTTGATTCGGCCATGCCCAGCCGCCAGGCCCAACCGGTGTGGCGGCGTATGTTCATGCTCGGCTCAGCGGTCAGCGGCCTGACCCTGTCCATTGCCGCCATCGCCCTGGTACCCGCCGACAGTTTCATGCATCAGGCCTGGGTGTTCGGCCTGATCGGCGCCGCTACCTTGTCGGCCAGCGTGGCCTATGCCGTGAGCCTTTGGGCCTTCCTGTCATTTGCCTTGCCCTGCCTGTTGCCGGCCATTATTTATCTTTTCTGCAATGGCACCCCACAGCAGCAGGGCTGGGGCGTGCTTGGCCTGATCCTGCTGGCGTCCCTGAGCCTGGTAGCGTGGCAGGTCAACCGCTTGATCCAGCGCGGGCTGTTGCGTCGCTTCCAGAACCAGGCCCTGATCGAGCACCTGCAGCAGGCCCGGCAGCGCAGTGAGCAGCTGAACCTGGAGCTGGTGCGTGAAGTCGAGCAGCGCCGCCAGGTCGAGCAGGACCTGCGCGAAGCCCAAATCGGCCTGCAAGACCGCGTGGCGCAACGCAGCCAGGAACTGGATGCCGCCAGCCTCGCCCTCAATACCAGCGAAGCGCGCCTGGCCATGGCCCTGCAAGCCAGTGAACTGGGCCTGTGGGACTGGAACCTGCAAACCGACGAAGTCCATCACACTCAGCTCAAGGAGCTGTTCGGCCTGGAGCCTGAATACGTCAAGGCGATGCTCAGCCACCTCAAGCCGCGCCTGCACCCCGACGACCTGCCATTGCTCAAGCACGCGCTGGTGGAGCACTTGAAAGGTCGCAGTGAGGATTATCAGGTGGAATACCGGATACGTCATGGCGATGGACATTGGATGTGGATCCAGGACCGTGGGCGTGCGGTAGAACGTGCGCCCAATGGCCGCGTCGTGCGGATGCTCGGCACGCGCCGCGACATCAGTGCCAGCAAGGCGCTGGAAGAACAGCAACGGCTCGCCTCGACTGTGTTCGAGGCGGCCAGCGAAGGCATCGTGATCCTTGATCCCGAGTACGCGCTGATCGCGGTGAACCAAGCGTTCAGCCGTGTCACCGGTTTTGACATCGACGACATGCTTGGACGCAATGTCGTGGAGCTGCCCAGCAGTCGCGATGCGCGGCGCCACTTCCCGATGATCCGCCAGGCCCTGCTCAGCCATGGCACCTGGCAGGGCGAGCTGGTAGAAACGCGCAAGAACGGCGAGCTCTACCCGCAGTGGCTGCAATTGAATGTGGTGCGCGATGTTCGGGGAAACGTCAGTCATATTGTAGGCTTTTTCGCCGATCTGTCGGCACGGCGCGAATCCGAAGAACGTATGCGCTACCTTACTCACTATGACGAGCTGACCGGCCTGGCCAACCGTTCGCTGTTTCGCGAACGGCTGCACGAAGCCCATCAACGCGTGCGCCAGGGCGGGCGCAGCCTGGCGCTGCTGCATATCAACCTGGACCGCTTCAAGTTGCTCAATGACAGCCTGGGCCATGAAGTGGCCGACCAGTTGTTACAGAAAATGGCCCGGCGTTTGATCAATGCGCTGCCCGAAGCCGACACCATTGCGCGCTTGTCCGGCGATGAGTTCGCGGTGCTGTTCGATGCCTACGGCAATTTGTCGAGCCTGGCGCGCGTGGCGACGCGGCTGTTGGCGAAACTGCGGGTACCGGTAACGGTGGAGGGGCACGAACTGGTGGTCAGTGCTTCTATGGGGGTCAGCTTGCTGCCGGATAATGCGCGGGAGATCTCTGCGTTGGTCAGCCAATCGAATATGGCCATGCAGCACGCCAAGCATCTGGGCGGCAATAATTTCCAGTTTTACACCGACAGTTTGCAAGCCAGCACCCTGGAGCGTCTGCAGTTGGAAAACCACCTGCGCAAAGCGATCGAGGAGCGCCATCTGAGCGTGTTCTACCAGCCGAAGTTGTGCCTGGCGACCGGCAAGCTGAATGCCGCCGAGGCGCTGATTCGCTGGGAGCATCCGCAGTGGGGCATGGTGCCGCCGGGGGACTTTATCGGCCTGGCTGAAGAAACCGGCTTGATCGTGCCGTTGGGAGAGTTCGTGCTGCGCCAGGCGTGCCGGCAAGCTTGCGAGTGGCAGCGCCAGGGGCTGGCGCCGATTCGCGTGTCGGTGAACCTGTCGGTGCATCAGCTGCGTCAGGGCAAGCTGGTCAGCCTGGTGCGTCAGGTTCTGGAAGAGACCGGGCTGGACCCGCAATACCTTGAGTTGGAACTCACCGAAAGCCAGTTGCTCGATAGCGTTGAGCACATCATCGCCACTTTCCAGCAGTTGTGTGACCTGGGGGTGAAGCTGGCCATCGACGATTTTGGCACCGGTTATTCGTCCCTCAGTTACCTCAAGCGTATTCCTGTGGATTACGTGAAGATCGACCAGGCCTTTATCCGTGGCCTCGGTCAGGCGCGTGAGGATGCCGCCATCACGCGGGCTATCATTGCCATGGCCCATGGGCTGGCGCTCAAGGTGGTGGCCGAGGGCGTGGAGGATCAGCAACAGCTGGATTTCCTGCGCGGTGAACAGTGCGATGAGGTGCAGGGTTATCTGATCAGCCCGCCAATGCACGCCGAAGGGCTGGCGGATTTGTTACGCAAAAATGCAGATTTTTCTTAACGCCGCGTTGGCCGCCTTTATGGCTACATGGCGTCTGCCCGCTGAAACCAGAGGGGAGCAGGGCGATTTAGTGATGCATCGAACGGGCAAAACGACAATTCTTGTAGTATAACTACAAGCTTGCTACATCCCTGGCACCTGCCAATAACAAGAGTCCTGCCCTTTGAACCTGTTGCAACATATCGCCCAGTCGCGCCACCTGTTACGCAAATCGGAACTCAAGGTTGCCGATCATGTGCTGCTTGACCCTGCGGCCGTGATGCACAGTTCCATGGCCGATCTGGCTCACAGCGTGGGTATCAGCGAGCCGACCATCGTGCGCTTCTGCCGCGCCATTGGTTGCTCCGGGTTTCAGGATTTGAAACTCAAGCTGGCGCAAAGCCTGGCGGCCGGCGCGAGCTTCGGCCAGTTTGCCATTCATGAAGACGACTCCGTCGCCGACTACAGCCTGAAAATCTTCGACACCACCCTGCACACCCTGATGGAAGTGCGCGAGAAGCTCGACCCGGTGGAGCTGCAAAAGGCCGTGACCGCGATGTCCCAGGCCCAGCGCGTCGAGTTCTACGGCTTTGGCGCTTCCGGCGCGGTGGCTGCCGATGCCCAGCACAAATTCTTCCGTCTGCTGCTGACGGCCGCGGCCTACAGCGACCCGCACATGCAGGCGATGTCGGCAGTGACCTTGAAGCCCACTGACGTGGCCATCTGTATTTCCCAATCCGGTCGCTCCAAAGACCTGCTGATCACCGCCAACCTGGTGCGTGAAAGCGGCGCTTCGCTGATCACCCTTTGCCCGAGCCAGACGCCATTGGCGGAGCTGTCCACGGTTAACCTGGCGATCGACGTGCATGAAGACACCGAAATCTACACACCGCTGACCTCGCGTATTGCCCACCTGGTGGTGATCGACGTGTTGGCGATGGGCGTGGCCATGGCTCGCGGCCCGAGTCTGGTCAACCACCTCAAGAGCGTTAAACGCAGTTTGCGCAGCCTGCGTCTGTCACCCAAGTCCGTCAAAGCCCTCGACGACTAAATACCTGCACACAGAACTCAATGTGGGAGGGGGCTTGCTCCCGATAGCAGTAGGTCAGTCAATGACTCTGTGACTGAAACTCCGCTATCGGGAGCAAGCCCCCTCCCACATGAGATTCTCCATGCATCCAGAATCTTCATGAGGCTGTCATCCCCCCGTCATCCGTCGCGCCCATCCTGTACTCCCCCGTACTCGCATTGGGAGACTCCACATGACTCGGCATTACGAAGACAGCAACAGCACCGTCAAGACCCGTCGTCAGCAGGAAGACCAGCGCCGCATGGCGTTCCGTCGCGCCATCGAAGACCGTTGCGAAGAGCGCCAGTTGCTCCAGAGCATCAGTGACTACCCGGAACTCCATTGGCAGGCACCCGTGGCTGCCCAGCGAAACGCTCAGCCAGTGCGCTGATCTGCACCCGTTCGCTGCGGATAAAGCCCAGGAACGCATGGGCCACCGGTGACAGGCGTTTGGCCTTGGCCTGCACCAGGCACCAACTGCGGTACAGCGGCAGTTCTTCCACCGGCAGCTCTTTGAGCCCGCCGGTGGCCAGTTCCAGGTTCAAGGCGTGGCGCGTCAGCAGCGCCACACCCAAACCTGCGACCACGCACTCTCGTTGCGCCTCGGCCGAGGCCACTTCCACGGTTTGTGTGAAGTGCACGCGTTTTTCCTTGAAGTACTCTTCACACGCCAGCCGCGTGCCGGAACCTGGTTCGCGGATAAGCAGCGTGTAAGGCTCCAGGTCTTGCAGGCGCAGCGGCCCTTGCAGGCTCAACGGATGATCCGGCAGTGCCACCGCGACAATCGGATTATTGAGAAACGGCAGGAATTCCAGGCCCATGTCCTGGGGCACCATGGACATGATCACCAGATCATCGCGGTTATCCGAAAGCCTGCGGATTACCTGGGCACGATTGACCACGGTCAGGTGCAGTTGCACTTCCGGGTGCTGGCGCTTGAAAGCCGCAAACAGGTGCGGCACGAAGTACTTGGCGCTCGATTCCACCGCCAGCTTCAGTTGGCC
This sequence comes from Pseudomonas sp. W2Jun17, assembly GCF_023127795.1. Lineage (NCBI taxonomy): Bacteria > Pseudomonadati > Pseudomonadota > Gammaproteobacteria > Pseudomonadales > Pseudomonadaceae > Pseudomonas > Pseudomonas sp. W2Jun17. The sequence goes on along the minus strand of NZ_SPKO01000003.1, from coordinate 108,459 downwards.
CTGCAATGAGCCCTGCATATCCGATAGCTGCATATCGAGGTTTTCCAGACGCCCGAAAATATCGCGACTGGCCCGTTGCAGGGCTTCGGCGGCCTCGGTCATGTAGAGCTTCTTGCCGACGTAGTCGAACAGCGGTTGGCCGATCAGTTCTTCCAGCTGGCGGATTTGCAGGCTGACGGCCGGTTGCGTGAGGGACATTTCCTCGGCGGCACGGCTGTAAGAGCGCAAATCGCACACCTCATGAAAGATCTGAAGTTGCCTTAATGTCAGCCTCATCAACGACTTACGCATTATTTATTGCCTCTCGGCCCTGGCCATACCGGCAACTATAAGTCTTTCCTTATGCATGACCCAATAATTATTGATTTTTGTTAATCCCTTGGCGGGCTTAGTGTGTGTCTCGCGACTGTCATGAAACATTTGGTCACGCGCCGACCCACCTCAAGCGGGTCGAAGAACGCAGCAATCGGCTCAAGGGAATTTCCAAGTGATAAAAAAGATCCTGATCGCCAACCGTGGTGAAATTGCCGTACGAATCGTGCGTGCCTGCGCCGAGATGGGCATTCGCTCGGTCGCGGTTTACTCGGACGCCGACCGCCACGCGTTGCACGTCAAACGTGCCGACGAGGCCCACAGCATTGGTGCCGAGCCCCTGGCCGGCTATCTCAACCCGCGCAAGCTGGTGAACCTGGCGGTGGAAACCGGTTGCGACGCGCTGCATCCCGGCTACGGCTTCTTGTCGGAAAATGCCGAACTGGCGGATATCTGCGCGGAGCGCGGCATCAAGTTCATTGGCCCTTCGGCCGAAGTGATTCGCCGCATGGGCGACAAGACCGAAGCGCGCCGCAGCATGATCAAGGCCGGTGTGCCGGTCACTCCCGGCACCGAAGGCAACGTCGCGGATATCCACGAAGCGCTGACCGAAGGCGACCGCATTGGTTACCCGGTGATGCTCAAGGCCACTTCCGGTGGTGGCGGGCGCGGTATCCGTCGTTGCAACAGTCGCGAAGAACTTGAACAAGCCTTCCCCCGCGTCATTTCCGAGGCCACCAAGGCGTTCGGCTCGGCGGAAGTGTTCCTGGAAAAATGCATCGTCAATCCCAAGCACATCGAAGCGCAGATCCTGGGTGACAGCTTTGGCAACGTGGTGCACCTGTTCGAACGCGATTGCTCGATCCAGCGTCGCAACCAGAAGCTGATCGAAATTGCCCCCAGCCCGCAATTGACGCCTGAACAGCGCGCCTACATCGGCGACCTGTCGGTGCGTGCGGCCAAGGCCGTGGGCTATGAGAACGCCGGTACCGTGGAGTTCCTGCTCGCCGAGGGCGAGGTGTACTTCATGGAGATGAACACCCGGGTGCAGGTGGAACACACCATCACCGAAGAAATCACCGGCATCGATATTGTCCGCGAGCAGATTCGCATCGCCTCGGGCCTGCCGCTTTCGGTCAAGCAGGAAGATATCCAGCACCGTGGCTTTGCGTTGCAGTTCCGTATCAACGCCGAAGACCCGAAGAATAACTTCCTGCCCAGCTTCGGCAAGATCACCCGTTACTACGCACCCGGCGGCCCCGGCGTGCGCACCGACACGGCGATCTATACCGGCTACACCATCCCGCCGTTCTACGACTCCATGTGCCTGAAACTGGTGGTGTGGGCGCTGACCTGGGAAGAAGCCATGGACCGCGGCCTGCGTGCCCTGGACGACATGCGCCTGCAAGGCGTGAAGACCACTGCCGCCTACTACCAGGAAATCCTGCGCAACCCGGAATTCCGCAGCGGCCAGTTCAACACCAGTTTCGTGGAAAGCCACCCTGAGCTGACCAACTACTCGATCAAGCGCAAACCCGAAGAGCTGGCCCTGGCCATCGCCGCCGCCATCGCCGCCCACGCAGGCCTGTGAGGAATATAAGAATGAGCAAGAAGATTTTCGTAACCGACACTATCCTGCGCGACGCCCATCAATCGTTGCTGGCCACTCGTATGCGCACCGACGACATGCTGCCGATCTGCGACAAGCTCGACAAAGTCGGCTACTGGTCCCTGGAAGTCTGGGGTGGCGCAACGTTCGACGCCTGCGTGCGCTTTTTGAAAGAAGACCCGTGGGAGCGCCTGCGCAAACTGCGCGCCGCGCTGCCTAACACGCGCCTGCAAATGCTGCTGCGTGGCCAGAACCTGCTGGGCTACCGCCATTACAGCGACGATGTGGTCAAGGCCTTCGTGGCCAAGGCTGCCGTCAACGGTATCGATGTGTTCCGCATCTTCGACGCCATGAACGACGTGCGTAACCTGCGCGTGGCCATCGAAGCGGTCAAGGCTGCCGGCAAACATGCCCAGGGCACCATCGCCTACACCACCAGCCCGGTGCACACCGTCGATGCATTCGTGGCCCAGGCCAAACAATTGGAGTCCATGGGTTGCGACTCTATCGCGATCAAGGACATGGCCGGCCTGCTGACTCCTTATGCCACTGGCGAGCTGGTCAAGGCGCTCAAGGCCGAGCAGAACCTGCCGATCTTTATCCACTCCCACGACACCGCGGGCCTGGCTGCGATGTGCCAACTCAAGGCTATCGAAAATGGTGCCGACCATATCGACACCGCCATCTCCAGCTTCGCCTGGGGCACCAGCCACCCGGGCACCGAGTCGATGGTCGCCGCCCTTAAAGGCAGCGAGTTCGACACCGGCCTGGACCTGGAGCTGCTGCAGGAAATTGGCCTGTACTTCTACGCGGTACGCAAGAAGTACCACCAGTTTGAAAGCGAGTTCACGGCGGTCGACACCCGTGTGCAGGTCAACCAGGTACCGGGCGGGATGATTTCCAACCTGGCCAACCAGTTGAAAGAGCAGGGCGCTCTCAATCGCATGAGCGAAGTACTCGCCGAAATCCCGCGTGTACGTGAAGATCTCGGCTTCCCGCCGCTGGTGACCCCGACGTCGCAGATCGTCGGCACCCAGGCGTTCTTCAACGTGCTGGCCGGTGAGCGCTACAAGACCATCACCAACGAAGTGAAGCTCTACCTGCAAGGCGGCTACGGCAAGGCCCCGGGCACTGTGAACGAAAAGCTGCGCCGTCAGGCCATCGGCAGCGAAGAGGTCATCGACGTTCGCCCGGCTGATTTGCTCAAGCCGGAAATGACCAAGCTGCGCGGTGAAATCGGCACGTTGGCCAAGTCCGAAGAAGACGTGCTGACCTACGCCATGTTCCCGGATATCGGGCGCAAATTCCTTGAAGAACGCGACGCAGGCACCCTGGCCCCTGAAGTCCTGCTGCCGATTCCGGAGGCAGGCGGTGTGGCCCGTGCCGGTGGTGAAGGCGTGCCGACCGAATTCGTCATCGACGTGCACGGCGAAAGCTACCGTGTAGACATCACCGGTGTCGGCGTGAAGGCTGAAGGCAAACGCCACTTCTACCTGTCCATCGACGGTATGCCGGAAGAAGTGGTGTTCGAGCCGCTCAACGAGTTCGTCAGCAGCGGCGGCAGCAAGCGCAAGCACGCCACCGAACCCGGCCATGTCAGCACGGCGATGCCGGGCAATATCGTCGACGTGCTGGTCAAGGAAGGCGATGTGGTCAAGGCCGGCCAGGCTGTATTGATTACCGAAGCCATGAAGATGGAAACCGAAGTGCAGGCCGCGATTGCCGGCAAGGTGACCGCTGTTCATGTGGCCAAGGGCGACCGGGTCAACCCGGGTGAGATCCTGATTGAGATCGAAGGCTGATAACAGCCTTCGACACTACCGCTTAATCCTCGGGGGGGCAGGTGCCCTCCTTTTTTTGCCTGAAACTCAGGCCTCTGTAGAGGGTTTGCGCCTGAAACTGACAAAGACCCCGCTGGGTGTGTAGATCAGCCTCGGCGTCAAGGTTTTAAGGTTGCTGGTGATCCTGTTGAAGCGTCCCTCAATCTGAGCAGCGTCGATAACACGTAACTGGCGGGTAAGCAGTTCGTCGTTTTCGTGTTCGACCTGGATATTCAGTGTTGTGCCCTTGAGGCGGGCGCTGTTGCCTACTTTCAAGGTGCTGTGCGCTTCACCCATGCCGAGGGTGAAGGCCAGGGTCGACCCGTTTGCCAGGTCAAGGTCGTGCTTGATTCGCGTCTGGCTTTTCAGCGCAGGGTCCAGCAGCAGCGTGCCGGCAACGTCAAGATTGGTTACCGTGCCTGCGGTGTAGGTTGCGCCTGCATCAATCGTCATTGTGCCCCCGATGTAACTCTGGTTGATCAGCGTTGCCCCGCGAGAGACTCGGCCTTGCTGATTGGCGTCCAGCGCACCGTCGAGGGTCCAGGCACCGCTGCCTATCCACAGGTGCTGGATACGAAGGGCGCCGTTGAAAGTGCCACCTTGGACATCGTCCAGCACGACGTGATTGGTGCCACTGCCACCGTCTACTTTGCCGTTGAATTGAGCGTTACCGCGCACAGTCAACACATCATCGCCACCCCCCATATCCAGGGCGATGCCTTTGGTGCCGCTTATCAGCCCATCGTTGGTGACTTGGTCATTGTGTTCTCCGATCAGCCTCACGCCGTAGCCGTTGCGACCGGTGATGATGCCCTCGTTGATCAGCGAGGTGCTCCCGTAGGCCGGGCCCAAGTCCCCATCGTCCACCAGCACCCCATGATGTGCGCCGCGAATAACTCCACGGTTATAGATTTCGCCGCCGCCCATGGCGATGCCTTCGCTGGTGTTGGGGGCTCCGTTCTTGTCCGCGCCATTGGCCCCGGTGCCTTCAATGAGCCCGTAGTTGTGCACGCATGCACGTTTGTCGATGTCCAGGCCATCACCGTCGCCATCATTCTCTTTGGATCGCTGGGCATCCGCGCCCCTGATGATGCGGTAGTTGACGACGTCTGCATTGCCCTTGGATTTCAGACCGGCCCCTTTATGGCCGATGATTACGCCGTAATTGATCAGCGTCACATCGTCGGTGGCTTTGATGCCGTTGCTGCCACCCGCTACCGCTCCGTGGTTGACGATTATGCTTGCTGCGCTGTTCGCGCTTATGCCGCTATACGACTCCTTGAAGCGCGTGGAAGGCCCGGTGGATATGTGCCCGTAGTTGGTAAAATGACCGCCGGTGGCGAGTTCGATAGCGTTACTTTTTTCAGCATAAACAGGGGCTGCTGCCGAACAGCCAGGCAGGGGGATATAGGCCGCAAGCTGGTGGGGTACTCGTAACATTGGGTTTCGACCTCAAGTGTGCTTGAGGTCGAAAACTAACGCAGGTAACAGCCGACAGATGTCGGCTGGCAGAGCAGATGATTGTAAGAAGGCTCGCTGTCGGGATGTCGTCTGACGATGCTCGGTTAAAAGCTCATCGTCCATTGCCCCTTCAAACCCTGGTTGCGGCTATGGGTGCCAGCTTGGCCGCTGTAGGCCAGGCCCAGGGTGTGTTGCTTGGATAACGCAAGATCAACGCCCAAGTTTACGTCGAGGCTATTGCGGTCCAGGGACGTGCCGGTAATGGTGAAGCCATCAAGCGCAACGGGCGCATTGCGATAGGTTTGGTGCACCTGGCTGTCAACCGCGCCGTAGAGGTGTTTCCAGCCGGCGCTGAGGTGAGGCGTGAGGCTGACCTGATCATCGAACCTGTAAACCGTCGCCAAGCGCAGGCCAACGGTGCTGTTAAGGTTCTGCTGGGTCTGCGCGCCGACGTTCAGCGCGGTCAGGCCGCCACTTTCCTTGAAACTGTCGCGGTGATGACGCTGGTAGCCGAGGCCAGCGAAAGGCTCGATGTGGAGGTCCTGGCTGCCCAATTGATAGCCCAGCTCAGAGAACAGCGTTTGGCTTTGGGCATCGTAACGAGACTTGAGCGAGTCCTTGTAAACGAGCAGGTTGACGTCGCGCCGGTTGGTCCCGGCATGGCTGCTGTAAATCGCCCCCAGGCGCAGGGCCAGCGGGCCGTCCTGACGCACCGCGTATGCGCCCAGGTGCAAGCTGTCCAGTTCGGTAGAGAAGCGTTGCGCCTTTAGGTCACTGGCGGATTTTGCCCCCATAACACCCACACGCCAGGCGTTATCCACTGCCCAGTCGGCGCCCAGCATCAGACCCTTGCTATCGTGCTTCAGTCCGGCGCTGCCGCTTCGTTGGTCGAGGTGGCCGCCGTTACTCACCCCTTGTACCCAGAAACGACCGTTGTCATCGTCGGGCAGGTTGCGCAGGGACGAGAGCAATTGGCTGCTGATGTGGCTGGTGACGGCGTGCGTGGCGCTGAGCAGGTTCGCGTTTTGGCTACCGGCCAATTGCTCCAGGGCTGCGCCGATGCCGCCGGGCTGTGCGGCGAGTGCGTCATTTACCTTTTGCAGCTCCTTGAGCTTCTCCGAGGTCAATTCGCCGGACTTGAGCAGTTCAAGCAGTGCGGGCTCCAGCACCTTGGCCACTTGCACGCCATTGTAGGTGGAGGCTTGGCCAATGAAGTAGCCGGGGTAGGGCCCAGGGATTGGCGGCGTATCGACTTCAGGTTTGAAGGCCCCCTCAGCGTCGAGCGAATCATAGGGTTGGTGAGGCCTGTATTCAATATCGCCTCGTGCGTGCGCAGGTTGCACACTGAGGGCAATTACAAGACTGATAAATGCTGCGATTCTTTGCGGTGTAAAGGGCATGAATTACCGACCTCTGATGAATGAGGCCGGGAATGTAGCGGGGGCACAGGCGGATAACTGTCAGGCCATTGACCGCTGGTTTGCGGGAGTTGTCTTTAGTCAGGTGCGATAAAAAGCCCATCTGCGTTTGGCCGACCAAGGCGCTATACAACGGGTGCTGCGCTTTAACTGCGGTGCATATACCCCTTGCCGAAATGCCGCTCCATGCGCGCCTGGATCAGCTCCAGTCCCAGTGACAGTACCCAATAAATGATTGCCGCCGTGGTGAGCATCTCGATGTAGCGGTAGCTGGAGCGGCCATAGGACTGTGCCAGGAACATCACTTCCCATACCCCCATCACCGAGACCAGCGACGAGTCCTTGAGCATCGAGATGAATTGGTTGGTGGCCGGGGGGATGATGGTGCGCATGGCCTGGGGCAGGGTGACGTGCCAGAAAATTTCCCTGTCACGCATACCCAAGGCCAGCGCGGCCTCGCGTTGACCATGGGGCACGCCGAGGATGCCGGCGCGGAAAATCTCGCTCAGGTAGGCACCATAGTTCAGCGACAACGCGATGATCCCGGCGACGATGGCGCCCGGCACCAGGCCCAGTTGCGGCAGGCCCAGGTAAATCAGCAGGATCTGGATCAGCAGCGGCGTGCCACGAAAGAACGAGGCGTAGAAACTGGCAATGCCAAACGCCACCGCGCTTTTCGACAGGCGCCCCAGCGCGGTGATAAAGCCCAGCACCGATGACGCAAGCATGGCGCACAGGCACAGGAATAGCGTCAGCGCCGCACCTTGCAGAAAACCGTTGGGCGCCAGGTGCAGGCCGACCAGGTTGGGCAGCTTGTCGAGAATGATCGAGAACTTCAGGTCAAAGCTCAGGAAGAAACTGGCAAACAGGGCGAACAGCGCCGCCCAGGTCAGGTAAAGCCGTATGCGAAAACTCATTGGCTGATGTCGGCGCCGATCCATTTTTGCGACAGCTTGCTCAAGGTGCCGTCCTGTTTAAGCTGGGCGAAGACCTCACGCACTTTGCTGTCCCACTGCGCGTCGCCTTTCTCGATGGCTACCGAGTTGGGCTCCGAATACAGCGGTGCGCCGGCCAGCTTGAAGCGCTTGTCCTGGGTCAGGCGCGGCTGCGCGGTAACCAGGTTGGTGAGGATTGCGTCCAGACGCACGCCGGCGCCCAGGCCCAGGTCCTGGAACGCCACATTGTCGGTATCGTACGGGGCGATCTGCACGTCTTCGAACGGGTACTGCAGCTGCGTGTCTTCGGCGCCTTCGATGACCAGGTTCTTGTTCAGGTAACTCTCGTAGCTGGAGGCGCTGGTGAGCCCGACTTTCTTGCCGCTCAGGTCCTTGGCTTCGTGGATGCGATCATCCTTGGCGTTGACCACGATCACCGCGGGCGAGGCGTAGTACTGCACCGGGAAGTCGAACACCTCGGCGCGTGCCTTACTCGGGGTCATGGAGCAGATGCAAATGTCATAGCGCCCGCTCCAGCGGCCAGCGGCAATGACGTCCCATGAAGGCGTTTCCAGGCGCAGCTTCACGCCAAGCTTTTGCGCCACGGCCTTGGCCACATCCACATCGAAACCGTCGAGCTGGTTCTGCTCGTTGAGGAATGAAAACGGCGGGTAGCTTTCCATCAGCACGCCGACCAGTTCCTTCTTCTGCTCGATACGATCCAGCGTGGCACCGCCAAAGGCTTGGGTGGAAGCAGCCAACATCGTCAGGCCCAGGGCCAACAGCGGTCTGAATTTCAAAATCGAACACCTGAATAAAAAAGAGGTTGTTATTAACCGAACGGTACGCATTAAATAGTTATAAGAACGACTCTCATAGTGAGTTATTTTCATAAGCATATGAGTAAAAAGCATATGGGCGCAGCACGCACAGTAATTCTCGATGGTGGCATGGGCCGTGAACTGCAACGCCGTGGCGCGCCGTTCCGCCAGCCGGAGTGGTCGGCATTGGCCTTGAGCGAAGCGCCGCAGGCGGTGGAGGCGGTACACGCGGCCTATATCGACAGCGGTGCCGACGTGATTACCAGCAACAGCTACGCGGTGGTGCCCTTTCATATTGGTGAGGCGCGCTTTGCCGCCGAAGGCCAGGCGCTGGCCGCATTGGCCGGTGAGTTGGCGCGACGGGCGGTGCAGGCGTCCGGCAAGGCGGTGCGTGTCGCTGGCTCCTTGCCGCCGCTGTTTGGCTCGTACCGGCCCGACTTGTTCCTGCCGGAGCGGGTCAGCGAGTTGCTGACACCGCTGGTGCTGGGCCTGGCGCCTCACGTCGACCTGTGGCTGGCGGAAACCCAGAGCTCAATCGTTGAAGCGCGAGCGATTCATGCCGGCCTGCCGCAGGACGGTAAACCGTTCTGGCTGTCGTTCACCTTGAAAGACGAAGACACCGACGACGTACCGCGCCTGCGCTCCGGCGAACCGGTAGCGGAAGCGGCCGAGGCGGCGGCGCAGTTGGGTGTGCAGGTGTTGTTGTTCAACTGCAGCCAGCCGGAAGTGATCGGCGCGGCGATCGATGCCGCGCGAGAGACCTTTGAGCGATTGGGCGTAGCGATTCAGATCGGTGCCTACGCCAACGCCTTCCCCCCACAACCCAAGGAAGCCACGGCCAACGATGGCCTGGACCCGTTGCGCGACGACCTCGACCCGCCGGGTTACCTGCATTGGGCTGCTGATTGGCAGGCGCGTGGCGCTAGCCATTTGGGTGGGTGCTGTGGCATCGGGCCGGAGCATATTGCGGTGCTGGCGCAGCGCCTGACCAACTGATCCACCGCCCCTCCCACATGGGTTTTGTGTTGCGAGTGAGATCTAGATTCGGCAGTCGGCCAGCGTTTTCAGCTGGCCCGAACCACTCTGGTTCGCCTCAGACAACCAGGCCTCAAATCCCGCGCCCACTTTGGGCCATTCCGAATCGATGATTGAATACCACGCGGTATCCCGGTTCTTGCCCTTGACCACAGTATGCTGGCGGAACACGCCTTCAAAGCTGAAGCCCAGGCGCTCTGCCGCGTACTTGGAGCGGGCGTTGGCGTTGTTGCACTTCCATTCCAAGCGGCGATTGCCCTGCTCGAAGGCGTACTTGGCCAACAGGTACACCGCCTCGGTGCTTTTGGGCGAGCGTTGCATCGGAGCACCGAAGGTGACGTGGCCGATCTCGATGCGGCCTTGCTCGGGCACGATCGACATCAGGCTGAGGATGCCCTGGACCTGGCCGCTCGCGCGGTCGATCACGCTGAAGAAATACGGATCGTTATGGGCCGCGTGATTATTCAGCCAGGCATCGAATGCGCTGCGTTCAGGGAAGGGGCCGTAGGGCAAATAGTCCCATAGCTTGGGATCGGCGCCGGGGCCTTGCAGGGCGTTGAACAGATCATCGCCGTGGCGCGCCGGATCGAGTTTTTCCAGGCGGATAAAGCGCCCTTCAAGCAGTTGAACCGTGGGTGACGGGACGCCTTTCCAGTCGGCGAGGGAAGTGGACATGCTGGGCTCCTTAAAGACCTTGGCGAAATTGGATGAAACCAGGGCGTTCGGCGATGCGTTCGTAGAGTTGGATCGCGGTGGCGTTGGTCTCGTGGGTCAACCAGTGCACTTTGCAGCAGCCATCGGCCTTGGCGGTGGCGTAGACGAACTCGATCAGCTTACGGCCTACGCCGGTGCCGCGTTGGGATGGGTCCACTAAAAGATCCTGCAGGTAGCACGAGTTCTCGATGCTCCAATTGGAGCGGTGATAGATGAAGTTAACCATGCCCACCGCCTTGCCGTCCTGCCAAGCCAACGCCGAGTGGGTCGGCTCGCGGGCGTCTATCAGGCGTTGCCAGGTGCTTTGGCTGACGGCGTCCGGCAGTTCGGTGTTGTAGAACTTCAAGTAGGCCAGCCACAACGGTAGCCAGGCGGCGTGGTCCGCGGCGGTGACTTGGCGGATGTCGATCGGGGTCATTCTGCAACTCCTTGGGGAATGAAACGGGCGAGATTCTGGTCGCGCAGATCAGCGCTGCCGGCCAGGGCTTCACGTACGCCGGCCATATCGGCTGCGCTGCGGTTCTGGCTGAGCTTGCGTTTGCCGACCAGGCGGTCGATAGGCAGGGCAAAGCCAACGATGGCCTTGAGCATGGCGTCGATGTAGTCGGCCGGCGCATCGCCGACGGCCCAAGGTTGGGCGCGGCCGCGTTCGTGGTGATCAGTGAGGGCGCCGACGACCTTGAGTAATCGCTCGCTGTCGCTGAACACGTCGGCCTTGCCGTAGGCGTGCACGGCGAGGTAATTCCAGGTGGGCACCACTTTGCCGTGCTCGGCCTTGGAGGGGTAAAACGCCGGGCTGACATACGCCTCGGCGCCAGCAAAGATGACCAGTGCTTCACTGCCGTTTTGCAGGTCGCGCCACTGCGGATTGGCCTTGGCCAGATGCCCATAAAGCGTACCGTTGGGTCCTTCGTCGGGATTGAGCAGTAACGGCAGGTGGCTGGCCTGCAGGCCGTTTTCACCCACGGTCACCAACTGCGCAAGGCGCGTGTGCTGGATCAGTTGCTGGATTTGGGGCAAATCATCTAGGGCGAAGGCGCGAGGTGTGTACATGGAAAATTTTCCTTGGCGAATACCTGCATCCTAGGCAGGCTAATGGCTCGTTGTAAGAGCCATCTAGCCCTCATTTCATAGGTCCAATATGCCGCCCGTCATCCCCTCGATGTCGTTCGACCCTGCTGGCATCGAGTTGGATCGCCGCCAGGGCCTGACACGCCAACTGTACGACGCCCTGCGCCAGCGCGTGCTGGATGGGCGGCTGGTCAGTGGCACGCGCTTGCCTGCCACCCGTGATATGGCGGCGGCGTTGTCGATCTCGCGCAACAGCGTGGTACGCGCATACGATCAGTTGTATGCCGAGGGGTTTATTGAAAGCCGGGTGGGAGACGGCACCTACGTCTCGCAGCTGCCCACAGCAAAAAAACTATCCACAAAACTATCCACAGGGTTTTCAACAGGCTTACCCACAGCCTTATCCACAAATCGTCTGGATAATGCGCACACTCAGGCCAGCGAAGTTATCCACAGTGGTGGCCTGGACAGGGTCAGACATAACCATTTGGTCCAGCCTCCTTGCGGTCCGCCACGGGCTTTTCGGGTGGGGGTACCGGCCTTTGATCTATTTCCTTTTGAGGTGTGGGCCAAGCTTAATGGGGCGTTCTGGCGCAAGCCGGACCTGGCGCAGTTATGCTACGGCGACCCGGCCGGTGACGAGCGTCTACGTGGCCTGATCGCCGCTTACCTGCGCACTGCGCGAGGTCTGCAGTGCACGACTGAGCAAATAGTGATCACCAGTGGCGCGCAACAGGCAATCAGCCTTTGTGCACAGTTGCTGGTGGAGCCTGGGGATTGCGTGGCGGTGGAAAACCCGGGTTATCGCGCGGCAGGCCATGCCTTTGCGTTGGCAGGTGGACGATTGAAGGGTGTGCCGGTGGATGGCGATGGTATTGACTGCGAGGTCTTGAACCGCCTGAAGGATTGCCGGGTGACCTATGTCACGCCGTCCCATCAGTACCCGTTGGGCGTGGTGATGAGCCTGGCGCGGCGCCTGCAATTGCTGGCCTGGGCCGAGCGTACTGGCGGTTGGATCGTCGAAGACGACTATGACGGTGAGTACCGTTACACCGGAGCCCCCTTGTCGCCCTTGGCGGCGCTGGACCGTAGTGGGCGCGTGCTTTATGTCGGCACATTCGGCAAGGTGGCATTCCCGGCTTTGCGCCTGGGTTACCTGGTATTGCCGCCGGGTCTGGTAGAGGCCTTTGCTCAGCGCCGCGCCGTGGACATGCGTCATTCCGAAGTCAGCACTCAGGCCGTAATGGCCGAATTCATGGCGGCGGGGCATTTCCAGCGCCATATTCGGCGTATGCGCCGTGCGGCCCTGAACCGCCGCAACGCTTTGTTGGTCGGCTGGCCCAGCGAATTGCCAGGTGTCGGGGCCTTGCCCAGCGTTGCAGCAGGCTTACACCTGACGGTGCGCGTGGACAGCCTGGCCCGTGAGCAAGCGCTGCTTGCCCAAGCCCGCGCGGTAGATGTCGAGATCAACGGCTTGAGCGGCTACTGGCTGGCAGATACCGGCCCACCACCGGACCAGCGTGCCGGACTGGTGCTGGGGTTCGCTGCCGTGCCTGAGGCGGCCATCGCACAGGCGCTGGCCCGCTTGCGTCGGGTGTGGCTGGCTTGAATACGATCCGGCACTGAGGTTACTTCACCTTGAAAAACAACCGCTGGGCCTGGTCCCGGTTTATTTCGCTGAGGTAGAACGCGGTTTTTTGCTGTTCGTTGAGGCCGTCAAGACTGTCGGCATCTACTCCCCGGGCGTGCTCTTGCGGGGTTTTCAAGCGGCCCCTGAGAAAAGCCCTGGCGGGCACCCATTCGGCCGAATAATGGAAGTGTGCATACCACAGCACAGTTTTATCACTGCGGTTACTCAGGGTGTACTCATCCAGGTAGACCTTGACAGGCCCTTTGAGCCGGCGGCGCTTGACGGTTCTCTTGATTACGATCTCGTTGTTTTGCTTAAGCCATTCCACGCTACTGATGGTGGGTGGGCGTTTCTTGATCATTTGCAGTTTCTGGCGAGCCGCCTCTTGATAGAGTGCCTGCGCCGCTTCGCTCAGTTGTTTGTTGACCAGAGCCGCAGAGCCCCCGTTGCTCTCGGTGGAGTTGCTTTGGGTCAGAGCCTGCTCAATGTTTGCAGAGGCCTGTTCCAGTTTTAACGCATGCTGGTGGTACAGCCATTCAATGCCAGTAGCGCTGCGCTCCGGTTTGATCGCCTGTTGGCCAGTGCGCTGCTTGAAGGCCCCCAACCCTTCCAGAAGCTCCTGGGCCTGGCTGATACTAGTGGCGACGTCCAGAGTAGTGGTGGTAGTGGTGGTCTCGACGGGATTGACGTGCTGCACCCACACACCTGGGGTTTTTTCGTGAAAGGTCGCCATGATCTGCTGGTTGAGAGGAGAGATGACATCCACCATGCCGGTTTCATCGCCGGCCTCTGTCAGTCGTGGTACTCCCACCAATACCCCGTTGTAGCGCGTGTGAATGATTTTTTTCTTTGCTCTTGGCGGTGTTGAAGGCGGTGTCGGGCGGCTTCTGAGCGTGTCCCGATCCGCGTGCAGCAGTTCCAGGCTACCCAGGGTTTCGCGATAGAAATCGCGGATTTTTTCGCGCAGGGTCGTGATACGTGCAGGCAGCGCTGCGTCAGGAAACTCGTCCGGAAAATCCTGCAGGCGTTCGTCGATGATCTTGAACTGTTCCACCAGGCTGCCAAGGGTTTCGATGCGTTCATCCAAGCGCGGCTGGCTACGCTCCATCGACGTTTCATGCAAGGCCTGAATCGACAGGTTGGCGGCGTCGACGATGGTGTCAATGGCACTCCAGGCTGACGAGGCTGTGGCGATGCTGCTGCCGTCCAGGCATAAGTTGCGCGCCATCGACACTTGCAAGGCCCTGAGGTCGCGTGCGGTGTAGCTTGGCAATTTACTCCGGTAATTGCGAATTTGCTCGAATCCCAGCTCACCCAGCGCTTTGAGTTGGGTAAGCCGCGATTGGCTGTAGTTCAGGCGCTGGATCATGTCCTGGCTCAATTCGGTCATGATGCGGGCATCGTCGATATGACGTTCCTCTGGATGGCTGATTTGATGTTCGATCTGGTCGAGCACGGTTTTGAGTTTAGGTGTGAAGGCGACTTGCGCCTCGGTGATACCGGTCCGAGTCAGCTCCAGTTGGGCGCTCACGTAGCGGATTGCGTGTTGCTGATAGTCCGCGCTGGGCGAGAACACATTCAATATCTTGAGCTGTTGCAGTGCCTTTTCGTAGTCGCTGCTCTGGCTCTTGAGTTTTTGCAGGTAGGTTTGGCGGCTGATCTCGGATGAAGTGGATGACGCGGTGTCCGACATTGCCAGACGGGCCTGATGCAGCTCCAATTGCGCAGTGGGTTTGTTTTGTTCAAATAGCGTCAGGCGTCTTTTGGCTTCTATCGCGTTGATCTCAGCTTTGGATTTTGACTGCTCCTGCAGCTGCTTGGAACCGGCGCCGCGCAGGCGCAGACGAGTGTCGATGAACCATTGGCCCTGAGCGTTGTGAATCAACGCAGGTCCTGTTCGACCGGGCTGCTTCGGGTCGATGATGACTACCGCTTCATCTTCACCGGCACTGACCTCAAACCAGCGCTCCCCTACGGGGACGTAATACTTCTGTGCCTGATGAAAGAGATGCTGGTATTGGTTTTTTGAGGTTTCAGCCGCGCCGAGGCCTTGCGGTTTGCTGACCTTGAAGCTGTCGAGCACGGTTGCGAGTTCGCTGGGTATGCGCTTGATTGCGCCGCTGGTGTGCAGGTGCGGTAAATGTGTGGCCGGCAGCTCCTTGGTCAGGGTCACCTCTTGTTTGATCGTGACCTGCTTTGTGCTGGTAGCTTTGGCGTGGTCTTGCGTGGGTAGCCGGTACGGTGGCTGCGGCTGGCGGCGTGCAACGTGATCGCCATGCCGAGGTTCAACAGGACATCGGTGAGTGCCGACCACTCGGCTTGTTTTTCGTCGTGGTCATGGGCTTGCACAAAAGTTTGCAGTTGATCGACCACCTGCCAGATCCAGGCGCCCGTGCCGATGGTGCGCCCCAGAAACGGCAGCACCCCATTGAAGATCACCCAGCCGGCGTGTTTAAAGGTCGCCCAACGGCTTTCGGCGTTGGACACCGATTGGCGGTCGGCCAGTTCTATCAGGGCCTGGGCATTGGCCTTGAACATTGTGGTGAATCGATCACCGTTGAGTACTTCGGTGCCCAGGGTCATTGGCCCGCTCATGGTCCATAGCTTGTCGGGCTCCACCAGGTAATCGGCGACCGCCCAAGGTGAAGGCAGCGAGCCGGGAAATACATAGTTGGTATAGTCGCTGCGGACCGCATCCGGCAGCCAGGCCAAGACCGACTCGCACAAGCTGCTCGATTGCGCGATCGTATAGATGAGGTTGGCCGGCGACGGGAACTGCATCAGGGCTGGCGTGAACAGCGGCCGGTACAAGAGGCATGGCCCGGCCGCCGGGTCTTCGGGGCCTATCACGTACATGTTGGCGACCGTGTCCACAGAGGTGTCCGTGCGTCGGGTGGGCACGAAGGCCAAGGGCCTGAGTACGATGGTTTGCCCGTCCACTTTGCTGTCAGTGGCCTGTTCTTGCATCACCGCGGTCACATAACGGTAGCCCTGCTCGTCAATGCTGCCTTCCTGGCGGATCTTGGCCTGCAAGGCCTGCATCGGCAGTTGGATACGCAGGTGTTGGCTATATAGCGTATTGCGGCGTGCAGATTCCCGAGTGTCATCCAGCAGCTTTTCCTTGATCAGCGCAGGGTAGGTACGGCCAATATCGGCATCGGTGGCCAGCGATTCAAAATAGGCAGGGGTCATCCACTCAGGCAAGTTGGAGCCATTGCTGGTCTTGACCACTTTGTTACCGACGGGCACTGCAATCAGGTTTTGCAGGGCCAGTTCAACCAGGCTGAACGTGTTGCTCTCAACCTGGCCCGGGACGACGAAAGCGCCCCACACGACCGGGCTCTCTATTTGCAGGAAGATCTTCTCCAAGGGCAGGTTAGTGCTATCCGGGTGGTCCTTGATCACCTTTGCCTTGATGACCTTCAACGCGTACGCCTCGATAGTAGGGACGTCGTCCAGGAACGACCGACCGGCATTCTGGTTATGCAGCGCGGCGAGGTCTTTGAGGTGCCGAGCATAGAAATTCGAGTCGCTGGGTGAAGCGTTTGTCAGCCAGTCGGGCATCTGCTCGCGGTACCAGGCCAGATCCGGGCTGCTTTGCGCAGGCGGCGGGGCAGCAGCAGGTGGCGTGCCCAGTGCCATATCGACGTTGTTGGTTTTGCGCAGGTCGGAGAAGTCGATTTCAGCGATGGTATCGATCTGCAATGACACCAAGGCACAGGCTTGGTGATCAAAGAAGTTGCCGTCCGGTTCAAACAGACGCCATTGGATTTGCGGGTCCGTGACAGAGCCCGACAGGTGCGCGGGCAAGGATTGGCCCAGGTGCTCCAGCGAAGGAAACTTTTCATAACCCTTGAGCAGCGAATGCGTGAGGACTGTGGTTTTGCCTTCGTGTTCGCCGATCAATACCGCGATGATCACATCATTGACGTGCTTGACCTGCCCTTCATCGTCGACTCGGTCGATATCAACCAGGCAAGCCCTGAGCTTGTAGAGGTCGTTGCCCTTTCTGTCGGCTTTGTCGGGGTGAGTGAACAGGGCGCGAGCCATGGCACACTCGGTGGCGGTCCAGTCATCGGCGGCCTCGACATCCCACACCGTGCGCAGCAGGTTCGACAGCTCGTGCCAATGTGGGCCGCTGCCGTTGGTTTGATTCCAATAGTTGATCGTTTGTTGCTGGTAGGCCCGCAGCATCGAAGGCGCCAGTTGGTTGATGGTCTTGGCGATTTCAGTCACGCGCACGGGCAGGTGTACCGCCGGCTCGATGATCGGTTGCTGCGTGAGAAAGTGCTCGCCCTGAAGGTACAGGATCGGCACCGCCAGCACTGCCTGCCTGGCAAGGATGTCACTCAGGGCCTGGTACTCGGTGGGGCCGGCGCTGACCCGGTCGTCATCCAGGTTCCAGGTGGGCGTTGCGAGCATGACGGTGTCCGGGTCGATATCCAGCGTCGGGTACTGCTCCTGTAGCGCCTCGCGCAGCAGCAGGGTTGCAGTCTCCCTGAACGAAGGACCTGTAGAGAATTGGGTGAGCAGCGCTATGCGTGCATCCGGACGCGATGTGTTCGAGGGCGTGGTCGTTGAAGCGGGGGCGTTCATGGTGAGGCTTCCCTGTCTGGCCGTTTGGTGGAACCAGCCCTGAGGTCAAGGCTAGAAATTTCCATGCTAGGGCGCGGCCACACAGAGAGGCGGTGCTTAGATAGGCCACCTTCACAAGCGCATTCGAAGGTACACGTCAAACCAAGGTGCTTCAGGTGCCGGATTTGATCCTGGTCCAGGCCCTTGTCCTGGCGCGTTCGGCTTTGCTGTCCAGGGGGATGAGGGTGTAGAGCGTGGCCATGGCGGTGTCGGTCGGATACAGGTTGGGGTTGTGGCGAATGGTCGGGTCGACCCTCTCGGTAGCGTCCCTGTTTGGATTGGGGTACCCGACGAAGTCACTGATGGGTGCGATCACTGTGGGTTGCAGCAGGTAGTTGATGAAGGTGTAGGCGTCGTTCGGGTTTTTGGCGCCTTTGGGAATGGCGAGCATGTCGAACCAGATCGGCGCGCCTTCCTTGGGCAGGCGCATGTCCACGGTCACGCCATTCTTGGCGTCTTTGGCACGGTTGGCGGCTTGGGAAAAACTGCCGGAATAGCCCACCGCCACGCAAATATCCCCGTTGGCGATGTCGGCCATGTACTTGGAGGAGTGAAAGTAAGTGATGTACGGGCGGATCTTCATCATCAGTGCTTCGGCCTTGTCGTAGTCCTTGGGATTGCCGCTGTTGGGGTCCAGGCCAAGGTGTTGTAACGCCAGGGGCAGTATTTCCGAGGGCGAGTCCAGCAGTGCGACGCCGCATTGCTTGAGCTTGCTGAGGTTTTCCTCCTTGAAGATCAGGTCCCAGCTGTCCACGGGGGCGTTGTCGCCCAGGGCCGCCTTGACCTTGGCTGGGTTGAAGCCGATCAGGATGGTGCCGTACATGTAGGGCACGGCGTATTGATTGCCGGGGTCGTTGGCTTCGATCAGCTTCATCAGCTTGGGGTCCAGGTGCTTCCAGTTGGGCAACTGGCTTCGATCCAGGGGCTGGAACACACCGGCTTCGATCTGCTTGGCCAGGAACACATTGGACGGCACCACCACGTCATAGCCGGAGTTGCCGGTGAGCAACTTGGCTTCCAGGGCTTCGTTGGTGTCGAAGATGTCATACACCAACTTGATCGACGGGTTCTGTGCCTTGAAGTCTTCCAGCGCCTTGGGCGTGATGTAGTCGAACCAGTTGTAGACCTTCAGGGTTTTTTCTTCGGCCTGGGCTGCGCCACTGACAACCACGGCGCACAGGGCGAGCGACTTGAGTATGTTCATTGGGCTGCTTCCTCGAAACCTTCCAGCACGTTGACGGCGTTGATGCCGATTTCCTCCACCGCGTAGCCGCCTTCCATCACGAACAGCGTGGGCTTGCCCAGGCGGGCAATGCGCGCGCCCATGGCCAGGTAGTCCGGGCTGTCGAGCTTGAACTGCGAGATAGGGTCGTCCTTGAAGGTGTCCACGCCCAGGGACACCACGATGATGTCGGCGGCGTAGCGCTCGATCTCTGTGCAGGCTTGTTCAAGCGCTGCGCTCCAAGCCTCCCAGCCTGAACCTGCGGGTAGCGGGTAATTGAAGTTGAAACCTTCTCCGATGCCTTCTCCCTGCTCATCTGCATACCCGAGGAAGAACGGAAACTCTGCCTCCGGATGGCCGTGGATCGAGGTGAACAGCACGTCGCTGCGCGCATAAAAAATCGACTGTGTGCCGTTGCCGTGGTGGTAATCCACGTCGAGGATCGCGACCTTTTTGCAGCCCTGATCAAGGAACGCCTGGGCCGCGATGGCTGCGTTGTTGAGGTAGCAATAACCGCCCATCAAATCGCTGGCGGCGTGATGCCCAGGCGGGCGGCACAGCGCGAAGGCACTGTGGGCGCCTTGCGCGATGGCGGCCTGGGCTGTGAGGGCGACTTGCGCGGCGCTGTAGGCCGCTTGCCAGGTGCCGGCGGTAATCGGCGCGCCACCGTCGAAACTGTAATAGCCCAACTGGCCGTGCAGGCTGGTGGGAATCACGCGGCGCAACGTGCGGGCGGGCCAGGTGTAGGGCAGCAGGTCACCGTCCTGGCCGTATTCGGTCCAGCGTTGCCAGGCGCCTTTGAAGAAATCCAGATAGTCGCGGCTATGGACGCGTTGCAGCGGCGCCAGGCCAAAATCCTGCGGGGCCTGCACGGGCCCAGTTCTCGCGTCTTGACCCGTTGCAGCACGTGGTCGGCACGCGAGGGCATTTCAAAGCAGGGCATCAGTTGCCCGTCCATCAGTTCACAACGGCCGTGGTGCAGGTGGTGATCGTCCGAGTAGATCGTCAGCATTTGTTGTTCTCCGCAAGCTGTATCGGTGTATGCAGTCTTGCGGTGGGCGCGGTTTATGAGAACGTCAGGAGCGGCCAAAAGGGGATCAATATGGCCAAAGTGTGTGTCCGCAATTCGCCCCTCATTGGCGCGTCATGCACGAAATCGGCTCGGCGTTACGCCGCTCCAGCGCACGAAGGCATGCCTGAAACTCGCCGTTTCGCTGAACCCCAGCGTCTCGGCAATTCGGTGGATCGGCCACAGGTTGTCAGCCAACAACTGTTTGGCGCGTTCAAAGCGCAACTCATCGAGCAGTTCCTGATAGCTGCAGCCCAGGTCATGCAGGTGCCGGCGCAGGGTGCGCGCCGAACAGTTCATCTGCTGCGCCAGGCCATCGAGCCCAGGGGCGGCGTGCAGTTGTGCGGCCAGCAACTGGCGGATTCGCCCCAGCCAGGCCTCGCGCCCGGTGAACTCAGTGTTTTGTTTGCGGCAACGTTCGACCATGGCCTGGTGGGTGACCGTGTCGGCCAGGGGCAACGGTTGGGCAAGCCAGCGTTTATCAAAGGCGAACGCGTTGGCAATAGCCTGAAACTGTAGCGGGCAGTCGAAGCTCTCGGCGTAGCGCGCCTGATAATCCGGCGCGTCGTGTTCAAAACGAGCGCCCAGCAAGGGCAGGGGATGGCCGAGCAGGTCGTCACAGATGACCTTCAGTGATCCCAGACACAACTCGACATTGAACGCGGTCAGGGCCGGGTTTTCGCGGTAGTCGCCGGCCGTGAACCAGATACGTTCGCCGTCTTCCTCCAGGCTCAGTTCGAAGAGTGTTCCCAACAGCGCCGGATACCGCAGGGCCAGATGCAAAGCGTCACCGAAAGTGGCACTGGTGAGCAGGGCATAGCCCAGTATGCCGTAGGAAGAAACATGCATACGCCGGCCAACGATCAGGCCGATATCGCGCTGACGGGCCACGGCATTGGCGCACACTTGCATCTCCTGGTGCGTGGCGATGCGCGTGTCGGCGCGGCTCAAGTCCGCCGCGCAGATGCCGCTGCCGGCCAGCAACGCTTCGTGGGGCAAGCCTTCGGCCTCGAAGGTGCTGAGTACCAAGGACACGGCATTGAGGGTGGTGAGGTGGGAGTGCAGCATGGGAACTTCCAGCCAGGAGAGGCTGGAAGTGGAGCAAGTTACATGCCGGTCAGCTCAGTTCGCCGCACAGGTCCAATTCCACCAGGCGACGGATTTCGCTGGTCTCCAGCCCGGCACCGAGCAGGGCGTTGAGCTTGCCGAACGCTGCCTCGCGGGTCATGCCGCCACCGGACAGTACGCCCACATCGCGCAGGCGGCTGCCGGCCTCGTAGACGTCCAGCTCTACACCGCCTTCATGGCATTGGGTGATAGCAACCACCACCACATTCTGGTCCTGCGCACGTTGAAGGCTGGCCAGGAAGGCTGGGTTGTCACTTGGCCCGGTGCCGCTTCCGAAGCACTCCAGTACCAACGCCTGAATGCCGCTGCCAATTACAGCGTCCAGTTGCGCAGCATCAATACCCGGCACCAACGGCAGTACGGCGACATTCGCCAAGGCTTTGGGCTGACGGTAATCCAGCGCGGCCGGCAGGGACTCGGCGCGGGCAATGCCACCCTGGCGTTGCAAGGTCGCAAACGGATTGCGCCCGAAACTGCGAATTTTCGCGCAACGGGTCGGCGCCATCAGCGCGCCGTGGAAGTACAGGTGTACACCCGCTGCCAGGCCTTCGCCCAATGCCGCCAAAGCACCGCTGACATTTTCCCAGGCATCACTGTCCGGCACGCCGGCCGGCAACATCGAGCCGGTGAACACCACCGGTGCGGGCAAGCCCAGCAATTGGAAACTCATGGCCGCCGCGCTGTACGCCAGGGTGTCAGTGCCGTGCAGGATCAGCACCGCGTCGCAGCCGTCGTCCACGGCTTCAACCACGGCGGTACGCAGGCGCTGCCAGTAGGCGGGGGTCATGTTGGCGCTGTCGATCAGTGGCGACATTTCCCGGAACCGCCAAGTGGGCACTGGCGCGTCGGCAAGCTGTTCGCGCATACGCGCCTCAAAACCTGAAGCGGGCACAAGGCCATTGGCGCTGGCCTGCATACCGATGGTGCCGCCGGTGTAGAGCACCATCACGTTGTTAGCTGGTTGCATGAGAAATCTCCTGAACGAAAAACGCCGCCGGGCCCAGAGCATGCCCAAGGCCGGGCGGCGTGTCATCTAGCGGTGATCAACGTTGCGCTTGAGCGCTCAGTTCAGCCGAGGGTGCTGCTTCAGGCTTCACCGGATTGGCCGGCCAGGCCTTGCGGTCCAGGTCCAGGTCAGGGAACTGGCTGGAGTCGAACACCGGGGTCTTGATGCCCGCCGCGCGCTGGTTGTCGTAGTCGTTGAGGATGCGCATGGCGATCTTGAACAGGAATGCCAGGGCGAACAGGTTGACGAACGCGAGCATGGTCATGGTGATGTCGGCGAAGGCGAACACGGTGCTCAGGTTCTCGATCGAGCCCCAGAAAATCAGCACCAGCACCAGTGCGCGATAGCCCATCAGCACCTTGCGGTTATTGCCGACCAGAAAGCGCAGGTTGCTCTCGCCCAGGTAGTAGTTGTACATGATCGAGGTGAACACGAACAACGCCAGGGCCACCGAGATGAACATGCGGCCCCAGTCACCGACCACCGCCGCCAGGGAGTTCTGAGTCAGGGCAATGCCGTCGCCTTCAAAGCCTGGGGTGTAGAAACCCGACAGCAGGATCAGCAACGCAGTACAGGTGCAGATCACGAAGGTGTCGAGGAACACGCTGAACGCTTGCACCACGCCCTGGGCGATCGGATGCTCTACCGAAGCCACCGCGGCTACGTTAGGCGCACTGCCCAGACCTGCTTCGTTGGCGAACACGCCGCGCTTTACACCCATGATGATCGCGCTGCCCACCAGGCCACCGAAGGCTTGGTCGAGGCCGAACGCGCTCTTGACGATGGTCGCGAGCATGGCCGGCACGTGGTCGAATTGCAGCACGATCACGTACAGGGTCACGGCGATGTACACCAGGGTCTTGACCGGTACCAGCAGGTCGGCAATCGACGCAATACGCTTGATCCCGCCGATGAACACCAGGCCCAACAACACCGCCAGCGCGAGGCCGGTGTAAGTGGTGTCGAGGCCAAAGGCGTTATTGAGCGAGTGGGTCACGGCGTGGGCTTGCAGGCCGTTGAAGGCAAAACCGAAGGTCACCAGCAGCAGGAACGCCATGACCATCCCCAGCCAACGCTTCTGCAGGCCGTGCTGAATGTAATAGGCCGGGCCACCACGGTAGGTGCCTTCAGCGTCGGTGCGCTTGTACAACTGGCCGAGGGAGCACTCGATAAAGCTCGAAGACATGCCCACCAGCGCGGTGACCCACATCCAGAACACCGCCCCCGGACCACCCAGGGTCACAGCAATACCGACACCCGCGATGTTACCGGCACCCACGCGGCCGGCCAGGCTGAGCATCAGCGCCTGGAACGAGCTGAGTTGACCGGCGCTGCTCTTGAGGCTGTCTTTAAACACCGAGAACATGTGGAAAAAGTGACGCAATTGAACGAAACGCGAGCGGATCGTGAAATAACCGCCGAGCCCGACTATGAGCACGATCAGTACTTTCCCTGAGAGGAAGTCGTTGATGACTTCGAGCATGGAGTGTTCCTCGCTGATTTTTCTGATGGCAAACGCAGGACGGTCCGACGCATCGCTCGGCACCAGGCAGTGCACGACGCTTCGATCCCCATCCTTTTGCGGGTGTTGTTATTCATGCGGTTTCGCGTGGTACCCGGGCCTCGTTACCGATGGCCGCAGACGCGAGAGGGGCGGCACTATACCTAGGCGAGACTGATCCGTCTGCACGGGCTGATTAAAGGTTTCAGCCAAGCGGTGGCAAGCAAGGTGGGTTTGCAGGGCGATATTGGAGTTTTTATGGGCTTCATTTCACAACCTTGAGGCAAAAAAAAGGGCCTGAAGAACGAGCCTTCAGGCCCTCAAAAGGTGAGAGGTGTCTAGTCCCTCAGCCTGGTGAGCGGTGCAACAAACGCTTAGGCCTTCAGCGGGACCAAGCGTGGAGCGATCATGTTTTCCGGGCGCAGGATGTCGTCGAGCATGGCGTCGTCGAGCAAGCCTTCTTCACGCACCAGTTCCAGCACGCCGCGGCCGCTTTCAAGAGCGATACGCGCGATGCGGGTGGCGTTTTCATAGCCGATGTAGGGGTTCAGCGCGGTGACCAGGCCGATGGAGTGCTCCACCAGTTCGCGGCAGCGTGCTTCGTTGGCGGTGATGCCGACGATGCAGTGCTCGCGCAGCATGTCCATGGCGCGTTGCAGCAGGCGGATCGAGTCGAAGATCTTGAAGGCGATCAGCGGCTCCATCACGTTCAGTTGCAATTGGCCGCCTTCGGCCGCCATGGTCAGGGCCAGGTCGTTGCCGATGACCTGGAATGCCACCTGGTTAACGGCTTCCGGAATCACCGGGTTGACCTTGCCGGGCATGATCGAGCTGCCTGGCTGGCGCGCCGGCAGGTTGATCTCATTGATGCCGGTGCGTGGGCCGCTGGACAGCAGGCGCAAGTCGTTGCAGATCTTCGACAGCTTCACCGCGGTACGCTTGAGCATGCCGGAGAACAGCACGAAGGCGCCCATGTCGGAGGTGGCTTCGATCAGGTCGGCCGCCGGTACCAGCGGCTGACCGCTGATGGTGGCCAGGCGTTGTACGGCCAGGGCCTGGTAGCGTGGGTCGGCGTTGATGCCGGTGCCGATGGCGGTGCCGCCCAGGTTCACTTCGGTGAGCAGCTCCGGCGCCAGGGTCTTCAAGCGCGCCAGGTCTTCACCCAGGGTGGTGGCGAAGGCGCGGAATTCCTGACCGAGGGTCATCGGCACGGCGTCTTGCAATTGGGTACGGCCCATTTTCAGCACATGGCTGAACTCGGCGCCTTTGGCGGCGAACGCCTGGATCAGGCTGTCGAGGCTGGCCAGCAGCGCGTCATGGCCCAGCAGCAGACCCAAGCGGATCGCGGTCGGGTAGGCGTCGTTGGTCGACTGCGCCATGTTCACGTCGTTGTTGGGGTGCAGGTACTGGTATTCGCCTTTCTGATGGCCCATGGCCTCCAGCGCGATGTTGGCGATGACTTCGTTGGCATTCATGTTGGTTGAAGTGCCAGCGCCGCCTTGAATCATGTCCACCACGAACTCTTCGTGGAAATCGCCGCGGATCAGGCGGGCACAGGCTTCGCTGATGGCAGCGTGCTTGGCTTCGCTGAGCTGGCCCAACTCGCGGTTGGCGTCAGCCGCTGCTTGCTTGACCATTGCCAGGCCGACCACCAATTTCGGGTAATGCGAAATCGGAACGCCCGAGAGGCGGAAGTTGTTCACCGCTCGCAGGGTCTGGATGCCGTAATACGCTTGAGCAGGTACTTCGAGTACGCCAAGCAGGTCTTTTTCTGTACGGAAAGATGCAGCAGAGGACATGACGGAAATCATCTCGATATGGACCCGGAACTGGCCGGAACGCTGCGAATGCTAGGCTTGTAGAAGTTTTTGGGCCAATGCTGTTAAACACTGGGCTATGCACAAACGGCATAATGTGGATGTGACCCAGCCATGATGGCGGGCGTGTGTGCCAAAATGGTGCATTCGGCGTGGGAGGCAATGATGAACCTTGAAAGCAAATGGCTGGAAGACTTCAGCGCCCTGGCGGCGACGCGCAGCTTTTCCCAGGCTGCGGAGCGGCGTTTTGTGACGCAGCCGGCGTTCAGTCGCCGTATTCGCAGCCTTGAAGCCGCGTTGGGCCTGACGCTGGTCAACCGCTCGCGCACGCCGGTGGAGCTGACAGCGGCGGGGCAGTTGTTCCTGGTGACGGCGCGCACCGTGGTCGAACAGCTCGGCGAAGTACTGCGGCATTTGCATCATCTGGAAGGCGGGCAGGGTGAAGTCATGCAGGTTGCGGCCGCACACTCGCTGGCACTGGGGTTCTTTCCGCGTTGGATCGCACAGCTGCGCAATGAGGGGCTGAACATCGCCACGCGATTGGTTGCCACTAACGTCGGCGACGCTGTGCACGCCCTGCGCGAAGGCGGTTGCGACCTGATGCTGGCGTTCTACGACCCGGATGCCGCCATGCAGATGGACGCCGAGATATTCCCATCGCTGCACCTGGGCAACACCGAAATGCTCCCGGTGTGCGCCGCCGATGCCGATGGCAAGCCGCTGTTCGACCTGGAAAGCGAGGGCAGTGTGCCGTTGCTGGCCTACAGTGCCGGGGCGTTCCTCGGCCGCTCGGTGAATTTGCTGCTGCGCCAGCGGGCCCTGCGGTTCACCACCATTTACGAAACCGCCATGGCTGACAGCCTCAAGAGCATGGCTCTTGAAGGCTTGGGCATCGCCTGGGTGCCTCAACTGAGCGTGCGTGCCGAACTGGCTCGCGGCGAACTGGTGGTGTGCGGCGGGCCGCAATGGCACGTGCCCCTGGAGATTCGCTTGTATCGCTGTGCGTTGGTGCGCAAGGCGAATGTTCGGTTGCTGTGGCGCAAACTGGAAGGAGGCGCGGCGCAAAGTACCTGAGCCTCCCACAGGGTTTTGCGGTGCAGGGGACTGACTCAAGAGTCAATAAAACCGCCGGTTTGAGCGGCTAGACAGATGGTCATTCCAGGGGCTGTTTATCTGGATTATTACGGTATACTGCGCGGCCTTCGGCCGGTTCAACCGGCCGCGTTTCGAGGTCAGAACTCGCCGAGCGAAGATCAGGCAAGGCAAAAACAAGCGAGGAAGCGGAGTTGGCTTTAGCCAATGAGCATTCCGAGTTTGTTTTTAACGCAGCCTGATTGAGCGCAGGCAGTTCTGGCCCGAAACTAATTCGTACAACAAGCCACGCCGGTCTCCTGCGTGGCTTGTTGTTTTTTGACGCGCCTGCGGGCGCCCAGAGAGAAGAGGCACGACGATGAGTGCATTGGTTGGCGTGATCATGGGCTCCAAGTCCGATTGGTCCACCCTTAGCCACACCGCCGATATGCTGGAAAAACTCGGCATTCCGTATGAAGTGAAGGTGGTCTCTGCCCACCGCACCCCGGATTTGCTGTTCCAGTATGCCGATGAAGCAGAATCCCGTGGCATCGAGGTGATCATCGCCGGTGCCGGCGGCGCGGCGCACTTGCCAGGTATGTGTGCGGCCAAGACGCACCTGCCGGTGCTTGGCGTGCCGGTGCAGTCGTCGATGCTCTCGGGCGTGGATTCGCTGTTGTCCATCGTGCAGATGCCGGCCGGTATCCCGGTAGCGACCCTGGCGATCGGCAAGGCCGGCGCGATCAACGCTGCATTGCTGTCGGCCAGTATCCTGGGCGCCAAGCACCCGCAGTTCCACGCGGTGCTGAAAAAATTCCGTGCTGAGCAGACAGACAGTGTGCTGGACAATCCAGACCCACGCATCGCCTGAGGTTGTTGACGATGAAAATCGGTGTAATCGGTGGTGGCCAACTCGGTCGCATGCTGGCCCTGGCGGGCACTCCGCTGGGGATGAACTTCGCTTTCCTGGACCCGGCGCCAGATGCCTGCGCCGCCGCCCTGGGTGAACACCTGCGCGCTGACTACAGCGACCCGGATCACCTGCGCCAACTGGCCGACGAAGTCGACCTGGTGACGTTCGAGTTTGAAAGCGTCCCGGCCGAAACCGTGGCCTTCCTGTCGCAGTTCGTACCGGTGTACCCGAGCGCTGAAGCCTTGCGCATCGCCCGGGACCGCTGGTTCGAGAAGAGTATGTTCAAGGACTTGGGCATCCCCACCCCGGCCTTCGCCGACATCCAGTCCCAGGCAGACCTGGACGCCGCTGTCGCCAGCATCGGCCTGCCTGCGGTGTTGAAAACCCGCACCCTGGGTTACGACGGCAAGGGCCAGAAAGTGCTGCGTACCGCCGCCGATGTGGTTGGCACCTTCGCTGAGCTGGGCAGCGTCGGCTGCCTGCTGGAAGGCTTTGTGCCATTCACCGGTGAAGTATCGCTGATCGCCGTGCGTGCCCGTGATGGTGAGACGCGCTTTTACCCGCTGGTGCACAACACCCACGACAGCGGCATCCTCAAGCTGTCCGTGGCCAGCACCGACCACCCACTGCAGGCCCTGGCCGAAGATTATTCCAGCCGCGTGCTCAAGCAACTGGATTACGTCGGCGTGATGGCGTTCGAGTTCTTTGAAGTCGACGGCGGCCTCAAGGCCAACGAAATCGCCCCGCGTGTTCACAACTCCGGGCACTGGACCACCGAAGGCGCCGAGTGCAGCCAGTTCGAAAACCACCTGCGGGCGGTGGCGGGCTTGCCGTTGGGCTCCACGGCCAAGGTCGGCGAGAGCGCCATGCTCAACTTCATCGGCGTAGTCCCGCCGGTTGAGCGGGTGATTGCCATCGATGACTGCCACCTGCATCACTACGGCAAGGCGTTCAAGGCCGGACGCAAAGTCGGGCACGCAAACCTGCGCTGCAAGGATCGCGCAACGCTGCAGGCGCAGATCCTCAAGGTCGAAGCGCTGATCGCCGAGTAATAAGCCGGGAGTCGGCGGGAACCATTGGTCACCGTCGTCTCTCTGATTGCAGGATGATAAAGCCTGACTAGGCTTTGTCATGACTCACATTCAATCAGAGGGAAATGCCATGGGTATCATTGGAACCATCTTTATCGGCTTGATCGTTGGCCTGCTGGCGCGTTTCCTCAAGCCGGGTGACGACAGCATGGGCTGGATCATGACCATTCTGCTGGGTATCGCCGGCTCCCTGGCCGCGACCTATGGCGGCCAGGCACTGGGGATCTACCAGGCAGGCCAGGGCGCGGGCTTCATCGGCGCGCTGGTAGGTGCCATCGTGTTGCTGGTGATCTACGGCCTGATCAAAAAGAAGTAATCAGCCGACAAAGTCCTCTGCGCTGCGCAGGCGCAGAGGGCTAGAATGCTCGGCACTTGTATTTGCCGAGCCTCTCCATGCGCCGTCTATTCTTCACTCTCCTCCTGCTGGGCTCTGGCCTGGCGCACGCTGGCGAACTGCCGGAAACCGACTGGCTCGACCTGATGCCGCTTTCGGACCAGAAAGCCCTCGAAGCCATGCCCGAGATCGACCATAACTCCCCCGAAGCCCAAGGCACGTTCACTGAAAAAGGTGGCTTGAAGCAGAGCAAAGGCTTGCCCGCGGTGATGTATTCCACCAAGACCGTAGCGGCCATGAACGGCAAGAATATCCGCATTGGTGGGTATCCGGTGCCGTTGGAAACCGATGCCAAAGGCCGCAGCACGCTGTTCTTCCTGGTGCCGTATCCGGGCGCCTGCATCCATGTGCCGCCACCGCCGCCTAACCAACTGGTGCTGGTGCGGTATCCCAAGGGGTTGAAGCTGGATGATATCTACACGCCGCTGTGGGTCACGGGCATGTTGAAGGTGGAGAAGGTCAACAATGACTTGGCCGATGCAGCGTATGCGCTGGAGGCGGGGAAGGTGCGGGTGGTGAAGGAGTCCGATCTCTAACTGGCGCTACCAATCCCTGTGGGAGCTGGCTTGATCTGCGATGCAGGCGACTCGGTGTGTCAGTTGCACTGAGGCGATGCTATCGCAGGCAAGCCAGCTCCCACATTCTGACTGGGTTTACAAAGTGATATTGGTGATACGAACGCCCAAGGTGTGGCTTTTACCGGGGGCCAGGCTTACCACATCATTCAGCACATTCGCCGTCTCGATGCACAACATGCCCTGCCAGCCGTCGTCAGCCATGTCATCAAGTGCCTCGGCCCGTTCGGTCCAGGGGTTCCAGATCACGGTGGACTTCGAGCCTTCGCTGGTGAGTTGGATGCGGCGCTGCCAGTCTTTATCCCCAATGCTCAACTGCGCTGGCGTATCCAGGTAGATACGATCAGTTTCGCCAGTGAAGTGCAGCAAGCCGGATTGCTGCTTCTCGGTCCACCCATCAGCAGTGTCGATATAGGCCAAGCCATCCACCCCCTCGACCTGCACGTTGCGCACGTCGCTCACAGCAAAGTAGGTGTGCAGTGCCTGGCTGAAGGTCACGGTGTCGGTGCCACGGTTGTGGCTGGTGAGGCGGATATGCAGTTGCTCGTCCAGCAGCAGGCTCAGCGTCAAGTCAACCTGATGGGGCCAGCCGGGAAAGCCGTTCGCAGGAGTCGGCAGCACCAGCTCGATACGCAGGGCTTCACCTTCGATTGCCGTCCCGGCCAACTCCCAGAGCGCGGTGCGCACAAAGCCGTGGGCGCCGGCAGGCTGATCGCTTTGGCGCATGGCTTTTACGCTCTGCGGGTTACGGTCGAAAACACCAAACCACGGCCAGCACACCGGCACGCCGGTACGGATGCCTTTGCCCCGCTTGAACACCGCCGCGGGGTTCGGCCATATCAGTGGCTGTTCGCCCTCGCGCTGGTAACTGAAGATATGCGCACCCTGTTGGGCCACCATCAGCTCGGCGCCGTTGTGGCGGATGCGCCAGCAGTCCAGCTCGTCGATTTTCATCGTCTCAACGTGGGGCGTAGGCATAACAAAGCTCTCTCAAGTGGCAGGCAATGGGGCAATTGACCGTTAAAACCCGGCGAGGTTTAACGCGCCCGTGACGGTACCGAACGGGTGCGACCGCTGCCGTCGATGGCGACGAACACAAATACCGCTTCGGTGACCTTGCGCCATTCGCTGGACAGCGGGTCATCGCTCCACACTTCGACCATCATCTGGATCGAGCTGCGGCCAATTTCCAGAGCCTGGGTATAGAAGGAAAGCTGTGCACCCACGGCTACCGGTACCAGGAAGGCCATGCGATCAATGGCGACGGTGGCTACGCGCCCGCCGGCGACCTTGCTGGCCATTGCCGTGCCTGCCAGGTCCATCTGCGCGACCAGCCAGCCGCCGAAGATATCGCCAAAACCATTGGTTTCACGCGGCAGTGCAGTGATTTGCAGGGCGAGATCGCCTTGCGGGATAGGATCTTCTTGTTCGAGTTCGATCATGCCGAGGGTGCCTCTGACCCGTGACGCTTCATGGGTATTTGAAGTGGATAGCCGTCTTCTGGAAAAACGTTTCAGCACCAACATACACCGCTCGATGCGTTTCTCGTAAGGCGAACTAAAGGGAAACTCTGCCAAATCGGCTGGATGGTACCCAACAACGTTTTGGCACAGCAGCCCCTCAAGACAGCGGGTCTGGCGCTTGCACTGGCGAGTATATCGAGACCCTGGCGCCACGACGACCTCCGGACGCTCATTTGGTCGGTAAATAGACGCTGTATCGGGGCTTTTGCGCGCAACTGTGTTCCTGGCGCTGTGCTTTTTCAGGCGATTTGCTATCTTGCCAAACCCGCCGCAAGTCACGGGCGTGCAGTCCTTTACGATGATTACTATAAGAGAAGCCTTGCCATGTCCTCCGTGCCCGCAAGCAGTGCGCAGCCCTCGCGCCCGCTGACCCGCAACGACTACAAAACCCTGTCGCTGTCTGCCTTGGGCGGGGCGCTGGAGTTCTACGACTTCATCATCTTTGTGTTTTTCGCCACCGTGGTCGGAAAACTGTTCTTCCCCGTCGACATGCCCGAATGGCTGCGCATGATGCAGACCTTCGGCATCTTCGCCGCCGGCTACCTGGCCCGCCCACTGGGCGGCATCATCATGGCGCACTTCGGCGACCTGCTGGGGCGCAAGAAGATGTTCACCCTGAGCATCTTCATGATGGCCGTACCCACCCTGATCATGGGCCTGCTGCCCACCTACGCGCAGATCGGCCTGTGGGCGCCGCTCTTGCTGCTGCTGATGCGCGTCATCCAGGGTGCGGCGATTGGCGGCGAGGTACCGGGCGCCTGGGTGTTCGTCTCCGAGCACGTTCCGCCGCGCCACATCGGCTACGCCTGCGGCACCCTGACCAGCGGCCTCACCGCCGGTATTCTGCTCGGCTCGCTGGTAGCTACTGCGATCAATACGGCCTATACCCCGGAGCAGGTCTCCGATTACGCCTGGCGGATCCCATTCCTGCTTGGCGGTGTATTCGGTCTGTTGTCGGTGTATCTGCGCCGCTGGCTGCATGAAACGCCGATCTTCGCTGAGATGCAGCAACGCAAGACCCTTGCTGCCGAGCTGCCGTTGCGTGCAGTGCTGCGTGACCACCGGGGCGCCATTGTGTTGTCGATGTTGCTCACCTGGCTGCTGTCCGCCGGCGTCGTGGTGGTTATCCTGATGACGCCGACCGTGCTGCAAACCGTCTACCACTTCAGCCCCACGGTGGCACTGCAAGCCAACAGCCTGGCCATCGTGACCCTGAGCCTGGGTTGCATCGCCTCGGGTGCCCTGGCCGACCGTTTTGGCGCCGGTCGCGTGCTGGTTACCGGTTGCGCACTGCTGCTGGCGACCTCCTGGACGCTGTATCACAGCCTGATGGCCCACCCGGACTGGCTGTTTCCGTTGTACGCATTGACCGGTTTGTTCGTGGGCACCATCGGTGTAGTGCCCTACGTGATGGTCAAGGCGTTCCCGCCAGTGGTGCGCTTCAGCGGCCTGTCGTTCTCCTACAACGTCGCCTATGCCGTATTCGGTGGACTGACGCCATTGGCGGTGTCGCTGCTGATGAAGGAGAGCCCGATGGGCCCGGCTTACTATGTGGCCGTCCTGTGTGTGATGGGGATGTTGGTGGGTGGGTATCTGTGGAAACGCGGTCGCTAACGCCAGCCTGATCTACTGTGGTGAGGGAGCAAGCTCCCTCGCCACAATGAGAGTGCCTGTTCCGTTTTTTACTTCGCATACCTTTGCTTCCCGATAGTGGCCTTTCATCTAATTGTCACATTGCAGACATAGAGTGTTCACACGGCCTCTCGATACTTGGCCCCGATCCAATTATCCCTATCTGCTAGGAGCAAGGCATGAAACTGAAACGTTTGATGGCGGCAATGACTTTTGTCGCTGCTGGCGTTGCGACCGCCAACGCGGTGGCCGCTGGTGTTGATCCGGCAATCCCGGCGTACGTCAAGATCACTGGTGTGTCGGGCAACCTGTCCAGCGTCGGCTCCGACACCCTGGCTAACCTGATGACTTTGTGGGCTGAGGGTTACAAAAAGGAATACCCGAACGTCAACATCCAGATTCAAGCTGCCGGTTCCGCCACCGCGCCACCTGCGCTGACTGAAGGCACCTCCAACCTGGGCCCGATGAGCCGCAAGATGAAGGACACCGAACTGGCGGCCTTCGAGCAGAAGTACGGCTACAAGCCAACCGCTATCCCGGTTGCCGTGGACGCCTTGGCGGTGTTCGTGCACAAGGACAACCCGATCCAGCACCTGACCATGGAGCAAGTCGACGCGATCTTCTCCTCGACTCGCCTGTGCGGCGCCAAAGCTGACGTTAAAACCTGGGGCGACCTGGGTGTGACCGGCGACCTGGCCAACAAGCCAGTGCAATTGTTCGGTCGCAACTCGGTATCCGGCACCTACGGCTACTTCAAGGAAGAAGCCCTGTGCAAAGGCGACTACAAGCCTAACGTGAACGAACAACCTGGCTCGGCTTCGGTCGTGCAGTCGATCAGCTCCTCGCTGAACGGCATCGGTTACTCGGGCATCGGCTACAAGACCGCCAGCGTGAAGACTGTGGCCCTGGCCAAGAAAGGCAGCACTGACTTCATCGAAGACAGCGAAGAAAACGCCCTGAACGGCAAATACCCGCTGTCGCGCTTCCTCTACGTGTATGTCAACAAAGCCCCGAACAAGCCTCTGGCCCCGCTGGAAGCCGAGTTCGTGAAACTGGTGCTGTCCAAGCAGGGCCAGGAAGTTGTCGTCAAGGACGGCTACATCCCACTGCCTGCCAAAGTGGCCGCCAAGGCCTTGGCTGAGCTGGGTCTGAAAGAAGGCAACTAAGCCTGCGATACCTGATGTAGACGCATGCTTTTCTGTGGGAGCGGGCTTGCCCGCGATGCTGGCGACGCGGTTTAGCGTTGAAATCGTGTTGATGCCATCGCGGGCAAGCCCGCTCCCACATAAGCAGTCTGCATCCCTAATTTTTAATCCGCTGCCAGCCCTGCTTCGCGGCGGATTTGTTGCGTCACTGCACTGTCATCTTTCTGTCATACAGGATCGCTAGGGTGTGCGCATGAATGATCTGGCCAATTCCACCATGACGACAACTTCTCCCCCCAAGCGCATTGATTTCAATACGCCTGAGTTGCAACGCAAGCGCCGCATTCGCGCGCTCAAGGATCGCCTGACCCGCTGGTATGTGCTGGTCGGTGGCCTCGCCGTCCTCGGCGCCATCACCCTGATCTTCTTCTTCCTCGCCTACGTCGTTGCACCTCTGTTCCAGGGTGCCTCGTTGACCAAGGAAGACGCGCTGACACCCGCCTGGATGCAGGACGCCGGCAAGCCGTTGATGATCTCCCTTGAAGAACAGAACCAGGTTGCCATGCGGGTTTCCGACAAGGGCCAGGCGCTGTTCTTTGCAGTGGATAGCGGTGCAGAGCTCAAGCGTGTCGACCTGCCGCTTCCGGCCGGTGCCAGCGTTGTTTCTATTGGTGAAGACCAGCCGGGCAGCCCGCTGGTTATCCTTGGTTTGTCCAATGGCCAGTCCCTGGTGTTCCGCCACACCTATAAAGTGTCGTACCCGGACGGCAAGAAGACCATCACCCCAGCGATTGAATACCCTTACGGCGAAACGCCGATCGTGTTGGATGAGGCCGGTCGCCCACTGGAGCATGTCGCCCTCAACGCCACTGACTCCACCTTGGTGGTGGCCGGTTCGGCGGGTTCGTACCTGAACGTGCTGTCGTTGAGCCGCGAAGAAAACATGATGACCGGTGAAGTCACCAGCGAGCAGAAGCGCATCGAGCTGCCGCAGATGACCGAACCGGTGAAAGCCATCTTTGTCGACCCACGCCAGCAATGGCTTTATGTGATCAACGGTCGCGCCTTGGCCGATGTGTTCAGCCTGCGCGACAACAGCCTCAACGGTCGCTACAAACTCCTGGAAGACGGCGCAGCCGAAGTCACCGCCAGCACTCAGTTGGTGGGCGGTATCTCGCTGATCGTCGGCAACTCCAAGGGCGGCCTGGCCCAGTGGTTCATGGCCCGCGACCCGGATGGCGAGCAACGCCTGAGACAGATCCGCACCTTCCAGATGGGCACTGCGCCCATTGTCGAAATCAGTGCTGAAGAACGCCGCAAAGGCTTCACCGCGCTCGATGCCTCCGGCCAGTTCGGCGTTTTCCACAGCACCGCTCACCGCACCCTGCTGGTCGACCCGGTGGTCGACGGCCAGGGCCTGTTCGGTATGTCGCCACGGGCCAACCGCGTAATCGTCGAGGCCGGCGGCAAGCTGCAACCGCTGTTGCTCGACAACCCGCACCCGGAAGTCTCGTGGAGCGCGTTGTGGAGCAAGGTCTGGTACGAGAACTACGACGAGCCTAAATACGTCTGGCAGTCCACCGCCGCCAACACCGACTTCGAACCCAAGATGAGCCTGGCCCCGCTGACCTTCGGCACGTTGAAGGCTGCGTTCTACGCCATGCTGCTGGCCGCGCCACTGGCGGTTGCGGCGGCGATCTACACCGCGTACTTCATGGCCCCGAGCCTGCGCCGCAAGGTCAAACCGGTGATCGAACTGATGGAAGCCATGCCGACCGTGATCCTTGGCTTCTTCGCCGGCCTGTTCCTGGCGCCGTACGTGGAAGGGCACTTGCCGGGCATTTTCAGCCTGCTGATGCTATTGCCTATCGGCATCCTGGTCGCCGGTTTTGTCTTCAGTCGCTTGCCCGAGTCGATTCGCCTGCGGGTGCCGGACGGCTGGGAAAGCGCGATCCTGATCCCGGTAATCCTGCTGGTGGGCTGGCTCTCGCTGTACATGAGTCCATACCTGGAAACCTGGTTCTTTGGCGGCGACATGCGCATGTGGATCTCCCATGACCTGGGGATCACCTACGACCAGCGCAACGCCCTGGTGGTCGGCCTGGCCATGGGTTTTGCGGTGATCCCGAACATCTACTCGATCGCCGAAGACGCCGTGTTCAGCGTACCCCGCGGCCTGACCCTGGGCTCCCTGGCCCTGGGCGCCACGCCGTGGCAGACCATGACCCGCGTGGTGATCCTGACCGCCAGCCCGGGCATCTTCTCTGCACTGATGATCGGCATGGGCCGTGCAGTGGGTGAAACCATGATCGTGCTGATGGCCACCGGTAACACCCCGGTCATGGAGATGAACCTGTTCGAGGGCTTGCGCACCCTGGCGGCCAACGTCGCGGTGGAAATGCCCGAGTCGGAAGTCGGTGGCAGTCACTACCGCGTGCTGTTCCTCTCGGCGCTGGTGCTGCTGCTGTTCACGTTCATCATGAACACCCTCGCCGAACTGATTCGTCAGCGTCTGCGCAAGAAATACTCGTCGCTTTAAGAAAGGTAGAAGTCTGTGAAACAGAACTCCCTGAATGGATGGTTCAAGAGCGGCGCCCCAGGCGTCTGGATCAGCGGTGGCGCGGTGTCCATCGCGGTCATCATGACCATTGGTTTGCTGGCTGTGATTGCCGTGCGTGGCCTGGGCCACTTCTGGCCGGCCGACCTGATCCAGGCCAACTACAACGTGCCGGGCCAGGCCAACCATATCGTCATCGGCGAAGTGGTACAGAAAGAAGAAGTGCCGCGTGAGCGCCTCAAGAGCGCCGGCCTGCCGGTGCCGGACCAGGGCCCGGAATTCATGACTCGCGAGCTGATCAAGGTCGGCAACCGCGACTTGAACGGCAACGACTTCACCTGGATCGTCGGCGAATGGTTGAAGGACCAGACCAAGCCGGCCAACCTGATGGCCATTGAGCGTCGTGAGTGGGGCAACTTCTACGGCACCCTGGTCAACGTCAAGCAGGACGGCAAGGTCATCGCTGAAGGCGAGGCCGCATGGCCAGAGCTGCAAGCTCGCGTGGACCGTGTCAACAAGCTCGCCGCCCAGCTCAAGACCCTGGAAAAAACCGATATCGGTGCGATCAACGCCGGCCTGGAACGCATCCGCCTGCACGGGCGCAAACTGGAACTGGAAGGCAAGCTCGACGCCGCCGCCCAGGCCGATATGGACGCCGACCGCGCCGAACTCAACGCCCGCTATCAAGATATCGAAGCGCGCCTGGCCGACTTGCACGCTCAGTTCAACCGCGACGCCCTGACTGCCCGCGACGGCAACGGCAAGGAAGTGGAGATCGGCATCGGCAAGGTGGTGCACGCCTACCAGCCTAACGCCATGGGCACCCTGACCAAGATCGGCTTCTACTTCAGCAAGGTCTGGGAATTCCTCAGTGATGACCCACGGGAAGCCAACACCGAAGGCGGGATTTTCCCGGCCATCTTCGGCACCGTGATGATGACCCTGATCATGGCGATGATCGTGACCCCGTTTGGCGTGCTGGCGGCCGTGTACCTGCGTGAGTACGCCAAGCAGAACACTCTGACGCGGATCATCCGTATCGCCGTGAACAACCTGGCGGGCGTACCGGCCATTGTCTACGGCGTATTCGGCCTGGGCTTCTTCGTCTATGTACTGGGTGGTTCGGTTGACCGCCTGTTCTTCGCCGAAGCCCTGCCGGCGCCGACCTTCGGTACTCCGGGCCTGCTCTGGGCCTCGCTGACCCTGGCGCTATTGGCGGTGCCGGTGGTGATCGTGGCCACCGAAGAAGGCCTGGCGCGCATTCCTCGCACGGTGCGTGAAGGCTCCCTGGCACTGGGCGCGACCAAGGCGGAAACGCTGTGGAAGATCGTGCTGCCGATGGCCAGCCCGGCCATGATGACCGGCATGATCCTCGCCGTGGCCCGCGCCGCCGGCGAAGTGGCGCCGCTGATGCTGGTGGGCGTAGTGAAGCTGGCTCCGTCGCTGCCGCTGGACGGCAACTATCCGTACCTGCACCTGGACCAGAAAATCATGCACCTGGGCTTCCATATTTATGACGTCGGCTTCCAGAGCCCTAACGTCGAAGCCGCAAGGCCGCTGGTGTACGCCACCGCGTTGCTGCTGGTGCTGGTGATCGCCACGCTCAACCTGTCGGCGGTGTGGATCCGTAACCACCTGCGCGAAAAATACAAGGCGCTGGACAGCTAACACGGCTCCCACAGACACAGAATTTGAGTAAGCCGCCCCGGCGGTTCAACGAAACGAATTGGTAGCACAGGGAGCATCCCATGCAACACGAAAACCAACCTCACGGCATCAACATGTCTGCCCTGGGTCGCGACAAACAGAGCCTGAGCCTGGCCCAGGAAACCGTGGCCATCGAAGTCCCGGGCCTGAGCCTGTACTACGGCGAAAAACAAGCGCTGTTCGACGTCAGCATGAACATCCCCAAGCAGCGCGTGACCGCCTTTATCGGCCCGTCCGGCTGCGGCAAGTCGACATTACTGCGCACGTTCAACCGT
The DNA here is from genome assembly GCF_023127795.1 of Pseudomonas sp. W2Jun17. Lineage (NCBI taxonomy): Bacteria > Pseudomonadati > Pseudomonadota > Gammaproteobacteria > Pseudomonadales > Pseudomonadaceae > Pseudomonas > Pseudomonas sp. W2Jun17. The sequence continues at coordinate 70,372 of NZ_SPKO01000003.1, read as the reverse complement.
ATGAATGACCTGGTGGACGGTTGCCGTGTGGAAGGTGCGATCAATCTCTACGGCACCAATATTTACCGCAAGGGTGAAGACGTGGCCGAGTTGCGACGCCGGGTGGGGATGGTGTTCCAGAAGCCCAACCCGTTCCCCAAGACCATTTATGAAAACGTGGTCTATGGCCTGCGCATCCAGGGCATCAACAAGAAGCGCGTCCTCGACGAAGCGGTTGAATGGGCTCTCAAGGGCGCCGCGTTGTGGGACGAGGTCAAGGACCGTCTGCACGAGTCGGCACTTGGCTTGTCCGGCGGCCAGCAGCAGCGTCTGGTGATTGCCCGTACCATCGCCGTAGAGCCGGAAGTGCTGCTGCTCGACGAACCGTGCTCGGCGCTCGACCCGATCTCGACCTTGAAAGTCGAAGAGCTGATCTACGAGCTCAAGTCCAAGTTCACCATCGTTATCGTGACCCACAACATGCAACAGGCGGCGCGGGTTTCGGACTACACCGCGTTCATGTACATGGGCAAGCTGGTGGAGTTCGGCGATACCGATACCCTGTTCACCAATCCGGCGAAGAAGCAGACCGAAGACTACATCACCGGTCGCTACGGCTAGGAAGCTGTGGTTCTGATTGCACTGACGCTGCGGTTCTCCGCACCTTACCGGACGCTCCAAGGACGCCAACATGATTAGCAAAGAAGGCCTTACCCACCACATCTCCGCGCAGTTCAACGCCGAGCTTGAGGAAGTGCGCAGCCACCTCCTGGCGATGGGCGGGCTGGTGGAGAAGCAAGTCAACGATGCCGTCACCGCGCTGATCGAGGCCGACTCGGGCCTGGCCCAGCAGGTGCGCGAGATCGATGACCAGATCAACCAGATGGAACGCAATATCGATGAAGAGTGCCTGCGCATTCTTGCCCGTCGCCAGCCGGCGGCCTCCGACCTGCGTTTGATCATCAGCATCTCCAAGTCGGTGATTGACCTGGAGCGCATTGGCGACGAAGCCACCAAGATCGCCCGGCGTGCCATCCAACTGTGCGAAGAAGGTGAAGCGCCACGCGGTTACGTGGAAGTGCGCCATATCGGCGACCAGGTGCGCAACATGGTGCGCGATGCCCTCGACGCGTTTGCGCGTTTCGATGCAGACCTGGCGTTGTCGGTGGCTCAGTACGACAAGGTCATCGACCGCGAGTACAAGACCGCCTTGCGTGAGCTGGCCACCTACATGATGGAAGATCCACGCTCTATCTCGCGGGTCTTGAGCATTATCTGGGTGCTGCGCTCCCTGGAGCGGATCGGCGATCACGCGCGTAATATCTCGGAACTGGTGATCTACCTGGTGCGCGGCACCGACGTTCGGCACATGGGCCTCAAGCGCATGAAGGCCGAAGTTGAAGGCTCCGCCGATCAAACGCCTAATGTTCCAGGCGAACCTGACGATAAGTAAGGTTGCCCGTGAAATTAACGCCCGGCCATTGGCCGGGCGTTTTCGTTTGTGGCAGCTGAATTTTTTGCGCGGGCGGCGAATAAAGTCCGAACGTGACTGCAAGGTTTTGGCAAAATGCCATCAGTCAGGCGTACTGCCAGCCGAGGTTTTTATAGGATGAAGGGTCGATGAGCAAAGTCAGTGTATTGGTGGTGGATGACGCCTCGTTTATTCGCGACCTGGTGAAGAAGTGCCTGCGCAATTACTTCCCCGGAATCAAGATCGAAGATGCGGTGAACGGCAAAAAGGCGCAATCCATCCTGATGCGCGAAACCTTCGACCTGGTGCTGTGTGACTGGGAAATGCCTGAGATGTCCGGTCTTGAGCTCTTGACCTGGTGCCGCGAGCAAGCGCATCTGAAGGCCATGCCGTTCGTGATGGTGACCAGCCGTGGCGATAAGGAAAACGTGGTTCAGGCGATCCAGGCCGGCGTTTCCGGCTATGTCAGCAAACCGTTCACCAACGAGCAACTGCTCAACAAGGTCAAGCAGGCCCTGCACAAGATCGGCCGCCTCGACGCACTGATCGCCAGCGCGCCGACCAAGATGAACTCGGCCTTCGGCAACGACTCCCTGAGCGCCCTGACCGGCGGCAGACCCGAAGCGGTCAAGCCGGCCCCGGTGGCGGCACCCAGTAAAGGTCTGCTCAACACCCCACCCGTGAAGGCCCCAGCAGCAGCGGCGCCGGCTGGCAGTCGCGGTCAGGGCCAGTTGCGCCTCGCAAGCGGCACTCAGCAATGCGTGATCAAGGCCCTGAGCATCAAGGAAGCGTTGCTGGTGGTAAAGCGCGGCGACGTCCTGCCTCAGGTACTGGAAAGCGCCGTGCTCGACCTTGAGCAGGGCGACAACGCCGAAGTCGCACGCCTCAACGGCTACCTGCATGCCATCGTCGCCTACGAGCCCAAGCCCGACAGCGACTGGTTGCAACTGACCTTTCGCTTTATCGACCAGGATGCGCAGAAGCTGGACTACATCTCGCGCCTGATTGCGCGCGGTACGGCGCAGAAGCATTTTGTGCCGGGTGCCTGATGGCCTGAATCAAGCAATCGACCGGTTGTCTGATTCCTGCTAGACGGCTTGATTTATATCTGTTCCGATATAGGCTCTCGATAACGCTTCAGTGTTGTCGAGCCTTTGCTATGCCTTGAAACACAGCTGCACCGCCTTTGGTTGAGTCGTCGATTACGCTTTTTCTTTCCAGGAAAGGAGAAGTCAATGCCAAGGCACAAGGATGTGGTGTTTCTAGGAAGCTCGCTCAAGGATCTCAAGGATTTTCCTCTCGACGCCCGAAGGGCAGCCGGTTTTCAGTTGGATCTGTTGCAACAGGGTGAGCAGCCCTTCGATTGCAAGCCGATGAAAACGATCGGGAGGGGCGTCAATGAGATTCGGATCACTGAAGAGTCGGGAGCGTTTCGAGTGTTCTACGTGGTCAATCGGCCTGAAGCTGTCTATGTGCTGCACGCGTTGCGCAAGACCACACGGAAAACCGAAGGGCGGGATATCGAATTGGCGCGTGCCAGATTGCAGGAATTAGGTTAAGCCCATGACAAATCAAAAGTTACATACCGAACGTTTCAACTCTGTGTGGGATGCTCTGGAGGACACGCCAGCGCAAGCCGCCAATATGCGCCTACGCTCAAAGCTGCTGTTGGAGTTGTGCAACACCATTCGTAGCTGGGAGCTGTCCCAGAAGGATGCGGCGCTAAGGCTGGGTATCAGCCAGCCTCGCCTGAACGACGTACTTAACGGCAAGATCGACAAGTGTTCTCTTGATGCGTTAGTCAATCTGTCGGCCGCGGCGCAGATGAATGTGGATATCTGTTTCAACGCGCTGCCTGCGTGACGATCGTTTAGGTCGTCACGACGCTTGGGATATTGCCCAATTTTGCATTGGGCAATCGAAGGTCAGTCCAGCAGCAAGACCTTGGCCAGTACTATCTTGGGCCCTTTCATCTTCTTGATGATGATCCGCAAGCCTTCCACTTCCAGCACTTCCTCTTCTTCCGGCACGCGCTTGAGGGTGTCGTAGATCAGGCCGGCCAGGGTTTCGGCTTCGATGTGGTCCAGGTCGACGCCCAGCAGGCGTTCGACTTTGAACAGCGGCGTGTCGCCACGTACCAGCAATTTGCCGGGCTGGTAGGCGAGGATGCCGCGCTCGGCCTTGCGGTGTTCATCCTGGATATCGCCCACCAGTACTTCCAGCACGTCTTCCATGGTCAGGTAGCCGATGATCTTGCCGTCGGCTTCCTCCACCAGGGCGAAGTGCGCGCCGCCTTTGCGGAACTGCTCCAGCAGTTGCGACAACGGCATGTGCCGCGAGACGCGTTCCAGCGGGCGGGTCAGTTCGGCCAGGTTGAAGGATTCGGGAATATGGTCCAGGGCGGCCAGTTCCAGCAGCAGATCCTTGATGTGCAACAGGCCCACGAACTCATTGCGCACCGCGTCATACACCGGGTACCGGCTGAATTTGTGGCGACGGAACAGCGCAAGAATCTCTTTGAGCGGGGCGTTGAAGTCCAGGGTCACCAGGTCTTCCCGGGAGTTGGCCCAGTCCACCACTTCCAGTTCGCCCATTTCCACCGCAGAGGCCAGTACGCGCATACCTTGGTCGCTCGGGTCCTGGCCACGGCTGGAGTGCAGGATCAGTTTGAGCTCTTCGCGGCTGTAATGGTGCTCATGGTGGGGGCCAGGCTCGCCTTGGCCGGCGATGCGCAGGATGGCGTTGGCGCTGGCGTTGAGCAGGTAGATGGCCGGGTACATCGCCCAGTAGAACAGGTACAGCGGCACTGCCGTCCATAGCGACAGCAGCTCGGGCTTGCGAATCGCCCAGGACTTGGGCGCCAGCTCACCGACCACGATGTGCAGGTAGGAAATCACGAAGAAGGCGGCAAAGAACGACACGCCCTTGATCACTTCCGGCGACTGCACGCCGATTGCGCCCAGCATTGGCTCGAGGATGTGCGCAAAGGCCGGTTCACCGACCCAGCCCAGGCCCAGGGACGCCAGGGTGATACCCAGCTGACAGGCCGACAGGTAGGCGTCGAGCTGGCTGTGTACGGTGCGCAGGATCTGCCCGCGCCAACCGTTCTTGTGGGCGATGGCCTCGACCCGCGTGGCGCGCAGTTTGACCATGGCAAATTCCGCCGCAACGAAGAAACCGTTGAGCAGTACCAGGATCAGTGCAAAAAGAATCATGCCGAAATCGGCGAAGAGTGTAGCGAGGGTAATGCCAGGGGAAGGGTCCATGATGGGGTTTTGCAGGTTCCGTGTGTTCAATAAGGGATGACAGGTGAGCCTGAAAGGCAGGCGCAAGTCGGCCAATGTAGCGGCTGACGGGGCGCTTGCCTAGTGCCCGCTGCCGGGCGGGGCAAGGAACCTGTTCTCCAAAAGCATACAAATCCAATGTGGGAGGGGGCTTGCCCCCTCCCACATTTAGATTTGTGCTGTATTTGAGTTATTCATCATTGTCGATCACTGGCGAACGCGTTACCTGCGTTGTCGGAAAATGGCAGGTAAACGTACTGCCATGCCCCAGCACGCTGCTGATTTCCAGGCGCGCCCGATGGCGCAACAACACATGCTTGACGATCGCCAGGCCGAGCCCCGTGCCGCCGGTGTTGGAGTTGCGGCTGGAGTCAACGCGGTAGAAACGTTCGGTGAGGCGCGGCAGATGCTTGGCGTCGATGCCGATACCCGAGTCCTGCACGCTCAGGTGCGCGCCCTGTTCGTCGGCCCACCAGCGAATACGGATATTGCCCTTGTCCTGGGTGTACTTCACCGCGTTGAACACCAAATTGGAGAACGCGCTGCGTAACTCGCCCTCACTGCCCTTGAGCAGCACCGTTGGGTCGGCTTCCAGGGTGATCTGCTGGCCGCGTTCGCCGGAGAGCGCCTGGGCGTCATTCTTGATGGTGTGCAGCAGGCTTTGCACTGCCACCGGGTGGTTATCCGAGGGGTAATCGGTGGCTTCAAGCTTGGCCAAAAGCAGCAAGTCGTTGAGCAGGGTCTGCATCCGCGAGCCTTGCTGCTGCATCTGCTGCAGGGCGCGGCTCCAGCGCGGGTTGATCTCGTCGACGTTGTCCAGCAGCGTCTCCAAGTAGCCGCAGATCACCGTCAGCGGTGTGCGAAGCTCGTGGGAGACGTTGGCGACGAAGTCCTTGCGCATCTGTTCAAGCTGATGGATGCGGGTCACATCACGCACCAGCATCAAGTGCTCATTGTTGCCATAGCGCGTCAGGTACAGCTGGATGCGTACGCGGTCGTTGGTGGGCGACGGGATTTCCAGGGCTTCTTCGTAGTTGTCCTGCTCGAAGTATTCCTTGAAGCGCGGGTGGCGCACCAGGTTGGTCACCGGCTGGCCGCTGTCCTGTGGCGTCTTGAGACCCAGCAGGGTTTCGGCGGCGCGGTTCCACCATTCCAGGTTGCCGTCGCTGTCGAGCATGATCACGGCGTCCTTGAGCGCCGCGGTGGATTCCTGCACCCGGTCGATCACCGCTTGCAGGCGCCCGCGTACCCGTTGGTCGCGACGTTGCAGGTGGTAGATGCTGTCGAACACCTCACCCCACAGGCCATAGCCATCGGGCGGCGCCTCGTCGGGTTTGTGCTGGCGCAGCCATTCATGCAGGCGCAGCAATTGTTTGAGGGTCCAGCCCAGGTACAACGCGATGCCGGCGGCCAGGCTCCAGCCGTAATAGCCACTGATCAGCCCGACCAGCAGGCAAGCAGTGATCAACAGAAGCATGTGGCGGATCAGGGTGCCATGCCAGTTCTGGTTCACTTAAACATGCGTCCTTGTCAGCTGTTAAGGGAGGAAGGGGCTGGCTCAGCTTTTGGTGGAAAACCGATAGCCGGTGCCGCGCACGGTTTGTACCAGATTCTCGTACGCGTCGCCCAAGGCTTTGCGCAAGCGGCGGATATGCACGTCCACGGTGCGCTCCTCCACATACACATTGCCGCCCCACACCTGGTCCAGCAATTGGCCGCGGGTGTAGGCGCGCTCCTGGTGGGTCATGAAGAATTGCAGCAATCGGTATTCGGTCGGGCCCATCTCGGCGGGCTTGCCGTCGATGGTCACGCGGTGGCTGATCGGGTCCAGAATCAGGCCGTCGACTTCGATCGGCGCTTCGCCATCGGTCGGGCCGGCACGGCGCAATACGGCTTTGAGGCGCGCCACCAGCTCCCGAGGGGAAAAAGGTTTGGTGATGTAGTCATCGGCGCCCACTTCCAGGCCCTGGATCTTGTTGTCCTCTTCACCCTTGGCGGTGAGCATGATGATTGGGATATCCCCGGTCAGTTCGTCACGCTTGAGGCGCCGGGCCAACTCGATGCCGGACGTGCCGGGCAGCATCCAGTCGAGCAGGATCAGGTCCGGCTTGCGGTCGACGATAATGGCGTGGGCCTGCTGGGAGTTTTCCGCCTCCAGGCAGTCATAGCCGGCCATTTCCAACGCAACGGCGATCATCTCGCGAATGGGCGCTTCGTCGTCAACAATCAGAATGCTCCTGCCAACCATGCTCAAAATCCTCTTGTCATTTAACTGTCTTGCGCCGCATTAGATAACGGAATTATTGCAGTCGTGTGACAGTAATTTAGTCGCTTGGGCAATTCAGGGCACTCTGGACTACCCTTTGGGTCCGAATCCTGACAACCACAAAAGGAAGGTTCCGATGACTTACAGCACGATTTCCTGGAAAGCCCTGCTGCTATCCGCAGCCTTGGCGCTGCCAGGCCTGGCGTTTGCGGCAGAGCCTGCGATGACTAAAGAAGGGATGTTGGTGGATCACAAGGGCATGACGCTCTACACCTTCGACAAGGACGCCGATGGCAAGTCAGTGTGCAAGGACCAGTGCGCGACCAACTGGCCGCCGTTGAAGGCCGAGTCCACCGACACCACGACCGGTGACGGTGATTGGACGGTGATCACCCGCGACGACCAGACAAGCCAGTGGGCCTACAAAGGCAAGCCTGTCTACACCTACAAGGACGACAAGAAAGCCGGTGACAAGACCGGGGATGGCAAGGGTGGCGCCTGGCACATCATCAAGCCTTAAGTCTGCGGTGCTGCTGAATCCATCGGGGGCAAGCCCCCGATGGCGTCAGTCCTGCACTACCGAACCGCGTAATCCACCACAATCCCGACAAAAATCGCCAACCCCGCCCAATGGTTATGCAAGAACGCCCTGAAGCACTTCATACGGTCCCTGTCCCGGGTGTACCAGAACTCCCAGGCAAAACAGCCCGCCGCCGCCAGCAACCCCAGTTGGAACCAACCCCCCAGTTCAAACCGCGTGCCGGCCAGCAACAGGCACACCAGCGACAGCCCTTGCAGGGTCAGGATGATCACGCGATCAGCATCACCAAACAGAATGGCGGTGGATTTCACCCCGATCTTCAAGTCGTCATCACGGTCGGTCATGGCGTAATAGGTGTCGTAGCCCACGGTCCACAACAGGTTGGCGATATACAGCAACCACGCGGTAGCGGGCAGATGGCCGGTCTCGGCGGTAAACGCCATCGGCATGCCCCAGGAAAACGCCGCGCCCAGCACTACCTGCGGGTAATAGGTGTAGCGCTTCATGAACGGGTAGCTGGCTGCCAGCGCCAGGCCGCCCAGGGATAGCAGGATAGTGCTGGCGTTAGTCAGCAGCACCAGCAGGAAGCTGATACCCATCAACACGGCAAAAAACACCAATGCCTCTTTCGAGCTGATCTTGCCGCTCACCAGTGGGCGTTGCTCGGTGCGCTTCACATGGCCATCGACCTTGCGGTCAGCCCAATCATTGATCACGCAGCCACCGGCGCGGGTCAGCACCACGCCCAACACGAAAATCACGATATTAAGCAGCGACGGCGAGCCCTTGCCGGCGATCCACAGTGCCCACAATGTCGGCCACAGCAACAGGTAGATGCCAATGGGCTTGTCCATGCGCGTCAACTGAATGAAATCCCAGGCCCTGGGGTTCAGGCGGTTCAAGGACTTGAGCAGACGTTGATACATCAGCAGTTCTCCGGATGGTCATGCAGCGCGTGCCAGAAACTCGGCAGGAAGACTTCTGCCACCAGCACGCTCAGCGCGCCGCGATCGAAGCGAGAGCGGCGCGCCCACAAACCGTCGGTCTGGTCCGCTGCCGGCAGGCATGGGCGAGGGTAATGGCACACTTCGATGGCCTGGCGGGTAAAGGCGCGGTCGCAGAACAACAGCTCCCCCAGCGAGCGACTGCCCAGCTCGTCCATGTGCAGCCCGTCGCCCTGCAAGGCACTGCGCGCCGCCACGCTGCGGGCAAACACCCACGGCTGGTCATGCCCACGCAGGTACACCTCGCGCACCCAGCCGATGCTGGCCGGGGCCAGGCCCAGGGCGGCACATTCATCGTCGCGCAATGGCTGCCAGCCTTCGAACAGCGGCGTCACGCTGAAACCGTCGTTGGACAGCCCTGTCAGCCGTCGCGTCAGCGAGCCTTCGTCAAACAGCCAGTTGAGGGTCAAGGGCGTGGGCAAGGGACTCAGAAGGCTCTGGGTCAGCCATTGGCAAGCATCGGAAGGGGCGATTGAGTGCGGCACGGTGAGTCAGTATTGGCAGCAAAAGAGGCGGTGAGCTTACCATGGCACCCTGAACTTTTGCCGCGCCAAACCGGCCGTTTGCGTCGATCGTGCTTGCATCTGCCGGCCTCGATCAGTACAAAACGCCCTGAGCCGTGCGGCAACGCTGGATCCATCGACCGCCGGCCAAAATGCCTGGACTTGAGGAAGCACGTAATGAAGAAGTGGCAATGTATCGTCTGTGGCTTGATCTACAACGAAGCGGACGGCTGGCCGGATGACGGAATAGCTCCGGGCACGCTGTGGCAAGACGTCCCGGAAGACTGGCTGTGCCCGGACTGCGGCGTGGGCAAAATGGATTTCGAAATGATCGAAATCGGCTAATTCTTAGTTTAAGACACGTACTACAAGGAGAAAGGAATGAACGCACCCGTCGTGATCATCGGCACAGGATTGGCCGGTTACAACGTAGCCCGGGAGTTTCGCAAGCTCGACAGCGAGACCCCATTGCTGCTGATCACCGCGGATGACGGGCGCTCCTACTCCAAGCCCATGCTCTCCACCGGCTTTGGCAAGAACAAGGAAGCCGATGGCCTGAGCATGGCCGAACCCGGCGCCATGGCCGAGCAGCTCAAGGCCGAAGTGCGCACCCATACACGTGTCAGCGGCATCGACGCAGGCCACAAGCGCCTGTGGATCGGCGAGGAAGCGGTGGCCTACCGCGACCTGGTCCTGGCCTGGGGCGCAGAAACCGTGCGCGTACCGGTTGAAGGCGATGGGGCTGAACTGATTTTTCCGATCAACGACCTGGAAGACTACGCGCGCTTTCGCGCCGCGGCTGCCGGCAAACGTCGCGTGTTGTTGCTTGGCGCTGGCCTGATCGGCTGCGAATTTGCCAACGACCTGATCCTCGGCGGCTATGAAATCGACCTGGTCGCACCCTGTGAGCAGGTCATGCCGACCCTGCTGCACCCGGCGGCTGCCGCAGCGGTGCAAGCCGGGCTGGAAGGCATCGGCGCGCGTTTCCACCTGGGCCCGGTGCTCAATCGCCTGCAACGCACGGCTGATGGCCTTGAGGCGCACCTGTCGGACGGTGATGTGATCCACTGTGACCTGGTGGTGTCCGCCATCGGCCTGCGTCCTCGTGTAGACCTGGCCGCCGCCGCCGGCCTGCAAATCAATCGCGGGATCATGGTGGACCGTCACCTCAAGACGTCCCACGCCAACATCTACGCCCTGGGCGACTGCGCCGAGGTCGACGGCTTGAACCTGCTGTACGTGATGCCACTGATGAGCTGCGCCCGTGCCCTGGCGCAAACCTTGGCCGGCAACGCCACGGCGGTGAGCTATGGGCCTATGCCGGTCACCGTGAAAACCCCGGTCTGCCCGCTGGTGGTGTCACCTGCGCCACGGGGCACCGAAGGTGTGTGGAGCGTCGAAGGGCAGGGCGCCGACATCAAGGCCCTGTGTCGCGACGCCAGCGGCCGCCTGCTGGGATACGCGCTGACCGGCAGCGCCGTCATGGAAAAACTGGCCCTGAACAAAGAACTTCCGCCATTGCTGGCGTAAATGCCAGCCGTTCTGTCGGAATCAGCACCGTTTCGCCTGTAGAAAGGTCGCCGGGAGACTGGCGGAGCGTGCGAGGGCGTGCCATCCTCACTCCCGTCTGCCGCAGAGTAGAGCCTGCGGCGCCTTGGGCGCTGCTCCACCAGAGAGCAGCACGGACATAACAACAAAAAACCGTCAAAGAGGCTTCATTTATGCGTAAACCAGATCTCGCAGCCGCCATCGCTGAAAAAGCAGACCTCACCAAAGAGCAGGCCAACCGCGTCCTTAACGCCGTACTCGAAGAAATCACCGGCGCCCTGCACCGCAAGGACAGCGTCACCCTGGTGGGTTTCGGCACCTTCCTGCAACGCCACCGCGGCGCCCGCACCGGCAAGAACCCGCAAACCGGTGAGCCTGTGAAGATCAAGGCAAGCAACACCGTCGCGTTCAAACCGGGCAAGTCGCTCAAAGACAGCGTCAACCCGTAAGTTAAGCGGTACCGTCTCGAAGGGAGGCGGGGCGGTAAAGAAAATGGGCACGCCGACTGGGTCGGGTGCCCATTTTTGTTGGGTGCCGATACGTATGCCAGATTAAGCCAGCTCGCCTAATCGCATTTTCAGAGCGTCGATTTGTTCCTCCACGGCGTTGATAACATCGGCGCTGTCGCCCCACATATCAAGAAACCCCCATTCGTCATTGGGCGGGTCAATCAGTTGGGTCAGAATTGAAATAGCCTGCTCGATCAGGGGTTTGAGTTCTGCCAGATACTCGGCTGGCCATATATAGGGGTTGCCTAGGGTTTGTAATAGATAACAGGCAGCCCTAAAGGCGTCATAACGTTCTTCAGCGGGATTAAACTGGCTGATTTCGTTGATCAAGACCGCAAAATTTTGTTGTTTCCAGAATTCCTGAAACCAGTCCGCGGCTTCATCGTTTTCCCAAGGGTTGTAATTCCAGGCGCCCATTTTTGACTCCTTAGCCACATTTTCCGAATCGTGATGGTTTAGATTTTTCTGTTGCGACCCAGTTGGGGTTTTTGAATAGCTCACGTGTACCGGCAGGCGCTCGAAGGTTAGAGGTTTTCCCGCCGTCTACGCTCCTGCCGCCATTTCGCACAATTTCACTGGCTTCGACCTTATAGATTTCCTGGGCGGTGGCCCCGTTCATACTGTGTAACTGTACCGAGCTGATTTTGTCAGCCGGCAGTTTTCCGGAAGCGACATGCTGACTCAGTCTTGAGCCGAAGGTTTGATCAGTAGTGGAACCTACGTAGAGCTTGCCATTTTTGTCAGTAAATCGATAAACACCGACTGATTTTGCATCCGCGCCAAGCGCCTCCAGGAGCGCTGGGTTAAGTCCAAGAGGATCGATCCAAGTCAGCGGGTTCGAGGCATAAGCGTAAAGATTCAAACCACCTGCCAGACCTATAGGGTCAGGTGTCGTAAAACGGCCAATGTCGGGGTCGTAATACCGCAAAGTATTGAAATGCAACCCGGTTTCTCGATCAAGATACTGACCCTGGAATCGCAGGTTCTGCTCCTCGATGAAGTACGCTTCGCGCACCTCTTCAAGAGGGGCGCCCCATACTTTGTAGCGCGCTTGCCAAACTATGAGCCCATCAGTCTCGGTGAGGTACTCTGGCAGTCCGTTCAGGTCATTGTGGTAATACCGCACACACTGGTGTTTCCCCGTACCGTCCACGCGAGCTAGCGGGTCATAGCTGTGATTGTCATATAGATAGAGGCTGGTCTGGCTATGCCGATGTTCCTGTAGAAGACGCAAGCCATCCCAGTCGAAGCGTGTTTCTCCCAGGCAGAGCTCATTGGCATCGTGCTCGGTTTTGCCAATACGCCGCCCAAGGGGGTCGTACACCATCCTCACAATCGTGTTCAGCGCGCCTTTCTGGCTACGCACTTCGATCAAGCGATGCTCGGCATTGTAAGTAAACCGTTGCAACCCCCGCGCCGTGCTGCTTTTCTCGATCATCCGCCCAAGGGCGTCGTACTTGTAACGTTTGTCTTGATAGGTGAGCAGGCGGTTATGCCTTACCAGACCACCTTGGGTCGGGCCGTCGAGCAAATTGGAGGCAGCATCATAGGCGTAGGTTTCGCTGTGTCCTACTTGGTGGTTGACGAGGATGCGTCCCGTACTGTCGTAGCCCAGAAGCTCTTGACGGTCAGTACGACGACGCCCGATCAGGTTATCGCTGGGGTCGTAGCAGTATTCAGTCTCAACCAACGGTGGCAACTGCCACGGTTGGTCAATACTACGGCGCTGTCGCGAGCGAACCCGTCCATTTCGATCATAGGCGGTACTCGTCTTGAGTTGGCCCTGAGTGCGCTGCACTTCGCGGTGCAAACGATCCCGCTCGAAGTCGCTGATGACCTTACCATCGAGATTCAACTGATGCAGGTGGCCACTGCCGTAGTAGAGGCGGTTCAGCCATCGTCCGTCGGGCAACCGGGTCTGAATCAGGTTGCCCAATTCGTCGTAGTGATGCTGCAAGGACCCCGCTGTGCTTTGCTCCTGCAGCAGTTGTCCCAGCGCGTCATAGCTGAAACCCAGTACCTGTTCTGCGCCGTCAAGCGCGGTGAAGGTGACGGCCACCAGTTGATCGTTCAGATCATGCTCATAAACGGTGGTGCCGTCCGCAGTGACTTTGCTGACCAGGCGCCCAATCGGATCTCGCTGAAACTGGTGTGACAACGCAGCTACCGGTTCGCCTTCCATCCCCGGCAGGTAGTCCACGGCTACGACATCATCCAGCGAATCATAGGTGTAGCAGCGCCGACTCTGGTCGAGGTCTTGCTGCTGCACCATACGGTCGGCCGCGTCCCATTCAAAGCGGTAGCTTTCTCCGTTCTCGTTTGTCAGCTTGCGAAGTCGCCCGTAGGCGTCATGATCGAACATGACCGTGCGGTTATGCGCATCCCAGCGTTGCTTGACCAGGCCGCGTACGTCATAGGCATAGCGCGTGGTGCTACCGGCCGGGTCGATATAAACCGTCAGATAACCATTGGTGCTACGTTGAAATTGCTCCACGCGACCGTCGGGAAGCTGGCATTCCAGCAATAGTCCCTGAGGTCCGTATCGGTAGCGCACCGACTCACCTTCGGCATTGGTCTGCACTACCAGATTGCCAAACGCATCGTATTGATAACGAGTCGGATAACCCGAGCAATCCACTTCTTCGACCAGTTGGCTCCACTCGTTCCAATGCAACGTTCTGGTCTTTTCCGTGGCGTCGATGATTTGCACCGGCTGACCGAAACCGTCATAGACGTAACGCGTACGGTTTCCCAAGGGGTCGATTTCTTCGATGCAGTTGCCACGCTGGTCGTAGCGATAATGCCAACTGTTGCCTGCCGGATCGGTTTCCACTTGGGGCAATGCCCAGTGTTCCAGCCACTGCGTGCCGCGGGTTCTGGACAGCGGATCGATGACGGCGCTCAGGTTGCCGGATGCGTCATAGTTGAAACGCCACTGGCCGTTTTGCGGGTCAATCGCGCCGAGCAACTGGCGATCTTCGCTCCATTCAAACTGCCACGTATGGCCCAGGTTATCGACGTAGCGAGTGATCTGGAACTGCGGGTTCCAATGCCGCGTGCTGACCCGCATCAGGCCGTCGGTCACGCGGGTAATGCCGGCGTCCAGATCGTAATCGAAGCGGTATTCATCGCCCGCGTCGGTCCAGTGCCGGCTGACGCGCCATTCCGGGCCGTCTGGCCCTGGTACTTCAGCCCATTGGTAGAAACAGCGCAAACCACTCGGCAATTGGTGCTCGGCCATGCGCCTGCCGCTGTCGTAGGCAAAGAGTCGAAGGGTTGTGCCTTGGGCATCCAATACTTCGGCAAGATCGCCGTTGCTGTCATAGCGATAACTGACAAGTACGTCGCTGCGTGCATCGAAATGGTCCTGGCGCAGGTAACGCCGTTCGATGTGGCTCACACGCCTAGGGTGTTCAGCCGCGTAGTTCAGTTCTACATGCATCAAGTCGTGGGTGTCGCGCAGGCGATACAGTCGGCCCTGACTGTCGTAGTCGAGGAAAATCCGGCCCTCATTACGATCACCCAGCAGATGCAAGCGCATCCGCGAGCTGTTCAGCGGGTCGGGCTCGAACAGGCGATACAGGCCGTCGATGCTTTCGACCAATACCGCGCCGTCGCCACTGCGCCTGACTGCAAGGCCTTGGCCCGGATCGAACCCTCCGCCGGACAACGGGATGTAACCGATCTCCAGGCGGCGTCCTTGTTCGTCGATGTAGACCAGGTTTTCGTCTGCTTCTATCTCGATCGACACCTCATACGCGACGCTCCATCCAGCGCCAAATAGGCCGTCCCGGCGTGTGTCGAGGCTGCTGTAAAAGCGCTGCCAATCTATCGGGAGCAATCCCGGCAACGTGAAGTCCAGTTCCTCGTCCCCGCCCAGGATCTTGGCCCCCGTCGCGCTGTGCACCGGATTGGGCGAGCCATTCATGGCGCCCTTGAGCGCAGAGGTGACCTTGGCGGTCCCATAAGAAATCGCTCCCCCCACCAGCGCACTTCCGATCATGCACGGCAGCTTGGTCCAGAAACACTTCACATTGCCCCGCAATGCCATCACCACGGCAATCGCCAGCCCCACCCCCGGCGTTTTCCCGCTACGAATCTCCTGCACCACAATGGTCTCGCCACCAATGCGCACATCCGGCGAAATCAGACCCTCAGCCGTGCCAATCTTGGCGTCACAGGTACTGCGATCCCCGCTGCGTGCCGCCGGCTGACCATTGATGAATACCGAGCTGGAACCCTCGGCAATGAATTGCAGCGGCATCGGCGGGTGCTTGTTGCACCCCACGGTATCCAGCGGGCACGGCTCTGTGCCGGGCGCAGGCGAGGCGACAGTCGGGCGCCACATCTGCGAGAAAAACTCCCCGGCCATATCCAGGAAGCTTGGCGCTGGCGGCTCGCTGGGCGCGACGGGCACAGCCGTCATCTTGCCGGCAGCGCGGGCAGCCTTTTTGCCATTGATGAACACGTTGTGCGAGCCGCTGGTGATGAACGCATCGATCACCGGCGGGAACACCCAGTTGGCGGCGGACTCGCACCAACTGGATATCTTCAGGTCCGCCCCCGTGAGGCCCGCGGTGATGCCGACGACCGCGCCGACCACCAAAACCAATGCAACACCGCCTGTGGCAATGGTTGCACCGGTCGCGAGGAACACCGCTCCGGCAACGGCCAGGCAGCCCACAGTAGTGATCGCCGCATAGGCGGCCACTTCCAGCACACCGCCGAGAATATCGGCCATCACCGAGGTGTGCAGCAGTGCGTCGCCTTCGCGGGCAGCCCAAAGATCGTCACTCATCGCTCAGGCTCGACTCAGGGCGTAGCAGTAAAATTGAGCGTGTTTTTCAGCGTTGCCCAATGAGCCGCCTCGGCAGGGCCCAGGGGCTGGGTCTTGACGTAGCTCAGTGCAATCAGTTGGCGGGTGCCGGGTATCTGCATTGCCAGCTGATATTGGTAAATGTTGTCGCTGCCTTTGTTGAAACGGTTCTGTACTTCAAAGGCGTCGATGTCCTGCGTCGGACCGACCTTGACCGCTTGTGCAGGGGAATAGCGCAGATCCTTGACCTGCTGCTCGAGTTTTTTCAGCTGGCCTTCGAAATTGCTTTGCAGGCTCTCGCCGTCCGCCAACGGGCTGCGGCTCACCACTAGGGTGGTGCCCAGCTTGGCGAACTTGAGGATATTGATCGAGGTGTCCTGTACCTCGGCATCGGGCAGGGTGAATTGGGCTTCGTTGATCAGGTAATTCATGGTGAAGAAGTCTCGTTATTGACCAGCGCCGGGCTTGCCGGGGAATTTTGATTCGACGGCGGACTTGATCGTGTCTTGCACGCCCTGGGCGCCGGGCGATGTGCCCTTGTCACTGCCCAGGTTGATGTCCAGTTTGCCCTTTGTCTGGATCTTGCTGCTGCCGGTGGAAAACAGGTTGAACGAGCCGCAGGTCAGGTTGATATCCCCGCCTGCCTTGAGCTCGATCACACTGTCGCCGCACACCAGGCGAATACTCTCGCCGGCCTCGATGGTGTAGTGCGTGGCGGCGCTGTCGGACTTGGCGCCACCCACGATCACCGTGTCGTTGTTGCGCACAACCCGCAGACGATTGCTGCCGATGGTCACCGTCTCGTTATGGCCAATACTCTTGTTGCGGTCATGCCCCACCGAGTGGCTTTCATCCACCTCCACCACGATGTCCTGATTGCGCTCGGCATGGATATACAACTGCTCCAGACCCTTCTTGTCCTCCATGCGGATTTCATTGAAGTTGGCCGGCGTGCCGCCTTTGCTGGAGCGGCTTTTCATGCCGCTCTGGGTGGCGTTTTCCGGTAGGTCGTAAGGCACAGTCTGCTCGGCGTTGTACACCCGCCCGGTGATGATCGGGCGGTCCGGATCGCCTTCAAGGAAGCTGACGATCACTTCCTGGCCGATTCGTGGAATCTGCATCGAGCCCCAGTTCTTGCCGGCCCAGGATTGCGACACACGGATCCAGCACGAGCTGTTCTCGTTGGATTGGTCGTGGCGGTCCCAGTAGAAATGCACCTTCACGCGGCCGTACTGGTCGGTCCAGATTTCCTCGCCTTTGGGGCCCACCACCAATGCAGTCTGCGGGCCTTTGACGATAGGGCGATGGGTGTTGGCCAGTGGGCGGAAACTCTGTTGGGCGTCGATGCAGGTCAGGCTGCTTTCGAATTGCGCCGAACCGGAGCCGCCGCCGCTCTCCAGGCTTTCCTGGACGATGTAGTAGCGACAGCCGACGATCAGGTATTCGCGGTTCTGATCCTGACGACTGAAGCCGGTGAGGCTGAACAGGTGGCCCGACCCCAGGCCACGCGCATTGCCGGCGAACTCGATCTGCTCGTGCAGGGTTTGCAGGGCTTCGATGCGGGTACGTGCGTAGTGTTCGCCGTCGGCGCTTTGCACGTAGGTGCCGGGGTAGTCGTACAGCGGATAGTCGCCGCCGGTGTGTGGGCGCGGCATGGCCGAGCGCACGTCGATGCTCGCGCTGGGGCGTTGGAAGTCGTAGTCGTTGAGCTCCAGCGAACCCGGCTGCACCTCCTGCGCCAAGTGCCAGTTGTGCATATGGTCGCGTTCGCGTTGCTGCTCGTCCTTGGGGTAGTAGGGGATCGATCCGTAGCCCGGCACCGTGGTGTGGGCGCCATAGGCGTCGGCCAGCACCAGAACGTGGCGATCCTGTTCATGGCGAAAGAAGTAGTAGATGCCTTCTTGTTCCATCAGGCGGCTGACGAAATCGAAGCTGGTCTCGCGGTACTGCACGCAGTATTCCCACTCGCGATACGGTCGGCTCAGGGCGTCTTCGAAATCGGAAAAACCCAGGTCGCGGAACACCTGCTTGATGATCTGCGGGATGCTCAGGTTCTGGAAAATCCGGCAATCGGAGGTGCGGCTGAGCAACCACAGCCATGGGCGCAGGGTGACCTGGTAACTGGCGAACTGACCCTGGTCGATGTTCTGGCTGCAACGCGCGACGATGCCGTGAAAGTGCCGCTCGCCACCGTCCGCCAGTTGCAGGCCCACGCTCATGGGCTTGCCGAGCAACTGGTTGAGGTCGATGTTGGCGTCCAGGGACGTCAGTTGCAGCTCATAGTTGAACAGCCTTCCTAACTCTTCACCGCCGCCCATTTCGTTGAGCAACAGCACATCCGGCCCGAGAGGGCTGGTGATCTTGGCCAGGCGTGAGGCTTGGTTGAATAGCATCGGTTAACCCGTAAGTGTCGTAATAACTGAAGAAACCGAATCCAATGTGGGAGCTGGCTTGCCTGCGATAGCAATTGAACATTCAACATTGATGTTGACTGATACACCGCTATCGCAGGCAAGCCAGCTCCCACATTTTGACCGTGTCCCGTCAGGTCAATCTGCGTCGCTGAAGTCGTAGTGCAATTCATTATCCCGGCTGCTGATCCGCACCCCCGCCAGCGCCTTGCCTTCCAACATGCGCGTGAGGAACTCACGGCTCATGTCCGGCAGCAGGCTGTTGGTGAGGATAGTGTCGATCATGCGCCCACCGCTTTCGGTTTCAGTGCAGCGCGAGACGATCAAATCGACCACCGCATCGTCGTAGTCAAAGGCGACTTTGTGGGTGTTCTCCACGCGCTTCTTGATGCGGTTCAGTTGCAGGCGCGTGATCGCCTTGAGCATCTCGTCGCTCAGCGGGTAGTAGGGAATGGTCACCAAACGTCCCAGCAGCGCCGGTGGGAAAATCTCCAGCAACGGCTGGCGCAGGGCCTTGGCGATTTCTTCCGGCTCGGGAATGTTCGCCGGGTCCTTGCAGACGTGGGAGATCAGCTCGGTACCGGCGTTGGTAGTCAGCAGGATCAGGGTATTCTTGAAGTCGATCACTCGGCCTTCGCCGTCTTCCATCACGCCCTTGTCGAACACCTGGAAGAAGATCTCATGCACGTCCGGGTGAGCTTTTTCCACCTCGTCCAACAGCACCACGCTGTAGGGCTTGCGCCGCACCGCTTCGGTCAGCACGCCGCCTTCGCCGTAGCCGATATAGCCCGGTGGCGCACCCTTGAGGGTGGACACGGTGTGGGCTTCCTGGAACTCGCTCATGTTGATGGTGATGACGTTCTGCTCGCCGCCGTACATGGCTTCGGCCAGTGCCAGGGCGGTTTCGGTCTTGCCCACACCCGAGGTGCCGGCGAGCATGAACACGCCAATCGGCTTGCTCGGGTTGTCGAGGCCGGCACGGGAGGTCTGGATGCGCTTGGCGATCATTTGCAGCGCGTGGTCCTGGCCGATGATGCGTTTTTTCAGATGCTGGTCGAGGTTGAGCACGGTCTCCAGTTCGTTGCGCGCCATGCGGCCCACCGGGATGCCGGTCCAGTCGGCGACCACCGAGGCCACGGCCTGGTAATCCACGGTCGGCAGGATCAGCGGGGTTTCGCCTTGCAGGGCGGTGAGGCGTTGTTGCAGGTCGATCAGTTGCGTGCGGAGTTCATCGCTGCCGCTATCTACGACGCCGGCCTTTTCGCGCAAGGTGGCACGGGTGGCGAGCAGTTCATCCACCAGGGCTTTCTCTTCGGCCCAACGGTTTTCCAGGGTCGCCAGGCGCTCGCGCTCGGTGCTCAACAGGGCTTCGCTGTTGCTCTGGCGCGTACCAATGGCAATGCCGATGGCCTGTTCGCGGGCGATGATTTGCAGTTCGGTTTCCAGCGCTTCGATGCGGCGACGGCTGTCGTCCACTTCGGCGGGCACTGCGTGCAGGCTGATGGCGACACGGGCGCAGGCAGTGTCCAGCAGGCTAACGGACTTGTCCGGTAACTGGCGCGCCGGGATGTAGCGGTGCGACAGCTTCACCGAGGCTTCCAGGGCTTCATCGAGGATCTGCACCTGGTGGTGTTTTTCCATGGTCGAGGCCACGCCGCGCATCATCAGCAGCGCTTTGTCTTCCGACGGCTCAGCCACTTGCACCACCTGGAAGCGACGGGTCAGGGCCGGGTCTTTTTCGATGTGCTTCTTGTACTCGGCCCAGGTGGTGGCGGCCACGGTACGCAAGGTGCCACGGGCGAGGGCGGGCTTGAGCAGGTTGGCCGCGTCGCCAGTGCCGGCGGCACCACCGGCGCCCACCAGGGTATGGGCTTCGTCGATAAACAAGATGATCGGCTTGGGCGACGCCTGCACGTCTTCAATGACCTGGCGCAGGCGCTGTTCGAACTCGCCCTTCATGCTGGCGCCGGCTTGCAGCAGGCCCACGTCGAGGCTACGCAGTTCCACGTCTTTCAAGGCGGGCGGCACATCACCGGCGACGATGCGCAGGGCGAAACCTTCGACCACGGCGGTCTTGCCCACCCCGGCCTCACCGGTGAGGATCGGGTTGTTCTGGCGCCGACGCATGAGGATATCCACCAGTTGGCGAATCTCTTCGTCACGGCCGACGATAGGGTCGAGCTTGCCGCTGCGGGCCTGTTCGGTCAGGTCGACGGTGAAGCGCTTGAGGGCTTCCTGCTTGCCCATCGCACTCGGCGCCATCGCACCACTGGCTTCACCCGGCACTGCTCCAGCATTGAAACCATCGCTGGCGCTCAAGGCATTTTCCGGCGAGTCGCCGACATACTCGTCAAAGCGCTCGCTCAAGGCTTCGGCCTTGATCTTGTCGAATTCGGCGGACAAGCCCAGCAGCGCGTGGCGCAGGCTCGGCGTTTTCAGAATGCCCAGCACCAGGTAACCGGTGCGCACCTGGCTTTCGCCAAACATCAGGCTGCCGTACACCCAGCCACGTTCCACCGCTTCTTCCACGTGGGAGGACAGGTCGGTGATGGAGGTCGAGCCGCGTGGCAGGCGGTCCAGGGCCTCGGTAAGGTCACGGGCCAGGCGCGCCGGTTCCAGGTTGAACTGGCGGATGATGCGGTGCAGGTCCGAGTCCTGCAATTGCAGCAACTGGTGAAACCAGTGGGCCAGCTCCACATACGGATTGCCCCGCAACTTGCAGAACACGGTGGCGGCTTCGATGGCCTTGTAGGCCACGCTGTTGAGTTTGCCGAACAGTGCGGCGCGACTGATTTCACCCATGCTCTGGATTCCTTGAGGTGGTGGCGTGGTCGGCGTAATGCCGGGCCAGGATTAGGTCGTTGGCGTCATGCGCAGGTTGGCCGAGCCAGGTATTGAAACCCAGGCGGAACTGGCCGTTGAGTTGCAGTGCCGGAACTTCGGGTTGTTGCAAAACCAGGTTCAGGTCCCAGTCCAGTTCATGGCCCAGGTACTCGGCCACCCAGGCCACCAGTTCGTTGAACGGTTGATGACCAGGCAGCATCCCCATGTAGTCGTCCAGCTTGAGTGGGCCCAGGCGAATGCGGAATTTATGCTGGCGGTCCCACACAAAGCGGCCCAGGCAAAAGTCCACGCCCAACTGGTTGGCGCTCACACCGACGCGGCTGCGCTCGGGCAATTCCAGCCATTGGCCGACGTATTCCTCGATCGCTACCGGCAGGCCGAAATACTCGCCGAGGATCGCCTTCAAACCGTCCGGGTAGCGGGTTTGCGCCGACAGGTGGCCGCTGTAGTGCAGCTTGGCGGTATCGGCAATCAACCCCTGATTGAGCAGGCTCGGCATACCCCGCCCACTCAGGGCGGCGAGGCGTGCGGACCAGTAGTCATCGTCCGGCCGGTCGTGGCTGACCGTCGGACGTGCCTCGGCCCAGGCTCGGTAGAACAGCGTCAGCAAGCGATGGTGGAACACATCCAGGAACTGCTTGCTGGTGCTGTCGGCGTTATTGCGCTGACGCTCGCGCACGTACTCGGTGATATGCAGCGGCAGCGGGCCGTTGGGGCCGCCGAGACCGAAGAAGAACTGCTCCAGGCGCGCCGGCTTGCCGTCGCCGCCGGGGTCGACCGACGCCAGCGTGGCCGGCGCGAAGGTGCAATCGGCCTGTTGCCCGAGGCGCAACGGGTCATCCGCCAGGCGCAGGGAATGGCCCAGGCGCGGCAGGTCCGGCGATTCGCACTCGATACGTCGCAGCGCCTGGAAGAAGTCATATTCCCAGGGCTCCTGATGCATCGCATCCAGGGTACTCACAGGGTCGGACGCCGTCCGGGCTTGGCTTTCCATCGCATGATCTCGCCGCGTTCGGTGGTACGGATCACCGTTTCGGTAAAGCTGTTGATCGACACATAACGTGC
Source organism: Pseudomonas sp. W2Jun17 (assembly GCF_023127795.1). NCBI lineage: Bacteria > Pseudomonadati > Pseudomonadota > Gammaproteobacteria > Pseudomonadales > Pseudomonadaceae > Pseudomonas > Pseudomonas sp. W2Jun17. The sequence goes on along the minus strand of NZ_SPKO01000003.1, from coordinate 48,131 downwards.
CAGGAAGCGCTCCAACACCGCACCGAGTAGAAACACACCGGTGCCGCGAAACGCGTTTTCATCGAATTGCAGGGTGATTTCCAGGCCCCGGCCAAATACGATCGGGCCAGGCATCGGCAGGCGCCGGGTCACCGCCTTGCTGCTGACTTCGCGCAAGCCTTCGATCTGCAATTGCAGGGCGGCGTCGTTGCTGTCGCCGTACAGGCGCAATAACTCACGCAGGGCGCCGGCACCCTGGCCCTGTTCGCTCAAAGACAGGTAATTGAGCGACAGCTGGCTGATCAGGCGCCAGGCCTTGGCATCGTGGGCATGGCTGGCGCGTGGGCGGCTGGGGCCTGCGACGCAACGCACTGAAAGCACCGGGGCGCTGTCGGCCAGGGTGAAATCGGTCTTGCCATTGCCCACGCTCATGAACAGCGGCAAGTCACGGTTGGTGCACAGCGCCGTGACGCCCAACTGGCGCAAATCATGGCCGTAGGGCGCCTGGCGGCTGTCCACCAGGCTGACAAAGGTTTCGCTGCCCACGTAGGTGGAGCGCGGACCGTTGCGGCGCTGGTCGCTGGACAGCACGCGTGGCTCGCGGCGCACCGTGTAGTAAGCCTGGTCACGGCCATAACGCGACGGATCACGCACTGCATAGAAGGGTAAAAACGGCTGCTCCGGCCCGGTGCCGTGGCCGGTGATGCCGCTCAACGAGTGAATCTCGAAATCCATCGGCCGCGTGCGGTCGGCGATCACGTGGTGTTCGTTGACCCGGTCAGACAAGTGGATGCGGTCTACACGTTTTGGGAACAGGTTGATCGCGGGGGTGCAGAAGGGCAAAAACTGCGCTGCGCCAACGCTGCCTTCCAGGCTCGGTTCGTGGCGGTCGAACAGCACGATCAGTTCCAGCTCCTGGCCGTCGCAACGCTTGACCGCCCGGCCCAGCTCGGCGAACTCGACGAACAGGAAGCGGTGGGGCAGGGCGAAGTATTCCTGCAACAACCGGTAGCCCTGGAACGCCCGCGCCACTACCGGCATCGCCGCGTCGGCATCGTCAAACCCACGGGAGCGCAACGCGTCTTGGGGCAAACGCTCAACCCAATCGCCGCCGGGTTGGCGTGCAAACACCGCGCAGGCATTGCCCAGCAGTTGTTCGTAGAGGCGGAATGGCTGCTCGTCGGCACCACTGAGGTACAGCGGCAGGTTATCCAGCTCAAGGCTGCTGAACGGCAATTCGGCGCCGGTGCGCAAGGTCAGGCGCAACCCCGCCTTGGCCTTCGGCTCACTGGCGGCCAGGCGACCGAGCACGGCGGCGGGGTTGCCGAAGTATTCGGCGTGACTGACCTGCAAGGGCCACAGCGTCACCGGATGTGCGGTGCGGTACTCGCAGCAGGTCTGGGTTTCGCGGCCCAGGGCGGCGCGCAGTACCGTGTCGCGGGGCAGGGGGAAACCGCTGGCCAGGGAGCCTTCATCCGGGTCGGTCTGCAATTGCACTACGGTCATCGACGGGGTGGGCGCCAGGTAGTGCGGGTAGGCGATTTCCAGCAGGTTGTGGGTGAAGGTCGGGTACTCGGCGTCGAGCTTGAGCTGCACCCGGGCCGTGAGGTAGGCAAAGCCTTCAAGCAAGCGTTCGACGTAGGGGTCGGCGCAGTCCATACCGGACAGGGTCAGCCGACTGGCGATTTTCGGGTATTCCTTGGCGAACTCGGCGGCGCTTTCGCGCACGTGGTGCAGTTCCTGGTTGTACAGCTCCAGCAGGCGCGGATTCATGGGCGTCTCCGCTGGTCGGCATTGACCACGCGTACGTGGCCGGACTCCAGGTCCAGGTCGGTTTGCAGCAGCAGGCGCAACGGCACTGGCTGCGCCCACAGGTCACCCTCAATCTCGAAACTCAGGGCGTTGTGGTTCATCTCGCCATGGCCGACACGGGCTTTGACCCGCAGGGTGTGGCGCAGGATGCGTGGCTCGAAGGTGGCGATGGCCTGGTAGATCAGGGCTTCCAGGGCCTTGATGTCGACGCTGGAAACGCTGTTGCCCGCCAGTGCCGGCAGGCCGTAATTGACCACCGAGGTACCGGCCGGGGTGTGCAGCGTCGCATCGGCATCAAGTAACGAGGTGGTGTTGAGCAGCCACGCCAGGTCACGCAGTACCGAGGCTTTCAATTGGGTCAGGGATAGCACGCGTTTGTCGGCGCTTTCCTTGGGATTGGTCGGGTCGTCGTCGGTCAGCCGGTCCAGCAGGGACGGTTGCAGACGGTCGCGGGAAGCGATTTCAGTTACCACCAAAGCAGCTCCACGGACGGGTTGCGAGAGAGACAAGATGCCTGTGGCCGTGGCGCGGGGTCACGGCCACAGGGGCTATCAGCGCTTGGTGTTGGAACGGATGTTCCAGCCAAACTTGATCGCGCCGCCGTCTTTGGTGCCGTCGGCTTTCTGCGGCTGGTAGTCGACCATCACTTGGGCGAAGTTCAGGGTCACGTTCTCGGTCAGGCGATCATCGGTGCCCGAGCCGCCGGTGCTCAGGGAGGTGACCAGCACTTCTTCCAGGTTGATCACCATGTACTCGACCTGGCTTTCGCCACCGGCCTTGCGCACGGTCAGCTTGACCTTGTCGATGTGCTTGCCGCTGGCGCAGTGCATCATCAGGTTGGGCGAAGCCTTGTCGACGTACTTGGTCAGCGACAGGTCCTGGATATTCACCTTGCCCGCACCGCCGCCACCGCCAACGTGCATGTTGCCGGACTGGGCCATGCCCCAGCTCCAGTTCAACACGTCGATTTCGTCCTTGTGGGCCTTGTCCATGGACTCGCCCTTGATGTCGCCGATCTTGATGAAAATATCAACAGCCATGTTTTCTCCCTGTGTGGTCTCAGCCACGATATTGGGTTACCGCCAATGGGGCAGTGCTTTTCTGGGGGGCTGGCTTGCCTGCGATAGCATCACCGCGGTCTGGCTGGCAGACCGCGTCGCCTGCATCGCGGGCAAGCCCGGCTCCAACAGAAGAACCGGTTCAACAGTTACTTATGCGCTCTTGGCAGAAGGCAGCTTCGATACCAGTCGCAACGACACCGTCAGCCCTTCAAGCTGGTAGTGCGGGCGCAGGTAGAACTTGGAGTTGTAATACCCCGGGTTGCCTTCGACTTCTTCCACGATCACTTCGGCAGCCGCCAATGGGTGCTGGGCCTTGGTGGTTTCGGTGGAGTGCGCAGGGTCGCCGTCGACGTAGTTGAGGATCCAGTCCTGCAACCAGCGCTGCATCTCGTCCTTCTCTTTGAAGGAGCCGACCTTGTCGCGCACGATGCACTTCAAGTAGTGGGCGAAACGGCAGGTGGCGAACAGGTACGGCAGACGCGCGGCCAGGTTGGCGTTGGCGGTGGCGTCCGGATCGTCGTATTCGGCCGGTTTCTGCAACGACTGTGCGCCGATGAACGCGGCAAAGTCGGTGTTTTTCTTGTGCAGCAGCGGCATGAAACCGTTCTTCGCCAGTTCCGCTTCACGGCGGTCGCTGATAGCGATTTCGGTCGGGCACTTCATGTCCACACCACCGTCATCGGTAGGGAAGGTGTGGGCCGGCAGGTTTTCCACTTCACCGCCAGACTCGATACCACGGATGCGCGAGCACCAGCCGTAGTGCTTGAACGAACGGTTGATGTTCACCGCCATCGCGTAGGCGGCGTTGGCCCAGGTGTACTTGGAGCTGTCGGCGCCGTCGGTGTTTTCTTCGAAGGCGAAGGCTTCCACTGGGTCGGTCTTGGCGCCATACGGCAGGCGCGCCAGGAAGCGCGGCATGGTCAGGCCGATGTAGCGCGAGTCTTCCGATTCACGCAGCGAGCGCCAGCCGGCGTATTCCGGGGTGGTGAAAATCTTGGTCAGGTCGCGTGGGTTCGACAGTTCCTGCCAGGAGCCCATGCCCATCACGGTTGGCGATGCGGCCGCGATGAACGGCGAGTGCATGGCGGCGCAGACTTTCGACAGCTCGCCCAGCAGTTCCACATCGGGTGGCGACTGGTCGAAGTAGTAATCGCCCACCAGGCAGCCGTAGGGTTCGCCGCCGAACTGGCCGTATTCTTCTTCGTACATCTTCTTGAAGATCGGGCTCTGGTCCCACGCGGTGCCCTTGAATTTCTTCAGGGTCTTGTGCAGCTCCGGCTTGGAAATGTTGAGCACGCGAATCTTCAGTTGCTCATCGCTCTCGGTGTTGTTGACCAGATAGTGCAGGCCACGCCAGGCGCTTTCCAACTGTTGGAAATCCTGGTGGTGGATGATCTGGTTGACTTGGGCAGTGAGCTTGGCGTCGATGGCGGCGATGATCGATTCGATCGACTTGATCGCATCGTTGGACACCAAGTCGGTTTGCGCCAGGGCTTGTTCAGCCAGGGTGCGCACCGCGGTTTCCACGGCTTCGCGGGCACGCTCGGTCTTGGGTTTGAATTCTTGCAGCAGCAGGTTGGCGAACTCGCTGGCTTCTTCGGTGGCACCCAGGATCTGGCTGCCTTCGCGGGCGGTATTGTCAGTCATGATTACTGCTCCCCTGCAGGCTTGGGCGCGCTGGCAAGTGCCTGAAGCAGTGCCGGGTCCTTGATCGCCTTCATGATGATTTCTTCAGCGCCGGTCTTGCCGTCCATGTAGGTCAGCAGGTTGGCCAACTGAGTGCGGGCTTCGAGCAACTGGTTCAGCGAGTCAACCTTGCGCGCCACGGCGGCCGGGCTGAAGTCGTCCATGCTTTCGAAGGTGATATCCAGGCTCAGGTTGCCTTCGCCGGTCAGCTCGTTGGGTACGTGGAACGCCACGCGTGGCTGCATGGCCTTGAGGCGTGAGTCGAAGTTGTCGACGTCCACTTCAAGGAACTTGCGGTCGGCCACGGGTGCCAGCGGCTCGGCGGGCTTGCCGGCGAGGTCGGCCATCACACCCATTACGAAGGGCAGCTGGACCTTTTTCTCGGCGCCGTAGAGCTCGACGTCGTACTCGATCTGCACTCGAGGCGCACGGTTGCGCGCGATGAATTTCTGAGAACTTTGCTTCGCCACGTTGCTGCTCCTGGTCGCTTGAGCGACGGTGTTGTTACTGCACGGTCCGGCGGCTTACTCGCTGTCCGGGCCGCGCAGGTTTTCAAATTGGGACATGCCGTCGGGAATCAGATTGCGCACGATGGCCGCGAAGTCGGCGTGCACCAGATTTTTCGCTCGGTTCAACAACACCGGCAGCGGGCTCGAAGGCTCGTGTCGGGTGTAGTACGCAAGGATCTTGTCGAGGCTGCGCAACACGTCATCGCGAGTAGCGATGTCGCCCGTCGGGCGAGGGGCTGCGGGCGCAGCGGCGAAATCGACCGAGGGGGCATTGTCTTCACTGACGGCCTCGGGTTCGCTGCTGCTGTCGGTGCCGGGCACCGCTTGATTGAGTATTTGCAGGGCCTGCTTGAGCGGCTGCTTCAAGGCGCTGAGGTCCACGCCCTGGGCGGAACCGACCTGGTCATTGACCTGTTGCTCAATGGCTTCGCAGGCCGTACGCGCTGCGATCAACGCGTCGCGGGTGGCTTGCAGCAGCTCGGGGTCGCTGTCGAGGAATGCAGCGTTGAGCTGCTGGTTGCCCAGTTGCTCATCGGCAAAACTCTGCAGGCCGCTGGCGTTGAGCGCGGCGCGCAGGCTCACGGGCCCGAAGGTGCGTGAGCGTGTCAGGATGCTTTCGCGCAACAGGCGAATATTGGTGTCGCAGGTCAGGCCGGTCAGGGCGTTGATGCGCACGGTGGGGTCGTTGTCGTCGTCGGCATCCAGGCGTGGATGCACGTCGGCCCAGTATTCGCGCAGCAAGGCGTTGATCAGGACAAGGACTTCAGCCAGCCCGGCCACGCCCTGCAAGGCGAGGGAACTTTGCAGCAGGAAATGAGTGATGCGCAGGTCTTTGCTGCGCTGCAACAGGTCGAGGCTCTGCTGCTGGATGCTGCGCCACTCCGGCGGCTCAGCGGGCAGGATCGAGTCGCCCATGCTGCGTTCGGGCTGGCCCTTGGCATCACGTTCCAATTGCAGAAATTGCGCGTCATATTCCATGTCTTCGCCACAGGGCGAAGTTGCAGAAACGGCGGTGAGCAGCAACGGCACATCCACTGAGTTCGATCTCCTTATCAGCCCGCTGGAAGGCGGGCAACGCATGCATTAGTTGCGCAATGAACTGTGCATGTTTTCTTGGTCATACAATCAGAGTGCCACTACTGCGCCATCACTGATGTTCAAGAAGTTGTGCATTTTTGGTGTAGTAGTTATGCCTTGTCAAGGTAAGCTATTCGCCCTCTGTGACAGATGTGCGGTGTTTAACAACCTGTGCGACTGGCGGGTCGAAAGGCGCGCCCATGGAGGATTTTTGTCATGCAAGCCAGTTAAGATCAGCGATCATGCTGGTAAAAGCAGATTTTGGCGGTCGTTTTCGCGACCGCGGGCAAATCTTCAGGGAAGCGTGGCCCGTTGGGTAGACCGCGCGCGATGCATCAGCAAGGAGGCAAGATGTCGCTGTGTTTGACTATCACTAGTTATCACAAGATTACCCCAGGGCAATGCGCTGAAAAGTCCATGGATCAGGGCAGGATAGCTATTGGTCGCAGTTCGGATAATGACTGGGTATTGCCTGATCCTGAGCGTCTCGTCTCCTCCCAGCATTGCGTTATTCAATACAAAGATGGCCGTTATTACTTAACCGATAACAGCACCAATGGTGTGGAGTTGGTCAAGGCCGGTATTCGTATGCGCCGGGGTAACAGCGAGCCGCTGCAAGATGGCGAGTTGATCCGCATCGGCGATTACGAAATCCAGGCGCGCATCGACTTCAACGTGCAAGCCGTCGACAGCCAACCGTTTGCCGGTGAGTCGCCAAACAGCTTCGAAGCGCTGATGGGCGCTGTGGCGAGTCCGCCTGCGCCTACGCCGATGATCGCACCGCAATTCCACGGCGCCTCGTCGATGGAAACCCTGCCAGACCTGTTCGACTTCCTCAGCCCCACCGCCGTGCCGCCGCCCACTGTGGCGGACCATGTGCCATCCGAACAACACGATTTCCGCCCGCCGGCTCCGGTTGCTGTACCGGTAGTCGAGAAACCGGTGGTGCAAGGCGCTGTCATTCCTGAAGACTGGGACCTGTTTGGCGACGCGCCTGCGCCCGCGCCCGTCGCCAATGCAGCGCCTGCCCCGGCGCCGATTGCCCCAGCACCGATTGCTCCGCCGCCCGTGGTCGAGCCGGTTGCGCTGGCCGTGGCAGACGCTGCGCAACCTACCGACCTCTTGCAAGCCTTCCTGCGTGGCGCCGGTCTCGACCAGTTGCGCCTGGACCAGGCCGACGCCAGCGCCCAGATGGAAAGCATCGGCCGCAGCTACCGGCTGATGGTCGAGGGCCTGATCGACGTATTGCGCGCCCGGGCCAGCCTCAAGGGCGAGTTCCGTATGCAGCAGACGATGATCCGCCCCGCTGAAAACAACCCGTTGAAATTCGCCCCGAATGCCGACGAAGCGTTACTGCTGCTGCTTCGTCATGGCAACCAGGCGTTTATGGCGCCGGACATCGCGGTACGGGACAGTTTCGATGACCTGCGCGCCCACCAGTTGGCCGTGATGGCTGGCGTGGAAGCGGCGATCAAACACCTGCTCGCGCGCTTTGAACCGGCGCAGTTGGAGGAACGCATGGGCAAGCCCGGTGGCCTTTCGAGCATTTTCAACGGCTCGCGCCAGGCCCAGTACTGGCAGCAGTTTACCGAGCTCTACAGCAACATTTCGCGCGAGGCCCAGGAGGATTTCCAGGACCTGTTCGGTCGCGAATTCAGCCGGGCCTACGAAGAGCACAGCGCACGACAGCGACGCTAAAGCGCGTCGCACTTATGGATAAAACGGATAGCTAAACACGTCATTGAGGACGCAGGATGATTCCCAGGTTTTTACTCGCAGCCGCTACCGCGCTGCTGCTGACCGCGTGTGCAAACGACGCGGCCAAACCCGAAGCGGCTGCCGACACGCAAGCCAACAGCGCCGCCGTCGAGTTGCATTTCCACGCGATCGCCGGGCTCAACCCCGGCGCCAATGGCCAGGCTGCGCCGGTGCGGGTGCGTATTTTCGAACTGAAAAACGCCGCGACCTTTTCCCGCTCCGATTACTTCGCGCTGGCTGACCGTGCGCAATCCACCCTCGGCCTCGACCTGCTGGACCAGGATGAAGTGGTGGTGCAACCCGGCCAGCAACTGAGCATTCAGCGCGACCTCAACCCGGCCACGCGCCAGATCGGCGTGCTGGTGGGCTATCGCGAGTTGGACCGCGCGCAATGGCGCGCCGTGATCAACGTAGCGCCGCGCCAATCCAGCGAATACCAGATCAGCCTCGATGTGCGTGCCGTGCGCGCCGACGTCGTGGTTTCCCCCTCCAGCCCAGCCCAATAACAAGCAATCGGAGCCCCCATGTCCTGGAACAATCGCGTGGTCTGGTCGGAAGGCATGTTCATCGCAACGCAGCACTTCCAGCAGCATGACCGTTACCTGGAAAACCTGATCGACGCGCGCAGCCGTCCGTTGTCGGCAGGGGCCTGGGGTTTTTCCGAGTTGCTGATCGACCAGGGCCTGCTGGCCCAGGGCAAGCTGGCGATCGTATCGGCCCGCGGCCTGTTGCCCGATGGCACGCCCTTCAATATCCCCCAGGATGACCTGGCGCCGAGCCCGTTGAGTATCGACGACAACCTGCGCGACGGCTTGGTGTACCTGGCCCTGCCGCTCAAGCGTGCCGGTGCGCGTGACACGGTTGAGGAAGGCGAAGCCCTGGAAGCTGCGCGTTATGTCAGCCAGGTGCGTGAAGTGCGCGATGACAACGCGCCGTTCGAAAACCGCGCCCCGGTAGCCGTGGGGTCGCGGGCATTGCGCCTGCTGACGGCGCAGGACGGCATCAGCGACTATGCCGCCATTGGCCTGGTACGCATCAAGGAAAAACGCGCCGACCGCGCGCTGGTGCTCGACGACACCTACATCCCGCCGGTGCTGAATGTGACCGCAAGCAAACCGCTGACTGCGTTTCGCAGTGAACTGCTCGGCCTGCTGCACCAGCGTGGCGAAGCCCTGGCGGGGCGCGTGGTGGCCTCCGGCGCTGGCGGCGCTTCGGAGATTGCCGACTTCATGCTGCTGCAGCTGGTCAATCGCGCCCAGCCGCTGATCCAGCATTTGAGCCAGTTGAGCCCGCTGCACCCGGAGCGCTTCTTCAGCGAACTGGTGAGCCTGGCCGGTGAGTTTTCGACCTTCTCCACTTCAGGTCGCCGCCCGCAGGAATACCCGCAATACCAGCACGATGACTTGGCGCTGAGCTTCACTCCGGTGATGGCGGCCCTGCGTGAAGCGCTGTCGATGCTGATCGACAGCAAGGCCACGCCGATCCCGATTGTGGAGAAGGCCTACGGTATCCACGTGGCGATGCTGGCCGACAAGACCCTGCTCGACAACGCCAGTTTCATCCTCGTGGTGCGTGCCGATGTGCCCGGCGAAACCCTGCGCGCACGCTTTGGCCAGCAGAGCAAAGTCGGTTCGGTGGAGCACATTCGCGACATGGTCAACCTGCAACTGCCAGGCATTGGCTTGCTGCCGTTGCCGGTGGCGCCGCGCCAATTGCCGTACCACGCCGGTAGCACCTACTACGAGCTGGACCGAGGCAGCGAGCACTGGCAGCAGTTGAGCAATTCCGGCGGCTTTGCCTTCCATATCGCCGGGCAGTTCCCGGGCTTGAACCTGGCCTTCTGGGCGATCCGAGGATAATCCGCGATGCATCCCAATGATGATGACCGCACCCAGTTCATGCCGCGCCCGGGTGGCCGAGCGCCGGAGCCTGCACGCGCAGAACCGACGCCGCTGTCGATGCCGGCTGCGCCGATCCTCACCGGCAAAAGCCAGGGCCTCAACCCGCTGGAAAGCGCCGCCGGCCCTTTACTGGCGTTGCTGACGCGGCTGCGCAACACCATCGCCCACCCGGCGCCAGCCAGCCTGCGGGCGCAGTTGCTGGCCTATCTGCGCCAGTTCGAAGAACGCGCCGAAGCGGCTGGTGTGGCGCGCAACGAAGTGCTGCTGGCCCGTTACGCGCTGTGCACCGCCCTGGATGAAGCGGTGTTGAGCACGCCGTGGGGCAGCACCAGTGATTGGGGCAAGCAAAGCCTGCTGATCACCGTGCACAACGAAGCCTGGGGCGGTGAAAAGGTCTTCCAGTTGCTCGACCACTGCCTGCAAAGCCCACGGGAACGCCTGTACCTGTTGGAGCTGTTGTACCTGTGCATGTGCCTGGGTTTCGAAGGCCGCTACCGCGTGATGACCGACGGTCGCAGCCAATTGGAAGCCTTGCGCGAGCGCACCGCCGCAGCGATTCGCAGTGCCCGTGGTGAACACGAGCGTGAGCTGTCGCCGCACTGGCGCGGCGTGACCGTGGCCCGTGATCGCCTGGCGCAGTTCATGCCACCGTGGATCGCCGTGGCGATCGGCGTGGCGCTGCTGCTGGCGTTGCTGTTTGGCCTGCGCATGAAACTGGCCTCGGACGCCGAGCCAGTGTTTAAAAACATTCATGCACTGGGCGAGATCCCGGTGCAGGCCATCGACCGTCCGGTGGCGCAGCCAAAAGTGATCGAGCGGCCGCGCCTGGCCGGCTTCCTGGCCGAAGACATCAAGGCCGGTCGCGTGGCCGTGGAAGACAAGGTTGACCGTTCGGTGGTGACCATTCGTGGCGATGAGCTGTTCGCCTCCGCCAGCTCCAGCATTGTCGATGCTTACCAGCCGCTGATGCTGCGCATCGCTGATGCCATTCGCAAGGTCAAGGGCCAGGTGCGTGTCACCGGCCATAGCGACAACCGCCCGATCGCCACGCTGCGCTTCCCGTCGAACTGGGCGCTGTCCGAAGCCCGGGCCAAGTCGGTGCTGGAGATCCTCGCGGCCAAGACCGGCCAGGCTGATCGCTTCAGCGCCGAAGGCCGTAGCGACACCGAGCCGCTGGCGAGCAACGGTACTGCCGAAGGCCGTGCCCGCAATCGTCGGGTTGAAATCACCGTACTGGCGGAGGGCGTCGAGTGAAGGCGTTTTTCAGTTTCATGATTCGCTGGGTGATCCCCGTTCTGGGCCTGATTGCTCTGAGCCTGATCATCTGGTTTGTCGGGCCGTTGCTCGACGTGTTGATGCCCGAGGGTCGACGCTGGGCGCTGATCATTCTGGTATTTGCGCTGTGGCTCGCCTACCGCGTGTTCCGCATCATCCAGGCCCGCCGCCAGGCTGCCGAAGTGATGCGCAGCCTGGCCGCCGAAACCCCGGCTGATCCCAACAGTGTTGCCACTGCCGAAGAGTTGTCGACCCTGCGCCAGCGCATGGACGAAGCCCTGACGCTGCTGAAAAAAGCCAAGCTGGGCGGTGACGAACGCCGCAACCTTTACGAGCTGCCGTGGTACGTGATCATTGGCCCGCCGGGTTCGGGCAAGACCACCGCACTGGTCAATTCCGGATTGCACTTTCCGCTGGCGGCGCAGTTGGGCGCCGGTGCCGTGCGCGGCGTCGGTGGTACGCGTAACTGCGACTGGTGGTTTACCGATCAGGCCGTTTTGCTCGACACCGCGGGCCGCTACACCACCCAGGACAGCAACTCGACGGTGGATAAAGCCGCGTGGCTGGGCTTTCTTGACCTGCTGAAAAAGCAACGTTCGCGCCGACCCATCGATGGTGCGTTTATCGCCATCAGCCTGTCGGATTTGCTGCTGGGTACAGACGCCGAGCGCGCCGCCCATGCCGCCGCGATTCGTCTGCGTATCCAGGAGCTGTACACCCAGTTGGGCGTGCGTTTCCCCATCTACCTGATGCTGACCAAGCTCGACCTGGTACCGGGCTTCATGGAGTTCTTCGACAACCTGAGCAAGGAAGAGCGCGCCCAGGTGTGGGGCATGACCTTTGCCCTGGACGACGGCAAGCACAGCGACAGCCCGTTGGCGCACCTGCAAAGCGAATTCGCCGGGCTGGAGCAGCGCCTCAACGAACGCCTGGTCGAGCGTCTGCAACAGGAACGCGACCCGGCGCGCCGCGACCTGATTTACGGTTTCCCGCAGCAGTTCGGCGCGTTGAAGGACTGTCTGCAAAGCTTCCTTGAAGGTGTGTTCAAGCCCAACGCTTTTGAAGAGCGCGTGTTGCTGCGCGGCGTGTACTTCACCAGCGGCACCCAGGAAGGCAGCCCTATTGACCGTCTGATCGGCGCCATGGCCCAGAGCATGAACCTGGACCGCCAGCACCTGGCGCGTCAGAGCGGCACCGGGCGCAGTTACTTCATCGAAAAACTCTTCACCGCTGTGGCCTTTGCCGAGCGTGGTTTGGTGGGGGTGAACCCGAAAATCGAACGGCGCCGCAAGTGGATTGCACGTGGTGTGCTGGCGGCCACCGTTGCGCTGGTCGTGGTGGTCAGCAGCCTGTGGTGGGTGAGTTATCGCGCCAACCAGGCGTATATCGCCCAGGTCGATCAGAAAGTTGCGCCCTTGGGCCAGACCGTGCAGAACCTGAGCCCGGCACAACGAGAAGTGCTCGCGGTGCTACCACTGCTGAACGCGGTGAAGAACCTCGCGGGGGATTCGCCGAGCTGGTCCGAAGGGCTGGGGCTGTATCAGGGCGATATGCTTGAAGCCGAATCCGCCAGTGTCTACCGCAAGCTGTTGATCGCCGTGTTCGCGCCACGCTTGGTGACGCGCATCGAAGAGCAACTGCACGGCGGCGGTAACTCCGACTTTCTCTACGAGGGCCTCAAGGCCTACCTGATGCTCGCCGACACCGAGCATTACGATCCGGACTTTATCAAGGCCTGGATCGCCCTGGACTGGGATCGCAACCTGCCCCGCGACCTTCCGGCCGATCAGCGTCAGGCGCTGGCCGGGCACTTGCAAGCGCTGTTCGAGCGGCACCCGCCGAGTGCTCGCCTGGACCCACGCCTGATCGATGACCTGCGACGCCAGTTGCAGCAACTGCCGGTGGCCCAGCGCGTGTATGACCGGGTCAAGCGCCAGAAACTGCCCGAAGGCATCCCGGACTTTCGTCTCAACGAAGCCGCTGGGCGTGACGCCGCGCTGGTGTTCAGCCGCAAAAGCGGCAAGCCGTTGGGTGAGCCGTTGAGTGGTTTCTTCACTGCCAAGGGCTATCGTCAGGCGTTCTTGCTGAGCAGCCTGAACCAGACCGGCACCCTGGCCGAGGAACAATGGGTGCTGGGCCACGAGCAGGCCGATCAGCAGAACGTGGTGAGCCTGGCCGCGGATGTGCGTCGCTTGTACTTCCAGGACTACCAGCGTCAGTGGGATGCGCTGCTTGCCGACATCGACTTTGTGCCGATCACCAGCGTGGCCCAGGCCGCCGACGTGCTGCGGGTGATTTCCGGCCCGACCTCGCCGCTGAAAAAGCTGCTGGTGGCGGTCGCCAGGGAAACCGATCTGCAAGCCGAAGAGCGCCAGTTGGCTGCCAAGGGTGTACCGGTGGAAGGTGGCGTCGACAAGCTCAAAGAGCGCCTTGGCAGCTTGCTTGGCCAGGAGCAACCGACGGCGAATGCCCCGGCGGCGTCGGAGGATCCGGTGACCGCGCACTTTGCCGAACTCAACAGCATCGTCAGCAAAAACGAAGGCGAACCGGCGGCCATCGACGGCCTGCTGTCGGACATGAATGCGCTGTATGTGCAGGTCAGCGCCATGGTCGGTGCCAGCGGCGATGCCTTGCTCGGTGAGGCCAAGAACCAGGCGGCGGCTGCGGCCACGCGGGTCAGCCTGAATGCCGAGCGCCAGCCGCCGCTGGTGCAGGGCATGGTCAAGTCGGTGGTCAATTCCACCACCAACAGCATGATGGGCGGGGTGCGTAACCAGCTGAACGCGGCCTGGGTCAGTGAAGTGGTCAACGTGTATCGTCAGTCGTTGGCCGGTCGCTACCCGATGTCGCCGGGCAGTGCGCGGGACGCCACCCTGGATGACTTCGGCCAGTTCTTCGGCGTGGGCGGGGTAATGGATAACTACTTCCGCAAATACTTGCAGCCCTATGTGGATACATCGGCACAGACCTGGCGCTGGCAACCGGGCGCGGCGCAGAAGCTGGGGATTGCCCCGGGCGTGCTGCAAACCTTCCAGCGGGCGGCGACAATTCGCGATGCGTTCTTCAGGTCCGGGGGCACCCAGCCTATCGTGCGTTTCGAGCTCAAGCCGGTGTCGATGGACCCGACCATCACCCAGTTTCTGCTTGATCTGGATGGCCAGCAGTTGAGCTACGACCACGGCCCGAGCCGCCCGGTAGCGATGCAATGGCCGAACCCTGGCAGCATCGGCGTGGTGCGTATTTCCATCATGCCGCCGTCGGCCAGTGGTCGCTCCGGTATCACGCTGGACGGTCCGTGGGCCTGGTTCCGTCTGCTGGAGCAATCGGATCTCACCGCGGGCAACTCGCCGGACCGCTTCAACCTGCGCCTGCGGGTTGATGGTGCGAGCATCGCCTACGAGCTGCGCGCCAACAGTGCCTTCAACCCGTTCAGAAGCCGCGTGCTCAGCGGTTTCAGCCTGCCGGAGCGGCTATGACGACTGTGGGTTTCTACGGCAAGCTGGCCAGTCGCGGGGACTTTGTCAGCCGCGCCTTGCCCCAGAGTTTTATCGGCCCGTGGGACAGCTGGCTGGCGGCGGGTTTGCTCGCCAGCCAGAACAGCCTGGGCGGTGACTGGCTCAACGTGTATCTGGTCAGCCCGTTGTGGCGCTTCGTACTGGCGCCAGGCGTATGCGGGCCCGATGCCGCGGCGGGCGTGGTGATGCCGAGCATTGATCGGGTCGGGCGGTATTTTCCGCTGGCCGTGGTCACCTTGCTGGATCACGACACCAACCCCGCCTCCCTGGTGGGCGGGCCGGACACCTGGTTCGAGCAGGCCGAAGAGCTGTTGCTCAGCACCCTGGACAGTGGCGCTACCTTCGAAAGTTTCAACGCGGGGATCGACGCCCTGGGCATTCCTGCGAGTGAGCCGCGTGCGGTCGACAGCCGTTTCGCCGGCCTGCAGCGCGTGGCCGCTACGGTGCCCCATCAGCGCATGACCGCACTGGCCGAACAGGCGTGCGAGGGCGCGAGCCTGTGGTGGGGCCGTGGTTCGCAACGTATTTCACCTGGTTTATTACGGTGCCAGGGCTTGCCTGCCGCCGATGACTTTGCGCAGTTTTTGCTCGGACAAGAAGGTGTGGTGTAGATGGGCGCGACGTACAAATCCGCGAGCAAAAGCCATGTGGGCATGGTTCGCCAAGTCAACGAAGATGCCTTTCTGGACCTGCCGGAAAACCGCCTGTGGGTGGTGGCCGATGGCATGGGCGGGCACGCCGCGGGGGACTATGTCAGCAGCTTGATCGTCGACAGCCTGCGCCATGTACCGCTGGGCCGCTCCCTCGACGAATACACCGCGGCGCTGCGCAATGACCTTCTGCGCATCAACACCGCTGTACGCGAAGAAACCGCCAACCGTGGCGTGACCATGATGGGCAGTACGGTAGTGGTATTTGCCGCCCGCGGCTTGCGCGGTGTGTGCCTGTGGGCCGGCGACAGTCGCTTGTATCGCCTGCGTGACGGCGTGCTGGAAAGCATCTCTCGCGACCACAGCTACGTGCAGGACCTGCAAGACAGCGGCTTGCTCAGCGAAGCTGACGCCCGCACCCATCCGCGCTCCAATATCGTCACCCGCGCTGTCGGCGTGGAAGCGCAACTGGACGTGGCGTCGGTTGAACTGTTGATCGCTCCCGGCGACAGCTACCTGTTGTGCAGCGACGGCCTGAACAAGACCGTCGAAGACCGCGAAATCCGCGACGTGCTCAGCCATGACGCACCGGATGAAATCGTGCGCAGCCTGGTGCACCTGGGGCTCAATCGCGGCGCACCGGACAACATCACCACCCTCGTCGTGAAGGTTTCGTCATGAACATTGTCATTCCAGGTTATGACATCGAAGGCGAGATCGGCGAAGGCGCCATGGCCAGCGTGTACCTGGCGACTCAGCGTTCGCTGGAGCGCAAGGTAGCGTTGAAGGTGATGGCCGCGGCGCTGGCGGCAGATCCGAGTTTCTGCGAGCGCTTCCTGCGTGAGGGCAAGACCCTGGCGCGCCTTTCGCACCCGCACACGGTGACCATCCATGACATCGGCAACGTCGGTGAGCTGTATTACATGGCCATGGAATACCTGCCCAACGGCACGCTCAAGGAGCGCATCGCTGCCGGCCTGACGCCGGAGCAGGGGGTGACGCTGATCCGCCAGATCGCCTCGGCGCTGGGTTATGCCCATGCCCAGGGGTTGGTGCATCGCGACGTCAAGCCGGCGAATATTCTGTTCCGCGCCGATGGCACTGCAGTACTTTCCGACTTTGGTATCGCCAAGTCGCTGGACGACCGCACCCAATTCACCCAGGCCGGGTTTGCCGTGGGTACACCCAGCTACATGAGCCCCGAGCAGGCGCGGGGTCAGGAGATCGACGGGCGCGCCGATCTCTACGCACTCGGTGTGGTGCTGTACGAAATCCTCGTCGGCAAGCTGCCCTACAGCGGCACCGATGCGCTTTCCACTGCGCTGGCGCACCTGACTGAGCCGTTGCCGGAATTGCCTGTGCATCACGGGCGTTACCAGGGTGTGCTGCGCAAGTTGTTGGCCAAAGACCCGGCGCAGCGTTATCCGGATGCGGCAGCGTTGTTGTTGGCGCTGGATCAACTGCCGGCGGATGAATCGGACGCCACGCTGGTACGGCCGCTGCCGATTCCTCTAAGCTTTGATCTGGCGGGCATGACCCCTGTCACCGTCGACATTCCGACTGATAAACCGCAGCCGCAGCCAATAGTGCGCCAACCGGTGGTCACGCCGACCCAGCACAGTGCCCCCTCCGAGCAGCGCCGTGGTCCGGTATTGGCCTTGGCCGCCGTGGCGGTCGCCGTCGCGTTGGCCATTGGTGGCGCCAGCTACTGGTGGTTGAGTGGCAGCGATGAACCGCCTCAGCCGCCAGCCGCAGTGGTGCCCACGGTGATGCCACCGGTGGCTGTCGCTGCAGTGGATGGCGGTCAACGTCCGTTGCTGATGGCGGGCAAGAAGACCCTGTTCCAGCGCGTACTCAGCAAGCCCGGCGCCCAGCTTTCAGCAGACGCGGGCAGCGCGCCGGGTAAAGCGTTGCCGGCGTTTTCCGTGCTCTACGTGTACCAGCGCAAGGAAGTGGATGGCAGCCCGTGGGTACGCGTGGGCGCCGCCACCGATGGGCGCAGCGACGGTTGGTTGCCGGCCGCCCAGGTCAGCGACTGGAAACAAAGCCTGGTGCTCAAGTTCACCGAGCGCTCGGGGCGTGCGCCTGTGATGTTCCTGCGCCAATCCGGCGAGGTGGAGAAACTGTTGGCCGATCCTGCCGCCGCGAAAAGCGTGCTGGCCAAGGCGCAGAGTAACCCTGAGGACAACCAGCAAGTCCTGGCCCTTGAGCCGGCCGCCAGCGCGGTGCCGCAAAACCAGTTCTACCTGTTGCCGATTTTCGACTCAAAAGAGAGCTTCGATGAAAACGGCCAGCCGGTGCAGTTGCTCAACGTGGCCTCCATCGACCCAGGCCGCAGCGCGGCTGCCACACCGGCGACCCCGACACTCAGCGCCAATGCCGATGCATTCCGCACCGCCGTGGTGCTGGTGGTGGATACCACGGTGTCGATGCAGCCCTACATCGACCAGATCCGCGACGTGGTACACGAGTTGCAAACCCGTATCGCAGAGCGCGGCGAACTGGACAGCGTCAGCTTCGGCCTGGTCGGCTTTCGCAGCAGCATCAAGAAAACCCCGGGCCTTGAGTACGTCGCCAAGACCCTGATCAGCCTCGACCAGGGGCGCGATCTGCAGCGCTTCCTCGATATGGCGCGCCAGGTCAAAGCCTCAACCGTCTCCAGCCATTCCTTCAACGAAGATGCGTTTGCCGGGGTGATGCAGGCGGTGGATGGCATGGATTGGTCGGGCTATGGCGGGCGCATCATCCTGCTGGTCACCGACGCGGGTGCGCTGCGCAAGAACGACCCGTTCGCCGCTACCCAGATGAACGAAGCCGAAGTGCGACAGGCCGCACTCGGCAAGCAGATCAAGATCTACGCGCTGCATCTGCGCACCGATGTCGGCAAGAAAACCCACGCCGGTGCCGAGAGCCAGTACCGCATCCTTACCGCCGACGCCAACCCGCAGATCGGTGACCTGTACACGCCAGTGCCGGGAGGCGATGTGCGCAAGCTGGGTGAGCGCGTCGATGAGATCGGTACAGTGTTCGCCGACCTGGTGCATCAGGTGCGCAACAACACGCCGCAACCGGTGCCGCTGCTCGGTTCGGCGCCAAGCCTGGCGGACAAATCCACCGCGGTCGGCTATGCCATGCACATGGACTTCCTCGGGCGCAAAACCGCCAGTCAGGCGCCGCAACTGGTCAGCGCCTGGACCGCCGACCGCGACCTGACCAACCCGGCACTGCCAGCGTTCCAGGTGTGCGTGATGCTGACCAAGCTGCAACTCAATGACCTGCAACAGTCGCTGAAGTTGATCGTGGATGCGGCGCGCAAGACCCAAAGCTCGCCCAAGGATTTCTTCCAGGAAATCGCCAGCGCCTCGGCCTACATGAGCCGAGACCCCCAAGCCCTGCGCAAGGGCGGTAACCTGGCCGACGGCGGTCTGCTCGGTGAATACCTGGAGGGCCTGCCGTACCGCAGCAAGTCGCTGAACATGACCCAGGATTTGTGGTTGTCGTTGAGCGTGGCCGAGCAGGAAGACTTTATCGACGAGTTGGATTCGAAAATCCGCCTGTATGAAACATTCCATAACGACGTGGCCAACTGGGTCCGTTTCGGCGATGCCGAACCGGGTGATGCGTTGTACCGCGTGCCGCTGTCGACGCTGCCGTAATGTTGAACCTGAGCGCAGTGCACAAGAGCCGGGGCGTTGGTAGCCAGCGCTACAGCCTGGTGATTCCGGCGTTGCACCTGCAAGCGGGCGAACAACTGGCGATTGTCGGCCCCAGTGGTTGCGGCAAAAGCACGTTGCTGGATCTGCTGGCGCTGGTATTGGCGCCGGATCAGGTCGGGCAGTTTGCGTTCAACCAGCAGGACATCGGCGCGCTGTGGCGTGCCGACCGGCAATCCGCCCTGGCCGCGTTGCGCAGCCAGCACTTGGGCTATGTACCGCAAACCGGTGGGCTGCTGGGGTTTCTGGATGTGCGCGGCAATATCGCTTTGTCCCGGCAATTGCTGGGCTTGAAGGACGACGGCAGCGTGGCGCGTCTGGCCGAGCAGTTGCAGGTCAGCGATCAGTTGGCCAAGCGCCCGGCGGCGTTGTCGGTGGGCCAGCGCCAGCGCGTGAGTTGCGCCCGCGCCCTGGCCCATGCGCCGCAACTGGTGCTGGCGGATGAGCCGACCGCTTCCCTCGACCCGCTCAACGCCGAGCGGGTGATGCAGGCGCTGCTGGCCCGGGCCCGTGAACAGCGGGCGGCCTGTGTGATCGCCACCCATGACGAACCCTTGGCCCGCGCCAGTGGCTTGCAGGTGCGGCGTATCGGTTGCCGTCGCGATGCTGACGGCGGCGTCACCGCAACCCTCGGGGAGGCGTGCTGATGCGCATCGGTCTGCTTGCCTCACTCGCCTGGCAGGACTATCGCAACGACGGTTGGCTGTCAGCCTGTTCGGTGCTGGCGCTGGTAGCGGTTATCGCGCCATTGCTGGTGTTATTCGGCCTGAAATTTGGACTGGTTAGCAGTTTGACCGAACGCTTGGAGACCGATCCGGCTACCCGTGAAATTATCCCGTTGGGCGGTGGCCGATTCAGCGCAGCGTTTATCGAGCAGTTGGGGCAGCGCAGCGATGTGGCGTTTGCTTTGCCGCGCACACGGCAGATTGCAGCAACGGCCCAAGTGGGCGCGCTGACCCTGGAAATGTTGCCAACCGCAGCGGGTGATCCGTTGTTGGCAGGCTTACCGATGCCTCACGGTTTGGATCAGATTGTGCTCAGCCATACCGCTGCCGAAAAGCTTGCGGCAAGGCCCGGTGACTGGCTGGAAACCAGCTTTGCGCGGCAAGTGGCGGGGCGCGTCGAGGCCCAGCGCACGCGGTTGCAAGTGCTGGCGGTGTTGCCGTTGGAAGCCTTTGCCCGTGATGGACTGTTGACTGATTTAGCGTTGCTGGAAGCGGCGGAAGATTATCGCGATGGCCGTGCGGTGCCGGCGTTGCATTGGGACGGCGAGGTGGCGGGCGTGAGCGAACAGCGTATCTATCCGGCGTTTCGCCTGTATGCGCGCAGCCTCAGTGATGTGGAACCGCTGCGGGTGTATTTCGCCGGGCAGAACCTGCTGGTGTCGACCCAGGCGCACACTATCGCCCAAGTGCAGTCGTTGAGCCGCAACCTGTCGATTGTATTCTGGATCATCGCCGGGTTGGCCCTGGCCGGAGCCTTTGCGGCGATATTTGCCGGCGCGTTGGCGGCGGTTGCGCGCAAGCGGCGGGAATTGTCAGTGTTGCGCCTGCTGGGGTTTTCCACCGGCGCGCTGTTGCTGTTTGTGCTGTTGCAGGCGCTGTACAGCGCCGGTTTTGCGGGCTTGCTCAGTGTTGGGCTCTATGGCCTGGCCGAAGCGGGTTTGAATCAACTCTTCGTGCAGGTGCCGGGCGAGTACGCCAGCCATCTGTTGGCGCGTCACTACGGCCTGGCCCTGGCTGCCGTGCTCGGCGTCAGCGCCGTGGCGGCGGCCTGTGGGGGGTGGCGGGTGGCGCGTATCCAGGCTTCTGAAGGAATCAGAGATGTATAAGTTACTGGGCGCCTGCGTGGCGCTGAGCCTGGCCTCGCTGGCCTGGGCGGATGAGGCAAGCGACAAGCTCGACAACCCGAAACCGTTGCCGGATGACGTGAGCTTGCCGCTGCCGTGCGAAGGCAGCATGGTGTTCCGCTATGCCTACGTGCTGGCCCAGGGCACCCTGGATGACCGCGAAGTCAGCCTCGGCTACCCCTTTGCCGAAGGCGAGGCCGGTTACCAGCAGTCGTTTATTTCCGGTTATCGCCGCGACTTCATCAACGGCCAGTTCACCCTCAAGGACTTGCCCAAGGCCTGGAACAAGGTCATCGCGCCGCTGATGCCCAAGACCGACGCCAAGACCCCACTCAAGCCCATGCTGTACTTCATCGGCAAGTACGAAGTGACTGCACGCCAATATGCCCAGGTGATGGGCCAGGCGCAGTCCCTGGCCAGCGGTGAACCGGCACCGGCGTGTGACGCGCCCACCGGCATGGCCGGGCGGTTGCCCAAGGTGAAGCTGTCGCGTTTTGAAGCCGAGCGTTTTTCGGCGGTGTACAGCGCCTGGCTGATGAAGTACCACCGCGAGTTGTTGCCGGTGAGCGGGCGCGGTTCGTCAGCCGAAGACGGCGGCCTGGGCTTTGTGCGCCTGCCTACCGAGGTTGAGTGGGAATACGCCGCACGCGGCGGCCAGGCGGTGAGCCGTCAGGACCTGGAAAGCCGCTTGTATCCACGGCGCGCCGAGGGCAGCGAAAGCGATGGCCCGCTGGCTGATTACGCGGTGTTCAACCAGGTCGCCGGCGGCACCGGTCAGGCGGCACGGCTGATGCCCATCGGCACCAAATTGCCCAACCCCATCGGCCTGTTCGACGTGATCGGCAACGCTGCGGAAATGGTCCAGGAATCGTTCCAGCTGGTACATGCCGGCCGACGCCAGGGCACCTATGGCGGCTTTGTGGTCAAGGGCGGCAATTATCTGGAAGGCGAGGGCACCTTGTTTACCGGTATGCGCCGCGAATACCCATTGTTTGCAGCCGATGGCACCGAGCAAAGCAACGAGACCACCGGCTTTCGCGTGGCGATCGGCGCGTTGTCGGCGCCGCGTTCGCGCTACAAGGAGTTGTTTGCCCAATGGCAGAAGGAAGGCCGCCTCGCTGCGCTGACCGACGCCATCGACGACGCCCAGGACCCGACCAAGCGCCTGGACAGCATCATCGCCGCCAGCGTCGACCCCAAGCTGCAGGCCGAGCTGGGTCTGGTCAACGAAGAGCTCAAGCGCAACGTTTCGCTGATCGCCCAGCAGCGCGAAGAGGCCGCGGGCAACCTGATCCAGTCGGCGGCGTTGGTGGCCGAGACCATCAGCAACTACAACATTCGCCTGGCCAACCTGCAGAAGAGTCGCCAGCAGGCCGTCGACAGCAAGGACGAAGCCAGCGCGCAGCTGTTCGCCACCGCCATTGCCAATGGACGCAGCGCCCTCGACGGCGCGGTGGCGATTTATATCGACAACCTGGCCACCGGCACGCGCTACACCGATGCGGTGATCCAGGCGCAGTTTCAACGGGTCAAGGAAGAGTTGGATCGCAAGCCAGTGCTCGGCAAGAGCCTGGTGACGCGCGCGACACTGTTCGTTCGCCATGTCGGCAACTACCGCAAGCAACAGCGGGCCGACCCGGCAACGATCTTGAAGGAATTGCTCGCAGCGAGCGGTCAGCGGTCTTGATCGTTGGCTGTCTAGCGAGCTTGGAAGGGACTCAGGCGGCGGTGGGCCGTGCTGGGCAAGTCAAACTTAACAGAGATCACATCTATGCTTTTTTCCCGTAAGTCGGTTTCCAAGCGTCACCTGCTGCTGATCGCGGCCGGTTTCAGCACCGTGTTGACCGGTTGCGCTACGTCGCCTGCGTCCAAGGTCGCGTCGAGCACCAAGGTCGAGTACTACCCCAACTGCTACGAGCCGGTGCAGCATCTGCGTGCCACCGACTCGAACATGACCAAGTCGGTGGTGACCGGTGCCGCCATCGGCGCGGCCGGCGGTGCGTTGCTGGGCGCGCTGACCGGCGACAAGGAAAAACGTGGCCGTAATGCCGCCATCGGTGCTGCCGGTGGCGCCCTGGCCGGCGGCGCGGCGGGTTACTACACCGAACGTCAGAAGCAGATCGCCGATGACAACCAGCGCATCGCCTCCTATGCCGCTGACGTGAATAAAAGCGTCTCCGACATCGACCGCAGCACCGCCTACGCCAAGGCGTCGCAGCAGTGCTACCAGAGTGCGTTCACCAAGCTTGTGGCCGACCGCAAGGCCAAGACCGTCAACGATACCGAAGGCCGCAAGCGCCTGGCGGAAATCGTCTCGGGCTTGAAGGAATCCAATGACCTGATCGTCGCAGTCAACGGCAAAGCCAGCGAAGACCTGAACAACTACACTCAGGCTTACGAAAAAGACCTGCAGCAAGTCGGCGTGCAGCGTGCCGACGTGGTCACCGTGGCCCAGGCCGATGCGGCGCCTGTCGTGACGCCGACCAAGAAGAAAGGCGCGGGCACCAAGCCACCGAAAAAGCCGGTGCTGCCAACCGTGCCGAAAGAAGCGGTCACCACCGAGAAGACCTTGCAAACGGCCCAGGCCAAGCAAGCTGAAAGCAAGCAGGTAGCCAACGCGGGTGATTCCCAGCTCAAGCTCAACTGCACCAACCCGAACCTGGTTGACTGGGCGCCGGTACCTTGCCCTAACGTCTAAGCACTTGTTGCTATAAGCGTTAAACGCCAGCCGATCTGCGCCTAAAGCGCAAGATCGGTGGCGTTCTATTTGCAAATCGTTACACTGCTGCGGCCACTCCAATAAATACACCGAGGCCGTGTGCATGAAATTTCGTCTTCTTCTGTGGGTGCTTGGCCTGATGATGGGCAAAGCCAGCCGCACCAATCCCGCCTTCCAGCAGCAACTGGGTGACAAAGACCTGGCCTTCCAGCTGCAGACCCTCGACGGCAAGGTTGCCCGTCACTTCATTGTCAAAGACCAGCGCATCACCAGTCGTTCAGGTGTTCACCCTGAGCCTGCCTTTGCGATTGCTTTCAAGGATGCCGCCTACGGTTTTGCCACGATGCAGGCGAAGAACAAGCAACTGGCGTTCATGACGGGGATTCAGGACAAGTCGATTCAGATCAAGGGCAACCCGGCGCTGGTGATCTGGTTTCAAGGGCTGACCAAGTATTTGAAGCCGAAGAAAAAGAAGTAGGGTTTTCAGGTATACCGAGTTGGATTCATCGCAGGCAAGCCAGCTCCCACAGTCTGGCTGCGTTCCAACGCTGGAACTCGGTCAACTGTGGGGGCTGGCTTGCCTGCGATAGCGGTTTATCAGGTGAAAGATTTAGCCCTGGCTGAACTGCGATGCCAACTCGCGCAACAGCACCTCGGCATCCAACACCTTGGCGACCACTTCCTCAGCTTTTTCCCGGCTCAAGCCTAAACGCTCCAGCAACGCATCCGGAATCGCCTCATCTGGCCCCGATCCAATCCCCCGGCTACGCAACAATCGCACCGCCAGACACACCAAGTTCGGATACTCGGCATATTGCCCGTCATAGGTCGGATCGTGCTGAAAGCGCAGGGCTGTGGACAGTTCGTCCGGCATGTCCCAGTAGCGCATCAACCACGCACCAATCTGCTCGCGGCTGATCCCCAGCAAATGTTGCTCGACATAGCTGTGGCACAGGTGCGGGTTGACCTCCAGGTGTCGGCAGATCAGCGAGAAATGCGGTGGGAACACATGGGCCAGCAGCAGGTAGCCGAAGTTGTGCAACAGCCCGGCCAGGTAGGTCAGGCCGGCTTCCGGGCGCTGGGCACGGGGCATGGCGCGGGTCAGCCCCTCGATCACGGCAGCGGTGTAGATCGACTGATGCCAGTACGGGGTGGACTGATGCGGACGGTCTTTGGGCAGGCTCAGGGTTTTGCCCAGTGCCAGGCCGAGCGCCAGGTTGATCACCAGATCGAAGCCCAGTACGCGCACGATGGCGTCTTCGACTGAACGGATCTTGCCCGGCGAGGCGTAGTAGGGCGACGCGGCCCAACTCACCACCTGGGCGGCCAGCGCCGGGTCGGTTTCCACCACGCCGGTGATGTCATCGATGGTGGCGTTGGGATCTACGCGCAGCTTGATGATCTTTTGCGCCGTGTCGGCCAGCGGTGGAATCTCGATGGTCGCTTCCAGGCGTTGCTGAATGCGGCGGGCTGTGAACGCCTGCATCGCCTGGGTGATTTCCTCGCGGTCATCATTGGGGCGGTCCAGGTTCGGGCGAATGTTGCTCAATGGCTCGCCGAACTGGGCGGCACTGGCCTTGGTGAGCAGGCTCTTGAAGGCGTCACTGGGGATTTCCAGCAACAACCCGGCTTCGCCCGAATGCACCAGCAGGCTCGGCTCGTTGAGCAGGCTGCCTTCATACAGGCAAGGTGAACTGGTGAGCGGCGGCAGCCCGGGCAGCAGGCTCAGGTCATGCTTGCCAAGCATACGCTCGACCCGCTCCGGGGCTACGGCCGTGAGACGGCGACCAGTGAGTTCGGTGAGGCGGTTGAGGTCAAGCAACTGGCTTTGAGGGAACAGCACCATGAGTGCACCGACCGCATCCTCAAGCAACACCGCCTGGACCTTTCGCGCAGGGTTCAGGCCCGCGTGTTCGGCGACTTCCGTGTAGGGGACGGCGAGCTTTGCGAGCAGCGCCCGAATGACCGGCGGGGCGGTCAGTGGGGCTGTGGCGAGGGCAACTTCTGACATGGCCTGATCCAATTTCTTACAGTCATTGGAGTATAACCAGCTTGATACGGGTGATGGTCGGATAAGTGCGTCGGGCGTCACACTTGGCCGTATTGCTGCCCGTGCCGCAGCCAGCGATCCAGCAGCGGGCTGACATGTTCGGGCCAGCGTTCCAACAAGGCTTGCGCGGCGTCGCGCACAGCAGGCAACAAGTCGGCGTCACGCATCAGGTCAGCGACCTTGAATTGCAGCAGACCGGTCTGGCGTGTGCCGAGCATTTCACCCGGGCCGCGCAGTTCGAGGTCTTTTTCGGCGATGACAAACCCGTCGTTGGTTTCGCGCATGATGCCCAGGCGCTGGCGGCCGATCTGCGACAGCGGCGGGTGATACAACAGCACGCAATGGCTGGCAGCGCTGCCCCGGCCGACCCGGCCGCGCAATTGGTGCAGTTGCGCCAGGCCCAGGCGTTCGGGGTTTTCGATGATCATCAGGCTGGCGTTGGGCACGTCCACGCCCACTTCGATCACCGTGGTAGCCACCAGCAATTGCAGGTTGCCGGCCTTGAACTCGGCCATCACTGCGGCTTTCTCTGCCGGTTTCATGCGGCCATGGATCAGCCCGACCTTGAGTTCGCCCAGGGCGCTGGTGAGGTCTTCGTAAGTGGTTTCGGCGGCTTGGCAGGTCAGCTCTTCGGACTCTTCAATCAAGGTACAGACCCAGTACGCCTGCCGGCCTTCGGCGCAGGCGCCGCGCACGCGCTCGATCACCTCCACGCGCCGGGTGTCGGTGACCAGCACGGTGTTGACCGGCGTACGCCCGGGCGGCAATTCATCGAGGATCGAGGTGTCGAGATCGGCGTAGGCGCTCATGGCCAGGGTGCGCGGGATCGGGGTGGCGGTCATGATCAACTGGTGCGGGTTCATGCGCCCGCCCACGCCTTTCTGGCGCAGGGCCAGGCGCTGTTGCACGCCGAAGCGATGCTGCTCGTCGATGATCACCAGCGCGAGGTTCTTGAACTGCACTTCGTCCTGGAACAGCGCATGGGTGCCCACCACCATCGGCGCGCCGGCAGCGATTTGCTCCAGGGCGCTCGCACGGTTCTTGCCTTTGAGCTTGCCGGCCAGCCACGCCACTTCCAGGCCCAGCGGCTCGAGCCAGCGCTTGAAGGTGATGAAGTGTTGTTCGGCGAGAATTTCTGTCGGCGCCATCAGCGCGACTTGGTAACCCGCCTCCAGTGCTTGCAAGGCGGCGAGGGCGGCGACCACGGTTTTGCCTGCGCCCACGTCGCCCTGGATCAGGCGCAGCATGGGTTCTTGCTGGCTGAGGTCGTAGGCGATCTCATTGCCCACGCGCTGCTGTGCTCCGGTCGGCGCAAAGCCGAGGTTGGCCAGGTATTGCGCGGGAAGCCGCGTAGCCTTGGGCATCGCCGGCGCACGCAGGGAACGCATGCTTTCACGCAGGCGCTGCTGGGACAGTTGGTGGGTCAACAGCTCTTCGAAGGCCAGGCGATGCTGGGCCCAGTGATGACCGAGGGCGAGTTCGTCCACATCGGCATCGGCGGGCGGGTGATGCAGGTAGCGGATCGCATCGGCCAGGGGCGCCAGTTGATAGTCGCGGGCCAGCTCCAGGGGCAGCCAGTCGGGCAGGCTTTGCGGGCCGAGCATGGTCAGGGTTTGCATGCACAGTTGGCGCAGGCGTTGCTGGGTCAGGCCCTCGGTCAGCGGGTAGATCGGCGTGAGGGTGGTGTCCACCGGTGGCGGTTCGTCGCCGGTGATGGCGCGGTATTCCGGGTGGTAGATCTCCAGGCCCGATGCACCGGGACGTGCCTCACCGTAGCAGCGCACACGGGTGCCACGCTTGAGGCCTTCTTTCTGCGCGTTGCTGAAATGGTAGAAGCGCAGGCTCAAGCCGCCAGTACCATCCTGCAGGCGCACCACCAGGCTGCGGCGCTTGCCCATCACCACGTCAGCGCCGCTGACAGTGCCTTCGACCACCGCATCCTGGCCTGGGCGCAAATGGCCGATGGGCACGACGCGGGTGCGGTCCTGATAACGTAGGGGCAAGTGGAACAGCACGTCCTGGAGGTTTTCCAGGCCGACCTTGGCCAACTTCTCGGCCATGGCGTCACCGACACCCTTGAGTGCCGTCACCGACACCTGCGACAGCTCAGTCATACGGTTGCTTAGCTCGCAGCGGGCGGCTTGGCCACCGAACACAGGCGAATCGAGTCGGCGAGGATCTCAATTGCCTTGGGGCGTGGGAAGCTGGCGCGCCAGGCGATCGCCACGGTACGGAACGGCACCGGAGGCGTGAGTGGGCGAACTTCGATCACGCCTTGAGCGTAGTGATGGCTGTCCACCGCTGACAGCGGCAGGATCGAAATACCCAGGCCGGAAGCGACCATATGGCGAATGGTTTCCAGGGAGCTGGATTCCACCGTGGTGTGCTTGGCGCCGTCGTTGCCCTTGGTCAGGGTCGGGCAGGCTTCCAGTACCTGGTCGCGGAAGCAGTGGCCTTCGCCGAGCAGCAGCAGGCTCTTGTCGTTGAGCAGGCCGGCATCGATGGTGTCCTTTTTGGTCCACGGGTGCGAGGCCGGCATCAGCACGTAGAACGGCTCGTCGTAGAGCGGCAGGGTCAGCACGTCCGCCTCGTTGAACGGCAGGGCGATGATGATCGCGTCCAACTCGCCGTTGCGCAGTTTGTCGCGCAGCACGTGAGTGAAGTTTTCTTCGATATACAGCGGCATCTGCGGCGCGACGCGGTGCAGTTGCGGGATCAGGTGCGGGAACAGGTAAGGGCCGACAGTGTAGATCGCGCCGACTTTGAGCGGTGCGGTCAGCTGGTTCTTGCCGGCCTGGGCCAGCTCGCGAATGCTTTGCGCCTGCTCCAGGACCTTCTGGGCCTGGGCAACGATGCCTTCGCCCACTGGGGTGAGGCGCACGGCGCTCTTGCTGCGCTCGAAAATCAGCACACCGAGTTCGTCTTCAAGCTTTTTCACGCCCACCGACAGCGTCGGCTGGCTGACGTGGCAACGCTCGGCGGCATGGCCGAAGTGCTGTTCTTGGGCGAGGGTCACGATGTAGCGTAATTCTGTAAGAGTCATAGCGGGCGTCCATGAAGTTGCGGGCCAAGCATACCGGCTGCAATCGATAGACGCACGTTATCAGAACTTTGCTGGGGATTGAGTGGGGAATGTCGGAAATTGTTGTCGCGGTGAAAGTCAGTGCGGGAGGGGGGCAAGCCCCTCCCACATTGCTCCGCTAGCGGCGACGTTTATCGATGTTGTAAACGAAGGGTGCGACCAGTTCGACACTGCCGTTTTTCAACAAGTCGGCTGGCGGTTTGGGCAAGGGTTGAGCCTTGCGGATCATCTCCAGGGTCGCACGGTCCAGGTCGGCGTTGCCGGAGCGGCCTTCCAGTTCGTAGGACAGTACATTGCCTTCGCCATCGACCACGAAACGCAAGCGGTTCATGCCTTCCTTGCCACGTTGCTGGGCGCCCGGCGGGTACTTCTTGTACTTCTGCAGGTGCGCCAGCAGGGTACTTTGCCAGGATGCCTGGGCAGCAAGCTGCTGTGCCGATGGCCCGGGCGCAGGCTGGGCGGATTTTTGCGCAGGCGCGTTGCTCGGCGGCGTTTCGCTTGGAGGCTCCTCGGAAGGTTTCTCCTTGGGCGGATCGGGCTTCTTCTCCACTGGCTTGGGCGGTTGCGGCTTGGGTTTGGGCTTGACCGGCTTGGGCACCTGGATCGTCGGTTTGGGCGCCTCGGCCAATTTCGGCAGCGGCAGCTCGTCAACTGGCGGCGGCGGTGGCGCCACGACCTTGGGCGGTGCCGGAGGCGGCGGTGGCGCTGGCAGCGGCGCCAGGTCGATGACCATCGCGGCAGGCGGTAACTGGATCACCTGCGGCGCGGACCATTGGAGCGCGATGATGATCGCGACGGCATGCACGCCCAGCACGACGGCGAGGCTGGTGCCGTAACGCGTCAGTTTGTGGCGCGTCGTGATCATTTCTTGGCTGCCGTCTCAAGTCCGACCAGGCCTACCTTGAGGTAGCCGGCTGCCCGCAGGGCATCCATCACACTCATCAGGTCGCCGTAGTCCACGCCCTTGTCGGCCTGGAAGAAGATTGTCGTGTCTTTCTTGCCCTGGGTCTTGGCGTCGAGCACCGGCCCCAGGGTTTCAGCCTTGACTTCTTCTTCGCCCAGGAACAGGCGTTGGTCCGCCTTGACGCTGAGGAAAATCGGCTTCTCCGGCCGCGGCGCCGGCTTGGCGCTGGAGGCGGGCAGGTCAACCTTGATGTCCACGGTGGCCAACGGTGCAGCCACCATGAAGATGATCAGCAGCACCAGCATCACGTCGATAAACGGCGTAACGTTGATTTCGTGGTTCTCGACGAGTTCGTCGTCGCCTTGATTCAAATGCAGGCCCATGGCCGATTACCCCACTTTCACCATGTGCGGTTGCGAGCTGCGCTCGGTAGGCAGGTGATCGAGGTCACGGCTGACCAGCAGCAGGACTTCTGCCGACGCATCCGATACCTGAGCCTTGTAGCCGGCGATCGAACGGGCGAAGACGTTGTAGATCACCACCGCAGGGATCGCGGCAACCAGGCCCAGGGCAGTAGCCAGCAGGGCTTCGGCGATGCCGGGGGCAACGACGGCGAGGTTGGTGGTCTGGGTTTTGGCGATGCCGATGAAGCTGTTCATGATGCCCCATACGGTGCCGAACAGGCCGACAAACGGCGCGGTGGAACCGATGGTGGCGAGTACGCCGGTGCCGCTGCTCATGTTACGGCCGCAGGCGGCAACCAGGCGTTCCAGGCGGAAAGCCACGCGTTCCTTGATGCCTTCTTTTTCGCGGGTGTTGGCCGACAGGCGCATTTCTTCCAGCGCGTCGTGCACCAGGGTGTTGGCCAGGGTGCCCTTTTTGGTTGCGGTTTCGCTCGCTTCCTTGAGGGTAGTGGCTTTTTTCAGGTGGACGATTTCAGCGCGCAGACGACGCTTGGCGCCCAGCAGCTCGAAGCCTTTGGCAATCCAGATGGTCCAGGTGATGATCGAGGCGATGGCCAGGCCGATCATCACAGCCTTCACCACTACGTCGGCATTCTGGTACATGCCCCATGGCGACAGGTCATGGGCCATACCCAGGGTGTTGTCTTCTTCCAGCACAACGCCGGTTTCGTTGGCAGGTGCGGCGTCGCCCGTGGCCTGGGCCGGGTCGGTAGCCACTGGAGCAACGGCAGATGTCGTCGGGGTCGCAGCATTCTGCTCGGCAGCCGCCGGAGTGGCGGGGGCGGTGGCATCAGCGAATGCGGCGGTCGGTGCCAGCAGGACGCTGAACAGCATCGCAGCAATCGCACGCCAGGCGCGGGATGGGCTGTGAGGCTTGGTTGGCGAAGCGGGGGTTGTATTACATGTCATGCTGGCCGGACCTGAGAGAAAAAATGGGTGATCGTCCTTCCAGACCGAGGGGGGTCGAGGACAAATGGGTGGTTATTATTGCAAGTAATTCTTGTTAACTAAAGTGGCACTGTTACTTTATTTCGCTTTTCACTGGCCGTTGATCCACTCGCGCGGCTAATCTGCGCCTTTGAGAATGGAGTTTTATGATGTCTGCGCCTTCTGTTGTGATTGCCGGTTGCGGTGATGTGGGTAGTCGGCTGGCTAGCCAATTGCTGGCCTCGGAATGGGAGGTCCACGGCCTGCGCCGCGATATTTCACGCCTGCCCGACGGCGTGATCGGCATCGCTGGCGATCTGTTCAAAAAGGATTGCCCGGACACCTGGCCGATCGGCGGGGTGGATTATCTGGTGTACTGCGCCGCTGCCACCGACCACGACGAGGCCGGCTATCGCGCCGCCTACGTGCAAGGGTTGCAGCATGTACTGGAGTGGCTGGACGACTATGGCCAGACGCCCAAGCATTTGCTGTTTGTCTCCAGCAGCAGTGTGTATGGGCAGCAGAACGGCGAGTGGGTCGACGAAACGTCAGAGACGCAAGCGAAGGGTTATTCCGGGCAGGTGATGCTGGAAGCTGAGCAAGTGGCGCTCAATAGTGGTATTCCGGCCACCATCGTGCGGCTGACCGGGATTTACGGCCCGGGTCGTGAATGGCTGCTGACCCAGGTGCGTCAAGGCTACCGCGTAGCGGTTGATCCGCCGCTGTATGGCAATCGTATCCACGCCGATGACGCCGCGGGCCTGCTCGCCTTCTTGCTGCGGCATGTGGAAAAGGGCGGTTCGCTGGACAAGGTCTACATCGGCGTTGACGATGCGCCGGCACCGCTAGCCGAGGTGGTGGCCTGGTTGCGCGAGTACCTGGGTGTGACCGAATGGGCCGAGGACGCCAGTGTGCGGCGTGCGGGGAGCAAGCAGTGCAGTAATGCGCGTATCAAGGCGTTGGGCTGGGTGCCGACTTACCCGACTTACCGGGAAGGCTATGCGGCGATTCTGAAAGGCTGAAGCGCGGCAAAAAATGTGGGAGCTGGCTTGCCTGCGATAGCGGTATATCAATCACATCTTTGTTGGGTGTAATACCGTCATCGCAGGCAAGCCAGCTCCCACATTTGGATTTGGGCGAGGCTGTTATTACTTTTCAAGCAGCCATTGGCGCGGGCCTGGAGTAAACGAAGGCACTTCATCGGCCTGCGCGGTGTTGATCGCCTGGAAGATTTCCAGCTGCTCACCCTTGCGTACGAAAATCCATGGGTTGCCCTGGCCGTTCAGTTGCAGCCAGATGCTGTCGTAGCCGCCGCTCATGGAGGCGCAATCACCCGCCAGGCACAGTGAGTAACGGTCAACGCCAGGCAGACCGGCGATCTTGCCGTCAGCCTGGAACTGCACTGTGGCGCCGTTGCCGGTGCCGTCGGTTATCTTCCAGTCGCCGCCCATGTAGGCCGCATACAGTGCCCGTTCGAAGTTGGCACCCAGTGGTGCGCCTTCGGGGGCCGGGTCTTTGGCGCGGGCGAACAGCTGCTCTGGCTCATTGTCGTTGGCCACTTGCAGCAATTGTTTGCCTTTGCGCTTGAGTTCGGTGGCGGAGCTGCCGTAGAAGTCCACGCTCCACGCGCCGGGTTTTTCACCCGACAACTTGCCTTCCGCTACTTCAAAACCGTTGTAGTAGCGCGCCTGCAACGCCTTGGTGTTGACCTCCCACTCAAGGTTGGGGCCATAGGATTGCAGGGCTTCACGCAAAGGGCCGCCCTTGGCTGCCGCGTCGATGGCGGCCTGGTTGATCCAGGTACCGCTTACGTCCAGATCGGCCGGGTTGCTGGCACAACCGCCGAGCAACAGTGCGAGCAACGAAGAGGCTACAAGCGCTTTGCGCATTACGAAATCCTTATGAAGCGAAGCCGGCGCAGCCTTTTGGGGCTGCGCCGGGTGTTTTACTCGATGACCAGAATGGCGTCCATCTCAACCTGTGCGCCCTTTGGCAGGGCGGCAACGCCGATGGCGGCGCGGGCTGGGTAGGGTTGTTCGAAGTACTTGCCCATGATCTCGTTGACCTTGGCAAAATGGCTCAGGTCGGTGAGGAAGATGTTCAGCTTGACGATGTCCTTGAACGAACCACCGGCAGCTTCGGCCACGGACTTGAGGTTTTCGAAGACTTGTACGGTCTGGGCTTCGAAGCCTTCAACCAGTTCCATGGTCTTTGGGTCCAGCGGAATCTGGCCGGACATGTAGACGGTGTTGCCCGCCTTGATCGCCTGGGAGTAGGTGCCGATGGCGGCTGGGGCTTTATCGCTGGTGATAACTGTCTTGGTCATGAATGACTCCTTGTAATGGATCGGTTATGCACGCATACGGGTGATGCGGATCACACCGGTCAAGGCGCGCAGTTTCTTGATCACGCGGGCCAGGTGCACGCGGTCGTGCACACTGACCACCAGTTGGACCACGCTGATGCGACCATCACGTTCGTCCATGCTGATTTTCTCGATATTGCCGTCGGCCGCGTTGACGCTGCTGGCCAGCAGGGCGATCAGGCCGCGCTGGTGTTCCAGCTCCACCCGCAGCTCGACGTTGAACTCGCCGGTGACATCCTTGGCCCACGAGAGCTGGATGCATTTTTCCGGGTTGTGGCGGATTTCGGTGATATTGCGGCAGTTGTCCAGGTGCACCACCATGCCCTTGCCCGCGGACAGGTGGCCGACAATCGGGTCGCCCGGAATCGGTGTGCAACATTTTGCGTAACTGAGCACCAGACCCTCGGTGCCGCGAATCGCCAGCGGGCCTTCCGGGCTCGGCAGTTGTTCGCCTTCGCCCAGCAAGCGACGGGCGACCACGTAGGCCATGCGGTTGCCCAGGCCGATATCTTCGAGCAGGTCTTCGATGGTTTCCTGGCGATACTCATGAAGCATCGCCTGCACGCGCTCTTGCGCAATCTTGTCCAGGGCGCTGTCGAAGCCGTTGAGCACCTTGTTCAGCAGGCGCTCGCCCAGGCTGATGGACTCGGAGCGACGCTGCAGTTTCAGGGCGTGGCGAATATGCGTACGGGCCTTGCCGGTGACCACGAAGTTCAGCCATGCCGGGTTGGGGCGTGCGCCTGGAGCACTGACGATCTCGACCGTGGAGCCGCTTTGCAGGGGCTCGGACAGCGGCGCGAGACGACGATTGATCCGACAGGCAATGCAGCTGTTGCCGACGTCGGTGTGTACCGCGTAGGCGAAGTCGACCGCCGTGGAGCCCTTGGGCAGCTCCATGATCCGGCCCTTGGGCGTGAACACGTAGACCTCGTCCGGGAACAGGTCGATCTTCACGCTTTCGATGAATTCCAGTGAGTTGCCGGCACGTTGCTGCATTTCCAGCACGCCCTTGACCCACTGGCGGGCGCGGGCATGGGTGCCTTTGGGCTGCTCGTCGCCACTGGACTTGTACAGCCAATGGGCGGCGATGCCGTTGTTGGCCATCTCTTCCATTTCGCGGGTACGGATCTGAATCTCGATCGGCACGCCATGCATACCGAACAGCGTGGTATGCAGCGACTGATAGCCGTTGGCCTTGGGGATCGCGATGTAGTCCTTGAAGCGGCCCGGCAAGGGTTTGTACAAATTATGTACAGCTCCAAGCACGCGGTAGCAGGTATCGACCTTGTCGACGATGATCCGGAACGCGTACACGTCCATGATCTCGTTGAAGGCCCGGCGCTTGCCACGCATCTTCTTGTAGATGCCGTAGATGTGCTTCTGGCGGCCACTGACCTCGCCTTCGATCTCGTCGATCGCCAGGCAATGGCTCAGGGATTCTTCGATCTTGTTGACGATTTCCTTGCGATTGCCCCGGGCGCGTTTGACCGCCTGGTAGATGCGCGCCGAACGCATCGGGTGCATGGCTTTGAAACCAAGGTCTTCGAATTCGATACGAATGGCGTGCATGCCCAGCCGGTTGGCGATGGGCGCGTAGATTTCCAGGGTTTCCTTGGCGATGCGCCGACGCTTTTCGCCGGACAGCACTTCCAGCGTGCGCATGTTGTGCAGCCGGTCGGCCAGCTTGACCAGGATCACCCGAATGTCTCGGGCCATGGCCATGGCCATCTTCTGGAAGTTTTCCGCCTGGGCTTCGGCCTTGGTCTCGAAGTTCATCTGGGTCAGTTTGCTGACCCCGTCGACCAGTTCGGCCACGGTTTCGCCAAATTGCGCGCTGAGCGCTTCCTTGGCAATGCCGGTGTCTTCGATCACGTCATGCAGCATCGCGGCCATCAGGCTCTGATGGTCCATGTGCATGTCGGCCAGGATATTTGCCACCGCAAGGGGATGGGTGACGTACGCCTCACCGCTACGTCGGCGTTGGCCGTCGTGGGCTTGTTCGGCGTAGAAATACGCTCGGCGGACCAGGTTGACCTGGTCGGGGCCGAGGTAGGCCGATAAGCGATCGGCGAGGGCGTCTATGCTCGGCAAAGTGTGAACTCCTGCCGATGACTGTGACCCTGCGCCGTGCTACGTCGACCTGGCATAGGCTTAGACGGCCTCGTTGGACTCGTCCTCGAACGCTGCAAACAGCGGTTCGTCTTCAACGATTTCGGCGTTGGCAATGAACTCGTAGCTCATCAGGCCTTCAGCGATTTCACGCAGGGCTACAACGGTAGGCTTGTCGTTTTCCCACTGGACCAGGGGCTCTTTGCCGCCAGTGGCCAGTTGACGGGCACGCTTGGTAGAGAGCATGACCAGCTCAAAGCGGTTATCCACGTGTTCTAGGCAGTCTTCAACGGTTACGCGGGCCATGGTATTCCTCGGAGCGAATGCAAGATGCGCGCTGCCCGGTTGGGCGAGCGGACTGAGCAGTTTAAAAAATCACCAGCGTTTAGGGAAGCGCTGATTTTTCGCAGGCTCTCGCAAAACCGCTACAAGTGCCAATGTAAGGCCCTTGCAGCGGTTTTGGGAAGAGCCAATCAGCCGAGCAGTTCGGCGAGTAATTTGCCGAAACGCTGCTGTTGACGCTTTTGCTGGAGCTGATTGGCACGGAAAATCGCCTTCAAATCATCCAGGGCGTGGGCAAAATCGTCATTGATGATCAGGTAGTCGTAGTCGACATAGTGGCTCATTTCGCTGACGGCTTCACGCATACGCCCTTCGATGATCTCGTCGCTGTCCTGGCCACGGTTGGTCAGGCGCTGGTGCAACGCTTCAAGCGACGGCGGCAGGATAAAGATCGAGCGTGCCTTGGGCATCAATTGGCGCACTTGCTCGGCGCCCTGCCAATCGATTTCCAGGATCAGGTCGTGGCCTTCGTCCAGGGTCTGCTGCAGATGACTTTGGGAGGTGCCGTAGAGGTTGCCGAAGACTTCGGCGCGCTCCAGGAAGTCGCCGTGTTCGATCATCTTGACGAATTCGGTACGCTCGACGAAGTGATAGTGCACGCCGTTCACTTCGCCCGGGCGCATGGCGCGGGTGGTGTGCGACACCGAAATGCGGATCTGCTCGTCAGCGTCGGTCAAGGCTTTGACCAGGCTGCTTTTGCCCGCGCCCGAAGGGGCGGAAATGATGTAAAGGGTGCCGGTGCTGTGGGTCATGGAGGTTGCCTTACTCAATATTCTGTACTTGTTCGCGCATTTGCTCGATCAACACTTTGAGGTTGACCGCCGCCGTGGTGCTGCGCGGATCGAACGCCTTGGAGCCCAGTGTATTGGCTTCGCGGTTGAGTTCCTGCATCAGGAAGTCCAGGCGCCGACCGGCGGCGCCACCGGACTTGAGCACGCGGCGTACTTCAAGAATGTGGGTGCTCAGGCGGTCGAGCTCTTCAGCCACGTCGCTTTTCTGGGCAAGCAGGACCATTTCCTGTTCCAGGCGCGTCGGGTCAAGGTCGGCTTTCATGTCGGTGAAGCGGTCGAGGATCTTCTGGCGTTGGGTGGCAAGCATCTGCGGCACCAGTTCGCGCAGGGTGACCACATCGGCTTCGATCGATGTCAGACGCTCGTTGATCAGGCGCGCCAGTTCAGCGCCTTCGCGCTCACGGCCGGCCTTGAGCTCCTTCAGGCCCTGGTTGAACAGCGCGAGGGCTTCGGCGTTCAGGGCCTGCGGGTCGGTTGCGTCGCCCACCAGTACGCCGGGCCAGGCCAGGACTTCCAGAGGGTTCAGCGCGGCCGGTTGCTTGATCAGGCCGGCGATGGTTTCGGCGGCGGCAACCAGTTGTGCGGCGCGGTCGCGGTCCAGCTGCAGCGGTTTGCCGGTGGTTTCTTCGGTAAAACGCAGGGTGCATTCCAGCTTGCCACGGGAAATGCCCTGGCGCAGCGCTTCACGAACGGCGCCTTCGAGGTCGCGGAACGACTCAGGCAGGCGCAGGTGTGGCTCCAGGTAACGGCTGTTGACCGAGCGCAATTCCCAGCTGAGGGTGCCTTGAACCCCGGCTTTTTCGACACGGGCGAAGGCGGTCATGCTGTGCACCATGGAGGTACCTCGTGTTGGATAGATAGATATTGGCCAGGCCGACCTGTAGGAGCGAGCAAGCTCGCTCCTACAGTCGAGAGGCGCAGGATTGTAGCGCAGTGCGCAGGAGGCGCCCAAACATGCGCATTCGTAACCGAATTTTTAGAAGTGCCCCGAATCGGCTCGCGGCTCTATAATGCTCGGCAGTTTTTCGTCCTCAGTACAGGTATCCCCTATGAAACGTCCAAGTGGTCGCGCTGCCGATCAGCTCCGCTCGATCCGCATCACCCGCAACTACACCAAACACGCCGAGGGATCCGTACTGGTCGAGTTTGGCGATACCAAGGTGATTTGCACCGTCAGCGTCGAAAACGGCGTGCCGCGCTTCCTCAAGGGCCAGGGCCAGGGCTGGTTGACCGCAGAGTACGGCATGTTGCCGCGCGCCACCGGTGAGCGTAACCAGCGTGAAGCCAGCCGTGGCAAGCAAGGCGGGCGTACCCTGGAAATCCAGCGCCTGATCGGCCGTTCCCTGCGTGCCGCGCTGGACATGTCCAAGTTGGGCGACGTGACCCTTTACGTCGACTGCGACGTGATCCAGGCTGATGGCGGTACCCGTACTGCATCCATCACTGGCGCCATGGTAGCCCTGGTCGACGCATTGAAAGTGATCAAGAAGCGCGGCGGCCTCAAGGCGGGTGACCCGCTCAAGCAGATGATCGCAGCTGTGTCGGTCGGCATGTACCAGGGCGAGCCTGTGCTGGACCTGGATTACCTGGAAGACTCGGCCGCCGAGACCGATCTGAACGTGGTCATGACCAGCACCGGTGGTTTCATCGAAGTGCAGGGCACCGCCGAAGGCGCGCCATTCCAGCCGGCTGAGCTGAACGCGATGCTGGCCCTGGCCCAGAAGGGCATGACCGAAATCTTTGCACTGCAAACCGCTGCACTCGCTGACTAAGCCCGCCCCAAGGAGAAGCGCCATGAATGACAGCCAATTGCCGGTTCCGGCACCGTCCAAGGAAGTACGCCAGTTGGCAATGCTGTGTCATTTCGCGGCGTTTGCAGGGTTGGTGTTCCCCTTCGGCAGCGTGTTGGGGCCGCTGATCCTGTGGCAGTTCAAGAAGGATGTGGACCCGCTTATCGATGATCAGGGCAAGGAAGCCCTGAATTTTCAGATCACCGTGGCCATCGCCTGGTTGGTGTGTCTGGTGCTGGGCTTCGTGGTGGTCGGCTTTTTGCTGATGACCGTACTGGTGATAGGGGCGTTGATACTGACGATCATTGCCGGGATCAAGGCCAACAAGGGCATTGCCTATCGCTATCCGTGGACTTGGCGTCTGGTCAAGTAACCGAGCGGCCACAAAAAAACCGACATTGCTGTCGGTTTTTTTTTGTGCCTGGAAAAAGACCTCAGATGGTCAAGGTCCAGTCGTAGTCCACGATCAGCGGCGCGTGCTGCGAGAAGCGCGGCTGGCGTGGCAGGCGAGCGCTGCGTACGAACCGGCGCAGGCCCGGGGTCAGCAGCTGATAGTCGAAACGCCAGCCCAGGTTGAGCATCTCGGCCTGTTCGTTATCCGGCCACCAGCTGTACTGATCGCCTTCGCGGCTGACTTCGCGCAGGGCATCAACATAGCCCATGTTGCCGACAATCTCGTCCATCCAGGCCCGTTCCGGCGCCAGGAAGCCCGGTGATTGCTGGCTGTCGCGCCAGTTCTTGATATCCAGCTTCTGTTGCGCCACGTACAGCGAGCCACAATAAATGTACTCGCGACGTTTGCGTCGCTGTTTATCCAGGTAACGGGCGAAGTCGTCCATTAGCTTGAACTTCTGGTTCAAGTCTTCATCGCCGTTCTGCCCCGAAGGAAGCAGCAAGGTCGCGATGCTGACCTTGTCGAAATCGGCTTGCAGGTAGCGCCCGTAGCGGTCGGCTGTCTCGAAGCCGAGGCCGCTGATGACCGCCTTGGGTTGCAACCGCGAGTACAAAGCCACGCCACCTTGGGTGGGCACTTCGGCATCGCAGGCATAAAGGAAGTAGCCATCCAGTTGGAAGGCTGGGTCGTCCAGTTCAAAGGCGGAGGCGCGGGTGTCCTGCAGGCAGATGACGTCGGCATTCTGGGCTTGCAGCCAACTGAGCAAACCACGCTCGACTGCAGCCTGAATACCATTAACGTTCACACTGATGATCCGCATAAATGGCCCCAAAAATCGCGTGCGTGTATGATACACGCCGTCCACCTAATTAGCTAAATCCGTGGTATCTGAGGCTTTTTTCATGCAGGCGTATCAACGCGATTTCATTCGTTTTGCCATCGATCGCGGCGTTTTACGCTTCGGTGAGTTCACTCTCAAGTCCGGGCGCACCAGCCCGTACTTCTTCAATGCAGGCTTGTTCAACTCGGGTTCGGCCCTGGCTCAGCTGGGTCGTTTCTACGCGGCAGCCATCGTTGAAAGCGGTATTTCCTTTGATGTGCTTTTTGGTCCGGCCTACAAGGGTATTCCCTTGGCTGCGGCTACAGCGGTGGCCCTGGCGGAACATCATGGGCAGGATCTGCCGTGGTGCTTCAACCGTAAGGAAGCCAAGGCCCACGGTGAAGGCGGCAGCCTGGTAGGGGCTCCGTTGACCGGCGATGTGCTGATCATCGATGACGTGATCACCGCAGGTACTGCTATCCGTGAAGTGATGCAGATCATCGCTTCCCAGGACGGCGCCAAGGCCGCCGGCGTGCTGATCGCCCTGAACCGCCAGGAACGCGGCAACGGTGAGTTGTCGGCGATCCAGGAAGTGGAGCGCGATTTCGGCATTCCGGTGGTAAGTATCGTGTCGTTGAACCAGGTGTTGCAGTTCCTGGAGGATGATCCGCAGCTCAAGCAGCATTTGCCGGCTGTGCGTGCATACCGCGAGCAGTTCGGCGTCTGACACTGACCCCTGTGGGAGCGGGCTTGCCCGCGATAGCGGTGTGTCAGTCGGTGCATTTTTGAATGTACTGCCGTCATCGCAGGCAAGCCAGCTCCCACATTTGAACGGTGTACAAACAAAAGGCCCCGCTCAATTCAATTGAGCGGGGCCTTTTTATTTGCAGCGGTTAAGGACGCTTGCGGTTACTGATCAGCGTGCCCACACCGGTATCAGTGAAGATTTCCAGCAGGATTGCATTCGGCACACGGCCATCCAGGATCAGCGAGCTGCCTACACCACCTTGCACTGCTTCCAGCGCGCAACGGATCTTCGGCAACATGCCGCCGTAGATGGTGCCGTCGGCGATCAGGTCGTCTACCTGCTGGGTGGTCAGGCCAGTCAGTACCTTGCCTTCCTTGTCCATCAAACCGGCGATATTGGTCAGTAGCATCAGCTTTTCAGCCTTCAGTGCTTCCGCCACCTTACCGGCTACCAGATCGGCGTTGATGTTATAGGACTCGCCATTGGCACCCACGCCGATCGGCGCAATCACCGGGATGAAGTCGCCCTTGACCAGCAGGTTGAGCAAATCGGTGTTGATGCCGATCACTTCGCCCACCTGGCCGATGTCGATGATTTCCGGCTGGGTCATCTCCGGCGTCTTGCGGGTCACGGTAAGTTTCTTGGCGCGGATCAGCTCTGCATCCTTGCCGGTCAGGCCGATGGCGCTGCCGCCGTGGCGGTTGATCAGGTTGACGATGTCTTTGTTGACCTGGCCGCCGAGGACCATCTCCACCACGTCCATGGTCTGCGCGTCAGTGACACGCATACCATCGATGAAGTGACTCTCGATCGACAGACGCTTGAGCAGGTCGCCGATTTGCGGGCCGCCACCGTGGACGACCACCGGGTTGATCCCCACGGCTTTCATCAGCACGATGTCGCGGGCAAAGCCGGTTTTCAGCTCGTCGCTTTCCATGGCATTGCCGCCGTACTTGATCACCAGCGTCTTGCCGACGTAGCGTCGAATATAAGGCAACGCTTCGGACAGGACCTTGGCGGTGTTGGCAGCGGCTTCGCGTTCGAGGGTCATTCAGGGCTCCGGGCAAAAAATCAGAACGGTAATTGGAGATCAGGGGCAACACGTTTCAACTGGGCGTGGAACACGTCCTTGATGCGCTGCAACTCGGCCTCGGTATCCGCCTCGAAACGCAGGACCAGCACCGGTGTGGTGTTGGACGCGCGAACCAGGCCCCAGCCTTTGGCGTAATCGACTCGCACACCATCAATGGAGGTCAGGTTGGCGCCTTCACCCCATTGCGCATCGTGCAATGCGTCAATGATGCTGAATTTGCTCTCCTCGGTCACATGGATATTGATCTCTGGCGTAGAAATATCATTCGGGAAGGTCTGAAACAGTTCTTCGGCGGTGGATTTTTCCTTGCTGAGGATCTCCAGCAGACGAGCGGCGCTGTAAATGCCGTCGTCAAACCCGAACCAGCGCTCCTTGAAGAACACGTGGCCGCTCATTTCGCCGGCCAACAGTGCGCCGGTTTCCTTCATTTTCTTTTTGATCAACGAATGACCGGTCTTCCACATTAGCGGGCGACCGCCGTACTCCTTGATCAGTGGCGTCAGGCGGCGCGTGCATTTCACGTCGAAGATGATCTCGGCGTTGGGGTTGCGCGCCACGACGTCACGGGCAAACAGCATCAGCAGGCGGTCGGGGAATACGATCTCGCCGGTTTCGGTCACCACGCCTACGCGGTCACCGTCGCCATCGAAGGCCAGGCCGACGTCGGCGCCCACTTCATTGACCTTGGCGATCAGGTCCACCAGGTTTTCCGGCTTGCCCGGATCCGGGTGGTGGTTGGGGAAGTTGCCGTCGACGTCGCAGAACAGCGGGA
Source organism: Pseudomonas sp. W2Jun17 (assembly GCF_023127795.1). Classification (NCBI taxonomy): domain Bacteria; kingdom Pseudomonadati; phylum Pseudomonadota; class Gammaproteobacteria; order Pseudomonadales; family Pseudomonadaceae; genus Pseudomonas; species Pseudomonas sp. W2Jun17. The sequence continues at coordinate 5,976 of NZ_SPKO01000003.1, read as the reverse complement.
TCACTTCGCAGTTCAGCGCTTCGAGCAATTGCGGGGCTATCACGCCAGCCGCGCCGTTTCCGCAATCCACCACCACTTTGAGGCGGCGCGCGAGTTTGACGTCGCGGGTGATTTCATCGGAGTAGCGCTGCAGGATGTCGACCTTGGTGATGGTGCCGGTGCCGCTGGTCAGGTCGTTGGTCTTCAGGCGGGTGTGCAGGGCCTGGATCTGTTCATTGGCCAGCGTATCGCCAGCGATGACGATCTTGAAGCCGTTGTAGTCCGAAGGGTTATGGCTGCCGGTGAGCATCACCCCGGATTTACCGGCCAGTACGTTGGCCGCGTAGTACAACGCGGGTGTCGGCACCAGGCCGACGTCGCTGACGTGGCAACCGCTGTCGGCCAGCCCCTGGATCAGTTGCTCGACCAGCTCGGGGCCGGACAAACGGCCGTCACGACCCACCGAGACGTTGGGTTCGCCCTGGGCAAGGCTCTGCGAACCGATGGCGCGGCCGATCCAGTAGGCGGTTTCGGCGGTCAGGGTCTTGGGTACCACGCCACGAATGTCATAGGCGCGAAAAATGCTGTCGGGAAAGGTCGGGGCTACGCGGGCTGCGGTACTCATCGCGGGGGAAACTCCATCTGAAAGGGGGCAAGGCGGGCCTGATGTGGCTGGCCGGCAGGCTCAAACTGAAGGGTATGACGGCGTTTTCGGCAGAGAGTTCGTGGTGTAAAAATGCCATCGGCGCATTGGCGCTAGCATTATTTTTACGTAGTCCTTTGATTTCATTGGAGAAATCTCGATGATTATTTCCGCGCATTCTTCATCCTGAAAAGCCGGGCGGTGGCGCGTGGCCGGACGATTGCATCCGGCCACGTTCAGCTTAGTCAGTGACTGCCGGAATGCCCAAAACCGCCTGCGCCGCGCTGGGTTTCGTCGAATTCCTGCACCAATTCAAAATGCGCCTGCACCACCGGCACCAGGACCAGTTGGGCGATGCGCTCGCCGACGGCGATGTTGAAAGCAGTCTGGCCACGGTTCCAGCACGACACCATCAGCTCGCCCTGGTAGTCGGAGTCGATCAGGCCGACCAGGTTACCGAGCACGATGCCGTGTTTGTGGCCCAGGCCGGAGCGCGGCAGGATCAGCGCCGCCAGGCCCGGGTCGCCGACATAGATCGACAGGCCGGTCGGGATCAGGATGGTCTGGCCTGGCTCAAGAACGGTGTCTTCCTTGAGCATGGCGCGCAGGTCCAGGCCGGCGGAGCCCGGTGTGGCGTAGGCCGGCAGGGGGAATTCGTTGCCGATGCGGGGGTCGAGGATCTTGGCTTGCAAAGCGTGCATGAAAATTAAACCTGGTTCAGCCGTTGGGCGATAAAAGAGATCAGTTGGCGGGCAATCTTGCCCTTGCTCGTCTGGGCGAAAAGGGTGGCGTGCAGCTCGCGGTCGATCACGCTGCAGGCATTTTCCTCGCTGTTGAAGCCGATGCTCGGGTTGGCGACATCATTGGCAACGATCAAGTCGAGGTTTTTGTCTTTCAGTTTGCGCGCGGCGTAGTCCAGAAGGTGCTCGGTCTCGGCAGCGAAACCGACACTGAACGGACGGTCCGGACGGGTGGCGATGGTGGCCAGGATGTCCGGGTTGCGCACCATTTGCAGGAGCAGGCCGTCGCCGCTTGTAGGGTCTTTCTTGAGCTTTTGCGGGGCTACGACTTCCGGGCGGTAATCCGCCACCGCTGCCGAGGCGATGAACAGGTCACAGGGAATGGCGGCTTCACAGGCCGCCAGCATGTCCCGGGCGCTGACTACGTCGATTCGCGTGACGCGATCAGGGGTCGGCAAATGCACGGGGCCTGTGATCAGGGTCACCCGTGCGCCTGCCTCGACCGCAGCTTCTGCCAACGCAAAGCCCATTTTTCCTGAGCTATGGTTGGTGATGTAGCGCACCGGGTCGATGTTTTCCTGGGTCGGGCCTGCGGTGATCAGCACGTGCTTGCCGGTCAGGGCCAGGTGCTGGAAGCACTCGGCGGCGCATAGCGCAAGGTCGGTGGCTTCGAGCATCCGGCCCATGCCGACGTCGCCACAGGCCTGGCTGCCGGAGGCGGGGCCAAACACCTTGAGGCCGCGGCTTTGCAGGAGTTGGGTATTGGCTTGGGTGGCCGGGTCGCGCCACATGGCCTGGTTCATGGCCGGGGCGATCGCGACGGTGGCGTCGGTGGCCAATACCAGGGTGGTCAGCAGGTCATCGGCGATGCCCTGGGCCAGGCGGGCGATCAGGTCGGCGGTGGCCGGGGCGATCAGCACCAGGTCGGCCCATTTGGCCAGTTCGATATGGCCCATGGCGGCTTCGGCCGCCGGGTCCAGCAGGTCGAGGTGAACCGGGTGGCCGGACAGGGCCTGCATGGTCAACGGGGTGATGAACTCACTGCCACCACGGGTCATGACCACGCGCACTTCCGCGCCCTGGTCCAGGAGCCTGCGAACCAACTCTGCGCTCTTGTAGGCGGCAATGCCGCCGCCGACGCCGAGAACGATGCGTTTCCGATACAGACGCTGCATTGGTTTGCCTTTCCAGTTCAGTGATGCCAGTTCAGTGACGCCTGCGATGACCCCTCCCCAGGTGAAATCGCATGCAAAAAAGAGGGCCTACGATAACACAGCGTCTGCCGCACAACAGCGCAGCAGATACAGACGGAGGTGGGATGAGTATTCGTGATTGGCCCGTGGCGGAGCGTCCACGGGAGAAGCTGTTGGAAGGTGGCGCGGCGAGCCTGTCCGATGCCGAATTGTTGGCGATCTTCCTGCGTACTGGCGTTTCCGGTCGAAGTGCGGTGGATCTGGCGCGTGATCTGCTGGTGCAGTTTGGCGGCCTGCGCCCGCTGTTGGAGGCCAGCCAGGCGCTGTTCAGCCAGCATATGGGGCTGGGGCCGGCGAAGTTCGCCCAATTGCAGGCGGTGCTGGAAATGTCCCGGCGCCATCTGGCCGAACGCTTGCGCGCCGACTCGGTAGTGGAGAGCCCGCTGGCTGTGCGTCAATACCTCAAGGCGCTGTTGCGCCATGAGCCTCATGAGATATTCGGCTGTCTGTTCCTGGACTCAAAGCATCGTGTACTGGGGTTCGAGGCGTTGTTTCAGGGCACCATCGACACTGCGATTGTTTACCCGCGGCAGGTGGTCAAGCGTGCCTTGGCGCATAACGCGGCAGCGGTGATTTTGTGCCACAACCATCCCTCCGGGAATGCGGAGCCCAGTGCATCTGATCGCAGATTGACCAAAATGCTGCAAAAGGCGTTGGAAGTGGTGGATGTGCGGGTGCTGGATCACATCATTGTGGGAGATGGTGATCCGCTGTCGATGGCTGAATACGGATGGGTATAGCCACCTCTGTTCCTGTAGGAGCGAACAAGCTCGTTCCTACAGGAAAGGGGTTGCGCCCTAGGGCTTGAGGCTGATTTTCGAATAATCCTGGCGGCCGAACGGGCTTACCTGGTAACCCTCGACATTCTTGCGCGTCAATGCAAACGCCGTCGGGTGCGCCAGCGGCAGCCACAGCGCCTGCTGCTGGATCTGCGCCTGGGCCTGCTGGTACAGCTTGGTGCGTACGCCTTGCTCGCTGGTGGTCTTGCCGGCGCTGATCAACTTATCCAGAGCGGGGTCGCAGTAGCGGGCGAAGTTGGTGCCGGATTTCAGCGCTGCGCAGGAAAATTGCGGGGTCAGGAAGTTGTCCGGGTCGCCGTTGTCGCCGGCCCAGCCCATGAACAGCAAGTCGTGCTCGCCGGCCTTGGCGCGGCGAATCAATTCGCCCCATTCGATCACACGAATTTCAGCCTGGATGCCAACCTTGGCCAGGTCGGCCTGTAGCAGTTGGGCGCCGAGGTTCGGGTTGGGGTTCAGCAGGCTGCCGGTAGGGCGCGTCCATATTGTGGTCTTGAAACCGTCCTTGAGCCCGGCACGTTCCAGCAGCGCCTTGGCCTTGGCCAGATCCTGTGGGTAGCCTGGCAAACCCTTGGCATAGCTCCAGGTATTGGGCGGGTACACACCGTTGGCTGCTTCGGCGGTGCCCTCGAAGACGGCCTTGAGGTAGCTGCCCTTGTCAAAGGCCAGGTTGATCGCCTGGCGTACTTCGGGTTCGTCCAGCGGTGGGTGCTGGCTGTTGATGGCGACGAAAGCGGTCATGAAGGCAGCGGTTTTTTCCACCTTCAGCGCCGGGTCTTTTTCGGCTTCGCCTACATCCAGGGGCTTGGGCGACAGGGCAATCTGACATTCGTTGCGATGCAGTTTCTGCAACCGTACGTTGGCGTCCGGGGTGATGGCAAAGATCAAGTTATCCACAGCCGGTTTGCCCGCGAAATAGTCCGGGTTGGCCTTGTAGCGCACCACGGCATCTTTCTGGAAGCGCATGAATACGAACGGGCCGGTGCCGATGGGCTGACTGTTGAGTTTCTCAGTCGTGCCGGCCTTGAGTAGTTTGTCGGCATATTCAGCCGGGTAGATCGAGGCAAAGCCCATGCTCAACGCCGGGAGAAAGGTGGAGTCGGCGTGGTCGAGGGTGAAACGCACCGTCAGCGGATCGAGGGCATCGATCTTCTTGACCAGTGCCGGCAATTGCAGGGACTGGGCGTGGGGGAAGCCGCTCTGGGCGATCTTGTGCCACGGGTTGGCCGGATCGAGCATGCGCTCGAAGCTGAAGCGCACGTCTTCGGCGGTCAGCGTGCGGCTTGGGCTGAAATAATCGGTACGGTGAAATTTCACGCCCGGGTGCAGCTTGAAGGTGTAGGTCAGGCCATCGGGGGAAACTTCCCAGCTGTCTGCCAGGCTCGGTACCAGCTTGCCGCTGGCCGCATCAAAGTCCACCAGGCGGTTCATCAGCACATCCGCCGAGGCGTTGGTGGTGGTCAGCGAGTTGTACTGCACCACATCGAACCCTTCGGGGCTGGCCTCGGTGCAGACGCTCAAGTTGGTGGCTGCAACGGCCATCGGTGCCATAAAGAAGGGGGCAAGCAGTAGTGGTAGGGCTGCGAGGCGCATATTCGGTTTCCTGTGCAGATCGAAGGCCCATCTGCGAGTGCAGTCTGGAAAAAGCCTACCGTAGAGGTCTGATTGATAAATGACTAGCCCATTTTTGCCTGTGCTTTTGGCCAAAATGCTGTTTTGATGGCGCCTCAGCGCGTTTCGCCGTGCACTTCCCTGTGCCTGCGGGCGCTGTAAATCATTCTGTGCGACGAGCGGTCGGCTGTTACAGCGGCCCCTCCTGGCAGCGGTTCGGGCGTCCGGCACCAAGATTTACGCTGGTAAAAACACACGGGCTGTTGTTGCACTGGGGTCTTTCTGGTATAAAGCAGCGCTCTTTTCTAGGGGCCCGGTTCCTTCGCTTGTAGGTGTAGCCGGTAAGACCCTAAAGAAACGCGGCGCCTGGCGCCAAATGACTGAGAGATTAAGCGGCCAACCCATGCCGGGTTGGGCATGTGGTTTTAGAGGGCTGAGGCATGTCGAGAGTCTGTCAAGTTACCGGTAAGGGTCCGGTGACTGGGAATAACATTTCCCACGCAAATAACAAAACCCGTCGTCGTTTCCTGCCGAACCTGCAGCATCACCGCTTCTGGGTTGAAGAAGAGAAACGTTTTGTTCGCCTGCGTGTATCTGCCAAAGGCATGCGTATTATCGACAAGCGTGGCATCACTGTCGTGCTGGCCGAAATCCGCGCCGCTGGCAAGATCTAAGGAGCTCTATCATGCGTGAATTGATTCGAATGATCTCTAGCGCCGGTACTGGTCACTTCTACACTACCGACAAGAACAAGCGTACTACCCCGGACAAGCTCGAAAAGAAAATGTTCGACCCGCGCGTTCGCAAGCACGTGATCTACAAAGAAGGCAAAATCAAGTAATTGATTTTCTTCCTTGTGAAAAAAAGCCCGTATCTCACGATGCGGGCTTTTTTTTGCCTGGTGTCCCGTCCTGAATAAGGTTTACGCCTTCTGGCCTATATTCAGGAGGAGT
>NZ_SPKO01000002.1:99792-116742 GCF_023127795.1 Pseudomonas sp. W2Jun17 | reverse complement strand
GACTCCTCCTGAATATAGGCCAGAAGGCGTAAACCTTATTCAGGACGGGACAGCGCCCATAAAAAAGCCCCTGATGTCATATCAGGGGCTTTTTGTCGCAGCAAGGATCAGCCTTCTGCTTGTACTTCGTCAGCTTGCAGGCCTTTCTGGCCCTGAACTGAAACGAAGGTGACCTTCTGGCCTTCCTTCAGGCTCTTGAAGCCATTGCCCTGAATAGCGCGGAAATGCACGAACAGATCCGGGCCGCTTTCAGGAGTGATAAAACCAAAACCTTTTTCGTCGTTGAACCACTTGACGGTACCGCTCTGACGTCCACCTTTATCCGACATTTTCTTCTTTCCTTTGACGCTAAAAATTAATGACAGCCCCTTTCACACGAAAGAGTACTGGGCTGGGTTGCAGGAAAGTTAAGAGACGTCGAACGGGTTGTAGCAACTACTTCAGCTACTGCCCAGGTCCAGGTTCCAAGCGACCCATGCAAACACAGTGAGCAAACTCTACGCCAACTAATATGAAAAAAACAAGCCCTGCGCAAGGCCCCGGTTTTACTGGGGTGCATGACACTTTGTTGAATGCTGAGCAGCTGACTTATTCGATAGAGTAGTTCACTTGTTATAGGGCTATTCCTATAAAATGACTATCGCAAATGCACTGTTTTATGGCGGTTGCGTTACAGTTTAGTGCACGTTAACGCAACCGCGTTACTTATGGAAACAATCCGTCAGCCGCGATAGTAACGTTGCGGCACAAATGGCATTTTACTTACACGTAGTGGCACCTTTTTCCCACGCACCAACGCAGACACTTCGGTATCCAGCGCAGTGAAGGCCGTGTCCAGGTAACCCATGGCCAGCGGGCCCCCCAGGCTCGGGCAAAAACCGCCGCTGCACACGGTGCCGATCACGGTGCCGTGTTCGTCGACAATCTCTGCACCTTCACGCACCGGGGTGCGCTCCTGAGGCAGCAGGCCCACGCGCTTGCGGCTGACGCCAGCTTGTTGCTGAGTGAAGATCCGGTCGGCGCCGGGGAAAGCGCCGGCACGCGGGCCATCGGCACGCCGGGCCTTGGAGATCGCCCACAACAGGCTGGCTTCGATCGGGGTGGTGTCGGTGTTCATGTCGTGGCCGTACAGGCACAGGCCGGCTTCCAGGCGCAGCGAATCGCGGGCGCCCAGGCCGATAGCCTGTACTTCGGCTTCGGCCAGCAGGCTGCGTGCGAGGCTTTCGGCATTTTCAGCCGGCACGGAGATTTCGAAGCCGTCTTCACCGGTATAGCCGGAGCGGCTGACATAGCAGTCCACGCCCAGCAAACGCAGGGTGGCGAATTGCATAAAGGTCATCCGGGTGACTTCAGGTGCCAACCGCGCCAGCACCTTCACCGCAGCCGGGCCTTGCAGGGCCAGCAGGGCGCGTTCTTCGAACAGCGGTTCGATGGTGCATTGGTCGCCGATGTGTTGACGCAGGTGTGCCAGGTCCTGGTCCTTGCAGGCGGCATTGACCACCAGGAACAGTTCGTCGTTGCCCAGGTTGGCCACCATCAAGTCGTCGAGGATGCCGCCTTGCTCGTTGGTGAACATGGCGTAGCGCTGCATGCCCACCGGCAGGTCGATGATGTCGACCGGCACCAGGGTTTCCAGGGCCTTGGCGGCATTGGCACCGGTCAGGCGGATCTGGCCCATGTGCGACACGTCGAACAACCCGGCCTGATCACGGGTGTGCTGGTGTTCCTTCATCACACCCAGCGGGTACTGCACCGGCATGTCGTAGCCGGCGAAGGGCACCATGCGTGCGCCCAGTTCGAGGTGCAGGGCGTGCAGAGGGGTTTTCAACAGGGTTTCGGTGGACATATTCAGCTCCTGAAAAACGTGCCGACGCGCTTGTGGGCGTCAGCACTCGATAATGTTGACCGCCAAACCGCCACGGGCGGTTTCCTTGTATTTGCTTTTCATATCGGCGCCGGTCTGGCGCATGGTGCGGATGACCTTGTCGAGGGATACAAAATGCTGCCCGTCGCCCCGCAGGGCCATGCGCACCGCATTGATCGCCTTCACCGAGCCCATGGCATTGCGCTCGATGCACGGTACCTGCACCAGCCCGCCAATTGGATCGCAGGTCAGGCCGAGGTTGTGTTCCATGCCGATCTCGGCGGCGTTTTCCACTTGGGACACGCTGCCGCCCAGCACTTCGCACAGGGCGCCCGCGGCCATGGAACAGGCCACGCCCACTTCACCCTGGCAGCCGACTTCGGCGCCCGAGATCGAGGCGTTTTCCTTGTACAGGATGCCGATGGCGGCGGCGGTGAGCAGGAAGCGCACCACGCCGTCTTCGTTAGCGCCCGGGATAAAGCGCATGTAGTAATGCAGCACCGCCGGCACGATCCCCGCTGCACCGTTGGTGGGCGCGGTGACCACGCGCCCGCCATTGGCATTTTCTTCGTTGACCGCCAGGGCGTAGAGGTTGACCCAGTCCAACACCGACAGCGGGTCGCGCAGGGCGGACTCGGGGTTCTTGCACAACTGCCTGTGCAGCGCCGCCGCCCGGCGCTTGACCTTCAAGCCTCCGGGCAAGATGCCTTCGTTGCGACAGCCGGCGTCGACGCAGTCCTGCATGACCTGCCAGATTTTCAACAGGCCGCTGCGGGTTTCGGCTTCAGGGCGCCAGGCGCTCTCATTGGTCAGCATCACCTGGCTGATAGACAGGCCATAGGTGGTGCAATGGCCGAGCAGGTCCTTGGCGTGCTTGAACGGGAAGGTCAAGGGCGTGGCATCTTCGACGATCCGGTCGGCGCCGGCAGCGTCTTCATCCACCACAAACCCACCACCGACCGAGTAGTACTCGCGGCTGCGAATCTGGATACCGGCGGCGTCAAAGGCGCGGAAGATCATGCCGTTGGGATGATAGGCGAGGGGTTTGCGAATCATCGCCAGGTGTTCTTTCTCGTTGAACGCAATGCTGTGTTCACCGAGCAGGTTGAGGCGCCCGTCACTGCGCATCTGCGCCAGGCGGGTAGCCACGGTTTCGGTATTGACGGTGTCCGGGTGTTCACCTTCCAGGCCCAGCAGTACGGCCTTGTCGCTGCCGTGGCCTTTGCCGGTGGCGCCGAGCGAGCCATAGAGTTCCACTTTGATGCCGGTGGTGGCGCTCAGCAGGTTGTCACGCTTGAGGCCCTCGACGAATCGAGCCGCCGCACGCATCGGGCCGACGGTGTGGGAGCTGGAGGGGCCGATGCCAATCTTGAACAGGTCGAACACGCTAAGGGACATGGTTGTTCTCCGGTTTCTTATTATTCTTGAGGCCGTACTCGGTCAAGTGTGGGAGGGGGCTTGCTCCCGATGGCGGTGCGTCAGTCACCAGATCTAATAACTGACCCTCCGCTATCGGGAGCAAGCCCCCTCCCACATTTAGACTGAGTACCTTTCAGTTATGCATAGCTCTCGATCGACGGGCACGCACACACCAGGTTGCGATCGCCAAACACGTTGTCGACCCGGCCAACCGGTGGCCAGTATTTGCCTTCGATCAATGACGGCACCGGGTACACCGCTTGTTCGCGGGTGTATGGATGCGTCCACTCGCTCACCAATTCAGCCGCGGTGTGTGGTGCGTTTTTCAGCGGGTTGTCGTCCTTGTCCAACGTGCCGTTTTCCACTGCACGGATCTCTTCGCGGATGGCGATCATGGCATCGCAGAAGCGGTCCAGTTCTTCCTTGGATTCACTTTCGGTCGGCTCGATCATCAAGGTGCCGGCCACCGGGAACGACATGGTCGGCGCATGGAAACCAAAATCGATCAGGCGCTTGGCCACGTCGTCCACACTGATGCCGCTGCTGTCTTTCAACGGGCGCAGGTCGAGGATGCATTCGTGGGCCACCAGGCCGTTGCTACCGGTATAGAGCACGGGGTAATGCTCTTCGAGGCGACGGGAAATGTAGTTGGCATTCAGGATCGCCAACTGCGACGCGCGCTTGAGGCCGGCGCCGCCCATCATGCTGATGTACATCCAGGTGATCGGCAAAATGCTCGCGCTGCCGAACGGTGCGGCGCATACCGCGCCTTCCTTGCGTTCCATGGCCGCGTGGCCGGGCAGGAACGGCGTGAGGTGCGACTTGACGCCAATCGGGCCGACACCCGGGCCGCCACCGCCATGGGGGATGCAGAAGGTCTTGTGCAGGTTCAGGTGGGACACGTCGCCGCCGAACTTGCCCGGTGCGCAGAGGCCGACCATCGCGTTCATGTTGGCGCCGTCGATGTACACCTGGCCGCCGTTGTCGTGGATGATCCCGCAGATTTCGCGGATGCCTTCCTCGAACACACCGTGAGTGGACGGGTAGGTGATCATCAGCGCGGCGAGGTGCTCGCGGTGCTCGATTGCCTTGGCGCGCAGGTCTTCGATGTCCACGTTGCCGCGCGCATCGCACGCGGTCACCACTACGCGCATACCGGCCATGTTGGCGGTGGCGGGGTTGGTGCCGTGGGCCGACGACGGGATCAGGCAGATGTCGCGACGTTCTTCGCCACGGCTCTGGTGATAGGCGCGGATGGCCAGGAGGCCTGCGTATTCACCCTGGGAACCAGCGTTGGGCTGCAAGGAGATCGCGTCGTAGCCGGTGGCCGCGCAGAGCATGGCTTCCAGTTCGGTGGTCAGTTGCATGTAGCCGGCGCTTTGCGCGGCGGGGGCGAAAGGGTGCAGGGCACCGAACTCGGCCCAGGTCACCGGGATCATTTCGCTGGCGGCGTTGAGCTTCATGGTGCACGAGCCCAGCGGGATCATGGTGCGGTCCAGTGCCAGGTCCTTGTCGGCCAGCTTGCGCAGGTAGCGCATCAGCTCGGTTTCCGAGTGATAACGGTTGAACACCGGGTGGCTGAGGATCGGCGACTGGCGCAGCAATGCGCTCGGCAGGGTGCTTTGGGTTGCAGCAAAGGCCGGCAGGGTTTTGCCGTCGGCGAAGATGGCCCACAAGGCCTGGATATCAGCCTGAGTGGTGGTTTCGTCGACCGACAGGCCAACACGCTCGGCGTCCACGACGCGCAGGTTGATGCGCTGGGCGCGGGCCTTGTCATGCAGGGCGGCGGTGTTGCTACCGGTGTTGATCGTCAGGGTGTCGAAGAAGTGTTGCTGCTCGACTTTCAAGCCCAGGGCCGTCAAGCCCTTGGCCAGGATCGCGGTCAGTTGATGAATGCGCTGGGCGATCTGGGTCAGTCCCTTGGGACCGTGGTACACGGCGTACATGCTGGCGATATTGGCCAGCAGCACTTGGGCGGTGCAGATATTGCTGGTGGCTTTCTCGCGGCGGATATGTTGCTCGCGGGTCTGCATGGCCAGGCGCAGGGCCGGCTTGCCGAAGCGGTCTACCGACACGCCGACCAGACGGCCTGGCATATCGCGCTTGAACGCATCCTTGGTGGAGAAGTACGCCGCGTGCGGGCCACCGAAGCCCAGCGGCACGCCAAAGCGTTGTGCGCTGCCAATGGCGACGTCGGCGCCGAATTCACCCGGCGGGGTCAGCAGGGTCAGGGCCAGCAGGTCGGCGGCCACGGCTACCAGTGCGTTGGCGGCGTGGAAGCGCTCGGTCAGTTCGCGGTAATCGAATACATCGCCGTTGCTGGCCGGGTATTGCAGCAGGGCGCCGAAGAACGCGCTGACATCGGTCAACTCGCGCTCATCGCCGACCACCACATCGATGCCCAAGGGTTCGGCACGGGTGCGCAATACGTCGAGGGTTTGCGGGTGGCTGTGCACCGAAGCGAAGAACGCGTTGCTGCCTTTGTTCTTGCTCAGGCGCTTGCAGAAGGTCATGGCTTCGGCGGCGGCGGTGGCTTCGTCGAGCAGGGAGGCGTTGGCGATCGGCAGGCCGGTAAGGTCACTGATCAGGGTCTGGAAGTTCAGCAGCGCTTCCAGGCGGCCTTGGGAAATCTCTGGCTGGTACGGGGTGTAGGCGGTGTACCAGGCCGGGTTTTCCAGCAGGTTGCGCAGGATCGGCGACGGTGTATGGCAGTTGTAGTAGCCCTGGCCGATGTAGGTTTTGAACAGTTGGTTCTGCCCGGCAATGGCCTTGATCTTGGCCAGGGCCTCGGCTTCGCTCAAGCCGTCTTCCAGGCCGAGCACGCTGGTGCCCTTGATGCTTTCCGGGATCACGCTGGCGCTGAGGGCTTCGAGGGAATCAAAGCCCAGGCTGGCGAGCATTTGCTGCTCATCTTCCTGGCGCGGGCCGATGTGGCGGGCGATGAATTCGTTGGCGGTGGTCAGATTAACGGTCATGGCGCGCTCCTCAGGCTTCAGCGTTGGCTTTGATCAGACGGTCGTACGCATCCTGATCCAACAGCTTAGCCACTGCCTCGGCGTCGGCGGGTTTAAAGCGGAAGAACCAGCCTTCGCCCATCGGGTCTTCGTTGACCAGTTCCGGGCTGCCATCGAGTTTGTCGTTAACTTCCAGCACTTCACCGTCCAGCGGCATGTAGACGCCGCTGGCGGCTTTGACCGATTCCACGGTGGAGGCTTCGGCGCCCTTGTCGTAAGCCTGCAACTCCGGCAGTTGCACGAAAACCACATCACCCAGCGCGTTCTGCGCAAAAGCGGTGATACCCACGGTGACGCTGCCATCGGCTTCGGCGCGCAGCCATTCGTGATCTTCAGTGAAACGCAACTCGCTCATGGAAACTCCTCAGGGCCAGAATCGTCTGGTGGACGGGATTGGAATAATGGGGAGTTGCTTAGCAATATTGCGGCCAAGGTTATTAATTCGTTATAAATCAACAGGTTAATAAAATCGGTTATGACGTTAGTGCATTTGGCTGTAGCGATTTCGCTACAGTCGAGTGCTTGAAAAAAAGCCTATGTGGATCAAAGCCTTGCATGGCGCGTAAAAAACAGGGTTGTAGCGATATCGTTACGCTGTAGCGCTTTCAGTACACTGAATGTCGTTCCTGGACCAAATTTTGGAATGCTCTCCAAATGTGGGAGGGGGCTTGCTCCCGATAGCGGTGTATCAGTCAAAGATTTATGGCTGACACACCGCTATCGGGAGCAAGCCCCCTCCCACATTTGTTTGTATTCCAACTTGAATCAGGGCTTGTTGGGGATGCCGTACTTGCGCAAGCGATGGGCAATCGCCGTGTGGGAAGTCTGCAATCGGCTGGCGAGCTGGCGCGTCGAGGGGTAGCTGGCGTAGAGCTTTTCCAGCAGATCGCGCTCGAAGTCTTCCACCGCCTGTTCCAGGCTGTCGACTTCGCCATCGCTCTGGCGCGCCACCGACGTACCGGCGATGTCCAGGTCGCCGATGTCTACCAGGCTGCCCTCGCAGATGGCGGCGGCGCGGAAGATCACGTTTTGCAGCTGGCGCACATTGCCCGGCCAGCGGTTGCCCAGCAGCGCTGGATAGGTGCCGGGCGCCAGGCGGCAGACCGGGCGCTGGATCTGCGCGCAGGCTTGCTGCATGAAATAGCGGGCCAGCAGCAGGATGTCCTGGCCGCGTTCGCGCAGTGGCGGCACTTCAACGTTAAGCACGTTGAGGCGGTAGAACAGGTCTTCGCGAAAGGTGCCCTCACTGACCATTTTTTCCAGGTCGCGGTGGGTGGCGCTGAGGATGCGCACATTGACCTTCACCTCACGGTCACCGCCCACCCGGCGAAAGCTGCCGTCGTTGAGAAAACGCAGCAACTTGGCTTGCAGGTACGGCGACATCTCGCCGATCTCATCGAGAAACACCGTGCCCTGGTTCGCCAGTTCCATCAGCCCTGGCTTGCCACCGCGCTGGGCGCCGGTAAAGGCGCCCGGGGCGTAACCGAACAACTCGCTTTCGGCGAGGTTTTCCGGCAGCGCCGCGCAGTTCAACGCCAAAAACGGTGCACTGTGGCGCGTGCTGATCGCGTGACAGGCGCGGGCCACCAGCTCCTTGCCGGTGCCGGTTTCGCCCTGGATCAGCAGCGGTGCATCCAGCGCCGCCACCCGTTGTGCCCGTGCCTTGAGGGTGCGGATCGCCGGGGATTCGCCCAGCAGAGCATCAAAACCTTCGGCATGGTCGTGGTGCAGCGCCGATAGCTGTTCGCCGATGCGGTTGGGCTGGTAGAGGGTGAGCAGGGCTCCGGCGTCGGTGATCGGCGTGGCGTCCAGCAGCAGGGTCTGGCCATTGACGCTGATCTCGCGCAACGGCAAGCGAAAGCCATGCTCCAGCAAGGTCTCCAGCAGCGCGGGGTCGTTGAACAGCTCGGCGATGCTTTCGCCGGCCGGTTCGCGCCCGTACAGCGCGATCAATGCCGGGTTGGCCAGCAAAATCTTGCCCGCGCTGTCCAGGGCCAGCACCGGGTCGGTCATGGCTGCCAGCAGGGCGTCCAGTTGCAGGTGGCGGCGTTGGCCCGGAAGGATGTCGACCACCTTCACCGCTTGCACGCCGTGCACGCTGAACAGCGCATCGCGCAGTTCTTCAAGCACCTCGGCGCTGAGGGTGGGTGCGTCGATATAGACGTTGGGCGGCACCATCTCCACCGCATCCAGGTTGAGATTGCGCCCACCGAGCAAGGCCAGGACTTCCTGGGTGATACCGACGCGGTCGATGAAGCTGACGTGGATACGCATGGGGCGATTGGCAATTCTGGAGAGCGGAGGCGGCAAGTATGCCTTGGCGCGGGGCGCAGGTGAAATCTGACAAATGATGGAGATCAAAATGTGGGAGGGGGCTTGCTCCCGATATAGTTGGATCAGCCAATCAACCTGTGGCTGACACACTGCTATCGGGAGCAAGCCCCCTCCCACATTTTGAACTGTATTGTGTCAGTGCAGGCGTGTTACTCCAGGTGTTCGGGTTTGACCGGGTCGCCTGGCTTCACATCCAACTGATGCCGCACGTCCTCAAACATCAAGTCGTACTGCTTGTGCATCGAGCCGTTCAACACCGCGACCTTCGGCATGCCGTATTTCTGCGCGATGTTCATCGCATGCCGCGCAAAGTCGAATGCCTGGTCCTTGGGCAGGAAGAACTCCTCCTTGAGGTCCTTGCCCTGCACCGAACCGTGCAGTTTGAATAACATGCCTTTGCCTTCCTTGGGGTCCTGGCTGACTTCATAGTCGATGCACAGGTTGTAGCTGTAGTCGTCCTTGTTGAGCGCGTGACGTTCGACGTGCAAGTGACCGGGTTCAAAGATAGCCATAGGCGTTTCTCCTCTACTTCACAGATAGGTGATGCCAGGTTTGGCCGTGCTGATGCGAGTGCCGGCGCTGCCCTGGACGATGGCTTCGATGTCCGAGAGTGAACCGATCACCGCAGTTTTGCCAGTCTGGCGGGCGAACTCGCAGGCTGCCTGTACCTTGGGGCCCATGGAGCCCGCGGCGAAGCCGAGTTTTTCCATGTCGTCCGGGTGGGCCTGGCCGATGGCCTTCTGGGTTGGCTTGCCGAAGTCGATAAAAGCGGCATTGACGTCGGTGGCGATTACCAGCAGGTCGGCGTCCAGTTGCGCGGCCAGCAAGGAGGAGCACAGGTCTTTGTCGATCACCGCTTCAATGCCGCGCAGCTTGCCGTCTTCGCCATACATCGTCGGGATGCCGCCGCCGCCGGCGCAGATCACGATGGCTTTTTTCTCCAGCAGCCACTTGATCGGGCGGATTTCAAAGATGCGTTTGGGGCGCGGGCTGGCAACCACACGGCGGTATTTGTCGCCATCGGGTGCGATGGCCCAGCCTTTTTCGGCGGCGAGTTGTTCCGCTTCGGCTTTGGTATAAACCGGGCCGATAGGCTTGGTGGGGTTCTGGAAGGCGGGGTCCTTGGCGTCCACTTCCACCTGGGTAAGCAGGGTGGCGAACGGCACTTCAAAGTCCAGCAGGTTGCCCAGTTCCTGTTCGATGATGTAGCCGATCATGCCTTCGGTTTCAGCGCCCAGTACGTCCAGCGGGTAGGGTGAGACGCTGGTGTAGGCCGCCGCCTGCAACGACAGCAGGCCGACTTGCGGGCCATTGCCGTGGGCGATCACCAGTTCGTTGCCGGCGTGGATCTTGGCGATCTGTTCGGTAGCGATGCGGATATTGGCGCGTTGGTTGTCCGCGGTCATGGGTTCACCACGGCGCAGGAGGGCGTTGCCGCCCAGGGCTACGACGATGCGCATAATGCAATCCTTTTAGGGTGTGAGCAGAGCCCAATGTGGGAGGGGGCTTGCTCCCGATGGCGGCAGGACAGTCAATCTATCTATAGCTGAGCCACCGCTATCGGGAGCAAGCCCCCTCCCACATTTTTGAACCCTGTTCCGACAGTGAGAGTTAGATATCCGCCAACGCCGACACCAGGATCGCCTTGATGGTATGCATGCGGTTTTCCGCCTGCTCAAACGCGATATTGGCCGGCGACTCGAAGACTTCCTCGGTCACTTCCACACCATTGGCCAGGTGCGGATAGCGCGCAGCGATGTCCTTGCCGACCTTGGTTTCGCTGTTATGGAACGCCGGCAAGCAGTGCATGAATTTCACCCGGGGGTTGCCCGAGGCTTTCATCATCTTGGCGTTGACCTGGTACGGCAGCAGTTGCTCGATACGCTCGTCCCACGCTTCCACCGGCTCGCCCATGGACACCCAGATATCGGTGTGGATGAAGTCCACGCCCTTCACTGCTTCTTTCGGGTCTTCGGTGATGGTGATGCGCGCGCCGCTTTCCTCGGCAAAGGCCTGGCACTGTTTGATGAAATCTTCATGGGGCCACAGCGCTTTCGGCGCGCCGATGCGCACGTCCATGCCGAGCTTGGCGCCGATCATCAGCAGCGAGTTGCCCATGTTGTAGCGGGCGTCCCCCAGGTAGGCGTAGCTGATGTCATGCAGCGGCTTGTCGCTGTGTTCGCGCATGGTCAGGGTGTCGGCGATCATCTGGGTCGGGTGGAATTCGGCGGTGAGGCCGTTGAACACCGGCACACCGGCGAACTTGGCCAGCTCTTCGACGATTTCCTGTTCAAAGCCACGGTACTCGATGGCATCGAACATCCGGCCCAGGACGCGGGCGGTGTCTTTCATGCTTTCTTTGTGGCCGATCTGCGACGACACCGGGTCGATATAGGTGACGTGGGCGCCCTGGTCATGGGCCGCGACTTCGAAGGCGCAGCGGGTGCGGGTCGAGGTTTTTTCGAAGATCAACGCGATGTTCTTGCCTTGCAGGTGCGGACGCTCGGTGCCGGTGTATTTGGCGCGTTTGAGGTCGCGGGACAGGTCCAGCAGGTAGTTCAGTTCGCGAGTAGTGTGGTGCATCAGCGACAGCAGGCTGCGGTTGCGCATATTGAAAGCCATGATGGAATCTCCTTAATAGTCGATAGGGTCGCGGATGATCGGGCAGGTCATGCAGTGGCCGCCGCCACGGCCACGGCCGAGCTCACCGGCGCTGATGGTGATGACTTCCACACCGGCCTTGCGCAGCAAGGTGTTGGTGTAGGTGTTGCGGTCGTAACCGATCACCACGCCGGGTTCCACGGCCACTACGTTGTTGCCGTCATCCCACTGCTCGCGTTCGGCGGCGAAGCTGTTGCCGCCGGTCTCGACCACGCGCAGGGCCTTGAGGTTGAGCGCTGCGGCGACGGTTTCGAGGAAGTTGGTTTTCTCCCGTTGAATGTCGATACCGTGAGGCTTGCTTTCGTCAGGGCGCAGGGTGAACGGCACGATCTGGTTGACCACTTCCGGGAAGACGGTGACCAGGTCGCGGTCGCAGAAGCTGAACACGGTGTCCAGGTGCATCGCTGCGCGGGATTTGGGCAGGCCGGCCACGATGACGCGCTCCACCGCTTTGTTCTTGAACAGGTTGCGCGCCAGTTGGCCGATGGCTTGGTGGGACGAGCGCTCGCCCATGCCGATCAACACCACGCCATTGCCAATCGGCATCACGTCGCCGCCTTCCAGTGTGGCAGCGCCGTGCTCCTGGTCGGGGTCGCCGTACCAGATCTGGAAGTCCGCGTTGGTGAACTCCGGGTGGAACTTGTAGATGGCGGAGGTCAGCAGGGTTTCCTGGCGTCGGGCCGGCCAGTACATCGGGTTGAGCGTTACGCCGCCATAGATCCAGCAGGTAGTGTCGCGGGTGAACTGGGTGTTGGGCAGCGGCGGCAGGATGAAGCTGGCGTGGCCGAGGAAGTCGCGGAACATCTCGATGGTCTTGCCACCAAAGCTGCTCGGCAGGTCATCGGCCGATACGCCACCGATCAAATACTCGCTGATCTTGCGCGGCTCCAGGCTACGCAGCCACGAGCCGACTTCGTCGACCAGGCCCAGGCCCACGGTGTTGGCGGTGATCTTGCGTTGCAGGATCCAGTCCAGCGCTTCGGGGATGGCGACGATATCGGTGAGCAGGTTGTGCATTTCCAGCACATCAATATCCCGCTCGCGCATCTTGGTCACGAAGTCGAAGTGGTCGCGTTTGGCCTGGGCCACCCACAGCACGTCATCGAACAACAGCTCGTCGCAGTTGTTGGGGGTCAGCCGCTGGTGGGCCAAACCTGGGGAGCACACCATGACTTTGCGCAGTTTGCCGGCTTCGGAATGTACGCCGTACTTAACTTTTTCCGTGGTCATTACAGATCCTCCAGTGAACATACAATTACAGAGTCAGGAAGCCGTCGTAGAGCCCATAGGCCGCCACCAGGGCGCCAATGACCACTGCGGCGAAAATCAGCTTCTCGACGTTGGTGAAAATCGGTTTGCCCAGTTCACGCTTGGCCTTGGCGAACAGGATCGCGCCGGGGGCGTAGAGCAGGGCGGAGAGCAGCAGGTATTTGGTGCCGCCGGCATAGAGCAGCCAGATCGCGTAGATCAGGGCGACGGCGCCGATGAACAGGTCTTTCTTGCGCTCCTTGAGCGCGTTTTCGTAGGTTTCGCCGCGCACCGCCAGCAGCAGGGCGTAGGCCGCCGACCACAGGTAAGGCACCAGGATCATCGAGGTGGCGAGGTAGATCAGCGACAGGTAGGTGCTCGCGGAAAACAGGGTGATCACCAGGAATATCTGAACCATCGCGTTGGTCAGCCACAGGGCATTGACCGGCACATGGTTGGCGTTTTCCTTGCGCAAGAACTCCGGCATGGTGTGGTCCTTGGCGGCGGCAAACATGATCTCCGCACACAGCAGCACCCACGACAGCAACGCGCCCAGCAGCGAGATGATCAAGCCGACGCTGATCAGCACCGCACCCCAGTGGCCCACCACATGCTCAAGCACGGCAGCCATCGACGGGTTCTGCAACTTGGCCAGTTCCGGTTGGGTCATGATCCCCAAAGACAGCACGTTCACCAGCATCAGGAACAGCAGCACGGTGATAAAACCGATCACGGTGGCCTTGCCCACGTCGCTGCGTTTCTCGGCACGGGAGGAAAAGATGCTCGCTCCTTCGATGCCGATGAACACCCACACAGTGACCAGCATCATGTTGCGCACCTGGTTCATCACGCTGCCCAGGTCAGGGTTTTTTACGCCCCAGATGTCTGCGGTGAAGATGTCCAGCTTGAACGCGAATAGGGCGATGAGCACGAACAGCAGCAGCGGCACCACCTTGGCAACGGTGGTCACCAGGTTGATGAACGCTGCTTCCTTGATGCCGCGCAGCACCAGAAAGTGCACCGCCCACAGCAGTACCGAGGCACCTATCACCGCCGCTGGCGTGTTGCCTTCGCCAAAGATCGGGAAGAAGTAACCCAGGGTGCTGAACAAGAGTACGAAGTACCCGACGTTGCCCAGCCAGGCACTGATCCAGTAACCCCAGGCCGATGAGAACCCCATGTAATCGCCAAAACCGGCCTTGGCGTAGGCGTACACCCCGCCGTCGAGATCGGGCTTGCGGTTGGCAAGGGTCTGGAACACGAATGCGAGGGTCAACATGCCGATGGCGGTGATCACCCAACCAATCAACACGGCGCCTACGTCGGCACTGGCGGCCATGTTTTGCGGGAGTGAAAAGATCCCGCCGCCAATCATTGAGCCCACGACAAGTGCAACCAGCGCACCAAGCCTAAGTTTTCCGGGAGAATCAGACATTGCGTGACTCCAATGCAGGAGAAGAGAGATCACAGAATAATTCCGTGCGCTAATAAAACAGCTGACTCAGATCAGTTCATTGGCACATTCCATTGTGAATTAACGACTTAGGGTGGAAGTTGCGGGGCGACACGGCCTGTGCAAAGGCGCTCGCTAGAGCGGTCTCCTACAATGTGGTTAATCATTTGGTCCGGGGCATGGGTGTTGAAGCTAGTTCGTATTTGCGAATGTGCAAACTTTTTGTACGTTGTCTGACGAGCACTTCATAATTGCCGTATTTAAATTCTAAATAAGCCTAAACTTCCTGCGTTTACATACCCTTATGTTATGAAACGCTAGCGTCATTAAATTGAATTAGTTGAGTGCGCGGTGGTCGGCTCAAACATTTATTGCGAGGAACCTGCATGTCCCAACCAGCCCAGAAACTTCGGCTCAGTGCCCTGATCGCCCTGGTAGTAGGTTCGATGATCGGCGGCGGGATCTTCTCGCTCCCGCAAAACATGGCGGCCCGCGCCGAAGTAGGCGCGGTGCTGATCGGTTGGGCCATTACCGCGGTTGGCATGTTGACCCTGGCGTTTGTGTTCCAGACCCTGGCCAACCGTAAACCGGAACTGGATTCCGGGGTGTATGCCTACGCCAAGGCCGGCTTCGGCGATTACATGGGGTTCTCGTCGGCCTGGGGCTACTGGATCAGTGCGTGGATGGGCAACGTCGGCTATTTCGTGTTGCTGTTCAGCACCCTGGGTTACTTTTTCCCGGCGTTCGGTCAGGGCAATACACCACTGGCCATCGGTTGTGCATCGCTGTTGCTGTGGGCGGTGCATTTTCTGGTGATGCGCGGGATCAAGGAAGCGGCGTTCATCAACCAGATCACCACCGTGGCGAAGATCGTGCCGCTGCTGATGTTTATCGTGATCGCCGCCGTGGCGTTCAAGGCCGACATCTTCACCCGTGATATCTGGGGCCTGGGCAATCCGCAGATGGGCAGCGTGGTCGAGCAGGTGCGCCACATGATGCTGGTCACGGTGTTTGTGTTTATCGGTATCGAAGGCGCCAGTGTGTACTCGGCGCGGGCCGAGAAACGCTCGGATGTGGGGCGCGCGACGGTGATTGGTTTCCTGGGCGTGCTGGCGCTTCTGGTGCTGGTGAATGTGCTGTCGTTGGGCATCATGGGCCAGCCGGAACTGGCGCAGTTGCAGAACCCGTCCCTGGCGGGCGTGCTGGAGCATATTGTCGGGCCCTGGGGCGCAGTATTGATCAGCCTCGGCCTGGCGGTTTCGCTGCTCGGGGCATTGCTTTCGTGGGCGTTGCTCTGCGCGGAAATCCTCTATGCCACTGCCCATGACAAGACCATGCCGGCGTTCCTGAAAAAGGAAAATGCCAATCAGGTGCCGGTTAACGCGTTGTGGCTGACCAATGTGATGATCCAGGCATTTCTGGTGATCACGCTGTTTTCGGCCAGTACCTACACCACCCTGATCTACCTGGCGTCTTCGATGATTCTGGTGCCGTACCTGTGGTCGGCGGCCTATGCGGTGCTGTTGAGCGCGCGCGGCGAAACCTATCAAGGCGCTCAGCGCCGACGCATGAAAGATCTGCTGGTAGGCTTGATTGCCCTCGGTTACGCGGTGTGGCTGTTGTATGCGGGCGGTTTGAAATATTTGCTGCTGTCGGCGCTGCTGTATGCACCGGGTGTGATTCTGTTTGCCCTGGCCAAGCGGGAGCAGGGCCGCCCGTTGTTTACATCGCTTGAAAAAGGCATTTTCGGTTGTGTGATCGCGGGCGCCGGGTTGGCTGCGTACGGGCTGTATAGCGGGGTATTGTCGCTGTGAGGTTGGCCTATCAACCGCCTTACGACTGGGCGGCGATGGTGGAGTTCTTATCGGCCCGGGCAATCACCGGGTTGGAAACCGTGGTGGCCGGAGTGTATCGACGCAGCATCAGTGTGGGCGGGCGACATGGCTGGATCAGCGTCGCGCCGGGGGCGGGGGATTGGCTGGAGGTGACGGTCGACTTTCCCGAGCCGGTCGCGCTGCCCGAGATCGAGCGGCGCCTGCGCAGGATGTTTGATCTGGACGCCGTGCCCGCCGTGATCAATCTGCAATTAGCCAGGGACCCGTTGATGGCGCAACTGGTTGCGGCTCGACCAGGGCTGCGGTTGCCGGGTACCTGGGACGGCCTGGAGTTGGCCATTCGCGCGGTGCTGGGCCAGCAGATCACGGTGGTGGCGGCGATCCGGTTGGCGGGCAAGCTGGTGGCGCAGTATGGCCAGCCGCTGCAAACCCCCCACGCCGGTATCACTCACCTGTTCCCGGCACCCGAGGTGCTGGCGGCGGCGGACCTGGCGGCCCTGGGCATGCCCAAGGCGCGAGGCCGCACCTTGTCCGGTGTGGCCCAGGCGTTGTTGGATGACCCTCGGATTTTCGAGCCCAAGGCCAGTCTCAAGGACGGTGTTGCACGCTTGGTGGCATTGCCGGGGATTGGCGATTGGACCGCGCAGTACATCGCCATGCGCCAGTTGCGCGAGGCGGATGCGTTTGCGTCGGGGGACATCGGCTTGATCAATGCGCTGACGGCGCTGGAAGGCGGGCCGGTGTCGGCACGGCAGTTGCTGGCGCGGGCCGAGGCGTGGCGGCCGTTGAGGGCGTATGCAGCGCAGCATTTGTGGACGTCTTTGGGGCGGGGGGATTGATGGGGGCTGTACTGGCCTCATCGGGGCATGGGTATCTACACAACTTCTGGTATGGCGCTGTAGCTGTGGGAGGGGCGGTGCGACGATTCGACTTGCTCCCGATGGCGGCCTTAGGGCCGACCAGGATGCCGGATCAAACCGAGTACATATCCGTTATTTAGGTAACGGCCACTTAGGGTTCCGCTCTTACAGCGGCTCACTTTTGGAAGGACCCAAAAGTAAGCAAAAGGTCCTCGCCCCACCACTCGGCACCTCGCTCAGGCTCGGTGTGCCCGTAATCCGA
>NZ_SPKO01000002.1:0-99765 GCF_023127795.1 Pseudomonas sp. W2Jun17 | reverse complement strand
CCCTGTCGAATTCCGGCCAGCGTGGTTTAACGGGGCGCCTAAGATCAAAAGCAGATCAAGAGCAGATCAAGAGCGCCTCGCTTCGCATCGTGGTTACTGGTGACTGCTACGAAGTTGTGTAGATACCCATGCTCATCGGGGGCAAGCCCCCTCCCACATTTGATGTGTGAATACATTCAAAAGTGGGAGGGGCTTGCCCCCGATGGCGGTCTTCAGTTCACCACTGAGGCCGGTGCGCGCCCAATTCCCCTGCCGGCAAATCCCACTGCAACGGCGTGCCACTGATGCTCAGCGGCGCCAGTAACCGATGGGCCTGGCCCCAGGTGGTCTGCTCTACCACCAAGCCTTGATCATTGATGTCTTCGCCGCGCAACGCTGCCTGCTGCGGCACCTGCCCTGCGTCCACCAGCAACTTGGCCGTGCGCGCCAGTGACAACCGCGCCGAACCGCCCCGACCTGACGCAAACCGCTCGCTCAAGGCCTGGATCGCACTGGCGGCCATCAGGTAACCGGTAGCGTGATCCAGCGCCTGCACCGGCAGCGGCACGGGCGTATCCGCCTGCTTCCAGGCCATGCCCGCCTCGGCGATCCCGCTGCTCATCTGCACCAGGCTGTCAAAACCGCGACGGTTACGCCACGGGCCACTCCAGCCATAGGCATTGAGGCTGACGTCAATCAGCCCGGGGGCGATATGTTGGCGCTCGCCGAGGGTGTAACCCAGCTGTTCCAGTGCATCGGCGCGGTAACCATGGAACAGTACGTCAGCGTCCTTGAGCAAGGCTTCGAATACCTGCCGGCCTTCAGGGCTTTTCAGGTCGAGGCGGGCACAGCGCTTGCCCAGGGTCATTTCCGGTACCACGCCCGGTTCGTTCCAGGTTGGCGAATCGATGCGCAGTACATCTGCACCCAATCCGGCGAGGAAACGACTGGCCACGGGGCCGGCCAATACGCGGGTCAAGTCCAGCACCTTGATACCGGCCAGCGGGCGCGCAGGTGAGCCAAGCCAGGGTTTGTCGATACCAGTGTCGAAGACCTGACGCTGTATCAACTCTTCGGCATTCACCGCCAAGCCTTGCGGATGCTGCTGCCAGGCTTGCCACGTACGCATCTGCGCCGCACAACCGCCGGCGTCGACAATGGCCTGTTCCAGTTCTGCGGCGTTCCATGTAGCGACTTTGATCGCCATCTCGGCGCGGTCGGCCACAGGCCCAAGCACCCGTTCGGCCGCTGCACGGTGATGGGGTGCATTGGTGTGCAGACGAATCCAGCCCTCGGCGCTGGCGTAGTCACCGGCCACTGGGTCCCACAGCGGCGGTACTTGCCAACCCACTGGGCGAATCGACGAAGAAAACCACAGCGAGGCGAGACGCCGATCCACGCTGACGCTGGGCAGCCGCCCGGTCTGTTGCTGGATCAACTGGGCAACAGCCTGGCCAGCGGCGCCGATGCTGGCGACGGCCAGGTCGGTCACGGCGAAGGACGAGGGCAGTGCGCCTGCCGAGGTCTCGGGCAGCGCAATGTGCGGTAAATCGAGTGCAGCTTGGATGGGAGTCAGCAGGTCAGTCATCTAAGGCCCTCCGTAAGAGAAGGGCCACTATAGAAGAACATCACACCGGTGTGGCAGCCCCTGGGATCAAGGGCAGTTCGATACTGGCGATAAAACCGCCGTCGGGATGATTGGCCAGGATCAGGGTGCCGCCATGGCGCTCGGCAGCACGGCGGGCGATGGCCAGGCCCAGGCCATGACCTTGCGCAGTCTGGCCCGGCGCACGGTAAAACGGCTCGCCCAGTTGGCCCAGGTGTTCGGTTTCAACGCCGGGGCCGTGGTCGCGTACGCTGATCAGAATGCGCCCGTTTTGATGCTGGGCCTGCAATTGAATCGGTTGGCCGGCCGGGTTGAAGCGTTGGGCATTGCGCAGAAGGTTATCCACGGCGCGCTCGATCATGGTCGGCCAGCCCTTGAGCCGCAGGTCGACGTCGGTGCTGAGGTGCACCACTTGCTCGGGCGCGCCGAGCTGGGCGTCCTTTTGCAGGGTCTTGAGCAATGGGTTGAGGTCAATGTCTTCGGCGCTGGCGTTGTCGGCGTCGACCCGCGCCAGGACCAGGATTTCGCTGATCAAGGCTTCCAGGCGGTCGCATTCGCGGGTCAGGCGCGGCCAGAGTTTTTCCCGTTCTTCGGGGCTGGCGCGCTCGGCCAGGGCCAGGGCGATACGCAAGCGTGCCAGGGGCGAGCGCAGTTCGTGGGACACGTCGCGCAGCAACTGGCGCTGGCTACCGATCAGGCTTTGCAGGCGCGCGCCCATGCGGTTGAAGTCATTGGCCAACACACCGAATTCGTCGCGCCTGTTGGCCAGTTGCGCCAAGCTGTTTTGTTGATAGGTGGTTTGCCCCAGGTCATGCACCGCGCCGCGCAGGCGGCTGAGTGGGCGGGTGATGGACAAGGTCACCAGCAGGCTGAACAGGGTCAACACCACCAGGGTGATTGCCAGGGCACTGAGCGGCCACAGCAGGCTACTGCGGTGCCAGGCTTCCAACTCCGGGTGGGGAATGCGGTAGATCAGCAGGTAGGTGTCGCCGGTTTTGTCGCTGGTGTACTCGGCGGTCAGGCGCCGCCAGGGCAGGTGGCCGTCCTGGCTGTCATTCTGCCGGGCTTCAAAGGCGGCGGCGCGACGCGGGAAGGTACCGCGCACCACCGGCTCACCGCTCTCGTTAAGCACTTGCGCATCGATGTGGTACTGGCGTTTGCGCTGTTGCAGCAAGTCCTGGGCGGCGTCCTCACCCTGGGCTTCGTAGAGTTGCGTCCACTCTTGCGCCAGGTTGTTCAGGCCTGGGTGGCGGCTGAGAATCCAGGCGTCCTGGTTGAGCATATGCCCAAGCAGAATCGACAACCCGCCAACCAGGGCGATGGCCAGCCAGAAACTCGCCAGGATACGCCAGAACAATGAACGCACAGGAAACCCTCAAACAGGAAAAGCCCAGTGGTGTGAACCACTGGGCCGTAGGCATTACGTTTGCATTATTGCGCTTTTTGCGCTTGCTGGGCTTTCCATTCCTGGAATTGCTTCCACTCGGCGCGGCGCTCGGCTTGCTTTTTGACGATCTCGTCGTATTGCTTCTGCTGGTCAGGCTTGAGCACGGCGCGGATATTGGCCTGGGTTTTCTGCTTGCCGGCGGCGATCTCGTCCTGCATGGCTTTCTGGTCAGCGGCCGGGAGTTTGTCCAGGTACTTTTGGGTCAGGTCTTTGCGAGCGTGCCATTGGTCACCCATCAGCTTGCGGATCTGCTCACGCTGTTCCTTGCTCAAGTCCAGCTGGCTGAACGGGCCGCCTTTACCACGCGGGCCGTGTTCACCGTGGCCCGGGCCGTCCATCATGTGGCCTTCGTGGCCGCCCATCGGGCCTGGGCCTTCAGGCATGGCCATGGCAACGGTAGGCAGTGCAGCGGCGAGCATCAAAGCGATAAGGGTCTTGCGCATGGTGATTCTCCTGTCTCTATTCCGGTGAGTCCGGATGTGAGTAGGTTACGCAGCGCAAGGTCAGCCGCCGTCAGCGGAGGGTAAAGATTTGGTAAGGCTGCCTCTAGAGGCTGTAGTAGTAGCCGCGACTGCGCAGCGCCACGATCCGCGGCCGGCCATCCGGGTGCGGGCCGATCTTTTTGCGCAGGTTGCTGACGTGCATGTCCAGGCTGCGATCGTAAAGGGTCAACTTGCGGCCCAGGGCGATCTGCGCCAGTTCCTGTTTATCGAGGGGCTCGCCGGGCTGGCGCAGCAAGGCTTCGAGCAGGCGGCTTTCGGAGACGGTCAGGGTGAACTCCTGGTCATCGATGCTCACCACGCCGCGCACCGGGCTGAAGCACAGGTCGCCCAGCTCAAGCTGGGTCGAGACCGCGGTCGGGTGGCTGCGGCGCAATACGGCACGCAGGCGGGCGGTCAGTTCGCGCGGATCGCAAGGCTTGGCCAGGTAGTCGTCGGCGCCCAGCTCCAGGCCGAGGATGCGGTCCAGGGGTTCGCCCCGCGCCGAGAGCATCAGCACCGGCAGTTCCGGGTGGTCGTTGCGCAGTTGCTTGAGCAGCTCCAGGCCGCTGCCGTCGGGCAGCATCACGTCGAGCACCACCGCCGCCGGGGCGGCTTCGGCCAAGGCTTTGCGGGCGCTCAGGCCATCGTGGCAGGCGCGCACCTGGAAGCCTTCCTGGCTCAACCAACTGCTCAGCAGCTCACAGAGCTCCTGGTCATCATCTATCAGTAACAGCTCGCTCATGACTCACTCGATTTAGCCATTGTCGACGGCGACGACCCCACCGGTGCCGCCGTGAGCCATTAGGAGTGCGCCGAAACGATTAGGTTCGACGCAGCCGGGTTCAAGGCAGGACTTGCTTGAACGGCTTGATCACCACATCAGCGTAGACGCCTGCTGCGACATAGGGGTCGGCCTTGGCCCAGGCCTGGGCGTCGGCCAGGGAGGCGAACTCGGCGACAATCAGGCTGCCGGTGAAACCGGCGTCGCCCGGGTCATTGCTGTCGACCGCCGGGTGCGGGCCGGCCAGTACGATACGGCCTTCGGCTTGCAGCTGTTTAAGGCGCTCGACGTGGGCAGGACGTACGCTCAGGCGTTTTTCCAGCGAGTTGGCAATATCGGTGGCAATGATGGCGTAGAGCATGTCAGTCCTCGGTTTTCGGCGTGGTAGGCGCGGTGTCATGCAGGTGACGCGACAGGTAGATCCCCTGGCCGATCAGGAACAATACGGTCATGCCCAGGCTGCCGAACACCTTGAAGTCGACCCAGTAGTCCTGGAAGGTAAAGGCCACGAACAGGTTGGCGGCACCGCAGAACAGGAAAAACACGATCCAGGCCACGTTCAGGCGCACCCACACCGGTTCCGGCAAGGTCAGCGCGTGGCCCATGATCCGCTTGATCAGCAGGCGGTCACCGATGAAGTGGCTGCCGATAAAGACCAGGGCAAACAGCCAGTTGACCACCGGGGCTTTCCATTTAAGGAAGGTTTCGCTGTGGAAGGCCAGGGTCAGTCCGCCAAAGACCAGGCAGGCGATAAGGGTCAGCCATTGGCTTTTTTCCAGCTTGCGCTGGGAGATGAAGATGGCGCCGTAGACCACGATGGAGCTGATGATCAATACGGCAGTGGCACTGTAGATACCCCCGAACGACAGCTCGTGACCGGCGATTTCGATGACCCTGGGGTCGAGTTTGGTAACGATGAAAAACAGCAACAGCGGGATGAAGTCGATGAATTGTTTCACAGTAAGAGCCAGAAGCTGGATGTGGCGGCATAATAACAAACATCCTTGGTTGCGATAGCGCCAGCTGACTTGAGGTTACATACCCACGTGAATGTTGATTTGCACTGCCACAGCACGGCCTCCGACGGCGCCCTGGCGCCCGCGGTACTGGTTGCGCGTGCGTTTGAAAAAGGCGTGCAAGTGCTGGCGTTGACCGACCACGACACCCTCGAGGGTCTCGATGAAGCCCGCGAAGCCGCGCATTCTTTGGGCATGCAACTGGTCAACGGGGTGGAATTGTCCTGCACCTGGGGCGGCGCCACCATTCATGTACTTGGCTACGGTTTCGATCAGAATGCCCCGCCGTTGGTGGCGGCCATTGCCCAATTGCACGATGGCCGCTGGCTGCGGTCCGAAGAAATAAGCCGCAAGCTCAGCCTTAAAGGTATGCCCGGCGCCCTCGACGGCGCTCGTGCCATCCAGCAGGAACTGGGGGACAGCGGCAACGCACCGGCCCGTCCGCACTTTGCTGACTGGATGGTGCGCGAAGGCTATGTCAAGGATCGCGCCGAAGCCTTTCGCAAATGGCTGGGGGCCGGCAAGTTGGGCGATGTGAAGCTGCATTGGCCGACCCTGGAAGACACCGTCCAGACTTTGCGGGCTTCCGGGGCCTGGGTCAGCCTGGCGCATCCCTGGCATTACGATTTCACCCGCAGCAAGCGCCGCAAGCTGATCAGCGACTATATTTGTGCGGGTGGCCACGCGATCGAGGTGGTCAACGGGCATCAACCGGCGGAACAGGTCGGCAGCCTGGCGATCCTTGCTCGCGAATTTGGTCTGCTGGTCAGTGCCGGCAGTGATTTTCATGGCCCAGGCGGCTGGTCCGAGATTGGCGAGTATCGCCAGGTCCCGGAAGATCTGCCGCTGTTGTGGGGGCGATTCAAGCATGACCCCATTATTGCCACCGTCTGAACAGGTAGAGCACGTGAGTCAATTCTTCCAGATTCATCCGGAAAACCCTCAGGCGCGCCTGATTAAACAGGCCGTGGAGATCATCCGAGCCGGCGGCGTGGTGATCTATCCAACTGATTCGTCCTACGCCATCGGTTGCCAGATCGGCGACAAGGGCGCGGTCGAGCGTGTAAGGCGCCTGCGCCAGCTGGACGACAAGCACAACTTCGCACTGATTTGCAGCGACTTGTCTCAACTGGGCCTGTTCGCCAAGGTCGACACCGGTACGTTCCGCCTGCTCAAGGCCCATACGCCGGGGCCTTATACCTTCATTCTCAATGCCACCCGCGAAGTGCCGCGCCTGTTATTGCACCCCAAGAAGCGCACCATCGGCCTGCGCGTGCCGGAACACCCGATAGCCCTGGCGCTGTTGGCCGAGCTGGGTGAGCCGCTGATGAGCGTGTCGTTGATCCTGCCCGGTGAAACCGAACCGTTGTACGACCCTTACGAAATGCGGCGCCTGCTGGAAAAGCATGTCGACCTGATCATCGATGGCGGCTACGGCGGCAACAAAGCCTCGACGGTGATCAACCTGGCTGACGGCGAGCCTGAAGTGGTGCGTGTGGGCTGTGGCGATCCGGCGCCATTTATGGTCGAGGCCTGAATGTCGGCCGTGGAAACCGCTGATCCCCAGGCCGGCGCCCAGCAGGAACTGCCGTTCGCCATGGTCTATGGCCAGGCGGTCATGGAAATGCCCCTGGACCTGTACATTCCACCGGATGCCCTGGAGGTCTTCCTGGAAGCCTTCGAAGGCCCGCTGGACTTGCTGCTGTACCTGATTCGCAAGCAGAACATCAATATCCTCGACATCCCGGTGGCAGAAATCACCCGTCAGTACATGGGCTACGTCGAGCTGATGCAGTCGGTGCGCCTGGAGCTGGCCGCCGAGTACCTGGTGATGGCCGCCATGCTCGCCGAGATCAAGTCGCGCATGTTGTTGCCGCGTTCGGAGACCGTCGAAGCCGAAGAGGATGACCCGCGCGCCGAACTGATCCGCCGCTTGCAGGAGTACGAACGCTTCAAGGCCGCCGCCGAAGGCATTGACGGCCTGAGCCGCGTGGGCCGTGATGTGGTGGTGCCCAAGCTCGACGCACCCGAGGCCCGTGCGCGCAAATTGCTGCCGGACGTGAGCCTGGAAGAATTGCTGATGTCCATGGCCGAGGTGCTGCGCCGTGGCGATATGTTTGAAAGCCACCAGGTCAGCCGCGAAGCGCTGTCTACCCGCGAGCGCATGAGTGATGTGCTGGAACGCCTGAAGGGCGGTGGGTTTGTGCCGTTTGTGGAGCTGTTCACCGCCGAAGAAGGCCGACTAGGTGTGGTGGTGACCTTTATGGCGATCCTCGAACTGGTCAAGGAATCCTTGGTCGAGCTGGTGCAGAATGAGCCTTTTGCGGCTATCCACGTGCGGGCGCGAGCCGAATAACGAGCTGAATCGATGAATCTGACTGAACCCCGCGAACTGGCACCCTTGCTGGAGGCCTTTCTCTTGGCCTCGGGCAAACCGCAATCCCTGGAGCGCCTGTTCGAACTCTTTGAAGAAGCTGAACGCCCGGAGCCGCCGGTATTCAAGAAGGCGCTGGAGATCCTGCGCAAGTCCTGCGACGGCCGTGCCTTTGAGTTGCGCGAAGTGGCGTCGGGTTATCGCCTGCAGATCCGTGAGAAGTTTTCGCCGTGGGTGGGGCGCTTGTGGGAAGAGCGGCCGCAGCGTTATTCGCGGGCAATGCTGGAAACCATGGCGCTGATCGCCTATCGCCAGCCGATTACCCGTGGCGAAATCGAGGACGTGCGTGGTGTGGCGGTCAACAGCCATATCGTCAAGACCCTGCTGGAGCGCGAGTGGATCCGCATCGTGGGTTACCGCGACGTGCCCGGCAAACCGGCGATGTTCGCCACCACCAAGGTGTTCCTCGATCATTTCAACCTGAAGAACCTCGACGACCTGCCGCCCCTGGCTGAACTGCGCGAAATGGAGGCCGAGCCGGTGCTCGACTTCGACGATGCGCCGGTGCCGCAAAGCCTGCAGGAACTGGCCGATGCCAGCGCCGAGCCGGAGGAGCCCAAGGACGAAACCAGCTTCCATACGCTGCTGTTGGAGCTCGATGATATGGAGCAAGGGATCAAGACTGATTTTGACGACCTGTTGCGTGATGCTGCCGACGAGCCGCAGACCGAGGTGAACGTTGAACCCGAGCCCGAAGTCGAAGAAGACATCCTCGGCGTCGCCGATGCCCGGGAAAAACTGCTGGCCGCCGTCGCCGCCCTGGAACAGCCGCCGCTGAGCGACGAAGAAGACGAAGCCCGGGCGCTGGCCGAAGCCATCGAAAACGAACGCCGCCAACTCGAAGACTGACGCAATAAAAACTGTGGGAGGGGGCTTGCTCCCGATAGCGGAGTGTCAGGCAGCAGATGCATCAACTGATCCACTGCTATCGGGAGCAAGCCCCCTCCCACATTGGATCTCCACTGTCTGGGAGAAAACATGAGTTCCACCAAAGACCCGTGCATCAGCATCTGCAAGTTCGCCGACGACATCTGCGTCGGTTGTGGCCGCAGCAAGCGCGAAATCCGCGCCTGGAAGAAGCTCGACAAAGTCGACAAGCGCACGGTGCTGGCTGAAGCCGAGCTGCGATTGCTGGCGCTGGGTGCCACCGGTCGGCGGAAAAGCAAATGACTTGGGCGTTATCGACTAGTCTGTGATGCGCAACACGCGCCATGCGCGTATGATTCGCGACCCCTTGCCGACCTATTCGGCCAAGGCCCCGCTTTCAAGACCCCTCAGGCCACGCCTGAATCGACCCACCGGGAGGTGCTTACGATGAATGACCAAGACCAGAAAGACCAGGAAATCGGCCCAGCAGGCGAAAAGCTGCAAAAAGTGCTGGCGCGTATCGGCGTGGGCTCGCGCCGCGACGTCGAAGCCTGGATTACCCAGAAGCGCATCAAGGTCAACGGCGTCGAGGCTACCCTCGGCCAGCGCGTCGACCTGCACGATGCAATCACCATTGATGGCAAGGTCATCAAGCGTGAAGAGGCCGCCGAATCGGTGCGCCGCGTGATCATGTACAACAAGCCCGATGGCGAAATCTGCACCCGTGACGACCCGGAAGGCCGTCCGACCGTGTTCGACAAGATGCCCAAGCCCAAGGAAGGCCGCTGGATCAACATCGGTCGTCTGGACATCAACACCACCGGCTTGCTGATGTTCACCACTGACGGCGAACTGGCCAACCGCCTGATGCACCCGTCCTACGAGATGGATCGTGAATACGCCGTGCGTGTACGCGGTGAAGTCGATGACGAGATGATCGAACGCCTCAAGGCCGGCGTGGTGCTGGAAGACGGCCCGGCCAAGTTCACCGACATCAAGCAGGCGCCAGGCGGCGAAGGTTTCAACCACTGGTACCACTGCGTGGTGATGGAAGGGCGTAACCGTGAAGTGCGTCGCCTGTGGGAATCCCAGGGGCTGGTGGTCAGCCGCCTCAAGCGCGTGCGTTTCGGCCCGGTGTTCCTGAACTCCGACCTGCCGATGGGCCGCTGGCGCGAAATGAGCCAGTACGAAGTCGACATCCTCAGCGCCGAAGTTGGCCTGACGCCGGTCGCCATGCCGCAGATGAACGCCAAGAGCAAAGACAAGCTTGAGCGTATGCAGCGTAAATCGTCGCGCCCTGTTGCGCGTACCGAGCGCGTGGCTCGCACCCTGCGCCCGGCGCTGAATGCACCGGCAACCGGCGGTCGTATTTCTCGCGAGCCGCAGATCGAAGGTGAGCGTCGCCCAACCGCACCGTCCCGCCAGGAAGGTGATCGTGCACCACGCACACCGCGCCCGGCCCGTGGCGAAGCGCCAAGCGGCGGTCGCAGCAACCGTGGTGAAGCCGATCGCCCGGCCGACAATGCCAGTACCAAGCGTCCAGCCAAGCCAGCGGCGAACAAGCGCCCTGGCCCGAAACTGGTAGCTGATGAACCATCTGGCAAGCGCCGTGGCGCCCCGGCAGGTTCGGGTCAGCGTCCTGGTTTTGGTCGCAAGAAGCCGCAGTGATGCGTTAAGCGCTGCATAAAAACGCCAACCCTAGGGTTGGCGTTTTTTTTGATCTGAATTTGAAATGCAATCAACTGTGGGAGCTGGCTTGCCTGCGATAGCGGTGAGCCAGTCACCTTTGTGCTAACTGACCCACCGCTATCGCGGGCAAGCCCGGCTCCCACAGGGATATCTACACGTCTGATGATCTTTTAAAAGGCAAAGGAGCCATCAAACACTGGCTTGTCATCCAGCGCCAACACCCCACTGGCAAAGATCAAATCCAAGTGATGACTGCCTTTCTGCCCGCCGCCCAGGCCCAGGTGCAGCCCGCAATGGCGCTCCTCGAACCCGGCATTGCGCGCATACAGATCCTTGACCCCTTCGTTGGTGCCAATCCCTAGCTCCTCCACCCGACGGTTGGACGGGTTGGCATTCAGGTACTTGTTGAAATCATCCGCCAGCCCCGGCACGTCGCTGGCCACGCTGCAAATGGTCGAGTTCTCGATCCACAATTCCAGCGGTGATTGCAGCACGCCGTATTTGCGCGCAAACGGAATAGTGCTGAGGAAGGTACCGACAAACCGCACCTGGCCGTTGATGGCTTCACTGTGGGTGGCGATTTCGCCGGGGGCCAGGTCGTGGTTGCCGACGCCGTTGATATTGGTCCACTTCTTGATGCTGCTCATCGGCGCTTCAAGACGTGAACCGTGCTTGTCGGTAAAGCTCAGTACATTGGCCTGGGACATGCGTCGGATCAGCGTGGCGTTAAGGTCGGCAATACGCTGTGGCTCGACGCTGAAGGTGTCGTAGAAGTAATCACCATAATCCTTGAATAGCAGGGATTTCTTCCAGTGCTCGGCCATCACGCCGTGCAGGGCGCGGATAAAGTCCGGGCCTTCGGCGCGTGGGTTGGGCAGGGTGGAAGAGTCGTAGAGAAACAGGTACAGGTCACAGTCTTCGATGGCTTGCACCAGGGCTTCGCTGGGAGCCAGGTCCAGGCGT
Source organism: Pseudomonas sp. W2Jun17 (assembly GCF_023127795.1). Lineage (NCBI taxonomy): Bacteria > Pseudomonadati > Pseudomonadota > Gammaproteobacteria > Pseudomonadales > Pseudomonadaceae > Pseudomonas > Pseudomonas sp. W2Jun17. The sequence continues at coordinate 88,501 of NZ_SPKO01000002.1, read as the reverse complement.
TGCAACTGGAAGTTGAAGCGGGCGGCGCTGCCGTGGGTGATGGCCTGGGCGATGGCGTCGTAGCGTTCGGTATGGCCCAGCAGCACGGTGGGGCGACTCAGGCCGCTGAGGGCTGGGTGGTGTGCGAGGTAGTAGAGAAAGTGTTCGACGGCGCGGGCCTTGTCCATGACGGGTGTCCTTCTGTGCCTTGGGTAAGGGGGCAGGTGCCGTGCACAGCACCTGCCGGATGCCTGCCGGGTATTAGAAAGGCCACATCGCGGTGCCGAAAGGCACAACGGCATCGGCTTGCATCATTTCAACGGCGGCCTCATGGGTCGGCGCTTCAAACCAATCGTCGAGTTGCAGTTCGGTTTCCAGGTCTTTTTCCAGTGCTTGCATGGTGTATCTCCTAGAGGACGTTGATTGAGAACGGCTTGCCCGCAGGCTTCGTGGGCAAGTGGAAAGAACCTAGAAGAGAGTGTTTCAAAATGCAAAAAATTTATTGACACGGTTTCATTTGGATTTTTTCTTCTGTTTTTGGCGAGCTATTTTTTATTCAGAAAAAACAGCGTATTGGCTGAACCGTTTATTCAGAAGATCCCCACTGACAATTTTCCGTTGGCTGGCCGTAAAACCTGGCTGTAACGCAGTGTTTCCGCATTGTAACGATAAGTTTACGAATTTGCCCCGGGAGTCTTGGGCGACCTGTAGCTGTAAGGATTGGCTGACAGTTTGTCGCGTGCACTCTGTTGGGGCGTGCCGAAGCTGTCGAGCGGTGTACAATGCGCCGCGTTTTACTGTGACCCCCCTTGCGTACCCACGCAAAAGGCCAAGACCTCAGGGTTCGATCCCCCTGATCATTCCGCCTGGCCACGAGCCGGACGGGTTCGATTTCGTCACAGATAAAAACAAACAGGTGACGTATGACCATTAGAAAGACGCTGTACTCCTGGTGCCTGCGCTGGGGTTTGAACGGCGCTGCTTGAGTTGGTAATTCAAGGCAGCAACCTGCATTCATATCCTCAAACCTTGCGTGAGACCCTTTCATGAGTGGAACCCATTCCTCTTCAGGCGAGCTGAAACGCGGCCTGAAAAATCGGCATATCCAGTTGATCGCCCTCGGTGGCGCCATCGGCACCGGTCTGTTCCTGGGCTCGGCCGGGGTGCTCAAATCCGCCGGCCCGTCGATGATCCTGGGCTATGCCATCTGCGGCTTTATCGCCTTCATGATCATGCGCCAGCTCGGCGAGATGATCGTCGAGGAGCCGGTAGCCGGTTCGTTCAGCCATTTTGCCCACAAATACTGGGGCGGTTTCGCCGGCTTTCTGTCGGGCTGGAACTGCTGGATTCTTTACATTCTGGTGGGTATGTCGGAGCTGACCGCTGTCGGCAAATACGTGCACTACTGGTGGCCGGAGATCCCGACCTGGGTGTCTGCGGCGGCTTTCTTCGTGCTGATCAACGTGATCAACCTGGCCAACGTCAAGGTCTTCGGTGAAGCCGAGTTCTGGTTTGCCATCATCAAGGTGGTGGCAATTGTCGGCATGATTGCCTTGGGCAGCTACCTGCTGGTCAGTGGCAGCGGCGGCCCGCAAGCCTCGGTGAGCAACCTGTGGGACCACGGCGGGTTTTTCCCCCATGGTGTTGGCGGGTTGGTGATGGCCATGGCGATCATCATGTTTTCGTTCGGCGGCCTGGAAATGCTTGGTTTTACCGCCGCCGAAGCCGATCAACCACGCACCGTGATCCCCAAGGCGATCAATCAGGTGATCTACCGCATCCTGATTTTCTACATCGGTGCCCTGGTGGTGCTGTTGTCGTTGACGCCGTGGGACAGCCTGCTGGCGACTCTCAACGCCTCTGGCGATGCTTACAGTGGCAGCCCGTTCGTGCAGGTGTTCTCGATGCTGGGCAGCAATACCGCCGCGCATATCCTCAACTTCGTGGTGCTGACGGCGGCGCTGTCGGTGTACAACAGCGGCACCTACTGCAATAGCCGTATGTTGCTGGGCATGGCCGAGCAGGGCGACGCGCCCAAGGCCCTGGCGAAGATCGACAAGCGTGGCGTGCCGGTGCGCTCGATCCTGGCCTCGGCGGCGATAACCCTGGTGGCGGTGCTGATGAACTACCTGATGCCCCATAACGCGCTGGAACTGCTGATGTCGCTGGTGGTGGCCACGCTGGTGATCAACTGGGCGATGATCAGCTTCTCGCACTTCAAGTTCCGCCAGCACATGAATCGCACCGGCCAGGTGCCGCTGTTCAAGGCGCTGTGGTATCCGTATGGCAACATTATCTGTGTGGCGTTCGTGGTGTTTATCCTGGGCACCATGTTGATGATTCCAGGCATTGACCGCTCGGTGTACGCGATCCCGGTGTGGGTGGCGTTCATGGGGGTGTGTTACTGGATCAAGAACAAGCGGGCGCAGCAGTCCGTGGATATGGCGGTCCCTGCGGTGAAGTAAGCGTCAATGTTGTTAAGCAGACCCGGCCTTGTGCCGGGTTTGTTGTTTGAGGGGATGGCCAAGGTGCATTCGCGTATCCTAGGGCTTCTTCCGGAGGACCGTGTTACTCATGCTGGTGATTTCCAATAACGTACAGCTGCCCGATGCCGAGATCGAGCTGACCGCCATTCGCGCCCAGGGTGCCGGTGGTCAGAACGTCAACAAGGTGTCGAGCGCAGTGCACCTGCGTTTTGACATTCCTGCCTCGTCCTTGCCGGAGTTCTACAAGGAGCGCCTGCTGGCGCTGCGCGACAGCCGTATTACCAGCGAAGGTGTGCTGGTGCTCAAGGCCCAGCAATACCGTACCCAGGAGCAGAATCGTGCCGATGCGTTGGAGCGCCTGGTGGAGTTGATCCAGAGCGCCACCAAGGTCGAGAAAAAGCGCCGTCCGACCAAGCCCACCCTGGGGTCCAAGAAGCGCCGCCTGGAGTCCAAGACCAAGCGCGGCAGCATCAAGGCCGGGCGAGGCAAGGTCGACTTCTAGGCATCGCGCGTTTCCCGGGCCTTGGGTGCCTGGCGGTACAGGTACAGACTCAGCAGCAAACCGGCGGCGGCGGCGAGGGCGGCGAACAGGAAGATCGATGCAAAGCCGAAACCTGCTGCCACGGCGCCCGCCAGTGGCCCGGTGATGCCCAGGGACAAGTCGATAAACAGCGAATAGGCGCCTACCGCCGAGCCACGGCTGGAGGCGGGCACCAGGTTGACCGCCTCCACGCCCAGCGCCGGAAATACCAGGGAAAAGCCGAAGCCGCTCAACGCCGCGCCAGCCAGCGCCAGTTGGGCATCCGGCGCCAGCCACAGCAACAGCAGGCCGAGGACTTCCACCGACAGGCAGGCAATCGCGACGCGAAAGCCGCCAATGCGGTTGATCAAATTGCCAAACAGCAAGCGTGCGCCGATAAAACTGGCGCCGAACAGGCTCAAGGCCCACACCGCGTTATCCCAGTGCTGGGTGGTGTAATACAGGGTGATAAAGGTGGCGATGGTGCCAAAGCCGATGGAGCCCAGCGCCAGCGCGCAACCGTGTGGCAACACGCGGCCCAGCACATTCATGAACGGCAGACGTACGCCGGGTACAATCGGCGCGGCTTGTTTTTTCCAGGCCAACAACACGCCCAGCACGGCGAGCAGAATGATGCTCACGCCCATGCTCCACAGCCCGAACCGGCTGACCAACAGCACCCCCAATGGTGCGCCGACCGCCAGCGCGCCGTAGCTGGCGATACCGTTCCAGGAGATGACTTTGGCGGTGTTCGCCGCGCCAACGCGGCCGATGCCCCAGCCGATCGCGCCTGAACCCACCAGGCTTTCGGCGCTGCCCAGCACCAGTCGACCGATCAACAGGCTGCCCAGGCTCACTGCCGGCAGGCTGGAAAACCACGCCGCCAGCAACATGAACACGCCACTTGAACCGCAGCCCACCAGGCCAATCAGCACGGCGCGCTTGCTGCCCAGGTTGTCGATAATCTTGCCGGCATAGGGGCGGCTCAACAGGGTCGCCAGGTATTGCACGCTGATGACCAGCCCGGCGATCACGGCGCCATAGCCCAATTGGCTATGCACATAGCCCGGCAGTACAGCCAGGGGGATGCCGATATTCAGGTAGCCGATAAAGGTAAACAGCACGATGGAAACGACTTGCAGCGTGACGGCCATGGGTCGCTGGGTATCTGGCATGGGAGAGGTCCACTGTCGCAGCAGGTAAAGATAGGCTGCTAATGATACCGGCGCGCAGGCCGGGCAGGGCGGCAAAAATGTAAAACCTCGGATCAAAGATGCATCAGGCTTGGGCGGGAGCCAGCAATTGAGTCGTCACCAGGGCCGCCAGGGCATTTTCCTGGGTGCCGAAGCGCTTGAGCAGTGCGGCTTGCTTGTCTGCACTGAGGCGGTTCCAGACTTCGACCATCTGCAAGGCAGCGTCGAGCACGGCGGCATCCGGCGTATCGGGAAGGGTTGTGGTCATGATGAGCGTCTCGAATGATTCAGGCAGTGTGGAAAGCGCTCAAAGGTGCGCTTTCCACACGGTCTGGTACGGCGTCAGTCTTGGCGTTTGCTGTCGACTGGTTTTGCTTCTTTGGTCGCAGGCTGCTTGTTGCTGGCCTGCTGCGGTGTTGGCTGCTCGGTTGGGTGCAGGCTTGGGAAGGGGAGATTAGGTATCTCGTGCATCGTCGTCGCTCCTCGCAAGGTCTGTTTTCAATCGCAGGTGATTGCGCGCTCTCAAAAAGCCTTGGCAGGATACAGCACCGTAAATGACAAAAAGACTTTTATCTCGGCGGATGCACAATTTTTCATACTTGCGACGCAAGTGACATGAGGTCACACCTAGGGGCGTTCTCAATTAGTTTCCCCGCCGCGTTGTCGCCCGGCGCGACGGGGAAACTAATTGAGAACGCCCCCTAGAACGGTACCTTGCCCAGGATCATGTCGCGGTACATCACGAAATCCCCCAGCAAGCTATAGAACGGGTGCTGAAAGGTCGCCGGACGGTTCTTTTCGAAAAAGAAGTGGCCAATCCAGGCAAAGGTGTAGCCAGCGATTGGCAAGGCCAGCAACAGGAGCAGTGACCCCCGGCCTATGGCGTACGCGAGGATACCGATCACCAGGGTGGTGCCGATGAAATGCAAGCGCCGGCAGGTGCTGTTGCCATGTTCGCTCAGGTAGTACGGGTAAAACTCGGAAAAGCTGTTGAATTTCCTGGTGTTTTCCACGGTGGCCGGCCCTCTGGTTGTTGTGCCGCCCAACAGGTGTTCGGCGGGGAGCTTATTTGAGTCTAGAGTGATCAGTGGTATCAGCCAGTGACAATAGATGCCACTTTAGTATCCTTGGCTTCCTGGCTGCCGTTTGAGCCTGCTTTCAATAAGAAGACGCCATGAGCGAACGAACAACTTCTGCAAGCTGGGGGATGGGGATAGTCAAGGCGTTGGAAATGGACGGCCTGGATTGCCGTGCGTTGTTCAAGCAACTGGGCCTGGACTATGCCGCCCTCAGTGACCCGGACGCGCGTTTTCCCCAGGATTCCATGACCCGCCTGTGGCAGCGGGCGGTGGAGGTGTCAGGCAACCCGGCGATTGGCTTGAACATGGGCAAGGTGGTGCGGCCGGCCTCGTTCCATGTTGCCGGTTATGCACTGATGTCCAGCAACACTCTGGCTGAAGGCTTTATGCGATTGGTGCGCTACCAGCGCATCATCGCCGAAAGCGCCGACTTGAGCTTCCGACTCTTACCCGAAGGCTATGCGTTGATTCTGACAGTGCATGGCGATCATCTGCCGCCGACCCGGCAAAGCGCCGAAGCCTCGCTGGCCAGTGCGCTGGCGCTGTGCGGCTGGCTTACCGGGCGCACCCTGCAACCGCGCAAAGTGCTGCTGCAGGGCGATCAACCAGCGGACCTGGCGCCGTACAAACAGGCCTTCCATGCGCCGCTGCAATTCAATGCGCCCTATGACGCGCTGATCTTCGAGCAAGCCGACATGGATGCACCGCTGCCCACGGCCAACGAGGCCATGGCGCTATTGCATGATCGTTTTGCCGGTGAATACCTGGCGCGTTTCTCTGAAAGTCGCGTCACCCACAACGCGCGACAGGTGTTGTGCCGCCTGCTGCCCCAGGGGGAGCCCAAGCGCGAAGCGGTGGCCCAGACACTGCATCTGTCCCAACGTACCTTGCAAAGACGTTTGCAGGAGGAGGGCACCAGTTTCCAGGCCTTGCTCGATGACACCCGCCGCGAGCTGGCCGAGCAATACCTGGCGCAGCCAAACATGACCTTGCTGGAAATTGCCTACCTGCTGGGGTTCGCCGACCCGAGCAACTTCTTCCGCGCGTTTCGCCGCTGGTTCAATGCCACGCCCGGCGAGTACCGGGCACGGCTGCAGGAAATGTCGTCGGTCAGTGGCGCCAAAATGCCGGAATACACAGCACAAACACGGTAATGATCTCCAGTCGACCCAGCAGCATGCCCAGCGACAGAATCCACTTGGCTGCATCCGGCAGGGTGGCGAAGTTGCCGGCCGGGCCGATGGTTTCACCCAGGCCCGGGCCGACGCCGGACACGGTGCTGGCGGCACCGGTCAGCGCGGTCATCCAGTCCACGCCCAGCAGTGACAAGGCCAGGGCGATGGTGCAGATGGTAATGGCAAAGAAAAATGAAAAGGTCAGGATCGACCGCACAATTTCTTCGTCGAGGCGATGACCGTTGTACTTTTGCTTGATCACCGCACGTGGGTGGATCAACTGGTTCAAGTTGGCCTTGAGCAGGATATAGGCGACCTGGAAACGGAAGATCTTGATGCCGCCGGCCGTGGAGCCCGAGCAGCCGCCGATAAAGCCCAGGTAAAAGAACAGCATCAGTGAGAAGTTGCCCCACAGGCTGTAGTCCCCCAGTGCAAATCCAGTGGTCGTCATTACCGAAGTCACATTCAGCGCCACATGGCGCAAGGCATCGAGCCAATGCAGGTCGGTGGTCCACCAGTACCAGGTGCCGAGCACCAGCCAGGTCACGAGCAATAGGCCGAGCAAGCCTTGCACCTGCTGGTCCTTGATCAGTGCTCGACGGTTGCCGCGCAACGTGGCCACATACAGGGCGAACGGCAAGCTGCCGAGGATCATCACCACCACCGCGACCCAGTGCACGGCCGGTTGTTTCCAGTGCGCGAGGGACTCATCCGAGGTGGAGAACCCGCCGGTGGAAATCGCCGACATTGCGTGGTTGATCGCATCGAACAAACCCATTCCGGCCCACCAGAATGCCAGGCTGCCGAGGATTGTGATGCCCACATACGCGGCCACGATCAGCCGCGCCACCATGTGCGAGCGGGGCATGACCTTTTCCGAGCGGTCCGAGGATTCGGTCTGGAACAGGCGCATACCACCAATACGCAGCAGCGGCAGGATCGCCACCGCCATGCCGATAAAGCCGATACCGCCGAGCCAGTGCAGCAGCGAACGCCACATCAGGATGCCCGGCGACATGCTGTCCAGGCCGCTCAGCACGGTGGAGCCGGTGGCGGTGATGCCGGACATGCTTTCAAAGAACGAGTCGGTGTAGCTGATGTGCTGGGTCAGCAAAAAGGGCAGGGCGGCGAAGATGCACACCACCACCCAACTGCTGACGGTCAGCAGGTACATGTCCCGGGGGCGCAAGTGCACATGCTCCGGGCGACCGGGGATGACCAGGGCCAACCCGGCGATAAAGGTGATCAGGCTGGCCCACAGGAATGAGGGCAGGTCGCTGGTGCGTTCGAAGATCACCAGGGTGGCCATCGGGATGACCATGGCGACGGCAAGGGTGATCAGGAAGATGCCGATGATGAAACCGATGATACGTAGGGTCGGCAACGCCATGAAGTTCGCTCGGGTGATTGGGCAGAGGCGCCATTCTACCGACGGTGCTGGGCATGTAAACCAGAGTGCTTGAGGTTACACGGAGCAAAATGTGGGAGGGACTTGCTCCCGATAGCAGCTGATCAGCGCAGAATGTATCTGCTGATCCACCGCTATCGGGAGCAAGTCGAACCGTCGCACCGCCCCTCCCACAAGGTCGCCTTTTTCAGTACCGCAGGGATCAGAACTCGTGATCAGCGCTGTCCGGGTTCAGGTCACCGATGCCCAGCTTGCCGGCAGCGGCCTCGATCGAACCGGTCTGCTTGACCAGGGCGGCAATCGCGTCGCGTACGATCTGGTTGCCCTTGTCGTTGCCTGCGGCGATCAACTGGTCGTAGTGCTCGCCGGCGTTGGCGCGGTCGACCATGACCTGGATCTTCGCTTCGGTTGCCGCCAGGTCCGCCTTGAGGGCGGCATCGGCAGCCGGATCGGCCTTGGCTACCAGGGACGACAGGCTGGCGCCGGTCAGCTTGGTGCCGTCAACGCGGGTGTATTCACCCAGATAAACGTTGCGGATGCCCTTGGCGTCGTAGAACTGCGAGTTGTGGGTGTTGTCGCTGAAGCAATCATGTTCGTCTTCCGGCGAATTGGCTTCCAGGGACACCTTCATGCGCTCGCCGGCCAGCTCGCCCAAAGACAGGCTGCCCATGCCGAACAGCATTTTACGCAGGCCGTCGGTAGCCGGATCCGACTCCAGGGTGGCGCGATAGTTGTCTTCGACGTTGGGTTTCCAATTGCCGACCATTTCTTCCAGGTCGCTGACCAGCAGTTGAGTCACTGCGCGCAGGTAAGTGCGGCGGCGCTCATTGTGACCGCCGGTGGCACCGTCACCCGTCAGGTAGTCAGAGGCCGGACGGTTGCCCGCGCCTGGGCCGGTGCCGTTGAGGTCCTGGCCCCAGAGCAGGAATTCGATGGCGTGGTAGCCGGTGGCAACGTTCGCCTCGGAACCGCCCAGCTCATTGAGGCTGGCGAGTTTTTCCGGGGTGATTTCCTTGACGTCGATCTTGTCTTCGCCGACCTGGATCTCGCTGTTGGCAATGATGTTGGCGTTGGCGCCCGGGTTACCCAGGGCGTGCTCGTAGGACTTGTCGACGTAGTCGATCAAGCCTTCGTCCAGGGGCCAGGCGTTCACTTGGCCTTCCCAGTCGTCGATGATGGTGTTGCCGAAGCGGAACACTTCACTTTGCAGGTACGGGACGCGCGCGGCGATCCAGGCGGTACGGGCCGCTTTCAGGGTTTCGTCGTTCGGGTTGGCGAGGAAGGTATCGACCGCGGTCTGCAGGGTTTTTGCGGTGGATTCGGCATCGCTGTATACCGCAAACACCATGTCTGCGTAGTGCGCGACAACCGCCTTGGCGGCTGCTTCGTCGACCTGGCCGGCAGCCGGTGCGGTTGTGCTGGCGGCGGCGGGTGCTTGAGGCGCGGCGGCCTTGTCTTTACCTTCGCCACAACCGGCGAGAGAAATGGCAATGGCCAGCAGACTGGCGGTGGCCAGGGGCATACGAATCATGGCGAACATCCTGCTTCGAGTGTGAATAGGGCGCGCGGGGAGCGCAAAAGCTGCGACATAATGCGAAAGATTTGCATTTTGTGTAAAGGCTTATACGCGGGAAATATTTGGTATTGGTTGGTTAATTCACAGACTCACCGCGCTATTGCGCTCGGACTGCTTCAAATAAGCCGCCAGCTCCCGCGCCTGCAGCGGTTTGCTGTAGTGATAACCCTGACCCTCATGGCAGCCTTCGGAGATGATGTACGCCTCTTGTTCGGCGGTCTCCACGCCTTCGGCAATCACCTGCATACCCAGGCTTTTGCCCAGTTGGATAATGGCGCGCACGATCGTTGCGTCATCGTCATCATCCTGCAGGTCCTGGACGAAGCTTTTGTCGATCTTGATCTTGTCCAGCGGCAAGCTTTTCAGGTAGCTCAGGGATGAATAACCGGTGCCGAAGTCATCAATGGCGATCAGCGCCCCGGAGCGACGCAGGCTCAGCAGGTGCTGGGCGGCGGTGCTGATGTCTTCCATCAGGCCGGTCTCGGTCACTTCCAGTTCCAGGCTGCGGGGCGGCAAGCGATAGATCTGCATCAGGTTGTTGACCACCCGCGGCAACTCGGTGTGGTGCAGTTGCACGGTGGACAGGTTGACGGCGATGCGCAGCGTGGTGAAGCCCTGATCATGCCATTCGCGCAGTTGCCGGCACGCCTGGTCCAGCACCCATTCGCCGATCGGGATGATGGTGCCGCTCTGTTCCGCCAGCGGAATAAACAGATCCGGCGGTACCAGGCCGTGTTCCGGGTGTTGCCAGCGCAACAGGGCCTCTACGCCGACTACGCGATGGTCGCGGTAGCTGATTTGCGGCTGGTACACCAGGTGGAACTGGTCGCGGCTCAGCGCATCGCGCAGGTCCTTTTCCAATTCGCGGCGCCGGCGCATTTCGCTGTCGACGCTGGCGATGTAGAACTGATAGCGGTTGCGCGAGCGGCTCTTGGCCAGGGTCATGGTCTGCTCGGCTTTTTGCAGCAACTTCTCGGTGCTGTCGCCATCTTCAGGGAACAGCGTGATGCCGATGGTGGCACGCAGCCTGATCAGGTCATGCTCAAGTGCGAACTCCGCCTCCAGGTCATCCAAAATGCTTTGCGCCAGTTCGGCGGCTTCGTAAGGCTGGTCGATATCGGCCTGCACCAGGGCGAACTGGTCGCCTCCCAAGCGGGCAAGCGTGCCGAGGCGTCCGCTGTGGGCGCGCAGGCGATCGGCCAGGGCCAGTAGCAGTTTGTCGCCGGCCTGGTAGGTGAATTGTTCGTTGACGCTCTTGAAATCATCCAGCCCAACGCACAAGACCGCCACCCGGCGCTGCCTGCGGCCGGCGTCAGTGAGGATCTTGTCCAGCTGTTCCTGCAGCTTCTGGCGGTTGGGCAGGCCGGTCAGGAAGTCATATTGGGCCATGCGCAACAGGCTGGATTCGGCCTCGTGGCGCAGGTGGGTATTGCGCTCGATGGACTCGAGCAACTGGTTGGCGGTGTTTATCCACTGCCCCAGTTCGTTGCGTTCGTGGCCCTTGAGCTGAGGGATCTTGTGTGCGCTGGGGCGGTCCGGGTTGATCGATGTCAGGTGCTGGATAATCCGTGAAAGCGGTTTGGTCAGCATCCAGTGATACACCAGGTACAGCACCAGCCCCATGGCCAGGGCGCGCAATACGCCCGAGATAAAGATGATGACCGAGCTGACCAGAAAACCTCTGCCATAGGTGGCGGTATCCAGGGTGATACTGAGGTCGCCGTAATATTCGCTGTAGGGGCCTTTGCCGACCAATGCGGTGGTAAAGGAGCGTTCCTGGCCAAGAATCAGGTCGGTCAACCAGCGGCTGGGGGATTGCTGTAACGCGCGGCTTTTTTCCGCCAGCATGGTCTCGTTGGGATGACCGATGGAGGCCATGCGCACGGCGTCGTCCTGGAACAACCCTTCGATCACTTGCATACCCATCTCGCGGTCCAGGCTGTAGACGGCCTGGGTCGAGGGGTCGCGAAACATGTCGAGGATACGTTGCGCATCGCCAGCCACAGCCTGGCGCGTCTTGTAGGCATCAAAAACAATCTGCGCCACGCTCAACGCCACGCCGACGATCAAGGCCGACAGCAGCACAACCCGTAGCAACTTCACCGACAAGCTGTTTTTGAGTTCCAGCTTCAAAGGGGCATTCCTTGTCTCATGCGGGTGGCCGTCAATATGCCATGAGTATTGGCAATCTGAGGATGGCAGTCAAAGGGACATTGGGGGCTGAGCTCAATTGAGGTTTGAGCTGGATAAACGCAGGTGGGCGCCCGCGGATATTCGGGCTTGTCGTAAACAGGAAAGGCTAGGGGCTGCACGCTCGGCAGGAGAGAAGGCGGAGGAGATCCGCCTTCGAGTGGGTGACGATTTAAGAAAAATTGATCTGACCCTGGGGCTTTGGCTGTTCCCCACCGATCCTGGCGCCTTCACCGACCATGTCCAGGACTTTGTTTGCCATGTCCAGGACTTTGTGTCCCGCGCCCATTGCGCCGTTTGCCAGATCCATCCCTTTATCAGCAATACCCGCCACCATTGGGATTGCACCCATAACCCCTGCTGCCATCGAAATAGGATCCATCGTCATTCTCCACATTGGTTTAGGAGGTTTATTCCTCCTGGCGTTTGTGTGGTGAATTGTTACTGTTGAGTTCCGCTATTTCCGGGCGGTCTGCCTGGCGAGCACAAAAAAGCCCGGCAATCGCCGGGCTCTTTTTACTGAACGCGCTGCTTAGGCAGTGAAGGTCTTGCCTTCGAACTGCTCAGCCACGAACTTCCAGTTGACCAGGTTCCAGAACGCTTCCACATACTTTGGACGCACGTTGCGGTAGTCGATGTAGTAGGCGTGTTCCCATACGTCGCAGGTCAGCAGCGGGGTGTCGCCGCTGGTCAGCGGGTTGCCGGCGCCGATGGTGCTGGCCAGGGCCAGGGAACCGTCAGCCTTTTTCACCAGCCAGCCCCAACCGGAACCGAAGGTGCCGACGGACGTCTTGGTGAACTCTTCCTTGAACTTGTCGAACGAACCGAACGCCGCATTGATGGCCTCAGCCAGTGCGCCGGTTGGTTGGCCGCCGGCGTTTGGCGCCAGGCAGTTCCAGTAGAAGGTGTGGTTCCAGACCTGAGCGGCGTTGTTGAAGATGCCGCCCGAGGAAGACTTGACGATTTCTTCCAGGGTCTTGCCTTCGAACTCGGTGCCAGGCACCAGGTTGTTCAGGTTCACGACATAGGTGTTGTGGTGCTTGTCGTGGTGGTATTCCAAGGTTTCCTTGGAGATGTGCGGCTGCAGGGCATCGTGTGCGTAGGGCAGCGGCGGCAATTCGAAAGCCATGATGATTCTCCTAATCAGGTCAGTTGCGGTGAGCGCAAGGCCGATCACGGGCGGCCAAACATGCGCCGGGGAGTTTGTACTCTTTGCGGCGCAGGGGTCCGATCATAGCACCGGGGGTGCGGCATAACCACGCAACAACTGTGTGGGATAGAGGTTCCAGCGCGTTTTCAACTATTGGTCAGGCGCTGATCAATTGGTAGGCCACCGAGAACATCATCACCGCCACCAGCAAGTCCAGCAGGCGCCAGGTGGCCGGGCGTGCGAGCCAGGGTGCCAGCCACGCCGCGCCGAGTGCCAGGGTGGTGAACCACAGGAACGAAGCGCTGGCGGCACCGGCCACGTAAGCCCCCGGCTGCGTTTGTTGCGCGCCCAGGGAACCGATCAGCAGCACGGTGTCCAGGTACACATGGGGATTTAGCAGGGTCACCGCCAGCGCGCTCAACAGGACCGCGCGCAATGAGCGGGTCTTGAGAGTGGCATCCTGATCCAGGCTTTGTTTCGAACAGGCCCGGCGTAGCGCACATGCGCCATACCACAGCAGGAACGCTGCGCCGCCCCAGCGTGCCACCGCAAGCAGTATCGGGCTCTGGGCCAGCACGGTGGCCAGGCCGAACACCCCGGCGGCCACCAGCAGCGCATCGCAGATCACGCACAAGGCCGCGACGGGCAAGTGATGCTCGCGGCGCAGGCTTTGCGCGAGGACGAACGCGTTCTGGGTGCCGATTGCCATGATCAGCCCGAGGGCCACCAGCAAGCCGTTCATATAGCTCTGCCACATACTGAAGGATCCTTGTTGATGCTTAAACGATGCTGGCTATGGTGCGGGTCTGACCTGTATAAGAAAAACCAATATTGCTGATCGCTCATTAGGAAAACTGATGTTCGACTATAAGTTGCTTTCCGCCCTGGCGGCGGTGGTGGAACAAGCCGGCTTCGAGCGCGGTGCCCAGGTGCTGGGGCTGTCGCAGTCGGCGATCTCCCAGCGCATCAAGCTGCTGGAGGCGCGTATCGGGCAGCCGGTGCTGGTACGGGCCTCGCCCCCAACCCCTACCGACATCGGCCGACGCCTGCTCAACCATGTGCAACAGGTGCGTTTGCTGGAGCGTGACCTGCAAAGCCAGGTGCCGGCGCTGGACGAGGAGGGTATGCCCGAGCGCTTGCGCATCGCCCTGAATGCCGACAGCCTGGCCACATGGTGGGCCGAGGCCATCAGCGACTTCTGCGCCGAACAGCACTTGCTGCTGGACCTGGTGGTCGAAGACCAGACTGTGGGCCTCAAGCGTATGCGCGCCGGTGAGGTTGCGGCCTGTATCTGTGCCAGCGAGCGCCCGGTGGCCGGTGCTCGCAGCCTGTTACTGGGCGCCATGCGTTATCGGGCGCTGGCCAGCCCGGCGTTTATTGCCCGGCATTTTCCGGCGGGCGTGCGCGCCGATCAATTGGCGCGCACGCCGGCGCTGGTGTTCGGCCCGGATGATTTCCTGCAACACCGTTACCTGGCTTCCCTCGGGGTGAACGGAGGTTTTGAGCACCATCTATGCCCGTCGTCCGAAGGTTTTATTCGCCTGACGGAAGCCGGTCTTGGGTGGGGCCTGGTGCCCGAGTTACAGGTGCGCGACCAGATGGAAACCGGCGTATTGGTGGAGTTATTGCCAGATAAGCCCATCGATGTGCCGCTGTACTGGCATCATTGGCGCAGTGGCGGGCAACTGTTGGGCTTGTTGACCGACCATCTGGCCCAGGTTTGTGGCCACTGGTTGGTGCCGTTGAAGTGATGGCGGGCGTCAAGGCCACAGCGATGAAAAACGAAAGAACACGGAGTACTACATGAAAATTCTGGTCACCGGCGCGAGCGGCTTCATCGGCGGGCGCTTTGCGCGTTTTGCCCTTGAACAGGGCCTGGATGTGCGGGTCAACGGGCGACGCGCCGAGGGTGTCGAACACCTGGTCCGGCGCGGTGCCGAGTTTATCCAGGGTGACTTGAATGATGCCGACCTGGTGCGTGACCTGTGCCGCGACGTTGAAGCCGTGGTGCATTGCGCCGGTGCCGTCGGGTTGTGGGGCAAGTATCAGGACTTTCACCAAGGCAATGTGCTGGTGACTGAAAATGTGGTTGAAGCCTGCCTCAAGCAGCGCGTGGGGCGACTGGTGCACCTGTCGTCGCCGTCGATCTACTTCGACGGCCGCGACCATTCAGGCATCACCGAAGAGCAGGTGCCCAAGCGTTTCAAGCATCCTTATGCCGCCACCAAATACCTGGCCGAGCAGAAGGTCTTCGGTGCCCAGGAGTTCGGTCTTGAGGTGTTGGCGTTGCGCCCGCGTTTTGTCACCGGTGCCGGCGACATGAGCATCTTCCCGCGGCTGTTGAAGATGCAGCGCAAGAACCGCCTGGCCATTGTCGGCGACGGCCTGAACAAGGTCGACTTCACCAGCGTGCACAACCTCAATGAAGCGCTGCTCAGCAGCCTGCTCGCACCCGGCTCGGCGCTGGGCAAGGCGTACAACATCAGCAACGGCGCACCGGTGCCTATATGGGATGTGGTCAATTATGTGATGCGGCAAATGGAGCTGCCCCAAGTGACCCGTTATCGGTCTTACGGTTTGTCCTACAGCGTGGCGGCCTTGAATGAGGCGTTCTGTGCGATGTGGCCGGGGCGGCCGGAGCCTTCGTTATCGCGTTTGGGCATGCAGGTGATGAACAAAGATTTCACCCTCGACATCAGCCGTGCCAGGCATTATCTGGACTACGACCCCAAGGTCACCCTGTGGGCCGCGCTCGATGAGTTCTGCAGTTGGTGGAAAGCCCAGGATCCGGGCCTCAAGTAAGTTCATAACCAGCAACACATCGGGAACCGAATTCGCCGGACCGTGTCGACCTATGCGTCTGGAGCACGGTTTATACTTGCGCCGCTCGGCCTCTGAGCAGCCACCTCATTGATTCAAGGTAGATTCATGCGTAACGATGCAAAAGACGACTTCGACAACGTGCCCAGCCTGCGGGCAGACCTCGGGGACGACGATGATTTCGTGCCGACTGCCGCCACTTCGGTGCGCTCGCGAACCACACCAGTGGTCAAAGTTAAAAGTGCCAGCACCGGCCCGTTGTGGGCGTTGGTAGGCGCATTGCTGATTGCTTTCGCCGGCCTGGCCTGGTGGAGCTTCCAGCAGATTTCCCTGATGGGCCAGCAGCTGGTCGCCACCCAGGAAAGCTTCGCCCGCATCAGCGAGGAAGCGGCGGGGCGCCTGCAGGATATTTCCGGCAAGGTCGTGGCCAGCGAAGCCAGCGTGAACAACGGCAGCGAGGCGCTGAAATTGCAGATCAAGCAGTTGCAAGCCCAGTTGCAGGAGCAGGGCAAGCAACAGTTGGGCGTCGCCGGCCAAGCCACCGAGCTGGACAGTCGCCTGGCCCAGATGAGCGCCAGTACCACCGAACTGACGGCTGCCAATGCCAAGCTGCAAGGCCAGGTGCAGGCCCTGACCGACGCTGTCGCCAGCCTCAAGGCGGCCCAAGGTGAGATCAAGGACTTGTCCACTGATGTGGCAGCCTTGAAGAAGCAGGGCAATCCAGGCGCCGCCATCGCCCGTCTTGAGCAGGATTTGCTGGTACTCAAGAGTGCCCAGGAAAACCAGCCTGCCAACGTCGATGCGCCGACCAACAAGGAGTTTGATGTGTTCCGCATCCAGACCACGCGCAATATCACCACCTTGCAGAGCCAGGTGCAGAATCTGAACCAGCGCCTCAATGCGCCTGCTGCGGCCACACCGCTGGGTCAATGAACGAAGTTATGGCCTTTGAATGAGATCTAAATGTAGGAGGGAGCAAGCCCCCTCCCACATTTTGGATTTTCACTTGGAGATTGATTGTCACCAGATAGTGACATTTGTTCTCCCCTTCGTTACTTGCCCCTACCGCGCCCTTGTTTAGACTCCGGTCATCCCACAAAAAACAATAAGGGCCACCCATGACCACCCATCCACTGCCTGCCAGCAGTTGGCTGAATGCACCTGCCCACCACGCCTGGCTCGCCGCTGAAGGCCAGCGCCTGTTGGCGTTCGCCAAGGCATCGCGCCTGCCGGACGGGTTCGGCAACCTCGACGATAAAGGCCAGTTGCCCGCCGATGCCCGCGCCGAAACCATGAACACCGCCCGTATGACCCACAGCTTCGCCATGGCCCATGCGATGGGGCTGCCCGGTTATGCCGAGCTGGTGGCGCATGGCGTGACGGCTCTCAGCGGCCCGCTGCGCGACAGTGAGCACGGTGGCTGGTTCGCCGCGCCCCAAGCCCTGGATGGCAACACCGGCAAAGCAGCGTACCTGCATGCATTCGTGGCCCTGGCCGCCAGCTCTGCGGTGGTGGCTGGCGCGCCGGGTGCGCAAAACTTGTTGAACGACGCCATTCATATCATCGACCAGTTCTTCTGGAGCGAGGAGGAGGGCGTCATGCTTGAATCTTTCGCCCGGGACTGGAGTGGTGTCGAAGGCTATCGCGGCGCCAACAGCAACATGCACGCCACCGAAGCCTTCCTGGCCCTGGCCGATGTCACCGCTGACAGCCGTTGGCTGGACCGTGCGCTGCGCATCGTCGAGCGGGTGATCCACACCCACGCCGCCAGCAACCAGTTCATGGTGATCGAGCACTTTGACGCGCAGTGGAAACCTCTACTGGGCTACAACGAAGATAACCCCGCTGATGGGTTTCGCCCTTACGGCATAACCCCCGGCCACGGTTTCGAATGGGCGCGGCTGCTACTGCACCTGGAAGCTGCGCGCCTGCAGGCCGGGCTGGATACGCCGGCTTGGTTGGTTGACGACGCCAAAGGACTGTTTGCCAGCGCCTGTGAATATGCCTGGGCCGTGGATGGTGCACCGGGCATTGTCTACACTTTGGATTGGAGTCGGCGCCCGGTTGTACGCGAGCGCTTGCACTGGACCCACGCAGAAGCCAGCGCCGCTGCTCAGGCACTGCTCAAACGTACCGGTGAACTGCATTACGAGATCTGGTATCGACGCATCTGGGAGTTTTGTGAAACCCACTTCATCGATCGGCTCCATGGCAGTTGGCACCACGAACTCAGCCCGCACAACCAACCCAGCAGCAAAATCTGGGGCGGCAAACCTGATCTGTACCATGCCTGGCAAGCGGTCGTGCTGCCTGCGTTACCCTTGGCACCCAGCCTGGCCAGTGCATTGGGCAACGGGCGTTATGTCACCAAGTGGTGACATTTGTGCGTCCCTTTGTTACCTGCGCCTGGAAAATCCCTGTTTAAACTCCGTGCAGCGCAAGCTCTAGACTTGCATGCATAACAACAAGAAAAGGTACTCAGATGAACGCGATTAATCGCCTCGCCGTCGCTATTTCCATTGCCTCGTTGTTTCCCCTCAGTGCATTTGCCGCCGACTCCAAAGGTACGGTGGAAGTGGTGCATTGGTGGACTTCCGGTGGTGAAAAAGCGGCTGTGGATGTCCTGAAGGCCCAAGTTGAGAAAGACGGCTTCACCTGGAAAGACGGTGCCGTTGCAGGTGGCGGTGGCGCCACGGCCATGACCGTGCTGAAAAGCCGTGCGGTTGCCGGCAACCCACCGGGCGTAGCCCAGATCAAAGGCCCCGACATTCAGGAATGGGCGTCCACTGGCCTGCTCGATACCGACGTGCTCAAAGACGTCGCCAAAGAAGAAAAGTGGGATTCCCTGCTCGACAAGAAAGTCTCCGACACCGTGAAGTACGACGGTGACTACGTAGCCGTACCGGTGAATATTCACCGCGTGAACTGGCTGTGGATCAACCCGGAAGTCTTCAAGAAAGCCGGTATCACCAAGAACCCAACCACCCTCGAAGAATTCTACGCAGCCGGCGACAAGCTCAAAGCTGCAGGTTTCATTGCGCTTGCCCACGGCGGCCAGCCTTGGCAGGACAGCACCGTTTTCGAAGCGGTAGTGCTCTCGGTCATGGGGGCTGATGGCTACAAGAAAGCCCTGGTCGACCTGGATAACGGCGCGCTGACCGGCCCGGAAATGGTCAAGGCACTCACCGAGCTGAAGAAAGTCGCGACCTACATGGATGTCGACGGCAAAGGCCAGGACTGGAACCTCGAAGCCGGCAAGGTCATCAACGGCAAGGCCGGCATGCAGATCATGGGTGACTGGGCCAAGTCCGAGTGGACTGCCGCCAAGAAAGTCGCCGGCAAGGACTACGAGTGCGTAGCGTTCCCGGGCACCGACAAAGCTTTCACCTACAACATCGACTCCCTGGCGGTGTTCAAGCAGAAAGACAAAGGCACTGCTGCTGGCCAGCAGGACATCGCCAAAGTCGTGCTGGGTGAAAACTTCCAGAAAGTGTTCAGCATCAACAAGGGCTCGATCCCTGTGCGTAACGACATGCTGACCAAGATGGATTCCTACGGCTTCGACTCCTGCGCCCAGACCGCCGCCAAGGACTTCCTGACCGACGCCAAGACGGGCGGCCTGCAGCCAAGCATGGCGCACAACATGGCCACTACCCTGGCGGTGCAAGGTGCGTTCTTTGACGTAGTGACCAACTACATCAACGACCCGAAAGCCGACCCGGCCGACACCGCCAAGAAGCTGGGTGCTGCGATCAAGTCGGCCAAGTAACACTTGGTAGCGGATTTTTGTGGGAGCCGGGCTTGCCCGCGATGCAGACAACTCGGTGTACCGGTGACACCGAGGTGATGCCATCGCAGGCGAGCCAGCTTCCACACAAACCGCGTTCGACAAGAGACTCACCTTGTAGTCCTTTTTCCCTGTAGTGGATTTTCCCATGAGTTCTGTTGCTGTGTTCAGCAAGGCCTCGCCGTTCGATGTGCTGCAACGCTGGCTACCCAAACTGGTACTGGCGCCGAGCATGTTCATCGTGCTGGTAGGCTTTTACGGCTACATCCTGTGGACGTTCGTGCTGTCGTTCACCACTTCCACGTTCCTGCCCAGCTACAAATGGGCGGGCCTGGCGCAGTATCAGCGGCTGTTCGACAACGACCGCTGGTGGGTGGCGAGCAAGAACCTGGCCGTATTCGGCGGCATGTTCATTGGCATCACCCTGGTGATCGGCGTGACGCTGGCGATTTTCCTCGACCAGAAAATCCGCCGCGAAGGCTTTATCCGCACCATTTACCTGTACCCGATGGCGCTTTCGATGATCGTCACCGGTACCGCCTGGAAATGGCTGCTCAACCCGGGCATGGGCCTGGACAAACTTCTGCGGGATTGGGGCTGGGAAGGCTTCCGTCTCGACTGGCTGATCGACCCCGACCGCGTGGTCTACTGCCTGGTGATCGCCGCTGTGTGGCAAGCCTCGGGCTTTATCATGGCGATGTTCCTGGCTGGCCTGCGTGGGGTTGATCAATCGATCATCCGCGCCGCCCAGATCGACGGTGCCAGCCTGCCGCGCATCTATTGGAGCGTGGTGCTGCCCAGCCTGCGTCCGGTGTTCTTCAGTGCCGTGATGATCCTGGCGCACATTGCGATCAAGAGCTTCGACCTGGTGGCGGCGATGACCGCGGGTGGCCCGGGCTATTCGTCCGATCTGCCGGCGATGTTCATGTACTCGTTCACCTTCAGCCGTGGCCAGATGGGCATGGGCTCGGCCAGTGCAATCCTGATGCTCGGTGCGATCCTCGCGATCATCGTGCCGTACCTCTACTCCGAGCTGAGGACCAAACGTAATGACTAGTCTCGCCTCCAAACCTGCCATCAGCCTGAGTCGTATCGCGATCTATGCGGTGCTGATCCTCGCCGTGCTGCTGTACCTGGTGCCGCTGGTGGTGATGCTGCTCACCAGCTTCAAGACTCCCGAAGACATCAGCAGCGGCAACCTGCTGAGCTGGCCGACCGTGGTCAGTGGCATCGGCTGGGTCAAGGCCTGGGCCACTGTGGATGGTTACTTCTGGAACTCGATCAAGATCACCGTTCCAGCCGTGCTGATTTCCACCGCCATCGGGGCCTTGAATGGCTATGTGTTGTCGTTCTGGCGTTTCCGAGGCTCGCAACTGTTCTTTGGATTGTTGCTGTTCGGCTGCTTCCTGCCGTTCCAGACCGTGCTGCTGCCCGCGTCGTTCACCCTCGGCAAGATGGGCCTGGCCAGCACCACCACCGGCCTGGTGTTTATCCACGTGGTCTACGGCCTGGCGTTCACCACGCTGTTTTTCCGTAACTACTACGTAAGCATCCCGGATGCGCTGATCAAGGCGGCACGCCTGGACGGTGCGGGTTTCTTCACCATCTTCCGGCAGATCATTCTGCCGATGTCGACGCCGATCATCATGGTCTGCCTGATCTGGCAGTTCACACAGATCTGGAACGACTTCCTGTTCGGCGTGGTGTTCTCCAGCGGCGACTCGCAGCCCATCACGGTGGCGCTGAACAACCTGGTCAACACCAGCACCGGGGCCAAGGAATATAACGTGGATATGGCGGCGGCGATGATTGCCGGGCTGCCGACCCTGCTGGTCTATGTGATCGCAGGCAAGTATTTCGTGCGCGGCCTCACGGCCGGCGCGGTCAAGGGGTAATCATGGCTACGCTTGAACTTCGCAATGTAAACAAAACCTACGGCGCCGGCCTGCCCGACACCTTGAAGAACATCGAACTGTCGATCAAGGAAGGCGAATTCCTGATCCTGGTCGGCCCTTCGGGGTGCGGCAAGTCCACGCTGATGAACTGCATCGCCGGCCTTGAGACCATCACCGGCGGCGCGATCATGATCGGCGACCAGGATGTCAGCGGCATGAGCCCCAAGGATCGCGACATCGCCATGGTGTTCCAGTCCTATGCGCTGTACCCGACCATGAGCGTGCGCGAGAACATCGAGTTCGGCCTGAAGATTCGCAAGATGCCGCAAGCCGACATCGACGCCGAAGTCGCACGCGTGGCCAAGCTGCTGCAGATCGAACACCTGCTCAACCGCAAGCCGGGCCAACTGTCCGGTGGCCAGCAGCAGCGTGTGGCCATGGGCCGAGCGCTGGCGCGCCGGCCGAAGATCTACCTGTTCGACGAACCGCTGTCCAACCTCGACGCCAAATTGCGCGTCGAGATGCGCACCGAAATGAAGCTGATGCACCAGCGTCTGAAAACCACCACCGTCTACGTCACCCACGACCAGATCGAAGCAATGACCCTGGGCGACAAAGTGGCGGTGATGAAGGACGGCATCATCCAACAATTCGGCACGCCGAAAGAAATCTATAACGACCCGGCCAACCTGTTTGTGGCAAGCTTTATCGGTTCACCACCGATGAACTTCGTGCCTTTGCGCCTGCAACGCAAGGACGGTCGCCTGGTCGCGCTGCTGGACAGCGGCCAGGCCCGTTGCGAGTTGCCGCTGAGCATGAATGACGCCGGGCTTGAAGACCGCGATGTGATCCTCGGCCTGCGCCCGGAGCAGATCGTGTTGGCGGCGGGCGAGGGCAATGGCTCGTCGAGTATTCGTGCCGAAGTGCAGGTGACCGAGCCGACCGGCCCGGACACGCTGGTGTTTGTGCAGCTCAACGACACCAAGGTCTGCTGCCGTTTGGCGCCGGACGTCGCGCCGCAGGTGGGTGAGACACTGACGCTGCAATTCGACCCGGCCAAGGTGTTGCTGTTTGACGCCAAGACCGGTGAGCGATTGGGGACTGCTGGCTCACTGGGGGCATCTGTGGGAGCCGGGCTTGCCCGCGATGGCGTCACCGCGTTGTAACTGCAGGACCGAGGCGCCTGCATCGCGGGCAAGCCCGGTTCCCACAGGAAAAAGAAGATAACCAGTTGTTTTAGTTAAAAAATGTAACCCGCGTTAGATAAAAACAGTTTAATAACAATAAAGACGAGGATGTAGGGATGAAAAAGCAACACAACAACACCCGGCTGATCTGCCAGCTGTCAGCGGTAGCAGCCCTGGTTTTGTCCGCCAATGCGATGGCGGATGAAGCCTTCAGTGCCGATTCCAAATGGATGACCGGCGATTGGGGCGGTGAGCGTACCAAGCTGATCGAGCAAGGTATCGACATCAAGGCCGACTACGTTGGGGAGATGGGCTACAACGCCCACGGCGGTTATAACGACGACAAGACCGGTCGCTACTCTGACCAGTTTGGTCTTGGCGTGGCACTGGACCTGCAAAAACTGTGGGGCTGGGATAACACCCAGGCCAAGATCCAGTTGACCAATCGTAATGGCGAGAACATCTCCAACGACCGTGTTGGTGACCCGCGTGCTGGCACCTTGAGTTCATCGCAGGAAGTGTATGGCCGTGGCCACATGGTGCGTCTGACCCAACTGTGGATCCAGCATCAGTTCCTCGACGGCAAGCTGGACGTCAAAGCCGGTTACTTCGGTGAAGGCGAAGACTTCAACACCTTCCCCTGCGAGTTCCAGAACCTGGCGTTCTGCGGTTCCCAAGTGGGTAACTGGGCCACCAACATCTGGTACAACTGGCCCGTCAGCCAGGCCGCTCTGCGTGTGAAATACCACATCACGCCTGAACTGTATGCGCAAATTGGCGCGTACAACCAGAACCCATCGCAAACCGAAATGGGCAACGGCTTCAAGCTCAGCGGCAGCGGTACCAAGGGCACCGTGTTGCCAGTTGAATTGGTGTGGTCGCCGAAGGTCAATGGCCTGCCGGGCGAGTACCGCGTGGGTTACTACAAGAGCACGGCTGACGCTGATGATGTGCGCGAAGACGTCAATGGCGGCGACGCTGGCGCCACTGGCGATGCCCTGCGCGTTCGCAACAGCAAAAGCGGCTACTGGGGCGTGGTGCAACAGCAACTCACCACTCACAATGGTGATGCCTCCCGTGGTCTGAACGTTGCGGCTAACGTCACCTTCCACGACAAGGACACCAACTTCATCGACAACTATCAGTCGCTGATGTTTGTGTACAAGGGCCCGTTCGATGCGCGTCCAAAGGATGACATCGGCATCGGTTTTGCCCGTATCCATGTCAACGATGACGTGAAGAAAACCGCAGAGCTGCGTAACGCGGCAGGTGGTTTTACTGACTACAGCCAGGCCGGTTACATGCCGCTGCAAGGTACCGAATACAACTACGAAATCAACTACGGCTTCCATGTCACCAATTGGCTGACCGTACGCCCTAACCTGCAATACATCACCCACCCAGGTGGTGTGGATCAAGTCGACAACGCCTTGGTCGCCGGCCTGAAAATTCAGTCTACCTTCTAACGCTGTTGCGATAAGCTCCTCTCTCTGTGCGCATTTGCGGGTAGCCATGGCTATCCGCTTTTTTTTGGCTTGCACTGTGATATTCGGAACCTGTGCACATGCATGAGCAACCGCTGCAACGCTTTTTCAAATCCCTGCGCGAGCGACCGGTGTTCGCCTGGGAGCGCTTTCAGATGCGCGATGTGTTGGTGATCGACCACCCCCTGTGCCAGGCGGTGTTCAGTCGCCAGGGTGCGCAATTGCTGCACTTTCAACCGACGGGCCAGAAGCCGTGGCTGTGGTGTGCCGCCAAATGGCCGCAAGTCGGGGCTATCCGTGGTGGCGTACCGGTGTGCTGGCCGTGGTATGGCCGTCACCCCAGCGAAAACGCGTGGCCGTCCCATGGCTGGGCGCGCCTGATTGACTGGAAGCTGCTCGACAGCAGCACCGATGACGATGGCGTGCGCCTGCACTGGCAATTGCAATTGTGCGACTGGCAGGTGGACTTGCACGCGCACTTGGGCGAAACCCTGGAACTGCGCCTGAGCACCGAGCACCAGGACGAGTTGCCGTGCCAGTTGAGCCATGCTTTGCACGCTTACTGGCGTATTGGTCACGTTGACGAGGTAGCGCTGTCTGGGCTCGACGGCGCGCAAGGTTATGATCAGCTCAACCGTCAGGTCTGCCAGCAGGAAGGTGAACTGCGGGTCGATGGCGGTTGCCAGCGGGTGTTCCAGCATGAGGGCGAACTACAGCTCAAGGACCACGCCTGGCAGCGTGAATTGTGCATCGACACCGGCGACAGCGCCGACACGGTGGTGTGGCATCCAGGTAGCCGACCGCTGTTGGGCGTGAGCTTTAACGAGGCGTCGGGGTTTGTGTGCGTGGAGTCGGCGATGGCCGGTGCGAGCCTGGCGCCGGGGGAGAGGGCGCATTTGAGTCTGCAGGCTCGGGCTGGAGCTTAGCGGTGTGGCTGATGGCGCTATCGCAGGCAAGCCAGCTCCCACATTTGAAGGTATTCACACATCAAACTGTGGGAGGGGGCTTGCTCCCGATGAGGCCAGTGCAGCCAACACAGGTCCAGGCTTAGTTGAACTCATCCCCCACCGGATACCGGCTGTCATTCAAACTCTCTTTGATCTTGCGCAAATGCGGCTGGAAATCCACCCCGCGACGCAGGGTCATGCCGGTCGCCAGCACATCCAGCACGGTCAATTGGATGATCCGAGAAGTCATCGGCATGTAGATATCGGTGTCTTCCGGCAACGGGATGTTCAGGCTTACTGTACTGGCCTTGGCAAGCGGCGAGTTTTCGGCGGTCACGCCCAACACTGACGCACCGTTTTCCCTGGCGATACGCGCCACTTCCACCAGTTCGCGTGTGCGTCCGGTGTAGGAAATGATCACGAACAGCTCGCCGGTATGCGCTACCGAAGCGATCATGCGCTGCATCAGCACGTCCGCATGAGCGGTCACTGCCAGGTTGAAGCGGAAAAATTTGTGCAGCGCATCCATGGCCACCGGCGCCGAGGCGCCCAGGCCGAAGAAGTGGATCTGGCGCGCCTGGATCAACAAGTCCACCGCCTTGCTGATCAGCGCCGGGTCCAGGGCCTGGCAAGCGCTGTCCAGGGACGCAATGGCGCTGCCAAAGATCTTCTGGGTGTAGGCCTCGGGGTTATCATCGGCCTCCACGGCACGGCTGACATACGCGGCGCCACTGGCCAGGCTTTGCGCCAGCTGCAATTTAAGTTCAGGGTAACCGCTGACGCCGAACGAACGGCAGAAGCGGTTGACCGTCGGTTCGCTGACCGAGGCGGCCTGGGCGAGGGCGGCGATCGAGAAGCGTGTAGCCTGCTGCGGGTTGAGCAGGATGACTTCAGCGACTTTGCGCTCGGCCTTGTTTAATTCTTCGAGGCGGTTCCGGATCTGTTCCAGAAGATTTCGCACGCGGTCCATTCAGTCTTTCCTTCGGGCGACGATGCAAATAAAGGGCGGCAACCAATCGACGACTGGCTTTTCGCGGTGGCCTATCCTACTGAGGGTAGCTGAACACCACCACTCGCAATGCGTATTTCCGGAAAATGTTGTGGTTATTACTACATTTTTCCTTGAGTGATGCCTTGAAAAAAGGTATTTGTAGCTTAACTTGATAAAAGAACAAACATCATGCCTTCGATAACCGTAGAACCCTGCACCTTTGCCCTGTTTGGCGCCTTGGGTGATCTGGCGCTGCGCAAGTTATTTCCTGCCCTCTATCAACTCGATGGCGCCGGGCTGCTGCACGACGATACACGCATCCTGGCCCTGGCCCGTGAAGCCGGCAGCGAGCAGCAACACCTGGCCCATATCGAAAAAGAATTGCGTAAATACGTCGGCAAGGAACTCGACGAGGCCGTGGCCGCGCGCTTCCTTGCGCGCCTGGCCTACGTGCATGTCGACTTCATGAAGGCTGACGACTACGTCGCCCTTGCCGAGAAGGTCGGCGGCGAACAACGCCTGATCGCCTACTTCGCTACCCCCGCGGCGGTGTACGGGGCTATCTGCGAGAACCTGTCCAAGGTGGGCCTGGCGGAAAACACCCGCGTGGTCCTGGAAAAGCCCATCGGTTCTGACCTGGAATCCTCGCGCAAGGTCAACGATGCGGTGGCGCAGTTTTTCCCGGAAAACCGCACCTACCGTATCGACCACTATCTGGGCAAAGAAACCGTCCAGAACCTGATCGCCCTGCGTTTCGCCAACAGTTTGTTCGAAACCCAGTGGAACCAGAACTACATTTCACACGTGGAAATCACCGTGGCCGAGCAGGTCGGCATCGAAGGCCGTTGGGGCTACTTCGACAAGGCCGGCCAGCTGCGTGACATGATCCAGAACCACCTGCTGCAGTTGCTGTGCCTGATCGCCATGGACCCGCCGGCCGACCTGTCCGCCGACAGTATCCGCGACGAGAAGGTCAAGGTGCTCAAGGCCCTGGCGCCGATCAGCCCCGAGGGCCTGACCACCCAGGTGGTACGCGGCCAATACATTGCCGGCTACAGTGCGGGCAAAGCCGTGCCGGGTTATCTGGAAGAAGACAATTCCAACACCCAGAGCGACACCGAAACCTTCGTCGCCCTGCGTGCCGATATTCGCAACTGGCGTTGGGCCGGGGTGCCGTTCTACCTGCGTACTGGCAAACGTATGCCGCAAAAGCTGTCGCAGATTGTCATCCATTTCAAGGAACCGTCCCACTACATCTTCGCCCCCGAGCAGCGCCTGCAGATCAGCAACAAGCTGATCATTCGCCTGCAACCGGACGAAGGTATTTCCTTGCGCGTGATGACCAAAGAGCAGGGCCTGGACAAGGGCATGCAACTGCGCAGCGGGCCACTGCAACTGAATTTTTCCGACACCTATCGCAGCGCACGCATCCCGGATGCCTACGAGCGGTTGTTGCTGGAAGTGATGCGCGGCAATCAGAACCTGTTTGTTCGCAAAGATGAAATCGAAGCTGCGTGGAAGTGGTGTGACCAGTTGATCGCCGGCTGGAAAAAGTCCGGTGATGCACCCAAGCCGTATGCGGCGGGGTCCTGGGGGCCGATGAGCTCGATTGCACTGATTACGCGGGATGGGAGGTCGTGGTATGGCGATATCTGAATTGAAACTGCCTCAGGGCGTTACTGCCCATGAGTACCGTACGCCCACGCTGCTGGCCGATGGCCTGGCCCATGACGTGGCCGAACAACTGCGCGCTGCCATCAGCGCCCGTGGCGAGGCGACGCTGGTGGTGTCCGGTGGACGCAGCCCCGTGGCGTTTTTCCAGAACCTGGCCAAGCAGGGGCTGGACTGGTCCAGGGTCACCGTCACCCTGGCCGATGAACGCTGGGTACCGGTCGAACACGCCGACAGCAATGCCGGCCTGTTGAAGCAGCACCTGCTGCAAGGCCCGGCAGCCGCGGCCAGGTTCCTCAGCCTGTACAGTGCCGCCGCCAACCTTGAAGACGCTGCCGAGCAGGCCGATCGCCTGCTGGCCGAACTGCCCGGCATTGATGTGCTGGTGCTGGGCATGGGCGATGACGGCCACACCGCCTCGCTGTTCCCCAACAGCCCCAACCTGGCAGAGGCACTGAAGGCCGACGGTACTCGCCGTTGCTGGCCGATGCTGGCGCCAACCGTGCCGCACCAGCGCCTGACCATGAGTCGTGCGCTGCTGGCGACGGCCAACTACACCGTGCTGTCTATTTCCGGCAGTTCGAAATTGACCACCTTGAGCGCCGCGCTGGCCAGCGACGATGTTGCTGCCATGCCGATTCGCGCGTTTTTGCAACCTACTCTCGAGATTTACTGGTGCCCATGAGCCAAGGATCAGCCGCTATGAAAAGCCCTCAACCGACCGTGTCCATGGCGGATAAAGTTGCCTTGATCGACAGTCTCTGCGCCAAGGCGCGGATCCTGCCGGTGATTACCATCGCCCGCGAGCAGGACATCCTGCCGCTGGCCGATGCCCTGGCAGCTGGCGGTTTGACCGCGTTGGAAGTGACCCTGCGTTCCGAGTTCGGCCTCAAGGCCATTCAGGTCTTGCGTGAGCAACGTCCTGAGCTGTGCACCGGTGCCGGTACCGTGCTTGATCGTCACATGCTCGAAGCGGCCGAAGTGGCGGGCTCGCAATTTATCGTCACCCCTGGCATTACCCGCGACCTGCTGGAAGCCTCGGTACACAGCCCGATCCCGCTGCTGCCGGGCATCAGCAATGCCTCCGGTATCATGGAAGGCTACGGCCTGGGTTACCGCCGCTTCAAGTTGTTCCCGGCCGAAGTCAGCGGCGGCGTCGCGGCCATCAAGGCGCTGGGCGGCCCGTTTGGCGAAGTGAAATTCTGCCCGACCGGCGGCGTCGGTCCGGCCAATATCAAAAGCTACATGGCGTTGAAAAACGTGATGTGCGTGGGCGGTAGCTGGATGCTTGATCCTGAGTGGGTCAGGAACGGCGACTGGGCACGCATCCAGGAAGTTACCGCACAGGCGCTGGCGCTGCTGGACTAAGCGGATTTACAGAATCGTTGTTGCTGTGCTTAACGGCATTTTTGCGGTGCACTTGGTCGGTGTGCCGCTTTTTTTTGCCTGCAGAAACCTCAAGAACACCGATGTTCAACTGTGGGAGCTGGCTTGCCTGCGATAGCGGTGGGTCAGCTGACATCTCTTGCGCTGATACACCGCCATCGCAGGCAAGCCAGCTCCCACATGTTTAATCTGTGCTCAACTGGTTAATGGCGTTGACTAGCACGTCGATGTCCGCTGCCGATGTCACCAACCCTGGTGTCACCCGAATACAGGTGCCAAACGACGCACCCACACGCGTGGTGGTAAACAAGTCGTAGTCCCTGAGCATACGATCCACCATCACCTGCTGATCCCGCCCGAGGAACTTGAACGCGGTGATCCCGCAATACAGCCGCGGATCATCCGAGGTCAGCACTTCAATACCCTGCAAGGGGCGCACCTGGTTTACCCACAGATCCCGCAGGTAATTGACCCGCGCACCCTTGGCCGCGGCGCCACCCAATTGCCGATGTTCTTCAAACACCAACGGCAAGGTCATCAGCGCGGGAAAGTTCGGTGTGCTGTAGGACGTACGAGCGCGCACATCCGTGGCCGGGTAGTGAAACTCGCCCATGTCCGGGTCGATATCGGCCAGGCGCTCGGGGGCGATATATAAAAAGCCCAGGGTCAGCGGTGCACCCATCCATTTGTGCAGGTTGAACCCCGCGAATTGGATGCCCAGTTCAGCCAGGTTGAACTCGAACTGGCCCAGGGCGTGGGCGCCGTCGAGGATCACGTCGATATGCTGTTCGCGTGCGGCCTTGGCAATGGCCGCAACGGGCATCACCAGGCCGGTGCGGTGAGTGACATGCGTCAGGGCCATCAGTTTAAGACGCGGATACTGCGCGAACGCCTCGTTATACGTCTGCACCAGGCTGTCGAAACTGGCCGGGTGGGTGTGTGACACCTCGATCACCTCCACGCCGCGAACATCGGCAAGCCAGCGCATGGCGCCCTTGACCGTGTCGTACTCCAAATCGCTGATCAGCACCTGGTCGCCGGGTTGCAGGCGGTTGTAGTTGCGGATCAGCGACTGTAAGGCTTCGGTAGCGTTGCGCGTGAAGGCGATCGACTCGGGGTCGACGTCAATCAATGCCGCCAGCGTGCGGCGAATCTCGACGTTTTCACCTTGCTCGAAACGTTGGCGCACATGCACCGAGTTGCTGCGGTTGATAAAGCTGATGTGCTCAAGGTATTGCGCCTGCACTGCACGGCTCATACGCCCGAAGTAGCCGTTTTCCAGGTTGATCGGCCCGGGTTGCAGGTCATAGCACTGGGCGATGGTGTGCCAGTGGCGTTCGTTGTCGGCATTCCTTGGCATGGCGAGTCTCTTAATGGCGGGGGGCAGGTTTGCCGTGTTTGGCCCGCAGTGGTTCGAGCAGTTCGGCCAGGCCGTTGTGGTCGATTTCCTGCATCAAGGCCAGCAGACCGCCCAATTCGCCGTGGGGGAAACCTTCACGGGCAAACCAGTTCAGGTAGGGGCCAGGCAGGTCGGCGATGATCCGGCCCTTGTATTTGCCGAAGGGCATTTCGCGGGTGATCAGCAGTTCGAGTTTTTCAGGATTCATGAGCTTCGCGGGATTGAGGCGAGGTCTTCGAAAATACAGGCATTCTGCATGAAGGCCAAATGACAGATCATGCAAATAACGCACATACAGATGGTTCAATATTTCATAACTTGTTGAAATTAAAGGATAAGTTAATTCTTAAAAACCTGGCACGGGCGCTGCAATAACCAAGACACCCTTCTAACCCGTACAAGGAATTGAAAAATGACTGACATCAATAAAGAATCGATCTCCGTACTGAACGACCTGATCGAAACCAGCATCGACGGCCAAAAGGGTTTCAAGGAATGCGCTGAAGATATCAAGCATCCGGAACTCAAGGCTCTGTTTGCCAAGCGCTCTGCTGATTGCGCCACTGCCGCCGCTGAATTGAAAACCGCCGTGCGTGCCCTGGGTGGCGATCCGGAAGATTCCGGCAGCGTAGCAGGTGCTCTGCACCGTGGCTGGGTCGACGTGAAGTCGATGGTCACTGGCAAGGATGAAGAAGCGGTACTGAACGAAGCCGAGCGCGGTGAAGACCACGCACTGAAGGCTTACCGTGAAGCGATCGAGAAGATCAACAAGCACAACCTGCTGGGTATTCGTGACCTGGTGGAGCGTCAGTACCACGGCGTACAGCGCAACCACGACCAGGTAAAAGCCCTGCGTAACCAGGCTCGTGCTCAGTCGTAAGACCCGCACTGTAGCAACTGTGGGAGGGGGCTTGCTCCCGATAGCGGTGAATCAGTCGACCTATTCAGTGACTGACTCACCGCCATCGGGGGGCAAGCCCCCTCCCACATTTGTATTGTGTAAATGCAGAGATTGCAGTCAGCCTCAGCCAATGCTGATCGGCGGCAACTCGGTCAACGTCACCACCTGCTGCTTGCGAGGCGCCAGAATCTCTGCCTCGCCATCTACCACCAACTCATCACGCTGGTTGAATACGCGTGTAGCGATGCGTACGCGAAACTTTGGCAGTTTTTCAAGGATTTCCAGGCGCACGGTAAGGGTGTCGCCAATCTTGACCGGCTTCTGGAAGGTCATCTGCTGGCCGATATAAATCGTGCCCGGCCCAGGCAGCTCGCAGGCTACGGCCGCACTGATCAGCGCACCGCTGAACATGCCGTGGGCAATGCGCTCCTTGAACATGGTTGCCTTGGCGTATTCGGCATCCAGGTGCACCGGGTTGTGGTCGCCGGACATGGCGGCAAACAACTGGATATCACGCTCTTCGACGGTCTTGCTGAAGCTGGCGGTCTGGCCCACTTCGAGCGCCTCGTACGGGGTGTTGGTTACCTGGGTCATCTAAAGGTGCATCCTGTGGCTTATCGGTAATTAATCGGCTGATTTTAAAGCAAAAACTATTCGCAGCGGGCTGGCCTGCGCAACGTCAGCGCCTGTTCCAGCCAGCTCAGAAGGTCGGCGGTGACTTCATCACGGTTGGTTTCGTTGAATACTTCATGCCGCGCCTGCGGGTAGAGGTTCAATTGTATGTTCTGGCAGCCGGCCTCACGCAGGGCATGGGCCAGGTCCTTGAGACGCTTGCCTTCACTTACCGGATCACATTCGCCGCCCATCACCAGGATCGGCAAGCCCGGGTCGATCTGCGCGAGATTGGACGCTTTGCTGATTTGCTGCAAGCCGCCCAGCAGGTCGATCCATAACTGGTTGGTGCAGCGAAAACCGCAGAGCGGGTCGTTGATGTACTTGTCGACTTCGTCCGGGTCGCGGCTCAGCCAGTCGCAGGCGGTGCGATTGGGTTTGAACGCTTTGTTGAACGAGCCGAATGACAGGAACTCGATCAACGCACTGCGGCCGCGCAACCCCTGGCGCATGCGTTCGATGCGTGCGATCAGCCGTGCCGCGCTATACAACGCCACCGGCTGGAAATTCGAACCGCTGAGAATCGCGCCATGCAGGCTGGCGCTGTGGTGCAGCAAATAGCCCTGGGCGATGTAGCTGCCCATGCTGTGGCCGAGCAAAATAATCGGCAGGCCCGGTTTTTGCTGGCCGATATGCTGGTTGAGGCTGGCCAGGTCGCCGACCACTTTGTTCCAGCCATCCTTTTCAGCGTACAGCCCCAGGGTGCCCTCATCGGCAGTACGCCCATGACCGCGCTGGTCCAGCGCATACACCCCGTAGCCGGCGCTGCACAAGGCGTCGGCCAGGCGAGCATAGCGACCACTGTGTTCGGCCATGCCGTGGGAGAGCATCACCACCGCCTTGGGCGGGGTGTCTGGCAGCCATTGATTGACGTACAGGCGGCTGTGGTCATTCGCGGTCAGCCAGAAGGTGCTGTGGGTCATGGCGGCTTCCTTTGCTCAGGGGCGTTGCAGTGTATAGCTCATTCGCAGAGTTGCGGGGTATCTGCCTACACGTTAGACGCAAGATTCATACAATCAATGACACGATTTAGCGTATTTGCCTGTTTGCTCATAGCTGCTAACGTCCCCAAAGCTCCGCTTTTTATAAACGCTTAAAGCGGCCGGACATACTCAGGTAAGAGGACAAGAATAATGCAACCTGATTTCTGGAATGACAAACGCGCAGCGGGCGTTCCCAATGACATCGACCTCACAACCTACAAGTCGGTGATCGAAGTTTTCGAGCGTTCCTGCAAGACCTTTGCCGACCGTCCGGCGTTCAGCAACATGGGCATTACCCTGACCTACGCCGAGCTTGAACGCCAGAGTGCGGCGTTCGCCGGTTACCTTCAACAGCACACCGACCTCAAGCCTGGCGAGCGCATCGCGGTGCAAATGCCTAATGTGCTGCATTATCCGGTTGCGGTATTCGGCGCATTGCGCGCCGGGCTGATCGTGGTCAATACCAACCCGCTGTACACCCCCCGCGAGATGCGCCACCAGTTCAAGGACGCAGGTGTGCGGGCGCTGGTGTACCTCAACCTGTTCGGTTCGCGGGTGCAGGAGGTCTGCACCGACACCGAGATCGACTACTTGATCGAAGCCAGGATGGGCGACTTCATGCCCGCCGCCAAAGGCTGGCTGGTCAACACCGTGGTCGACAAGGTGAAGAAGATGGTCCCGGCCTACCACCTGCCACGGGCTGTGTCGTTCAAGCGTGCGTTGCGCATGGGCGCGGGCCTTGGGGTGACGCGCCATCCGGTAACCCTGGACGATATTGCCGTGCTGCAATACACCGGCGGCACCACCGGCCTGGCCAAGGGCGCGATGCTCACCCATGGCAACCTGGTGGCGAACATGCAGCAGGTGCGGGCGTGCATGTCGCAACTGGGTGAAGACGGCCACCCGCTGATCAAGGAAGGGCAGGAGGTCATGATCGCACCGCTGCCGCTGTACCATATCTATGCATTCACGGCGAACTGCATGTGCATGATGGTGTCCGGCAACCACAACGTGCTGATCACCAACCCACGGGACATTGGCGGCTTTATCAAGGAGCTCAAGCAGTGGCGCTTCACCGGGCTGCTGGGGCTCAACACCCTGTTTGTGGCGTTGATGGATCACCCGGATTTCAAGAGCCTGGATTTCTCCCATCTCAAGATCACCAACTCCGGCGGCACAGCTCTGGTCAAGGCCACGGCGGAACGGTGGAAGGCGCTGACCGGTTGCTCCATCGGCGAAGGCTACGGCCTCACCGAAACTTCACCGGTGGCCAGCACCAACCCGTACGGCGGCCTGTCGCGCCTGGGGACCGTGGGCATTCCGGTGCCGGGCACCGCCATGAAAGTGGTTGATGATCAAGGGCACGAACTGCCGTTGGGTGAGCGCGGCGAGTTATGCATCCAGGGCCCGCAGGTGATGAAGGGGTACTGGCAGCAACCCCAGGCCACCGCCGAAACCCTGGACGCTGAAGGCTGGCTCAAGACCGGTGACATTGCCGTGATCGACACCGACGGCTATGTCAGCATTGTTGATCGCAAGAAAGACCTGATTATCGTCTCCGGCTTCAATGTCTATCCCAACGAAATCGAAGATGTGGTGATGGCCCACCCGGCCGTAGCCAGCTGCGCGGTGATCGGCGTGCCGGACGAGCGCACGGGGGAGGCGGTGAAGCTGTTCGTGGTAGCGCGGGCCCAAGGGGTGAGCCTTGAGGAGCTGAAGGCGTACTGCAAGGCCAACTTCACGGGGTACAAGGTGCCCAAGCACATTGTGCTGAGGGAGTCTTTGCCGATGACGCCGGTGGGGAAAATTCTGCGGCGCGAGCTTCGCGACATCGCCTGAATTGAAATAGGGTCAAAATGTGGGAGGGGGCTTGCTCCCGATAGCAGTGTGTCAGTCAACAGAGTCTTTGGCTGATCCACCGCTATCGGGAGCAAGCCCCCTCCCACATTTGTTATCCGTCGCCCAGGAAAGCCCATTCCAGAGCGTATTTCATTGATATAGAATTTTTGCTCTAAAAGTGACCATTGGATATTCTTGAGTCATGTTTATGACTGTAGGGCCCTCTTTTGGCTCTAGGCGGCCCTCGGCAAAGCTGCTACTCTCGGCGCGCTTTGTGACGTCTCGGCCTGCTTGAAAGCGCCAGATTCACCTAAAAACATACACCAATAATAATCGCATCAAATGCGATGATGAATTCGCGTCGCTGAGGAGTGGGCTTCCATGAATGAAGACTTTTGGAAGGATAAGTACCCCGCCGGGATTGCTGCACAGATCAATCCAGACGAGTATCCGAATATTCAGGCGGTACTGAAGCAGTCCTGCCAGCGCTTCGCCAACAAACCGGCTTTCAGCAACCTGGGCAAGACCATCACCTACGGTGAACTCTACGAATTGTCCGGGGCATTTGCCGCGTATCTGCAACAGCATACCGACTTGAAGCCTGGCGATCGAATCGCCGTGCAACTGCCCAACGTCCTGCAATACCCGGTCGCCGTGTTCGGCGCCATTCGTGCCGGCCTGATCGTGGTCAACACCAACCCGCTGTACACCGCGCGGGAAATGGAACATCAATTCAATGATTCCGGGGCCAAGGCCCTGGTTTGCCTGGCCAACATGGCGCACCTGGCTGAAAAAGTCGTGCCCAAGACCGCCGTCAAGCATGTGATCGTCACTGAAGTCGCCGACCTGCTGTCGCCGTTCAAGCGCCTGCTGATCAACAGCGTGATCAAGTACGTGAAGAAGATGGTCCCGGCCTATCACTTGCCCCAGGCCATCACGTTCAATGACGTGCTTGCCAAGGGCCATGGCCAGCCGGTGAATGATGTCAGCCCGGCCAGCAGCGATGTGGCGGTGTTGCAATATACCGGCGGTACCACCGGTGTGGCCAAGGGCGCGATGCTGACCCACCGCAACCTCGTCGCCAACATGCTGCAATGCAAGGCGTTGATGGGGTCCAACCTCAACGAAGGCTGCGAGATCCTGATCACACCGCTGCCGCTGTACCACATCTATGCCTTCACCTTTCACTGCATGGCGATGATGCTGATCGGCAACCACAACATCCTGATCAGCAACCCGCGTGACCTGCCGGCGATGGTCAAGGAACTGTCGAAGTGGAAGTTCAGCGGGTTCGTCGGCTTGAATACCCTGTTCGTGGCGCTGTGCAACAACGAAGCCTTCCGCAAACTCGATTTCTCCGCGCTCAAAGTCACCCTGTCGGGCGGCATGGCCCTGCAATTGGCGGCCGCCGAGCGTTGGAAGGCCGTGACCGGCTGTGGTATCTGCGAAGGCTACGGCATGACCGAAACCAGCCCGGTGGCCACGGTGAACCCGATCCAGCATATCCAGATCGGCACCATTGGCATTCCGGTACCGTCCACAGTGTGTAAAGTCATCGCCGACGACGGTACCGAGTTGGCGCTGGGTGAAACCGGCGAGCTGTGCGTCAAGGGCCCGCAAGTCATGAAGGGCTACTGGCAGCGCGAAGACGCCACCGCCGAGATGCTCGACAGCGAAGGTTGGCTGAAAACCGGTGACATCGCGATCATCCAGCCAGACGGCTATATGCGCATTGTCGACCGCAAGAAAGACATGATTCTGGTCTCCGGCTTCAACGTCTACCCCAACGAACTGGAAGACGTACTGGCAGGCCTGCCGGGCGTGTTGCAGTGCGCAGCCATCGGTGTGCCGGACGAGAAGTCCGGAGAGCACATCAAGATCTTCATCGTGGTCAAGCCAGGCGCCACCCTCACCAAGGACCAGGTGATGGAGCACATGCGCGCCAACGTCACCGGCTACAAGGTGCCCAAGGCTGTTGAGTTCCGTGATGCGTTGCCTACAACTAACGTCGGCAAGATTCTGCGGCGTGAATTGCGTGATGAAGAACTGAAAAAGCTGGGTGTGAAGAAATAGCCCGGTAAAGCGTGAATTGAAAAGTACCCCTCGCTGAGGGGTATTTTTTTGCCTCTGGCGCGGCGTAATGCCCGGCTTGTCACTCCACGGGCTTGTGTGATATCGACTAATAACGACGCACGCTCGCTAAATACGCGACGCTTGCAAGTTGACGGCTGATCGAGGAGTGATGATGGACTTAGGGATTAGAGGTAAATGGGCTGTCGTCTGCGCTGCCAGTAAAGGGTTGGGTTATAGCTGTGCCCAGGCGCTTGCGGACGAGGGGGTAAACATCGTGATTAACGCACGGGGGGCGCCTGACTTAGAGGCTGCCGCACAGCGTTTGAAACTCAGAAACCCTGAGGGAGAAGTCATCACGGTGGTAGGTGATATTACTGACCCTTCGATTCGCCAGGCATTGGTCGATGCTGCCCCGCAAGTTGATATATTGATCAATAATGCCGGGGGGCCCAAGCCTGGGAACTTTCGTGAATGGACCGATCAAGAGTGGCGTGCAGCAATTGATACCAATATGTTGGCACCTATCGAACTCATCAAGTCAGTGATCGATTCCATGGCAGGTCGAGGCTTCGGCCGGATAATCAATATAACTTCCGGCGCGGTTAAAGCGCCCCTGGATGCATTGGGGCTTTCAACCTCAGTCCGATGTGGGCTTACCGGTTTTGTGGCGGGCTTGGCGCGTCAGAAAGACTTCGCGTCGAGAAACACCACGATCAATAATATTCTCCCCGGTGCGTTCAAAACCGAGCGATTGGAAAATACCTTTCAAGTGGCGGCAGAGCGTTCAGGAAAAACAGTGAACGCTATGGCTGAAAGTCGACTGGCAACCATTCCGGCGGGGCGCTTTGGTGACCCGGCTGAGTTCGCTGCATTGTGCGCTTTTTTATGCAGTCATCAGGCTGCCTATGTGACCGGTCAGAACATCCTTATCGATGGCGGCGCCTATCCGGGTATCTTCTAATGGATAGCCAAAGATGTCGTTGTGCCATATGAAATAGTAGAGTTTTTAAAATTTAAACCGCCAGCGATGGCGGTTTTTTTATGGGTTTTGCTTTTTCTTGTGTGCCGTAACGGACTGAAGTAAAACGAAAAAATTCAATGAGTCATAGATTGGATCCAATCTTATTCCATTTTGTTATTTGAAACGCGTTAAACCCTAGGATAGGTTTTTAGTGGTTGTAACAAGATATTTCTGTCGCGTCGGTGAGCGTAATGCCCGCTCGCCGATCACATTGGATCTACTGTCTTAGGGAGCAATGCATGTCGACCCAAAAACGCTTGAAAGTCTTTCCTACCTCATCGATCGGCACTATCGCCACCATCCCGTCCTCAAAACCTGAAACACAACGGGCAATTATTGCCGCCAGCCTCGCCTCGGGAACTTCTTATATTTACAACGACCTTCGTTGCCTTGAAACCGAAACAATGAAAAAGGCATGTCGTAGTATTGGTGCAATTATTGTGGAGCAACCAGGCAGATTAGTGGTAACTGGCACAGGCGGCTTGATCAAGCCCGAAAAGAAGGTGATCGACGCTCTAGGCTCCGGGTTGGTATTTCGAGTGTTTGCTGCGTTGACGTGCTTTACAACGACGCCGGCGGTTATTACCGGTGATGAAGTTCTGCGGGGGCGTGTCATGGAGCCTTTGTTTGTCGCCCTGGAAGGGCTGGGGGCCCATATTTCATGCATCAACCACAGTGGCAAGGCCCCGATTGTGAACTGGGGGGGTTATAAAGGGGGAGAGTGTACGATTGAGGGCAATATCAGCTCGCAATTCATCACTGCGATTCTGTTCTGCGCCCCCCTCGCCAAACAACCTACGGTGGTGAATATTCGCGGTGAAATTCTGTCGCTTTCGTATATCAAGCAGACTTTGGAAACCCTCAGCACCGCGGGGATCAGCTATGAGGTGAACGCTGACTATTCACAAATTACGGTGTATCCCGGCCACTATCGCAGCGCGAACTATACGATCGTCGGTGACTACACCTCATCGTCCTATTTGATCGCGGCCGGCATCATCTTTCCGGGCGAGTTGACGCTCAAGAACATGAACAGCAAGAGTTTGCAGGGCGAGCGTGCGATTCTCAAAGTGGCCGAGGCGCTGGGCGTCAATGTTGAGTTCAATGACGCTGCCAATGAAGTACGCATTGTTAATAAGTTGGCTGAGTTAAAAGGAAAGTATCATTTCGATGCGAGTGATTACCCCAATATTGTGCCGACACTGGCGGCGATCGGTGCTTATGTGCAGGGTGAGTTCAAAGTGACCGGCGGCTCCATTACGCGTTTGCACAAGTCGCCACGCATTGAGGCGATGGTGACCGAGCTGGTGAAAATGGGTGTGGACATACAGCCGTTGTTTAAAAACGGCGTCTACGATGGCTTCGTTATTCGTGGTGAACCGAGTTACGCCGGTGATGCAGTGTTGTCAGCCTGGGGTGACCATCGAATTTTCATGTCATTGTTTGTGGCTTCCTTGCGGTGCCAACAGCTTAATGAGTTGGATGGTTATCAAGACGTTCATTGTTCCTTTCCGGATTTCTTCCAGGAGTTTGAACGTCTGGGAGTGTCGTTTGAAGAAAGCTCGACAGCCGCCAAGCATGTTGAAGTCTGACTTTTTATCTTTGAATTAAAGGGAGGGTGGCCTGGGTCACCCTCTATATAACGGATTATAGATCATGAACTTTCGAGAAAAGCTTGAACGGGATGGGTACGTCGTTATTCCAGGAGTACTCTGCAGCGAGCAGGTGGAAAAGTTGCGTAAAACGTATGTCCATAGTTTGGCAGAGACCGAGCAGAGCACGCTGTTGCCAACAGCGTTTCTGCAATTTAGTGATATGGTCAATGCACTGCTCCATCCTGGTGCTATTCAGGCGATAAAGGATATTTTTCAGTCGGATTTTTCGCTGTTACCGAATTTTACGGTGCGCGAGAGCGTTTATATACCATGGCACAATGATGCGTACTTTCTTCCCGATGAAGTGATTTCGCCTAGCGCATTTCCCGAATTCTTACAGTGTGCTTATTATCTTCAAGATAATGATCCTGTGTCGGGCGGCGGCATCACCTTACTGCCGGGATCGCACAAGCTCAGTAAAGATGAAGTCAAGATCAGGCTCGCCGAACCGGTAAAATTCGAGCGCACGATCATGAGTAAGGCCGGCGATCTGGTTATTTGGGATAATCGAGTAACTCATCGCAGCAGTGCGCCGGATCAGACGCCTGTGGAAACAAAGCTGGCCATTCAATGGACTGTTTCTGCTTCGACCAAACATAACGCATCCTACATTACCTACCTGCGTGCCCGGGCTGAGCGCAGCCTGCATGTTTCGGACTATTTGCCCAACAGCCCCAAGCCATATTTTGCCGATATGCCCAATGTGCGCTACCCCTCTTCTTTTTCACAAGATGCCGTGTTGAAGATGAAGGGCGAGAACATCACATTTATCGAGATCTGAACAGGGGATTTGCAATGGAATTGCAAAGTACTGGCGAAACCGGTGCACATTACATTCTTCGCCAACTTCAGTCTTTGGGGGTTACGCACTTCTTCATGGTGCCTGGCAAGTTGATCAATGCGTTTATGCGTTGTTATCCCAGTGATGGCTCTACAACGCTTGACATTGAACCGGTGGTTACAGCGTGTGAAACAGGCGCGTCCTATATGGCCGAAGGCTATGCGCGTGCCAGTGAAACATTCGGGGTGTGCCTGGTGATAGGCGGGCCGGGTGTTACCAACGCGCTGACCGGGATCGCTTCCGCTTACACGGACCACCAGTCGGTCTTGCTCTTGTCGGGCCAGATTGCGTCATCGCTGGAAATGCAAAACGTGCTGCAGGACGGGAGCCAAACCGGCGTGAATCTGTGTGATGTATTCAAACCCATCACCCGCAGTGCCCTCGAGGTCAAGGCAGGGCAACCCTTGTCGGCGTTTTTGCGCGAATCGGTGCGGTTGTTGAAAGGCCTGGAAAAAGGCCCGACCTACTTGGCCGTCAGCAAGGAAGCACTGTACGAGAAATCCACGAGCCGCGCCGATATCGCCGCCAACGTACTGGAGTCGTGGAGCAACCAAGCGCTTGCCGTTGAAAAGATCAAAAGCGCGGCGATCAAGGCCGTGTTCAAGCGCTCGACCAATCTCGTCATTCTCGCGGGGCTACGTTGCAAAAACTCCAAGGTTGGCGCTGCGCTCCTGGCATTTTCCGAGCGCTTTTCGATTCCGGTCGCGACCACCTTGAGCGCCAAAGGGCTGTTCCCGGAGGACCATCCCAACGCTTTGGGCGTTTACGGTTATTCGGGAAACAAGCGCGCTATCGAGGCGTTCAAGGGCGGTGTGGACGGTGTGATTCTCCTTGGGCTCGATACCACTCAATGGAGCACCATGCTCTGGTCCCATGAGCTAAGGCCTCAATTTGGCGCGATCCAGGTGGATGAGAACCCAGATTATCTGGGACGGTATCTTGATATTGATCACGGTGTGGTGGCGACGGGGGAGGGTTTCCTGAGGCTGGTCAGCGAGGTTCACGCACAAGAGCTGGAGGCCAGCCAGGAGAGTCGCTCCAGATGGTCGAATGATCTTCAACGGGTGCCGCTGCATTACCCGGTCGATGCCAAAGCTACGGGCAATCTTGCCGACCATCCCGCCGCCTATATCCCGGTGCTGCAAGCGTTTTTCCCCAGTGATGGCGTGGTGTGTGTCGATTCGGGCTCCCATCGATCCTTCTTCGGCCACTACTGGACCGCGCGGGGGGCGGCGGCCTATTTATCGGCAACCACATTAGGCCCGATGGGCTGGAGTATCCCGGCAGGCATCGGTGCAAGTTTCGCCCGCCCCGATGGCAAAACCATGGTGATTACCGGTGATGGCTGCATGCTGATGCAGGGCCTTGAGCTATCGACCGCCGCGAAACATGGGTTGAATATCGTCTTCGTCGTTTTCAATAACCGGTCCTATTCGGCAAGTTACTTCAATAACAAAGACAACTTAGCCGCGCTGACGCAAATTCCCGATTACAACTGGTGCCTGTTTGCCCAGAGCCTGGGCGTGAGCGCGACGTGCGTGGACTCCCCACAGGCCTTGCAAGATTGTATTGAAAGCATCATGAGCACCGCCGCACCTCATCTGATTGAAGTCAAATGCGACGGGCGACATACCACGCCCAATAGCGAATACGGCACACGCTTGAAAGACCATCCATTACTGTAAGGAGCCTGTCGTGAATT
Organism: Pseudomonas sp. W2Jun17; assembly: GCF_023127795.1. Classification (NCBI taxonomy): domain Bacteria; kingdom Pseudomonadati; phylum Pseudomonadota; class Gammaproteobacteria; order Pseudomonadales; family Pseudomonadaceae; genus Pseudomonas; species Pseudomonas sp. W2Jun17. Next base: position 46,491 of record NZ_SPKO01000002.1, on the reverse strand, counting down.
CTAGAATGGTGATCACCAACTCCTGCCTGATCCTGGTATTGGGGTTGTTTTCCATTGACTTGTACAACCCCGCCTTGCCGGAGATTGCACGGGTATTTTCGGTAACTGACGCGCAGTCCCAAAACCTGGTGGTCTTCTATCTGGCAGGCTTTGCACTGTCCCAGTTGGTGTATGGGCCGATCTCCGATAGAAAAGGGCGGGTACCGGTGATTATGGTCTCCCTTGCCCTCGGCGCCTTGGGCAATTACCTGACGTCGACGGCGGACAGTATTCAGGCGCTCTATCTGTTTCGTTTGTTAACAGGCATCGGTGCTGGCGGTTGCCCCGTGATAAGCCGGGCAATATTGAGCGATACGTTCAAAGATAAAACCGAGTTGTCCAAATCGCTGACGGTGTTCTCCATGGCGTCCCAGGTCTCGCCTGCGCTTGCGCCGGTGCTGGGTGGTTTTATTACTGCTGCACTTCCTTGGCAATATAATTTCTACGCACTGACCCTGATCACGCTGCTCGGCGCCGTATTTATCAAGGCCACACTGGTTGAAACAGCTCCGCTGCAGGGCGTGCCTTCCAAACGGCTTGAGGGTTTCAAAGTACTGCTGCGCGACTTCAACTTCATGGTTTACAGCCTGGTCTCTGCGGTACTGTTTGCGATCACCATCGGCTACTTCACCGCGAGCCCATTCATCTATCAATTGCAGTTCCATCTGCAGAGCCAGGAAAACGGCCTGCTGTTCGTTGGCTACTCTGCGGGTATCGTCTTGGGTTCTTACCTGACCAAGCGGTTTTTGAATCGTTACTCGCCTGAGCGCATCCTGATGACGTCCCTGGTGGCGCTGACGGTGTTGGCGGCGCTCGCTCCGCTGGTTCTCCAGGCATTCCAACTGGTCACGGCCCCGGCGCTGGTGGCGTATGGCTTTTTGGTCGCTCTCGGCTGTGGCCTGTCCTCACCCTTGCTGTTGGGGATCAGTCTGCATGGCCAGGCAAAACATGCCGGTACCGGGAGTGCGCTGCAAGGCGCGATCAAGATGGCGGGCGCGGCAGTGGCGCTGTTCTTTTTCTCTGAGGGGCACACCAGCACCGCCATGGGGCTGATGATGGGGATACTGGTCATGTCGCTGTTTTGCCTGTTTGCCATCGCCCTGGCTCAGCGTATTGCCGGTCGGTCAGTGGCAACCGCCTGAAAGTGCGCGAGAGCCTGACTGCTGGCACAGCAGTCACGCTCTCGCCGGTTAGGGGCGATGGTTACAGAGTGAACTGGGCAAAGCTCACGCCGGCACCCGCCGGGCGTACATCCTTGAGGAACGAGTCCTTGTCGGCGCTAAGTTCCAGGGTTATCTCCGGCTTGCGCTTGCCCGCATTGCGTACCACCAACCCTTCCAGCTTTTCGCGCAGAAACACAGTCGGCACCTTCAGGTGCAACAACTGGTCCGTCTCGGCGTTATGCATCAGCAGATGGATCCACTCGTACTGGCCCACGGCAATCCGCGCAACGGGCAGGTCGAACCACCAGATGTTGCGCTTGTGGTCCAGGTCGGTGAAATGGCAGTTGTTGACGCCGAGTACGGCACCGCCCAGTTCCTGGTTTCTGCGGGCGATAGCCTGTGCTTTATTGAGTTTCATAACCTTCCTACGGGATCTGTTATTCAGCGTTGCAGCCTGAATGTGCCGGGCATTCTCGTGGGTTGGCCGCAAAACATAAAGCCAAACCTGCGGCAGGCGATAAAATGCCTCGCGAAAATAATTGAAACTCTGCCGAAGCGCCCTGGGTCAACCTCTACGTAATGACCAAAACCCTCGATTGTTCCAGGAGAAATACCATGAGCAGCACATCGGATAAGGCAAAAGGTTTGGCGAACGAAGCGGTCGGCAACATCAAGCAGGGTGTCGGCAAAGTCACAGACAACGACAAGCTGCGTGCTGAAGGCGTGATCCAAGAGAAAAAAGGTGAAGCGCAGCAAGCAGTCGGGAAAACCAAGGACGCGGTGAAAAAAGCCACCGAATAAGGCGTTCTCCTGGGTTTGCCCAGCAGTATGGCGGCCATCCACGGATGGCCGTTTTTGTGTGAACTGTTGCAACTAAATTTTGGAAATTGTTTCAAAGTCGCCAAATGGGCTACTTTGATGTAGAAAACGGCCCCTGAGTCGCCCACGAACTCAACCTCTTTGCGGCGAAAGGAGACGCTATGATTTTTCCGGTACTCGATGGTCTCAAGCTGCACAAGGTGCTGATACGCACCGTCAAGGAATTCGTCGATGACGAGATGCCTACCTACGCTTCGGCACTGGCTTACCAGATGCTGTTCTCCTTGTTTCCCTTCCTGCTGTTCCTGATTGCCCTGATCGGTTTCCTGCATCTGCCGGACTTCTTCACCTGGCTGCGCCTGCAGTCGGAGCTGGTGTTGCCGCCCCAGGCGCTGGAGCAGGTCAACCCGGTCATCGACCAGTTGCAACAGTCCAAGGGCGGCCTGCTTTCGGTTGGTATCGTCATCGCGCTGTGGACCGCCTCTGCGGGCGTACGCCTGATGATGAGTGCGATGAACGCGGCCTATGACGTCGTCGAAGGCCGGCCGATCTGGAAGCGCTTCCCCCTGTCGATTTTCTACACCGTCGGCATTGCCGGCATGTTGCTGGCCGCCGCTGCGCTGATGGTGCTTGGCCCGCAGGTCATGGAGTGGCTGGCCGGGCAGATCGGCATGCAGGAGTTCGTCGTCACCCTGTGGACCATCCTGCGCTGGCCATTGATCGTGATCCTGCTGATGTTCGCCGTGGCACTCATGTATTACGTGATGCCGGACGTCGAGCAGAAATTCCGCTTCATTACCCCAGGCTCGGTGTTGGCCGTGGTGGTGTGGATCGTGGCTTCCCTGGGCTTTGGTTATTACGTCAAGACCTTCGCCGACTACAACGCCATGTATGGCAGCATCGGCGCGATCATTGTCCTGCTCCTGTACTTCTATATTTCCGCCGCCGTGTTACTGCTGGGTGCGGAGATGAATGCCGTGATCGAACACATGTCGGCCGAAGGCAAGGACCCAGGTGAAAAGGAGTTTGACGAACCCGGTCACACCGATGAAAAACAGCACGTCTCGGGCCTAGGCCGGGACCACTCCAAGCCCACTCCTGAAGAAGTGCCGCGATGATCCGTGAAATCCTGAAAATGGGCGACGAACGCCTGCTGCGTATCGCCCCACCGGTACCGCCGGAAATGTTCGACAGCCCCGAGTTGTGGCAACTGATCGACGACATGTTCCAGACCATGGAACACGTGGGCGGTGTTGGCCTGGCTGCACCGCAGATTGGTGTCGACCTGCAACTGGTGATTTTTGGTTTCGAGGCCAGCGAACGCTACCCGGAGGCGCCGCCTGTACCGCAGACCATCCTGATCAACCCGCTTATCACGCCCCTGAGCCCGGTGCTGGAAGAGGGCTTCGAAGGCTGCCTGTCGGTGCCGGGTTTGCGCGGCGCCGTGAACCGTTATCAACAGATCCGCTACGAAGGTTTCGACCCCAAGGGCGAGCCGATTGTGCGTTTTGCCGACGGCTTTCATGCACGGGTGGTGCAGCATGAGTGCGACCATTTGATCGGTCGGCTGTACCCGTCGCGGATCACTGATTTCAGCAAGTTCGGGTTTATCGAAGTGATGTTTCCGGAATTGGATCCGACAGCTGACGAATAAACACCAGGCTTCCCGAGGTCCCAATGTGGGAGGGGGCTTGCTCCCGATAGCGGTGGACCGGTCGACATTTCAGCGACGGACACTCCGCCATCGGGAGCAAGCCCCCTCCCACATTTTTATCCGGCATCATTCAGGTGATTGAGAACCCCATCGCAATCATCGGCTTGTTCCGTTTGTAGCGCACCAACCGCTCGCTGAGAAACTGCGGCAGCAGCGTGTCCTGACTGAACCCCATACGCTGATACAACCCCTCCAGATCCGGATGGCACAGCAGCCACACCGTACCCTCCACTCCGGCTACCGCCTGCTCAATCAAGCGTGCCGCCAACCCCTGGCCGCGATAGGCCGGATCGACAAACACCCCCGTCAGCCACTGCCCACCCACCACCGGGCTCAAGCACAACCCAGCCACGATCTCGCCGTCGCGAGCTACCCACAAAAGGCCGCCCTTGAGGGCCTTCATCGAAGAGTTGTGGCTGCGGTAAAACTTGTTCAACAGTGGCCACAGAGGCTCTGCCAGCGGTTCGATGTGCAGTTCGGGCATGGTCTTTGGGCCAGCAGGGTCAGGGCTGGGGATTATAAGCGCCTTCTGCCGGGCAATAGGTGGTATACCCAGTGCTACATCCCCTTAAGTTGAGCATGCATCATGGCCAAAGGTATGGATTCAAAGAAAGCCGCGAAGAAAAAACCGGCAAAGACCGCCGATGAAAAGCGTGCGGACAAGAAAGCCAAGAAGTCCGAGACTGGCCTGTTCGGTCACTGAGTTACAAGCTTAGAACCAAAGGATCTGCAAGATTGGCGCGTCTCGCGGCACAGAGTAGGAAACACCTGCTCTGAGCTGCCGATGGCCAACTACCTTGACCTGAGCCACCGACGGGAAATTCAAGCCCTGGCTGCAAGTTTTACCGCGAAGACCGAATGGCCGACCTGGCTGCTGTTGCTCGGCGTGTATGCCGGCTGGTTCGGTGTGTTGCTTGCCAGCCACTGGCTGGGCCTGTGGTGCAGCACCTTGTTGCTGATCCCGTTGGTGACCCTCTGGCTGTCGCTGCAACACGAGTTGCTGCACGGCCATCCCACCCGTTTGCCGTTGGTGAACAAACTGCTCGGTTACGCGCCGTTTGCCGTTTGGTACCCCTATACCCTGTATCGCGACAGCCACCTGTTGCATCATCACGACGAAGACCTGACCCTGCCCGGCATCGACCCGGAAAGCCGCTACCTTAACCAACAGCAGTGGGACGCCAGCTCGCGCTTGCAACGCAGCGTGCATTGGCTGACCAAGACCGTGCTCGGTCGCTTGCTGCTGGCGGCACCCCTGGCCATCAGCCGGTTGGTGCACGATCAATGGCAGCGCCTGCCAGAGGTTTGGCCGATGTGGCTGGCCCACGGCGCCGTGACCCTGTTGATGCTGGGTTTTATCGCCCATTACAGTGCCTTGCCGGTGTGGCATTACCTGCTGCTGGTGAGCGTGCCGGCCTTGTCGCTGGCGTCGATCCGTTCCTACTATGAACACCGCCCGCATCCGCGGCCGGAACAGCGCACGGTGCTCAACGAAGCGTCCTGGCCCTGGCGCTGGCTGTTCCTCAACAACAACCTGCACCTGGTGCACCACGACCTGCCGAAACTTCCCTGGTTCTTGCTGCCGAGGGTGTATCGCGCCCGTCGCGAGCAGTGGCTCGCGCGCAGCGGTGGGTTCCTGGTGAAGGGCTACGGCCAGTTGATCGGCCGCCATGGCCTCAAGGCTATCGACAGCCCTCGGCACCCCTTTGCCTGAGAGATGCCCATGAGTGAGCACTATGCCGAGTTGCGCATGTATGTCGCCCCGGAGCCCATCGAGCAAGCCAATCAACAGTGGCTTGCGCGCATCCTTGAGCGCTTGGGCCTGCATCGGCGTAACGCCGACCACCTCGACTTGCCCGGCCTGTGGCTGGCGCCAGAATTGCTCGTCACCCAAACCTGCGGCTACCCGCTGATGACCCAACTGCGTGGCCAGGTTCGCGTCGTCGGTCGCCCCCGCTACGAGCTGCCCCATAGCAGCAATGGCGAACACTGCAGCCTGTTGCTGAGCCGCGTTGACAACCCACGTACTATCCTGGCGCAGTTCTACAACAGCCGCGGGGTGATCAACGGCCACGACTCCAACAGTGGCATGAACCTACTGCGCCACTGCCTGGCACCGTTGCAGCGCGACGGGCGTTTCTTCGCCAGCGTCGCCGTCAGCGGTGCCCACCGTGAGAGCCTGCGCTGGCTGCGTGAAGATCGCGCGGACCTCGCTGCCATCGACAGCGTGACCTACGACTACCTGGCGCGTTTCGTGCCCGAAGAGGTCGCGGGTTTGCGCATGGTTACCCGCAGCGCGCCGAGCCCGACCTTGCCCTATATCGGCCCGCCGGGCTTGAGCGATGTGCAGCTGAAGCAGGTCCGCGAAGCGATGAACCTGGCGTTGCAAGACCTGCCGCAGGTGGCGCAAACCCTTGGTGTGCAAGCCGTGCTCCCCGCTAGCGAAGACGACTATCAGGTGCTGTTGGATTACCAACGGCAAGCCGCCAGCCTTGGCTATACGTATATTCAATAAAGCTATATAAAAATGCATTTTAAATATTATTAAAGAATAAGAGGCCTTGCTAGGATCGCTCTACCGGAACACCGGACATAACGCGCACCCTACTCGACAGGAGCCACTATGTCCGGCGCCGACACCTCTCACCCCGCCTACGTGGGCGCACTGTTCCGCAGCCATTACGCCTGGTTGTGCAGCCGCTTGTATCGTCAACTCGATTCCCGTGCACATGCCGAAGACATCGCCGCCGACACCTTTGTCCAGCTCCTGAGCGCACTCGACGTCGCCCCGATCCGTCAGCCTCGCGCCTTGCTCACCACGATTGCCCAGCGCCTGATGTATCAGCTGTGGCGGCGACGTGACCTGGAGCGCGCCTATCTCGACGCCCTGGATAACGATGAAGCCTTTAGCGTGCCGTCCCCCGAAAACCTGGCCCAGACGTGCGAGGCGCTGCAGGCCGTCGACCAGTGGCTCGACGGCCTGCCGGCCAAGGTCAGGGCGACGTTCCTGTTGTCCCGACTCAATGGCCTGACGTACCCCGCGATCGCGGCCGAACTAGGAGTTTCCCAGCGCTCGGTCAGTGATTACATGGCCCGCGCCCTTAACGGCCGCCTGCGGTTGTGCCTGGAATGAACGCCACGCCTGACTCACTGCACACGGCCAATCCGCTCACGATCACGACCATGAGGCAACCCATGAAAAAACTGAAAAAACTACTAGGGGGTTCGCTGCTGGCACTCACCGTCTTCGCCCAGCCTGCGCCCGCCGCCGAACCTCCCACCCTGCGCATCGGCTACCAGAAAAGCTCGGTGAGTATGGTGCTCGCCCGTGAGCACAAGCTCTTCGAAGCTGCGCTGCCCGGCACCCAGGTGCAATGGACCGAATTCCTCGGCGGCCCGCCGCTGATCGAGGCACTCAACGCCGGCAGCCTGGACATCGGCAATATCGGCGACATCCCGCCGATCTTTGCCCAGGCGGCAGGCATCGACTTGCAGTACTTCGCCGTCGAGCCCAACGACGGCAAGACCGAAGCGGTGCTGGTGCCCAAGGCCAGCACCGTGCAGAACGTCGCGGAGCTCAAGGGCAAGCGCGTGGCGTTGCTCAAGGGCTCCAGTGCACACAACCTGTTCCTCAAGAACCTGCTGCGCGCCGGTTTGCAATGGAAGGACGTGAACGTGGTGTACCTGTCGCCTTCTGACGGCCGTGCGGCCTTCGAACAAGGCAAGGTCGATGCCTGGGTGGTCTGGGACCCGTACTACTCGGCCGCCGTAGTCGACGGCTCTGCTCGCGTGCTGGGTGATGGCCAGGGCCTTAACCCTGCCGGCAGTTTTTTTGTGGTCAACGGCCCGTTCGCCCAGCAACATCCCCAGGCCATCGCCACCATTATCCCGACCCTCGGCAAGGCGCAGCGACTATCACTCGACCAACCCGATGAAAGCATCGCATTGATGGCCGGCACCCTTGGCCTGCCACCGGCGGTGGTCAAAAGCTACTTCGAGCACCGCTCGCCCGCGCCGATCCGTCCGTTGCAGACGATCGACGTCGCCAATCAGCAGCGCACGGCGGACCTGTTTTTTGCCAACGGCCTGATCCCTAGAAAGGTCGACGTGCAGCAGATTGTCTTCAAGCCCGAATAAGCCCCTCTCATCGATTGAGCGCATTTCAGAACATGGGGTGCGCGCCGCCAGCGCCCGGTTGGCAATGCTGGCTGATTAGTGGCCTTGCATAGCGCCAACCCCTGTCTATGCTCACCCAGGACCGTTAATGATGCTTGGCCTATAAAGCGTTTTGAATGGTTATTTCCCCGTGAAGGTTTACCTACACAAGAATGGAATGCGTCGTTCAGGCGCCGGGACTCAAGGGTGATCTGACCATGTTCAACCGCCAGCACAAATCCGACCTGCAAGAAATCCAGCGTTTTTCCTGTGCCCTCACCGAAGCCAATGCCAAGCTCGCAGCCATCAGCCGTTCCATGGCGATGATCGAGTTTGATCGCACAGGCGTGATCCTCGAAGCCAACGAAAATTTCTGCAAGAGCATGGGTTACAGCGTCGATGAGATCCGCGGTAAACATCACCGCATTTTCTGCGATGAGGCCTACACCCACACCGACGAATACAGCAAGTTGTGGCGTGACCTGGCGCGGGGCGAGGCGCTCAGTGGCACCTTCATGCGTTTGAACAAGCGCGGTGAAGAGGTATGGCTTGAAGCCAGCTACATGCCGGTGCTGGACAGCGACAACCAGGTACGCAGTGTGATCAAAGTGGCGTCGGATATTTCTGCACGGGTGCACCATGAACACGAAAACCAGAGCCTGATCGACGCCATTGGCCGTTCCATGGCGGTAATCGAGTTCACGCCCCAGGGCCAGATCCTGAATGCCAACGACAATTTCCTGCGTACCGTGCAGTACTCACGGGAGGAAATCATCGGCCAGCACCACAGCATGTTCTGTCATCGCAGTGAAGTGGAGTCGCCGGCCTACAAGGCATTCTGGGCCTCCCTCAATCGCGGCGAATACCACTCCCATCGCTTCGAGCGTAAAAACAAATACGGCAAGACCTTGTTTCTGGAGGCGTCCTACAACCCGATATTCGATACCAATGGGCGCCTGTACAAAGTGGTGAAATTTGCCAGCGACATCACCGACCAGGTCACCACCCTGCGCACCGCCGCTGATTCGGCCCACGCCACCTCCGTACAAAACGACGCCTGCGCCCGCAAGGGCTCGCAGGTGGTGCAGCAAACGGTACAGATCATCGAGGCCATCTCCAGCGACTTGAACCAGGCTGCCCACAGCATCGATGCGGTCAACAAACAGTCCGACATCATCGGCGCCATCGTGCAGACCATCCGCAGCATTGCCGAACAAACCAATATGCTGGCGCTCAACGCCGCGATTGAAGCGGCGCGAGCCGGCGAGCATGGACGCGGGTTCGCTGTGGTGGCCGATGAAGTGCGCAGCCTCGCGGCCCGCACCAGCCAGGCGACGGTGGAGATAGTGGATGTGGTGCGCAAGAACCACGACCTGTCATTGAGTGCGGTGACGAGCATGCAGTCGAGCTTGAGCCGCACGGGGCTTGGGGTGGAACTGGCCAACGAAGCGGGGCAGGTGATTCTTGAAATTCAGGAAGGCTCGCGGCATGTGGTGGATGCAATCAGTCAGTTCAATTCGACGCTGCAACTGCAATAGTCGAAAACTCTGCTGATCCCATGTCAAAGGAGATCCAAATGTGGGAGGGGGCTTGCCCCTGATGGCATTGGTCTACTGTGCAGCTTAGATAGCAGCCAGGGTCTCTTTCACCGTCTGCGCCTGTGGGTCAACCGTCTTTGCTGCTACCTGCTGCTGTTGCTGCTGCTGAAGCCGCTCGGACACTTGCTTGGCAAAGGCGTTTTGCTCTTCCACCGGCAGGGCGTTCAGTTCTTCCAACGTCAGGCCCCGTTCTTTGAGCAATTGATCGCGAATGCGCTCGGCCGGGGTCTTGGTCATGTAATCGGTGAACTCACTGCGGGCTGAGCCGGCAGCGCTGGATGCCGGCACGTCGCTGGACGCCGTGGCTTGCAGTTGCACACGGGTCTTGGCGAACGCTTCGTCAATGCGATCACTGGCCTTGTCCAGTTCCTTCTGCGCAGATGGCACCGTGATGCTCTGCTGCGCAGCCTGCAGGGCGCCGCTGTACAACGCGCTGGCGGCGGCGTTGGCGGGGTCCATATCGGGTCGCTTGATCTGTTGGACGGTCGACATGGCTTGGGTGTTGTTGTTAACCAGCATGATCGGTCACCTGTGTAAATGTTCGGTTCCACAGCTGGAGCAAATAGTGTGCCGGTTGCGATACCCTCTATTTACTGGGGGTCGTGTGGCCGTTGCGGCAAGCACTCTGCCGCAGGCGGCCAAGCATTGCCGTCAGTGGGCGATATTTTCCAGCGCGAGGTTACGCGTACGCGGCCCGAACCAGCTGATGGTAATCATCACGATCAGCATGCTGCTGGCGATAAACGCCAACACCCCTGGCGTGCCCAGGTGTTCGAGGATAAAGCCGATCAACAGGCTGCTGAACACCGTAGATAGGCGGCTGAACGAATAGCAGAACCCCACGGCCCGTGCGCGGATATTGGTGGGGAACAATTCGCTCTGGTACGAGTGATAACTGAAACTCAGCCAGGCATTGCAGAAGGTGATCATCACCCCGCAGAAAATCAGCCCCAGTGCGCTGGTTTGCAGGGCGAACAGGCTACCGAAAATCACCGCGCCCATGGCGGAACCGACAATCTGCCATTTGTTTTCAAAGCGGTTGGCCACCTTCACAAACAGCAACGGCCCCAGCGGGTAGGCGAGGGTGATGATAAAGGCGTACATCAAGCTGTGGGTCACGCTGACACCCTGGCCCGACAGCAGCGCCGGCAACCAATTGCCGAAGCCGAAAAAACCGATGGCCTGGAACACATGGAACACAATCAGCATCAAGGCGCGGCGACGGTAGGGCGGTTGCCAGATATCGGCAAAACGGCCGCTGCCTTGAACGCTGACGGCTTCGGGTTGCGGCTCATCCAAGGGCTTGCCGTGATCTTTCAGGCAGCGTGTTTCCAGGTTGTCCATGATCGCACCGGCTTCTTCGAAACGGCCCTTCTGTGCCAGCCAACGCGGCGATTCAGGCAGGCGCTTGCGCAATTGCCAGATAAACAGCGCAAACACCGCGCTGCTCAACACCACCCAGCGCCAGCCGGAGATGCCGAACGGCGCCTGGGGCACCAGCCACCACGACATCAAGGCCACGGCGGGCACCGACAGAAACTGAATGAAAAACGCAAAGGCAAACGCCGAACTGCGCATGCGCTTGGGCACCAGTTCCGAGAGGTAGGCATCGATAGTCACCAGTTCGATGCCCAGGCCGATGCCCACCACAAAGCGCATGCAGATGATGCCGAGGGCGGAGGTTTGAATACCCATCAGCACTGTGGCGACGGTGTACCAGATCAATGCAAAGGTGAAGATCGCCCGGCGCCCGTAGCGGTCGGCGATGGGGCTGAGCAGGCTGGCGCCGAGGAACAGGCCGAGGAAGGTTGCCGAGGCGAACGCAGCCTGGTCCGAGAAGCCAAACACGCCCTGGCTGCCGGTATTAAAAATGCCGTCGCTGATCAGGCCGGGGCTGATATAGGCGGTCTGGAACAGGTCATACAGCTCGAAAAAACCACCGATGGACAGCAGCGCCACCAGGCGCCAGATGGTGGCCACGGCGGGCAGGCGATCGATGCGCGCGCTGATATGGGCGGCGCGGAGCGGGTCGATACCGTCGGTGGTGGATTGGGCGGGCATGGTGAAAACTCAGTAAGTGATGGGGATTTCAAATACCTGGAACGCATCATCCAGCGGTTGGTAGCCCAGCACACGTGTGGTTTCGCTCAAATCCAGACGCTTGAAGCGGTTGTTGGAAATACCGTGGGCGATCAGGTGCTTCACGCCGACGGTTTCCACTGAGCGTTGCAGCAGTTGCACGGCATCCCGCGGGCTGAGCCACGCGCTGAGGTCGCGGGCGTTGTTCAGGTCGTGGGTTTCGGGGAATTCAAAAGCGCCGATGCGCAGGGCGATGGTCGACAGCGGCGTCTTGGCTGCGTAGTAGCCACACAACGCCTCGCCATAGCATTTGCTCACGCCATACATATTGGCGGGCATCACCGGCATACCGGGGGTGATCTGGCGATCCACCGGGTAGCCTTCGATGGTTTGCGCGCTGCTGGCAAATACCAGGCGCTGCACGCCGGCGGCCACGGCAGCTTCGAACAGGTAGGTGGTAGCGAGTATGTTGTTGGGCAGCAATTCGTTGAATGAGGCACTGGCGTGGGGGATACCCGACAGGTGCACGATTACGTCGATGCCTTCGAGCAGGGTCGCCAGGCTGGATTTATCGCTGAGGTCGGCGTGTACGAAACGGTGTCCACCCAGGTCGAAATCCGGCGCGATGCGGTCAGTGAGCGTGAAGCGGTAGCGGTCTTGCGAGGCCTGGAAAAATGTCTTGCCGATTCTGCCGCAGGCGCCGGTGAGTAGTACGTTGAGTCCGTTCACGTGGGGTCCCTGTGCTTAGTTGTGGCCGTCGAGGGCGAAGGTCTTGAAACCGGCGTGCTGGCTGAGCCGCTGATAGTAGGCGGCAATGGCGGGGTAGGGCGGACGCTGCATGGGCGTTGCCTGCCAGCGGTGTACCGAGAGGCCGATCAAGATATCGGCGAGGGTGAATTCCTCGCCGGCCACATAGGCACCGGTCTTGGCCAACTGCTGTTCGAGAATGCCCATCTTGTCGTTCCATAGCTGCACCGCGGCGGCGATTTGCGCCGCGTCGAGGCCGTCGGGGTTGTTGCGTACCAATGCGGTGAAAGCGTCGCTCCAGGCGCGATTGAGTTCCACGGCTTGCCAGTCGATCCATTGCTCGACACGCGCCCGGGGGGCGGGCTCGACAGGCAGCAGGTCGTGGCGTTGGTACAGGCCGACGAGGTAGCGACAGATGGTGTTGGACTCCCACAGCACGCCGTGGTCGTCGATCAGCACAGGTATCTGCGCGTTGGGGTTCAGAGCGAGGAACTCGGTGGACTGGGTGGGCTTGAAGCCGATGCCCCAGTCTTCACGCACGTAGTCGATGCCCAGTTCCTGGCAGGTCCACAACACTTTGCGCACGTTGATGGAGGACGTGCGGCCCAAGATTTTCAGTGAATGTCCCATGGTGCTTCCCTGGCGATGGAAAGTGGTCAATCTAGCAGGGGTAAAGTGGGCACGGTTAAAAAATGTGGGAGGGGGCTTGCTCCCGATAGCGGTGGGTCAGTCAACTTACAGATAGCTGACCCACTGCAATCGGGAGCAAGCCCCCTCCCACATTTGGACCGAGTAAGGTCTCAGCAGCGTGGTGTGTGCTGGTCCATGGCCTTGCCGAGCAGCGAGTTAAATGAGGGTGGCAGCTGTACGCAGGTTAGTAGACCGGTGGACACTCAAAGCCGGCGCACCCGAAAGTGCCCTACGCACAGCCGCCATTAACACAGGCAGACTTCTGATCGTTCCCACGCAGAGCGTGGGAACGAGCGGGTCAGGTGCTCTCCCGCACCTGCAACTCAAACCCCATATCCACCACCGGCTTGGCGATCTTGTTGCCCGCCATGATGGTCAACAAATGCTCCGCCGCCCTGCGGCCAATGGCTTCTCGTGGCGTGCTGATGCTGCTCAGGCGCGGCACCATGAATGCCGACGCGGGCAAGTCGTTGAAGCCCAGCACCGCGACACGCTCCGGCACCTTGATGCCGTGACGCATGGCTTCAAGCAGTGCGCCCTGGGCCAGGTCATCGTTGCCGAAGAAGATCGCATCCACATCCGGATGCGCTGCCAGCAATTGCAGGAACAGTTCGCCGCCCAGGCCCACGGAAGAGGGCCGTGGCGTCAATAGTTCCAGCGCTGGGTCGTACATGCCCGCCTGCTGCAAGGCGCGGCGGAAACCTTCACCGCGCAACAACGTGCGCTGATCCAACTGCGCGCCGATGTAGGCCAGGCGCTTGCGCCCCCGGGACAGTAAATGTGCCGCTGCCGTCTCGCCTGCTGCCAACTGTGAGAAACCCACGCAGTTCACCCCGGCATTGGGGTCCAGATCCATCATGTACACGCACGGCACATTGCTGGTCTCGACCATTCGTCGCGCGCTTTCGGTGCGGTCGAATCCGGTCAACAGCAACCCCCGTGGCTGGTAAGACATGTAGTTGCGCAACAGGTTTTCTTCTTCATCGCGCGAATAATGGGAGTTGCCGATCAGCACTTCAAAGCCCTTGGGCCGCAGTACCTGATGGATGGCTTCCAGTGTTTCGATAAACAACAAGTTGGACAGCGACGGCACCAGCACCACCACCGATTGGCTCTGGGCCGACGCCAGGGCGCGAGCGGCGGGGGTGACCACGTAGCTGAGTTCGGCGGCGGCCTGCTGGACTTTTTCCACCAGTTCGGTGGCCACGGTGCTGATACCGCGCAAGGCGCGGGAGGCGGTGATTGGGCTGACCCCGGCCAGGCGTGCAACTTCATTGAGGGTAGGGCGGCCCGTCGTGCGGGTATTTTTATCGTTCTTGGAGGTCATCAGGCGGCTTGCCAAACAAAAATCGAGGCACTAAGGTAGCGCTGTCTCCAAAGGGCTGCAAATTATTGAACCTAGGGTTGCCTGATCCGGTTCGAATGATTGGAGCAGATGCACGCGTCACTCCATAAAAATGACAAGTCGGCGCGGGAAAAGCCTGTTTTTGCACTAGCCTTATGCTGTGCAAAGGTAGCGCTATCTGCGTCCTGAGGTGTTTCATGAGTCAACCTGTTACCGCCCTGGTCATCATGGGTGTTTCCGGCTGTGGCAAGTCCAGCGTCAGCGAAGCCCTGTGCCGCCTGAACGGCGCCACTGCCATTGAAGGCGACAGCTTTCACCCCGCCGCCAACATCGAAAAGATGAGCGCCGGCCACCCCCTTAACGACGACGATCGCGCCGGCTGGCTCGACATCCTGTGCGATGAACTGCGCCGGTCGCTCACAGCGGGCGAGCATCCTGTGCTCACCTGTTCAGCCCTGAAAAAGAAATACCGCGACCACCTGCGCGAAGCCGCGCCGGGCCTGGGCTTTGTCTTCCTGGAGCTGACCCGCGAAGTGGCCGCCGACCGCGTGTCCCACCGGCCCGGCCATTTCATGCCGGCCAGCCTGATCGACAGCCAGTTCGCCACCCTGGAGTCGCCCAAGGGCGAGCCGCTGACCCTGGCGCTCAACGCCAGTGAAGACAGCGTCGAGGAACTGGCCGAGCAGACCAACGCCTGGTGGCTTAAGCACGGCTTTGAACCAACTCATTAATTTTTTGCCGGAAAAGATAGCGCTATCCCCGGCAGGAAATTCAACACCCGCTTTAATAACAACAACAAACAGGAGAGACCCCCCATGTTTGGCATGTCCCACGAGTCTTACCTGCTGCTAGATGCAGTGGTCACTATCATCGGGTTGATCGTTCTGATCACCAAGTTCAAGGTGCACCCGTTCATTGCACTGATCATCGCGGCCGGTTTCCTCGGCCTGACCTCGGGCATGCCCGTGGACAAGATCATCAAGGCGTTCCAGGACGGTTTCGGCGGCGTGCTCGGCTTTGTCGGCATTATCCTCGCGCTGGGCACGATGCTCGGCAAGATGATGGCCGAATCCGGCGGTGCCGATCAGATCGCCCAGACCCTGATCCGCGCCTTCGGCAAAGAGAAGGTCCAGTGGGCCATGATGTTCGCCGCGTTCCTGGTGGGCATCCCGCTGTTCTTCGAGATCGGCTTTGTGCTGCTGATCCCGCTGGTGTTTATCGTGGCACGGCGTACCGGCGTGTCGCTGATCAAGATCGGCATCCCGTTGCTCGCCGGCCTGTCGGCGGTACACGGCCTGGTGCCACCGCACCCGGGCCCGCTGCTGGCGATCGGCGTGTTTGGCGCAGATATCGGCAAAACCATTCTGTACGGCCTGATCGTCGCACTGCCAACCGCCATCATCGCCGGCCCGATCTTCGGTACATTTATCGCCAAGTACATTCCGGGCAACCCGTCCCAGGAACTGGTCGATCAATTGGCCCGCGAGACGGATAACAAGTCGCTGCCAAGCTTTGGCATCACCCTGGTCACCGTGCTCTTGCCGGTGTTCCTGATGCTGCTCAAAACCTTTGCCGACATCGCCTTTGCCGAAGGCAACGTGGTGCGCAACTGGATGGACATGATCGGCCACCCGATCACCGCCTTGCTGCTGGCGTTGCTGCTGTCGCTCTACACCTTTGGCCATCGCCAGGGCATCCATTCCAAGCAGATCCTCAAGCTGCTCGACGCCAGCCTGGCGCCGACCGCCGCGATCATCCTGATCATCGGTGCCGGTGGTGGCTTCAAGCAGATGCTGGTGACCAGCGGCGTGGGTGATGTGATCGGTCATATGGCAGTGAACGCACAGATCAACCCGATCCTGCTGGCGTGGCTGGTGGCGGCGGTGATTCGTATCGCCACCGGTTCAGCGACGGTCGCGACCATTACCGGTGCAGGCATTGTGGTGCCGGTGGTCGGCATGATTCCGGGCGTCAACCGCGAGTTGCTGGTGCTGGCGACGGGCGCGGGTTCGTTGATCTTGTCGCACGTCAACGATGCGGGGTTCTGGCTGGTCAAGCAGTACTTCAACATGACCGTGGCCGAGACGTTCAAGACCTGGACGGCGATGGAGACCATCCTGTCGATCGTGGCGCTGATCTTCATCATGTTGCTGTCGTTGGTGGTGTAAGCCACACCGCACAGTCTGGGGTGAAAACCCAATCAAATGTGGGAGGGGGCTTGCTCCCGATGGCGGTGGATCAGTCACCAGATGTATCGACTGAACCACTGCTATCGGGAGCAAGCCCCCTCCCACATTTTGACCGAGTTAGACGCTGGCTTTGGGTACTAGCCCATCCGCCCTGAACATGCCACGAATCCCGCGCACCGCCTGGCGAATCCGGTCTTGGTTTTCGATCAGCGCAAAGCGTACGTGATCATCGCCATACTCGCCAAAACCAATCCCCGGCGACACACACACCTTCGCCTCCAGCAGCAACTTCTTGGCAAATTCCAGCGAGCCCATGGCGGCATACTGTTCGGGGATTTTTGCCCAGACGTACATCGACGCCTTGGGGTTCTCCACCATCCAGCCCAGCTCATGCAGGCCCTTGACCAGCACGTTGCGGCGCTGGCGGTACTGCTCGGCGATGTCTTTGACGCACTGCTGATCGCCTTCCAGCGCAGCAATCGCCGCGACTTGCAGCGGTGTGAAGGTGCCGTAGTCGTGGTAGCTCTTGATCCGCGCCAGGGCGTTGACCAGTTCGGGGTTGCCCACCATGAACCCGATGCGCCAGCCGGCCATGTTGTAGCTCTTGGACAGGGTAAAAAACTCCACCGCGATGTCCTTGGCGCCGGGTACCTGCATGATCGAGGGGGCTTTCCAGCCGTCGTAGACGATATCGGCGTAGGCCAGGTCGTGCACCACCAGCACGTCGTATTGCTTGGCCAGGGCGATCACTCGCTCGAAGAAATCCAGCTCCACGCACTGCGCAGTGGGGTTGGACGGGAAGCCCAGGATCATCATCTTTGGCTTGGGGATCGAGCCGCGAATTGCCCGTTCCAGCTCGGCGAAAAAGTCCACGCCCGGCACCAGCGGCACCGAACGTACCTGGGCACCGGCAATCACCGCACCGTAGATGTGAATCGGGTAGCTGGGGTTGGGCACCAGCACGGTGTCGCCCTGGTCCAGGGTGGCCAGCATCAGGTGCGCCAGACCCTCTTTGGAACCGATGGTGACGATGGCTTCCGACTCGGGGTCGATATCCACTTCATAACGGTCCTTGTACCAGCGCGAAATCGCCCGGCGCAGGCGTGGAATGCCTTTGGAGGTGGAGTAGCCGTGGGTGTCTTCACGCTGGGCGACGGTGACCATTTTTTCCACAATGTGCGGTGGCGTGGCGCCGTCGGGGTTACCCATGCTCAAGTCGATGATGTCTTCGCCGCGCCGACGCGCAGCCATCTTCAGCTCGGCAGTGATATTGAAAACGTAAGGGGGGAGTCGATCTATGCGCGCAAAGCGGCGCGGCGAACCTTGGTCGGCCATTGTTGCCTCGAGAGTACGTAAGCGCCCGGAACCGTCCGAGCGACGTCGGCCACTGCGGTGGCCTGCGAGGCTGACAATACGGGCGATGATGGCAAGTTGTCCAGATGCGTAGGAAAAATTTCTACATGGAGTGTGGCGCGGATATGCCCCTATACTCGATGCGGGTTTGTTCCCTCATAAGAAGGAGACTGTTCGTATGGATCAGCAGACAAAACAACCGTTGGAGCCACGCATGGAAGCCGGCAAAGCGCTGGTGATCGCCGGTGTGCAAGGGCGTTATTCGAAGGCCACCGTGGGCGATATCCCACGGTTGTGGGAGTTGTTCGACACCTGCATCAAGGACATCAAGAAGCGCGTGGGTGGGGTGACCTATGGGGTATGCCACAACCCCCATCAAGGCGAATTCGATTACATGGCGGGGGTTGAAGTCCCGACCAAGGGCGATGTGCCCAGCAACTTCGAGTTCATCGAAATCCCCCCGCTCAACTATGCCGTGTTCCCCCATTACGGGCCGGTGCAGGCGCTTGAGCAAACCTACGAACGCATCATGTTCGAATGGCTGCCGCATTCGGGCTACAAGGTGATGGGGGCGGATTTCGAGCGCTATAGCGCAGATTTCGATGGGAGGAAGGGCACGGGGACGGTGGAAATCTGGCTACCGGTTGGAGAGCGGGGCTGACTCCGCATTCGATGTCACGTAAACACGACAGGCGCGCGTGAAAGTCCTGTTTACGTGACATTACCGTTATGAACTGAATATCCAGCGCAACCGGCGCTCATACCCGACCCGTCCCTTGTAGGCCTCGCCGCTGTCCACCCATCCCGCCCCGAGATACAGCCCCATCGCCGCCAGGTTGTGCGTGTCCACAGACAACTCCAACCCTTTGATCTGCGGCCATGCCGCGAGCGCGATGGCCGGTAGTGCCTGTAAACACGCCTTGCCGAACCCAAGCCCCTGCTGACTGCGATCCACCTGCAACGCATGCAGCGTGGCGCTGTGTTCATCGGCCCAATGGGGCAGGCAGGGGGGGCGCTTGAGCAGCAGGAAGGCCACGGGAATGTCGTCTGCCAAAAACGCAAAGCCTTTGACCCCAGGGCTTGGGTTGGCCAGCAAGGTATTAAGGGCGCAGTAGATATCTCCGCTAAACGGCAATTGTTCAGGATGAACTTCGATGGCGCCCACTTGCTGTTGTTGCACAGCATTGAGCGCCTCGTAGGCAACAAGGCGGGTTTGCATCGGGCTATCCGAACGGCTGCAAAGAAGGGCTCAGTTTATCGGGTTTGACCTATGGGAAATTATTTTTCCGTGGTGTGTCGATTGGCACGAAGGCCATTCGACTAAGAGTGTCCTACGTGATTTTCCACCCCAAGGAGTCATCGCCATGAGCACTGCCATCAACCACCTGATCGAGCAATGGAAACAAGCCGTCGTCAGTCGCGATATCGACAAGATTGTCAGCTTTTACGCCGACGATATCGTCTCGTTCGATGCCGTAACCGCTTTGCAATTCAAAGGCAGGGCGGCCTACCACGCGCACTGGGAAGAATGTATGAAGCATTGCCCCGGCCCCGGTATCTTCGAGTTTCATGAACTGCATATCGTCCAAGCGCCAGACAGCGCGTTCGCTCACTGGCTGGCCCACTGCGGCGGTGCCGGGCCCGATGGTGAGGTGAAAGCCTGCTGGATGCGCGTGACCGCTGGGTACCAGCGCATCAATGGCCAATGGAAAGTGGTGCATGAACACTGGTCGGCGCCCTTTGATATGCAAAGCGGCACGGCGCTGTTTGACCTGGAACCCTGAGCGCCGCGAACTATAGTCAGTCATCCGAACACGGAGAACGCCATGAAATACCTGTGCCTGATCTACAGCGACGAACAGGTGTTGCACACCTCGGCCGACAGCCCGCACGACTCGGAGTGTTTTGCTTACGCCGAAGCGATCCAGGCCAGCGGACGAATGCTGGCCGCCGAGCCGCTGGAGCCGGTGGCCACCGCCACCACCGTGCGTATGCGCAATGGCAAGTTGTCGATCACCGACGGGCCGTTTGCCGAAACCAAGGAGCAGCTCGCCGGGTTCTACCTGATCGACGCCAGGGACCTTAACGAAGCGATCCAGGTGGCGGGTGGCATTCCGGCGGCCCGGGTCGGCAGTGTGGAAGTGCGCCCGGTGCGCGAACTGAACCTGCCGCAATGACGCTCAGTGGTCAGGTCGAAGCCATTTACCGCAGTGAGTCACGGCGTGTGCTTGCCACGCTGATTCGCGTGCTGGGTGATTTCGACCTGGCCGAGGAGGCGCTGCATGAGGCGTTTTTTGTCGCCGTGCAGCGCTGGCCCGAGGACGGCATACCGGATAACCCACGGGCCTGGCTGGTATCGACCGGCCGCTTCAAAGCCATCGATCGCCTGCGTCGCCAGGCGCGGTTTACCCCGTTGCTGCAAGAGCAGGCCGACACGCTGCAGGCAGCTGACTGGAGCGATGACGACGTGGAAGATGACCGCCTGCGCCTGATCTTCACCTGCTGCCATCCGGCGCTGGCCCCTGATGCCCAGGCCGCGCTGACCCTGCGTGAGATCTGCGACCTCAGCACCGAGCAAATCGCCCACGCGTTCCTGGCCACACCTGCCACCATCGCCCAGCGCATCGTGCGCGCCAAGGGCAAGATCCGCGATGCGAAAATTCCTTACCAAGTGCCGTCCCGAGCCGAATTGCCCGAGCGATTGGATAGCGTGTTGCGCGTGATTTACCTGGTGTTCAACGAGGGCTACACGGCCTCCACTGGGGCGGACCTGACGTGCGAAGACTTGACCCTGGAGGCCATTCGCCTGTGCCGTTTGCTGATGCAATTGCTGCCGGAGCCGGAGGTCATGGGCTTGTTGGCGTTGATGCTGTTGCATGAGTCGCGAAGGCCCGCACGCACCTCGGCCAACGGCGAACTGGTGCTGCTGGATGCTCAGGACCGTGGGCTGTGGGATACATCGTTGATAGCTGAAGGCTGCAACCTGGTGGAGCAGGCGCTGAGCACCCGGTGCTTCGGGCCGTATTGCTTGCAGGCGGCGATTGCGGCGGTGCACTCCGAGGCTGCCTGCGCCGGGGAAACCGATTGGCGACAGATTATCGGGCTCTACGATGTACTGCTCAGAGCGGTACCCTCGCCGGTGATCGAATTGAACCGGGCAGTTGCGGTGGCGATGGAGCAGGGGCCATTGGTGGGGTTGGCGCTGGTGGAGGGCATTTTGCAACGCGGTGACTTGCACGATTACCACTTGGCGCATTCAGCCCGCGGGGAGTTTTGCCGGCAGTTGGGACGGGTTGAAGAGGCCCGTGCAGCTTACGAAAAAGCCCTGTCGCTGACCCAACAAGTCCCGGAAAAGCGCTTCATCATGCGCCGCCTCGCCGAACTCAATTCCCCCAGACAATGACTATCCAAATGTGGGAGGGGCTCAGTCGAGCATCTTGCCCAGCAACCAACTCCCAGCAGGCCCCGGTGGGTGTTGGCGTGACCACAACGCATCCACCGCCACCGAGCGCGGCCAACTGCGAACCTTGAGTTCGACCAACTGATTGCCGCCAAAACGTTCCACCAGCCAGCGTGGAATCGGTGCCCAGCCAAAACCCAGTTGCGCCATCTCCATCAACATCAGGTAACTCGGTGCCGACCACACACGCTGAGTGCTGCGGTTTTCATTGGGGTTGATGATGCTCGCCAAGCGCAGTTCCCGGTGTTGCTGCAAGACGTGCGCAAGCACCCTGTCCAGGCCAGCCAATGGGTGTTTAGGCGAAACGAACAGCGCGATTTCCGTGCGTTCTTCCACGCAGGAGAAGGTTAGATCCGGCGGGTAAATCTCTTGTTTCTCGATAAACGCAATCTGTGCCCGGCCGCTTTGTACCAGCGCGATCAGGTCTTCGCATTCGGCGATCAGGCATTCCAGCTCAAGGTCCGGATAGCGTTGCTCGAAGGCTGTGAGGGCGATTTCGAATCGATCCGATTGGTAAGTATCGGACATGGCGATACTCAACTTCGGCTCCAACCCTTGGGATAGCTGACTGGCGGCCAACTCCAGGCGACTGCTGGCCTCCAGCACCTGTTCGGCCCGTTGCAGCAGTACCTGCCCCGCCGCAGTCAAGGTGGGTTTGCGGCTGCTGCGATCAAACAGCACAACGTCCAGGTCAATCTCAAGGCTGGCCACCGCCGCGCTGACAGTCGACTGGCTTTTGCCCAGCTTGCGCGCAGCGGCGGAAAACGAGCCTTGGGTAGCGGCCTGGACAAACGCCTGGAGCACTTCGTGGGAGGCCATACTATCGCCTTGCTCGATGGTTATTGGTTATGAAGTATCGAGACAAAGCCTGATCATGGCAACCATCGTCATTCACGGAGCCGGGTCATGAACCCTACCAAGTCGATTACTGAACGTGTTTTCCAAGCCCTGGGTTTTGAAGGCTTGGCCTTGTTGATCTGTACGCCGCTGTTGGTGTGGATCACCGGCAGGCCGGCACTGGAGATGGGCGCAGTGACCCTGGGCATCAGCCTGCTGGCCCTGAGCTGGAACGTGGTTTTCAACAGCCTGTTCGACCGCCTCAAAACACACCTGCAACTGGCCAACAGTGGCTGGCCCCGGGTGCTGCACGCGCTGTTGTTCGAGGGCGGCCTGATCCTGCTGGCAGTGCCGTTGATTGCGACCTTGATGAAGATCAGCCTGTTGGAGGCGTTCATCCTCGACATTGGTGTGCTGCTGTTCTTCCTGCCGTACACCTATGTGTACCACTGGGGTTATGACGTGTTGCGCGAGAAAATCGTCGATAAAACCCCAGTAGCCCTGTAGGTGGGCGCCTACAGGAACATCCCGCCCGACGCCTCGATCCGCTGGCCGGTGATCCAATGGCTGCCATCGGCCAGCAATGTCGAAATCGCCCCGCCAATGTCGTCCGGCAAACCGGCGCGGCCCAAGGCCGTGTTATTGGCGACCATGGCATTCACATCGCTGTTGTCGCGCACCGCGCCGCCGCCGAAGTCGGTGGCAATCGCGCCCGGTGCCAGGGTGTTCACGGTAATACCGCGTGGGCCCAGCTCTTTGGCCTGGTAGCGCGACAGCACTTCGACCGCTCCCTTCATCGACGCATAGGCTGCATACCCCGGCAGGCTGAACCGCGCCAGGCCGCTGGATATGTTAATGATGCGTCCGCCATCGCTGATCAACGGCAGCAGTTTTTGCGTGAGAAAAAACGGCGCCTTGACGTGGATCGCCACCAACTGGTCGAACTGGGCTTCGGTGGTCTCGGCGAAGCTGGCGTGGGCAGCGATGCCTGCGTTATTGATCAGAAAATTGAAATGATCCTGAGCGAAAATATCCTTGAGCAACGCGCCGACCTGGCCGACGAACCCATCGAAGCTTGCGCTCTGGCTCACGTCCAGTTGCAGCATGGCGGCGCGGCCACCCAATGCCTCCACTTGGGCAACTACGGCTTGGGCCTCGCCTGCGGCGCTGTGGTAGGTGCCGATAATGTCTACGCCTTGCGCAGCCAGGTGCAGCGCAGCGCTTTTGCCCAGGCCACGGCTGGCGCCGGTGATGAGTGCGATTTTACGGGTCATGGTGCAGTCCTCAGTGATAGTTAGTGGAACTGAGTGTATTTGTCCGGTCATGACGTGATAAACAGGCTGATATCGGAATCACTGGCCGGATAAGGCGAACAATCCAATGAACAAGCTTGAGCTGCTGCGCACCTTCGTACGCGTCACTGAGTTATCGAGCTTTACCCAGGCCGGCCAAAGCCTGGGTTTGCCACGCTCTACGGTATCCGAGCATGTGCAGGCGTTGGAGGAGTTGCTCGGCGCACAGCTGTTGCAACGCACCACGCGCAAGGTGCAGGCGACCCAAGACGGGCGTGTGTTGTATGAGCGCAGCAAGGATCTGCTGGCGCATATGGAAGAACTGGAAGGGTTGTTTCGCCAGGATGAAACCCAACTGGCCGGGCGCATACGGGTGGATATGCCCAATGTCATGGCGCGGGGTTTGATCGTGCCGAACTTGCCCACGTTCATGACTCGCCACCCCCTGATCGACATCGAGATCAGCGGCTCGGACCGCCAGGTGGACCTGATCGCGGAAGGTTTCGATTGTGTCGTGCGCGTCGGTGCCCAGCCCGACCAAACAGTGGTGGCGCGACGGGTGTGCAGCATGCCGATGGTCAACTGCGTGAGCCCGGCGTATCTGCACCGTTACGGCATGCCTGCGACATTGGCTGACCTGGCGAATCACCAATTGGTACATTACGTGCGGCCCCTGGGCGCACGCTCGGCAGGGTTCGAATACCTGGTGGGCAACAAGGTGCAACGTTTGCCGATGGCAGGAAGGGTGACCGTCAACAGCACCGATGCGTATCAGTCGGCGTGCCTGGCGGGTTTTGGCATTACCCAAGTGCCCCAACTCGGGATCCGCGATTTATTGGCCAGTGGCGAGTTGGTAGCGGTGCTGCCGGATTACCAGGCACCGCCTCTGGACGTGTATTTACTGTACGCCGGCCAGCGGCATTTACCGCTGCGGGTGCGGGTGTTCATGGACTGGTTGACCGCCACCCTGCAAGCCCATCTTTAACGGCGCGCCGACAACTGCTGCGGCGCCAGGAACGCATCGTGGAAGTAATCGCGGAAGGCTTGCATCGCCGGGGTAAACGCGCGCTCGCGGTGCCAGGCCAGGCCGACGCTCATGGGCGTGACCGGGTCGGTGACGGTCAGGGTTTCGATGCGCTTGCCTTCCAGCGACCAGGGCCGGTGCACCAGATCCGACAGAATCGCCACGCCGCTGCCATTGGCAACCATGCTGCGCACCGCTTCCACCGAGCTGGTGCGCAGCCGCACCCTGGGGGTTTGCCCGGCCTGTTCCCAATAGCGCATGGCACTGTGTTCGGCTTCATCGACGGTCAGCAGGATGTAGGGCTCTTGCGCCACGTCCGCCAGGCTGACGGCTCCGCGTTCACACAATGGGTGATGGCTGGGCAGCCACAGGCGGCGTTCGGAGTTGAACAGGATTTCAGAGACGATATCCGCGTGGGTGAGGTTGGCGGTAAGCACCACGGCCATGTCGAACTGGCCATCGAGCAGGCCCTGTTCGATGGCCTGACGTTCCTGCTCGAACACCTCGATAGTCACGTCCGGATGCCAATGCTCCATGCGCTGCAAATGGTGCGGCAGGAAATAACCCAGCACTGTGTAGCTCGCCGCCACCCGTAGCACGCCGCTGGCGCGGTAATCCGGCAGCGGGCTGTTCAGGGCGTCTTCCACGCTGCGCACAACCACATAGGCGCGGTTGAGAAAATGTCGACCGGCGTCGGTGAGGTTCATGCCCTGGGCCGAGCGCACGAACAACTGCACGCCGAGCATGGCTTCCAGCTCCTTGATCGCCGTGGTCACCGCCGACTGGGAAATATTCAGGTGAATCGCTGCCTGGGAAATCTGGCCGATTTCAGCGGTGGCGACGAAGTAGCGAACCTGGCGCAAGGTAAGGGACATGGTCAGTATCTGATTTTCAGAAGATGGGCTATCTGATAATAGATCTTCCCAAGGGGTCAAGCCCGAGCCTACTTTCCTGGCATCACTTATGGCGGAGCAATCTTGATGCGGGCAGTGGATTTCAATTCGGACATGGGCGAAAGCTTCGGCCCCTGGACTATCGGCGACGGCGTCGACGCAGAGCTGATGGCTCACATCAGCTCGGCCAATATCGCCACCGGCTTTCACGCCGGCGACCCCGGCACCATGCGCCGCACTGTCGAGCGCGCCAAGCAATTGGGGGTGGCTATCGGCGCTCATCCGGGTTTTCGCGACCTGGTGGGCTTCGGTCGTCGGCATATCCATGCACCGGCCCAAGAGCTGGTGGACGATATGCTCTACCAGCTTGGCGCGCTGCGTGAAATGGCCCGCGCCCAAGGCCTGACCTTGCAACATATCAAGCCCCACGGCGCGCTCTACATGCACCTGGCCCGCGATGAAGAGGCTGCGCGGCTATTGGTGCAAAACCTGCAAATCATCGAGCCGACGCTGTTGCTGTACTGCATGCCCAATTCGGTGATCTGGCGCATTGCCAAGGAACTGGGACAGCCGGTCGTGCGCGAGTTCTATGCCGACCGTGAGTACGATCTGAGCGGCTCCATCGTGTTCACCCGCAATGTGCGTGCACTGGACGCTGCCACCGTTGCAGCCCGTGTCCTGCGCGCTTGTCAGAGCGGGCTGGTACGTACCGTGGAAGGCGAAGACCTGGTGATTGAATTCGATTCCATCTGCCTGCACAGCGATACCCCTGGCGCCCTGGACTTGGTGCAAGCCACCCGCGAAGCGTTGGACCAGGCCGGTATTGAAGTCCGGCCCCCCCAATAAGAGCCTTACCTCACTTTTTTGCCTGCCTTTCTACAATGATTCCAAGAGGAACAGACATGGCTGAAACGTCCCCCATCCGCTACAGCTTCGGCGGTGATGAACACCTGTTTGCCGAGGTCAGCGACAGCATGTCCCTGGAGGCTTTTTTCAAGGGCATGGCGGTGACCCGCGCCGTGGAACGCCTGGCGCTGGAAGGCGTGCTGGATGTGTGCCTGGCCAATGCATCCTTCCAGATTCGCTTCGACCCCGACCGCATCGCGCCTCACGTGCTGCTCGACGCGGTGCAAAGCGCCGAAGCCCAGGCGGTGGCCGAGCGCACGCTGCACACGCGCATCATCGAGATCCCGGTGCTCTATAACGACCCCTGGACCCACGAAACCCTGATGCGTTTTCGTGACCGTCACCAGGACCCCGGCGGCACTGACCTTGAATACGCCGCCCGTATCAACGGCCTGGCCGACGTGGACGCGTTTATCGCCGCCCACAGTGGCGCACCCTGGTTTGTGTCGATGGTCGGCTTTGTCGCGGGGCTGCCGTTCATGTTCCAGATGGTCGAGTGCGAACGGCAATTGCAGGTGCCCAAGTACCTGCGGCCGCGCACCGACACGCCGAAACTGACCCTGGGCCATGGCGGCTGCTTTGGGTGTATCTATTCGGTTCGCGGTGCCGGCGGTTACCAGATGTTCGGCGTGACCCCGGCACCGATCTACGACCCGCAGCAGCAGTTGGCCTACCTCAAGGAGCACATGGTGTTCTTCCGTCCTGGCGACATCGTGCAGTTCAAGCCGATGGACCGGGAGGCTTACGACCTGGCCGTCGCCGAGGTGGAAGCCGGGCGTTTCGACTTGCGCATTCGCCCGGTCGAATTTTCCCTCGATGCCTTTCTCGCCGATCCCATTGGCTATCCGCAAACCCTGCAGGAGGCGCTGGCATGATCAAGGTGCTCAAACCCGGCCTCGCCACCTCCGTGCAGGACCTGGGGCGCGAAGGTTATTACCACCTGGGCATTCCGCCATCGGGGGCGCTGGACCAATACGCGCTGAGTGCAGCCAACCATCTGGTCGGCAATCCAGTGGGCGCGGCTGGCCTGGAATGCACGCTGATCGGGCCTGAGCTGGAGTTCCATCACGACGCGCTGATAGCGTTGAGCGGCGCCTTGATGTCGCCGCGCCTGGACGGCGAAGTGGTGCATCAGGACACCGCCTTCGCCGTGCGCGCCGGGCAGGTGCTGCGCTTTGAGTTTCCCGTGGCCGGCGCGCGGACTTACCTCGCCGTTGCCGGGGGCATCGACGTGCCGTTGGTGCTTGGCAGCCGCTCCACCTACACCCTTGGTGCTCTCGGTGGGTTTCACGGGAGGCGCTTGCAGGAGGGCGATCTGTTGCCTATCGGGACGGCCAGCGGTGCGGGGCGTGCGGGCAACAGCTTGCCGATGGCGTTGCGTCGTTCGGTGGGCGGTGATGTCACGTTGCGCGTAGTGCCGGGGCTGTACTACGAGCGCTTGACCGACGCGGCAAAAAGCAGCTTTTTTGCCGAGCCGTGGACGGTGGGCTCCGAGGCCGATCGCATCGGCTATCGCTTCAAGGGCGGCAGCGCATTGAGCTTCCAGCCGCGGGAACAGCCGTTTGGCGCGGGCTCCGACCCCTCCAACATCGTCGACAGTTGCTACCCGATTGGTTCGATTCAGGTACCGGCGGGGTTGGAACCGATTGTGCTGCATCGCGATGCGGTGTCGGGCGGTGGCTACGCGATGATCGGCACGGTGATCAGCGCCGACCTGGACTTGATCGGGCAGATGCAGCCCAACCAACGGGCGGGGTTTGTGGCGGTGACATTGGAGCAAGCGCTGGAGGCGCGGCGGGTCTACAAAAAGCGCTTGAAGGCCATGGCCGGACTCTTCACACCCTGAAGAAACACAAAACCAAATGTGGGAGGGGGCTTGCTCCCACATTTTGATTTTCTGTGTGTCAGAACAATTGGGTAAAAAGCCAGTAGAGGCTACCCGACAGTAAAATCGCCGCCGGCAAGGTCAACACCCACGCCATCAACAAATTGCGGATGGTCCTCATCTTCAACCCCCCGCCATTGGCGACCATGGTCCCGGCTACACCCGAGGACAATACATGGGTGGTCGACACCGGCAGCCCGAACATATCCGCCGCGCCGATGGTCAGCATCGCCACCGTTTCGGCCGAAGCGCCTTGAGCGTAAGTCAGGTGAGTCTTGCCGATTTTTTCGCCCACCGTCACCACGATGCGCTTCCAGCCGACCATGGTGCCCAGGCCAAGGGCAATGGCCACGGCGATCTTCACCCACAGCGGTATAAAGCGCGTGGCGTTGTCGATCTGTTGCTTGAACAGTTGCAGCTTGCCCTGGGTGTCGGCGTCGAAGTTGCCGACCTTGCCTTTGTCCATCAGGCGGATGGTTTCGCTGGTCAGGTACATGTCGTTACGCACGTTGCCGACGGCTTCGGCCGGTACGGCGGCGAGGGAACCATAGCTTTTCACTTCTTCGCCGATATGGCCGGTGATGGCGGCGAGTGCGGGCACCAGTTCCGGCGTGGCCTCTTTGGTGCGAACGTAGGTCGACAAGGTGGCACGTGAATCGCCCGGTGCCGGCTGCGGCGCTGCTTTGACCAAGGCAGCCTGGGTCACTTCAGCGACGGCGGCAAATTGCAGCGACTGATCGGCAGGCATGGTGCGGTTCAGCGCGTAGGCCATCGGCAAGGTGCCCACCAGGATCAGCATGATCAGGCCCATGCCCTTTTGCCCATCGTTGGAACCGTGGGCGAACGACACGCCGGTGCAAGTAACAATCAGCATCCCGCGAATCCACCAGGGCGGCGGCGTGTCGCCTTTGGGTGCCTTGTACAGCGCGCGGTTTTTGACAAAGACGCGCAGGGCCAGCAACAGCAAGGCGGCAAACGCAAAGCCAATCAGCGGCGACAGCAACAAGGCATAACCAATCTTGATCGCCTGGCTCCAATCCACACCGCTGGTGCCGTCACGTCCGTGCATCAGGGCATTGGCTACGCCTACGCCAATGATCGAGCCGATCAGGGTATGAGACGACGAGGCTGGCAAGCCCAGCCACCAGGTGCCCAGGTTCCACAGGATCGCGGCGATCAGCAAGGCGAAGATCATGGAGAACCCGGCCGATGAACCGACCTGCAAAATCAGCTCCACCGGTAGCAGGGCAATGATGCCGAACGCCACCGCGCCACTGGAAAGCAACACGCCGAGGAAATTGAAAAAGCCCGACCACACCACCGCAAAATGCGGTGGCAGCGAGTTGGTGTAGATCACCGTCGCCACTGCGTTGGCGGTGTCATGGAAGCCGTTGACAAACTCAAACCCCAGAGCGATCAACAACGCCACGCCGAGCAATAGGAATGGCGTCCAGGTGGTGAGCTTGGCGCCCATTTCGTGCATGTCGTGCATCAGGCTGTAGGCGGTGAACAGCAGGCCCATCGCAAGTACGGCGAAGAACATGATCACCGTCAACAAGCCTGGTTTTGTGTCCAGCCGGGGTTGGGAGGAGGGTGAAGCGTGGGGGGAGGCAGTCAGGGAAGGGGTGGCCATGCCGGAGCATCCAGTGTGAGGAGGATGGCCTTAATGATCATTGCAGAATGTTACAAGGGTGCTGCGACAGATCAGTGTTTGGCGCAATCTCGTGTGCCGCCGGTCTACAAATCAGTGCGGTTTAAATGTGGGAGGGAGCAAGCCCCCTCCCACAGTTTGATTGCATTTCAATGTTAGTAGTCCTTGCGCTTTCGGAACGCCCACCGCCCAGCAATCAAGGTAAAAGTCGCGACCAGCGCCACCAATATCCAGAAACCTTCCGGGTCTTGGGACAGCGGCACCCCACCCACATTCATGCCAAAAAAGCCGGCGATGATATTGATCGGCAGCGCCAGCACCGTTACCACCGTCAGGGTGAACAACGTGCGGTTACTTTGTTCATTGAGGTTGGCGGCGATTTCCTCCTGCAACAGCTTGATGCGTTCGCCCAGGGCCGTCAGGTCGTTGATGATCAGCGCAAACTCCTCGGTGGATTTGCGCAACTCCTTCACGTCTTCCTTTTGTAGCCATTGCGGCGGACGGTTGAGCAGGCGCAGCAGCGAGCCCGGTTCCAGCGCCAGCAGGCGTTGCAGGCGCACCAATACACGGCGTGCAGCGCCCAGTTCGGCGCGATTGGTGGATAGGCGCGAAGACAGCAACTGATCTTCGATATGGTCGACGCTGATACTGGTCTTGCGCACGATCTGGGTCAGCACTTCGCCCTGGTCGCGCAGCAAATGCACCAGCAGTTCCAGGGGCGAGCGAAAGTGTTCACCGGCTTTTACCGACGAGCGCAATTTATCCACCGAATGCAGTGGTTGCAGGCGCGCACTGATCAGCAAGCGGCTGCGCGCGCATACCCACAGTGTGGAAATATCCGACGACACCATGCTGCTGAAGTTGAACACCACATCGTTGACCACCGCCAACAAGGCCGAGTCCACATGTTCGATGCGTGTGGAGCGCGAGCCTTCATGCAGCGCTTCAAAAAATTCCTCCGGCAGCGACAAATGCGCCTGCATCCAGCGCTCGCACGCGGCGTGGGCGAGGTTCAAGTGCAGCCACAGAAACTCTTCCGGATCTTGTGGCTGCTGCAAGGCGGCGAGGGCGGTGGCTGAGTCAATCTGCTGGCCTTTTTCGCCGGGGCGAAAGCGGAAACCGTAAAGCAGGCCAAACAGGTCGGGGTCCTGATGGGCGTGGTCGATGCTGTGATTCATGGCGGCTCGCAGAGAAAGGGCCTGTAGGACGTTTCACAGGTTCCTAGGCGAATCATTGCAAGGCGGTATGACGGTTATGTGACGGTTTGAGGCGCGCATAAAAAAACGCGCCACTCGAAGGTGGCGCGTTTTTTGGGGATGCAACTCAGGTGTCTTGCTTGTTTTCCAGTACAGCACCGGTCTTGGCGTCGAGCTTCACTTCAAAGCGCTTGCCGGTGGTATCGGTCAGGTCCACTTCGTAGACATACTGGTCGGCGACGCCGTGTTTGGTGTCCAGTTCGGTGTCAGTGATCGAAGCACCAGGGTGAGTTGCCACGGCTGCTGCGTTGAGCTTGTCGAAAGACATCACAGCGCCGGACTTGAGCAGGCCTTCAATGTGATCCGGACGAACATCCGCCTGGGCCAGACCGGCAGTCAGGGTCAGGGCGGTGGCAGCGAACAGGGCAGTCAAAGTTTTCATGGTGTGTCCTCTTGGGTGAACTGTTTAAGTGGCGCCAGATTAACCGGCGCAACTTAACTCATCCTTAATGGCTCACTGACACCAATGCCCTTAGTACTTATGGTCGTTGAGCAGGTCCTGAACACTGGACGACGGCCAGCGTTTGTAGAACTTCAGCAGCTCGGCGGCACGGTTGGTGAAGATGCCATCGACGCCGGCCTTCATGACTTTCTCGAAATCCACCGGCTCATCCACGGTGTACACATGCACCAACAGGCCCTTGTCGTGGGTCAGCTTGTTCATTTCAGGCTTCACCAGGTCGGTGTAGCTCTGGTCGCCGTGGTCGGTCAGTTCAGCCGACGGGCCGGTGCCGATGGCGCCAAGGCTTTTGGCCTGGTCGACCCATTTTTCGAATTCGGCGGCGTCTTTCGGTTCTTGCTTGGCGTAGTAGGCAGCCTTGGTTGTTTCACCGGACTCGGCGAAGGTGACTTTGGATTTGGGCTCGATACTGCCTTCACCCACCCACAACAGCAGGATCTTCGGTGTGTTGGGCATTTCTTTCTGCAACTCTTGCAGGCTTGCAACTTCAAAGGTTTGCAGCACCACGCGGCCACGGCCTTGGCCGACGCCGGTGTTGCTCTTGCCCAGCTTGGAGCCGGCGGAACTCAGCCAGCCCTTGTCCAGCAGCTTGTTTTTCAGGTCGGCTTCGATCCCTGGGAACTGCTTGGGCTCCTTGGTCTCGATGTACAGGCCGGGTTTGTGCGAGGGGTTGCCTTCGGCGATCTTGATGATGTCGTCCAGGCTCAGGATCTTCAGGCCAACGAAGCCTGGGCGCGCGCGGTCCGGGTAGGCTGCGTTGAACCAGCTGCCGGCGTCGAGGGTTTGCAGTTCTTTCCAGGTGAACTCGTTGGCAGGCGCGTCTTTGCGCTCGGGGAACTTGGTGGCCACGTCGGTGGTGCGCTGCAGGTTGTTGTCGTGCAGGGCGAACAGCACGCCGTCCTTGCTGCGTTGCAGGTCCAGTTCCAGGTAGTCGGCCCCCAGGTCGCGTGCAACCTTGTAGGCGGCGGCGGTGGATTCAGGTGCGTCGTAGGAAGCACCACGGTGAGCGATCACGGCAGGGTAGGGTATGCCTTCGTTTGTTGCCAATTCAGCCGGGCTGACCGGGTCGGCAGCCTGTGCCTGGCCAAGGCCGAGCATCAACGCCAGCAGCAAGGCGCTCTTGGTAAACGTGACAGGCATATGCGAAGTCCTTTCGTGGAGGTAACTTTGAGAAGGTGTCCTTTTTAACAATTGATTGCGAAAGGCGCTATCACCAAACCGACATTAACGTGCGCGCGAGCCAATTTTGTCGGTTTTTTTGTGCTGCATTGCAGTATTCTTGGCCATAGCTGCCCCGTCAGAGGGCAGTATTTTTTGCCACGCGTGTAAACCATCTTTCCAGTCCCTATGGGACTTTTCAGTGAGGTTTACCATGCGCATCACTTCAGAACTTATCTGCCAGGCCGCCGACCAACTCCAGGGTTTTGTCGGCCTCAATCGCAAGACCGGCCAGTACATCGTGCGTTTCAGCGAAGATGCCTTCGGCATGGACGTGGCCGATGACGGCATCATTCCCACCGCCGAATTCGTCTGGCTACCGGCCGCCGACCACACCATGACCCTGTGCCGCGAACGCATACAGTTGCTGCTGGACCAGAACATCGATGACCGCATCAACATCACCGAACCGTTGCGGGTGTATATGCGCCGGGTGGAGATCCCGCAGATCAGTGCGTTGCGCAGTTTGGTGAGCTAGCCCGCAGCTTTTTCTGGTCGGTGAGGGTCAAATGAGGGGTAGTGTTTCAACGAGGGTAGGTGTACGCCCGCTCTACCTTGCATACCCGCGTGTGAAACGCTGTGTACCAAGTGGCCCGCCCTCGCTCACGCGCCTGCCGATGCTCGGCCTGCTGTTTCCAGGCCAGGATCGCCGCTTCGCTGGTCCAGTAGGACACTGTGATCCCCAACCCATCTTCTCGCGCCGACTCCACCCCGAGAAACCCAGGTTGTTCCGCCGCCAGTGCCAGCATCCGCGAGGCGGCCTCGCCATAACCCTGGTCGCCATCGGTACGCAGTGAGCTGAAAATCACCGCGTAATAAGGCGGGGCCGGTGTCTTGGCGATCATACCAATGCCCCTCGACACGCTTTGAGCAGGGCCAGTGCCAAGGGCGGGGTGATGCCGTTCAGCGCAGCGCGTTCAGGCTGGAACAGGGTGGCGACGAAGAACGGATGGTCGAGCAACTCCACGGCGCGCAGATCGCCCGCTGAATCGTGGCCGGTGGGAATCAGGTTGCCTTCAAGCAGTGCGCCAGCAAACGTGGGGTTGATGCCGTAGCGGCATCGATAGCCTTCGTGGATATCCACGCTGGCGTAGGCTTGGGCAATACGGGTGTAAGGGGCCAGGCGCACGGTGTCGTTCACTTCTACCAGGGAGCAGCTCAGGGGCGTGATGACGGCGCGTTCAGCGTCTGGAGCCAACTCGCCATGCTCTGCATCGGCCCAACCCAGTACGTTACGGGCATATTCCAATACAGCATGTTGAAAACCACCGCATGTGCCGAGGAAAGGGCGTCTTTGCTCACGAGCAAAACGGATTGCCCGCAGTGCGCCCTCGGTGTCGCGATAGGGGCTGGCGGGGACGCACCAGAAGCCGTCAAAACCGTGCAGGGCAGAGGTGCAGGTGAGTGTGTCGGTGTCGAGCCATTGCACCTGGACGCTCAGACCCAGGGCGGCGGCGGCCTGCTGTAGCGCCAGCGGGATAGCCTGGTGGGCGATCACATCAGGGTTGTAGTCGCCGACCAGGGCGAGGTGCAGGGCGGGGGCTGTCATCGTGTATGTCCCATGGCTTGTGGTGTGCTGATACCCACTATAAATTGGCGTTCGCGCAATCAATATTGGCATTTACGCACATGCTCAATGCAGTCACGCACTATCAACTTGACTACCCCGACCTGTCATTGATCCTTGCCCTGGTGCGTGGCGGCACCCTGGCGCGGGCAGCAGCGTTGCTGCGGGTGGACGTGTCTACGGTGTTCCGTGCGGTGCGGCGGTTGGAGTCGGCCCTGGGCCAGACCTTATTTGAAAAAAGCCGCGCCGGATACTTGCCCACCAGCCTGGCGAGCAACCTGGCGCAACAGGCCGAACGCGCAGAACTCGCATTGGAGGCTGCGCGCATTGGTGTGGAGCAGGGTGGAGAAGTGATCAGCGGCACCGTGCGCTTGACCTGCACCGACTCGGTGTTGCAAGGGTTGCTGCTGCCGGCCCTGGCGCAGTTCATGCCGGCCTATCCAGCACTGGTCCTGGAACTGAGCACGTCCAATGACTTCGCCAACCTCAGCCGTCGTGATGCGGATATTGCCCTGCGCCTGACCAGCAAACCGCCGGAGCATCTGGTCGGACGTTGCCTGGGAACTGTTGCGTACCAAGTGTACGCCAGTGCCGACTATGCTCATCGGCATGCAGGCCAGGCGCTGGCCGACCTGGCCTGGATCGCTCCGGACGACTTTTTGCCCGACCACCCCACGGTAGCCTGGCGCCGTGAACATTTGCCAGGTGTGCGTCCCAGTTATTGCTGCAACAGCATGCAGTCGGTGACTGAACTGGTGCGCGCCGGGTTGGGTGTGGCGGCGTTGCCGGATTTTCTAATGGGCGAAGGCTTGCAAGCACTGAGCCCTGCATTGGTAGGGCACGACACCGCGCTGTGGCTGTTGACACGGCCTGATTGCCGAGCATTGCGCTCGGTGGTCACGCTGTTTGATGAACTGGGGCGGCATGTGCGCGGGCGGCGAAGTTAGGCTTTACGCACAAACTGCGCATGCATTTCGCACGTCAGGGTCTCGATGCGCTCGGTCAGTTGCTTGGTCATTTCCGTCAGCCGGGTATTCTGCTCCAGCAGTTCCATCAATTGCTTGGTGGTCTGGGCCGCCTGGGCCTGGCGTTCGGTGTTGGCGGTGGCGAGGGCTTCGCGATGCTGTGCGTCGGCGTCGGACTGAGCTTTATCCCGCGCAGCCTGGCGCGTCTGGGCCAGCAGGATCAGCGGCGCGGCATAAGCCGATTGCAGGCTGAAGGCCAGGTTGAGCAGGATGAACGGGTAGACGTCGAAGTGGGTGACGCCGGTCACATTCAACACCACCCACAACACGACGATCGCGGTTTGTGCGCCCAGGAAGGTCGGGGTACCAAAAAAGCGTGCGAAGGCCTCGGCTTTGAGGGCAAAGGTGTCGTTGCCAAAGGTCGGCGCCAGGTGCGCGTGACCGCGGTGGAAACGCAAGTGGTCAGTGGGGGCGGATTCGGGTTTGTCTGGGGTCATGGCGGGCTCGAGTGCTTAGCGTAAAGACAACCAACACTATAGACCGAGCCCACCAGCCACCGACATGAAGAACCGGTCAGCGATTGCCCCGGTCGTTGGCGAACGCGCTCACCGCCTGGACCGCTTCGCCGGTGCCTTCGCGAATCTGCAGGATCACTGTGCCCGCCTGGTTGGCCAGTTCTACGCCGTGGGCGGCACGGTCGCGGGTGGCGTCCATGCTGTCGATGGCTTGGCGGGTTTCGTCCTGGATCATGGCGATCATGCCGGAAATTTCGGCGGTGGAGCCGCTGGTGCGCGCCGCCAACTGCCGCACTTCATCGGCAACCACGGCAAAGCCACGGCCCTGCTCGCCGGCGCGTGCGGCTTCGATGGCGGCGTTGAGAGCCAGCAGGTTGGTCTGGTCGGCGATGCCGCGAATGGTGTTGACGATGGCGGTGATCTGCTGCGAGCGCTCGCCGAGCTTGGCGATCAGTTGCGAGGATGTGTCGATATCCCGAGCAATTTCGCGCATACCGGTGGCGGTTTTCTGGATCACTTCGGCGCCTTTTTCGGCCATCTCCTGGGTGCTCAATGACAGGTGATAAGCCTGGGCCGCGCTCTGCGCCTCGGTGGCATGTTGTTGTACCCGGGCGGTAACATCGGAGGCGAACTTCACCACTTTGCACAGGCGCCCGCTGGCGTCGTACACCGGGTTGTAGTTGGCTTCCAGCCACACCACCTGGCCGTTTTTATCCACCCGCTCGAACTGGCCATTGAACAGCTCGCCCTGGTTCAAGCGTTTCCAGAACTCGCTGTAGGCTGCACTGTTGGCCAGTTCGGGTGTGCAGAACAGGCGGTGATGCTTGCCCTGGATCTGCGTCAGGCTGTACCCCATGCGCTGCAGGAAGTTTGCGTTGGCTGTGATAATGGTGCCATCGAGGTTGAACTCGATCATCGCCATGGCGCGGTCGATGGCTTGCAGCTTGGCGTTGGCTTCACTTTCAGCTTGCAGGCGTGGGGTGACATCCATGGCGTACTTCACCACTTTGGTCACGTGACCGGCTTCATCGCGTACCGGGTTGTAGCTGGCTTCCAGCCACACCGAATCACCCTTGGCACCCACCCGCTCAAAGGTGCCTGACTGAAATTGGCCGTTGCGCAGCTGCGTCCACAGTTGGTTGTACTCGGCGCTGCGGGCGAACGCGGGGGTGCAGAACATCCGGTGGGACTGGCCCAGGACCTGTTCGGCGCGGTAACCCATGGTCTTGAAGAAGTTCTCATTGGCCCGCAGCACAGTGCCTTGCAGGTCGAATTCGATGACGGCCATGGAGCGCTCGATGGCATCCAGCAGGCTGGCCTGTTGGGCAATGCTGTGTTGCAGGGTGCTGATGGTTTTCTTGTGGGTGTTAAATAGCATGTTAGAGGGCTCGGGCATGCAAGCATATGCGGTATCCATGTATTTGCGCCTGACCCCGTAGGGCCCCAGGCCTTACGGTTGACTTGCTCATTGCCAGCTTCCTGATGCTGACAGAGGGGGTGGAACAAGGGGTTCAGAGTGATCGGCCGGCCCAGAAGTTCGCTGCTTGAGCAGGGGCATTTTCGGGTAGCCGACCAATGGCGGCATTATGCTATTGCGGCAGCCTCGCCGACGAAGATTCGGACGAGGTGTTATCAGACAACTGCGGCTGAACAGGCGATCTTCGATCGCTGGTCCTGACGCGGTTGCGGCCGCTGTTCTTGGCAGCGTACAGCGCGCGATCCGCAGCGTTGAGCCACATGACCGCATCCTTGAAGGCCGGTTGAAAATCCGCCAGGCCGATGCTCAGGCTCACGCGTAATTCGGGGATGTGCGCAGTGCGGTAGTTACTGAATTTTTCGCGCATCTGTTCCATGAGTCGCGCAGCATCTTGCAAGGGCATTTTCGGAAGGATCACACAGAACTCGTCACCTCCGTAGCGGCCGGCGAGGTCTTCTTCGCGCAGGTGCTGGCGTAATTCCTGGCTCAACTGGCGCAGTACCGCATCCCCGACGGTATGGCCGTGCATATCGTTGATACGCTTGAAGTGGTCGATATCGATCAGGGCAATGGTCGCCTGGCTTTGTTGCTGTTGGCACTTATGGAACTTGAGGTTCAGCAGGTCTTTCCATGAGCCATGGTTGAGCAGGCCGGTCAGGCTGTCGATACGGCTCAGGGCGCTGAGGGCGCGTTTATGTTGCGACAGTTTGATTGCCAACTGATAACAGACCATGCCGATGGCCATCGGGTAGAGCGTCAGCATCGGCAAGCAGGTGTAGACCTCGGAAAGGCTGACGCTGGAATCGAACTTGACCCCGAACAGGCTCCAGGCTATCGCGATGCCGGCGGCTTGTGCGAGCAGCCCATGCAGGAGCAAGCGTGTGCCACCGGCAGCGACGTTATTCATGGCCATCATCGACAGAATGGTGACGGCCGTCAGTGGCGAAAACTGGGTGGCCGCTGCCCAGAAACCGCCCGACAATGAGTCATACAGCAGGTTGCGCCGTTCGGCCTGATAGGGAAACGGCGAATGGGTCGAGATCAGATAAGCCACGTGCGGCCAGGCAAGGCCATTGAACAACAACAACGCCCATACCCAGCCTGGCATTGACAAGGGATACAACGCGCCGATTACGCTGATGCTACCGATACCCAGGCCGATGATCCTTGGCTTGTAGATACGTCTGGCAAATGAAAGCCCTTTGCCTCGTCTGTTTTCCATAGTGTCCTGGGTCAGGTGTTTTTTGCAGGTGCGACAGCGTGCGTCAACGGTCGGCGTCGATGATCGGATAATAGCGGCCGATATTGTCGATTATTCCTGTAGGAATAATCAGTGTCCTTTCAGGCCATTTGCGCAAAACAGCGGGTGAATGCGCCAAAAGCGACCTTTAATGTCGCCCCGGCAACAGGTCCTGATGCAGGGGCGGGGTGCGCACTTCGTAGCCGGCGAGGAACAGGTCGATTGCAGATTCGATGACGTTGGCCTGGGCGGCCACATCGAGGGTGGGCTGGCCGAGCGTGATTTGCGGCCAGAAGGCAAAGGCCTTGAGCAGGCTCTGGATCTGGTGAGCCGCGAAAGCTGGATCGGTACAGTTGAGGCGGCCGTCTTCCTGGGCAGCGCGCACCCATTGGGTAAAACCTTCTTCCCGTGCGCTGAGGCGATTGACCATATCTTGCGCACGTTCGGGCGAATGGATGGTGGCAGCAATGGCCACGCGCGCCAGGTCGAGGAAGTTGGCGTCCGACATCATCTTCATTTTTGCTTCCAGCAACTTGCGCAGTTGATCGCGCAGCGGCTGGTCGCTGGCGTAGTTCACGTCCAGTTGGGCAACGCTGCTGGCCCACAGTTGGCTCAGGATCTCGGCGAACAGCTCTTCCTTGCTGGGAAAGTGGTTGTACACCGTGCGCTTGGAAACGCCGGCGGTGGCGGCAACTTTGTCCATGCTGGTGACCTCGAAACCGTTCTCGCGAAATTCGGCAATCGCCGCCGCCACGATGGCATCGCGTTTACGCTCGGTGAGGCGCTTGGGGGCAGTCATGGATGGCATTCGACTCAATCAGGAAATTACACTCAGCAGTTTACTTGCTCCGGATTTTGTTGCAATGTAGAAACTACACTGTGCAGTGTAATTCTTCTTCGTACTGTAGGAGTCACTCGGTAATGGCCACGATTTCAACCCGTGTCGACCCTGCGCCTGCAGCGCTCCAGCCTGCCGGGCAGGACCAGGGGCACTTCACCAATGACGCCCCGGTGCAACACGGCGGTTTTGGCAAAACCTTGCGCATTTTCTGGAACATGCTGTTCAACAAACCACGCACTACGCGGCCAGTGGGGCCGATCCCGGTGCAGCCACTGACACGCGAGCAGTTGTTGGCGGCACCCGACCACACGGTGTTCCGCCTTGGGCATTCGACGGTACTGCTGAAGATGCGCGGTAAATTCTGGGTCACCGATCCGGTATTCGCCGAGCGCGCGTCACCGTTCAGTTGGGCAGGCCCCAAGCGTTTCCACGCCCCACCTATCAGCCTTGAAGCGTTGCCACCGCTGGAGGCGGTGATTCTTTCCCACAACCACTATGACCATCTTGACCACGAGGCTGTGGTGCAACTGGCTGGTAAGACCCGCTACTTCCTGGCGCCCCTGGGCGTGGGCGAGACGCTGATCAAATGGGGGATCGATGCCAATAAAGTCCGTCAGCTGGATTGGTGGCAGGGCACGGAAGTCGATGGCATTCGTTTTATCGCTACCCCGGCACAGCATTTTTCCGGACGCGGCCTGTTTGATAGCAACCAGACCCTGTGGTGTTCCTGGGTGATGATCGACGATGCGCGGCGCATCTTCTTCAGTGGCGACACTGGCTATTTCGATGGTTTCAAGCGCATTGGCGAGCAGTATGGCCCGTTTGACCTGACCCTGATGGAGACCGGCGCCTACAACGTCGATTGGCCCCATGTGCACATGCAACCGGAGCAAACCTTGCAGGCGCATATCGATCTCAAAGGGCGCTGGTTGTTGCCCATTCACAACGGCACCTTCGATCTGGCATTCCATGCCTGGCACGAACCCTTCGACCGCATCATGGCCCTGGCCTGGGAGCGCAATGTATCGATCACCACCCCGGCGATGGGGCAGGCGTTTCGCTTGAACCAGCCCGAGCGCGGCCATGCGTGGTGGTTGGAGGTGGAGACTGAGGGTACGCAGGAGCGCCTCGCCAGCTGACAGCGATGGCCGCGGAAAAAGGAGTTTTCAAGCTGTTTCAAGGCTGCGACAGGCGCCAGTCAAGGGTGCGATGATCTCCGAGAATCTATTTTCGGGGTAGTTCCGATGGAAAGTGAATGTAGCAAATATTGGCGAGTCGGCATGGCGTGCCCATCCAAGCAATTGGCGCCGGGTCTCGAGGAGCCCGCTGCGAGTATCCATCCTGCTACTGGCCCTACAAACTCACGCAGCATCGCTTTTGGTGCCGATCCTGCTTTGGCCACCAGCATACCAATCCCCGGCTATAACGCACCGGCTCTTCCCCTGAAACCTACGCGCGATCCCTCGTTGTCGTTGATTGCCTTGAGCGGCCTGGAGCCCTCAGGGCCGGTGATGGTCGAGGTGCCGCTGGTACAGAACAACAGCACTTTCAGCGCTGCCTCGACGTTGAGCGGCAGGCGCGTGGGGTTCGCCCAGCGGTGGGGGCATGATCAAACACCGATCGAACACGGGGTGGCATTCTTGCGCGCGTTGGATGTTCTGCGCCGGGCCGGAACCAACTTGGTGCCGGTGCCTGCGCGCCACGCCGATGATCCGCGCCCTGGCGGCAATGAAATCGATGAGCTTGTGCGCGCGTACCAACTGGACGCTCTGGTGACCGATAGCCAGAACGCCGCCTTCCACGACGCATGCTGGAGTGGCTACCCAAGGCTTAACGAACCGCTTGAGGATGGTGCAGTGTTGTGGTTCTACGGTGCGCGGTGGTCGAAGGATTCCCTTACGGCACTCGTACTGGGATACCGCAGTGCTCGACGTCTGGGAGTACAGGAGGTGCTGAACAATCCAACAGGATGAACTACCGATGTCGCGCTTCTTGGCGGGAGGGGAGTTTTTAGACTGGCACCTGGGTCAATCGGGATCCTTCGCCATTTCTTCCTCTCGCAGGAGATATTTCATGTTTGGTATCGGCTCTGGTGTAAGTTTTTTTGTTAACTACGCACATAACACTTTGCCTGTTCAATCGTCGCCAGCGATTTCAAAACCTATCCCCGCCGGGACGGAATATGCCAGTGTGCGCGAACTGGCTGAGCAGATGTCGCGACCGGGAGGCATCACCTCGCAAGGGCTGGTCAATTATTTTCAGGAGCGCATCCGCACGCTGGATCCGCAGCTGAGTTCTGTTATTGAACTCAACCCGCAAGCGCTTGAAAGCGCCCGCACGCTGGACCAGGAACGGGCCAATGGCAAGGTGCGCGGACCACTGCACGGAATACCTATCTTGCTCAAAGACACCATTGAGACTGCAGGCATGCAAACCAGTGCAGGTGCCTTTGCTCTGGTAGGGGAGGCGGCGGGTAAAAACGCTCCATTAGTTGAATACCTGATCAGCCAGGGCGCCGTGATTCTCGGTAAAACCAACATGACGGAGCTGGCCGGTTTTCGCGGCGCTCCCGATGGCTGGAGTACCCGCGGTGGTCAGACTCGCAACCCACATCATCCGGACGCGCAGGTGGGTGGTTCCAGTTCCGGCTCGGCCGCAGCCGTCGCCGCAGGGTTGGCCCCCTTGGCGGTGGGGGCCGAAACCAACGGCTCGATTATCGTGCCCGCAGCATTCAATGGTGTGGTTGGGCTCAAGCCCAGCGTCGGTTTGTTGGACCGCAATGGCATTATCCCGGCTAGCCAGCACCAGGACACACCGGGCCCGATGGCACGGTCGGTGTTCGATGCGGCGCTGATGCTCAACGCCATGTCTGGCCGCGACCTCCACGATCCGGCGAGCGTGGGCGCTCCAGAAGGGGTTGATTACACGCAGTTATTGGTACCTGGTGCGTTGAAGGGCAAGCGTATTGGATATCCCAAGACGTTTTCTGCAAACGGTGAAGTTCAGGCTGTGGAAAATAGTGCGCAATTCAGCAAAGCACTGGAGGTGCTTGAGGCACAAGGGGCGGTTTTAGTGCCGATTAACCTGCGTATGGCAGATGAGTCACGCTATGAAGAACTGTTGTTATCGGATGTAAACGAAGAGTTGAATGGCTACTTGGCCAAGCGCACGGGATTGCCAGTCAAGTCACTGGCTGAGCTGATCAAGTTCAACGAAGACCGTGACGGCACAGATACCGATCATCAGCCCCTGCTCAAGCAGATCAATGCCTCCACACTGGCGCCAGAACAGCGCGAAAGGGCGTGGGAAAAACTGATCGAGGATTTTCGCAGCAGCGTGGATGAGCCGATCAAGACTTATAAACTGGACGCCATAGTGTCGGATTTTGATACCAACAGTTACTTCGGCGTAGCAGCGGCCGGCTACCCAGGTATCACCGTACCCTCCGGCACGAACGAAGACGGTTTACCCACGGCCGCCCACTTCTTCGGCACCCGTTGGAGCGAGCCCACGTTGTTGGCGGTGGCCCACGGGTATGAGCAGGCCGCACAAACGGCAACCAAGCCTGGGCTTTGATCGGTCAGGTCATTTTGCATCGCAAAAGGAGTGCCGGGCACTGAACCTGCCGGCCTGAAACTTCACGGTTTACACTCAATGCCATGGAGGGACGCCATGGCATACAGAATTCATATCCTCGGCGCAGCGGGCACCGGTTGCACTACCTTGGGCAAGGTATTGGCCGAGCACCTGAATATTGCCTGTTTCGACTCCGATTTCTATTACTGGCAGCAAACCCTCGAACCCTTTTCCATCGCCCGGCTCCGGGACGAACGCCTCCGCCTGCTGCAGGAACACACCGCCGGCCATCAAGGCTGGGTATTGTCGGGGTCACTCTGCGGCTGGGGCGACGCGATGATCCCGCTATTCACCCATGTGGTGTTCCTGCGCGTAGAACCGCAAGTGCGCCTGCAACGCCTGCGCCTGCGAGAAGCGCAGCGCTACGGGGAGCAGATTCTGGAAGGTGGCAGCCGCCATCAAAACAGTGTCGCCTTTCTCACCTGGGCCGCACGCTACGATACTGGCAATCACAGCCTACGTAGCCTGCGTCGGCATGAAACCTGGTTGAAACCGTTGAGCTGCCCGGTGATCCGGCTGGACGCTACGCACCATTCGGTTGAGGAGTTGGTGAATCAACTGACGCCGTTGTTGAACCCATCAACCGAGAAATGAGGCCTGGTGCTGTGGGCTCGGCGGTTACGGTGTCAAACCGGCGCACACTCATGCCCCACCCCGGCGCAAACCCCGGGAAGAACACCAGCCCTTGCGCCTCCAGGCAAAACGCCAGGATCAGGCGGGTTTCATCGTCGACTTCGCCGTGGGCCTCCAATTGTTGAATCGCCTCTACCGCCACGCCCGCCTGGCGAGCCAAATGTTCCCGGCTCCAGCCCAGCATAACGCGGGCCTGTGCGCAGTGTTTGGCGGTGAATTGGTGCAGGACGATCTGCTGTTCTACGAAAGAGCTCATTGCCAGAGAGGACATGGGGGTTCTCCAGGTTCGACGGGGGAGGCGCAACTATA
Source organism: Pseudomonas sp. W2Jun17 (assembly GCF_023127795.1). Lineage (NCBI taxonomy): Bacteria > Pseudomonadati > Pseudomonadota > Gammaproteobacteria > Pseudomonadales > Pseudomonadaceae > Pseudomonas > Pseudomonas sp. W2Jun17. Next base: position 2,535 of record NZ_SPKO01000002.1, on the reverse strand, counting down.
CTGTGTTTTTGTACAGTTGTTTGTACCGCTCATCATCTGGATTTTTTCGTCGCTGTTTCAACGCCCAGTTATTCCATTCCCGACGCCTCCCGGATAATCAGATGATCCAGGTTCTCGATATTCGCACTGAATACCCCGAACGTTTGCTCGGGGTTTTTCTTGCTGGGCACCTGCTTGAGTTCCGGTGTCACTCCGTAGAAGAAACAATACAGCGGTCGCTCGCTGCTGGCCGCTGCCTTGATCTGCTCCAGGAAAACCGTGCGCTTGCGGTAGCTTTCGATGAGCTTTTTGTTCAGGTAGACGTTGACCGAATAAGGCTTCTTGTCGAGCCACACTTTCTTTTCGAAATCGATGCGAAAGCTGCTGGTGTAGTCTTTGATTTCCTTGATCTTGCCCCAGTAGATCAGGCCCTTGTTGTCTTGCAGGTATTCGATTTTCTTGAAGAACGACCAGTAAGTCGCCGTGTGCTCACCAATCTTCAAGGGCATGGCCTTGAGCTTGTCCTTGTCATCGATGTTCGACACATAGCATTCCACCGGATGGGCGAACACGCTGGTTTTGTCCGGGGTTGTGTCGCTGCTGACATGGGATTTCTCAACGCGATTTGAAGGCGTTTTCGTTGGCTCTTGTGGGGCGCCTCCATCGATGCCGGCAGCAGGTGTTTTACGTTCGTACTGACGGCGTGTCAGTACCAATTCCGATGGGAAGTTGTCCTCGCGCTCGCCCTCACTTTCACCGGCCGCGGTCTTTTGGCTGCTGGCATAGCGACAGCCTTCGATATGCCGGGTGCCGGGTTTGTTCTTGAAGTGTGGGGTGCGCAGGTAATTGACGTTCTTGGCGTTGAAGGTGCTCAACACATTGCCGGCGTCGAACGCTGCGCGGCACGCGTCGTTGGGGCAGAGGAAGCGGTCCTTGTCGGAATCGAAGTCAGCGGTTTCGTCGAAATTCAGCTCTCGTACGTCGTAGATCGACAACTTGTCATCGAGAGCCAGGCTGTAGGCCGTGTCGAATTTCATGGGGCTCGGTCCGTGGGAATTTGGCTATTAATAGCCGGATCCTGTGTAAATATCAGCAAGAACCTGCAACGCGTCGTCCGCTCAAGAAGCCTGACGGTAAAAGCGTCTGCAACGGCTCTCGGCGTAGGCCTCAAAACCACGACGTAAACACCATTCCACTAAGATGCACGGATCAAATGTGGGAGCTGTCGAGCCCCAGCGAGGCTGCGAAGGGATCGCCTCGGTCCCCTCCGCCAACCCCACCCACCCGCATCACCGCTGCAACCGAGCCCGCCGTTTCTTCTTCGCATGAAAGTGCCGAAAATGCGCATCCTGCGCCGCCGCCAACAATTCCCTATCCCCCCGCGTATCGCCCCAGGCCCGCAGCCGATACTCGCCCAAATCCCCATACACCGCCTCAAGCCGCAGCACCTTGTTCTCACAACGGCAATTATTCCCGGTGAGCTTGCCGGTCAACACCCCGTCGACCACCTCAAGCTCAGTCCCGATCAACTTGATCCCAAGCCGATCGGCAAATGGCTGCAACACCAACGCCGGCGACGCCGAGCACAACGTCACCACCGCCCCCGAGCCCAACTCCTGCTCCACCGACAGCACGCCCGCCGGGCGCATCAACCGCGCCCAATTACGCTGGCAATACTCCTCGGCCTTCTGCTGCACCCACGTCTTCTGCACCCCGGTCATAAAGGTGCGAATCAACTGCGCCTTCAACTCATCCCGGCTGATCTGCCGCACCAAGAAGCGCAGCCCAGGCACCGCCAGCTTGACCATCCGGCCATAAAACTCACCGGGGCCAAAGGCAAACTTGAGGAAGGGCACGAAACTGTCGTGGTGGGTGAGGGTGCCGTCGAAGTCAAAGACGGAGAGTACTTTGGCGTCGATGGGGCCGGCTTCGAGCATGTCTGGGTTCACGGGTTGGCCTCGGTCCTATCTAGTATTTTTTGTGCGTGCATCAGGTGTGACAGCAGGAGTCTACTCCCGTGCCAATCTTCCGATTTTGGCGTAAAGCCCTTCGGTGAAAGCGTCCCGATCACTCGACCGGTGACAACGCTGATGGCAGTTGGGGCACAAGGCTACAGCATTGGTGGTGCGATCCGAACCCTTCTGGGCAAGGTGCTTGACGCGATGTGCTTCAAAAAGTGGCAATTCACCGTGCATTAAAAAGCCCTGAACAAGTCAGGGCTTCATCGTGTTGCTTGGCTTAGGGATCAATCCCAGCTCAGCGCACCACCTGTTTGATACTCGATCACACGGGTCTCGAAGAAATTCTTCTCTTTCTTCAAGTCCATGATCTCGCTCATCCACGGGAACGGGTTAGTCGTGCCTGGGTACTCTTCCTTCAAGCCAATCTGCGACAGGCGACGGTTGGCGATGAACTTGAGGTAATCCTCCATCATCGCCGCGTTCATGCCCAGCACGCCGCGAGGCATGGTGTCGCGAGCGTACTCGATCTCCAACTGAGTCCCTTGCAGAATCATCTGGGTCGCTTCTTCCTTCATCTCGGCATCCCACAAGTGCG
>NZ_SPKO01000001.1:0-86888 GCF_023127795.1 Pseudomonas sp. W2Jun17 | reverse complement strand
TCGACTGCGCCGGAAGTGGGGCGAATTATAGGCTTCCAGAATCTGCCGTCAAGGGTTAATTACACTTTTGTGGCAGAAGGTGTCTTTTTAGCAATAAGGCGAGGGATTCGGCGCATCACCGGTGGCACCCGCAACAAAAGAAGCAGTGCACCAATGGAAGCGTAGACAGCCCACTCCTTCAGATCAGCCCGAACTATCCAGAGCATGTGCAGCAAACCCAGGCCCAGGATCACATAGGTCAAGCGATGCAACTTCTTCCAGCGGCTACCCAATCGACGCTGGCTATAGCGGTTGGATGTGACAGCCAGCACCAATAGAGCCATAAACCCCAGCGCCCCCACAATTATGTAGGGCCGCTTGCGCAGTTCTACGCCGAGCTGCGACCAATCGAGCCCAAGGACGAACACGCAGTATGCCGCCAAATGCAGTACTACATAGGCGAAGCACCACAGCCCCAACTGCCGGCGTACCGCGATCCACCCTGCCCAACCGCTCAACTTCTGCAGCGGCGTCATCCCGAGCGTGATCAGCAGCAGGATCAACGTACCCAGCCCCAAGCGATCGACCAGCACTTTGCCCGGATCAGGCCCCAGGGCAAAACTCCATGCTTCATACAACCAGAGCAATGGCCAAACCGCCGCAGCTATAAAGACTCCAATGCGCCAGATTGGAAAGCGCATCAGTAGTTCTTCCGCAGATCGAGACCTGTATATAAAGACGCGACCTCATCCGCGTAGCCATTGAACATCTGCGTATCGCGCACGTTCGGGCTGAACAGGCCACTGGGTAGACGTCGCTCCCGCGCCTGGGTCCACCGCGGATGATCGACCGTAGGGTTCACATTTGCGTAGAACCCATACTCATCAGCCGCAATGCTCTGCCAGGTGGTTTTCGGCTGCTCGCTGACAAGGCTGATCCGCACGATGGATTTGACACTTTTGAAGCCGTACTTCCACGGCACCACCAAGCGCAACGGCGCACCATTCTGATTAGGCAGCTCGCGCCCATACATACCTACGGCGAGAATCGCCAGCGGGTTCATCGCTTCGTCCAGACGCAGCCCTTCTACATAAGGCCAGTCGATCAAGCCGAAACTGGAGCGCTGCCCAGGCATGCTCTTCGGGTCCTGGAGGGTTTCAAAACGGATGTACTTCGCTTTGGAGGTAGGTTCAACCTGCTTGAGCAAGGCCGAGATCGGGAAACCGATCCACGGAATCACCATCGACCAGGCTTCAACGCAGCGCAATCGATAGATCCGTTCTTCCAGCTCATAGGGTTTCATGAAGTCTTCCAAGGCATAACGCCCAGGCTTGGCCACCTCACCATCGATCACAACACTCCACGGCTCGGTCTTGAGCGCACCTGCATTCGCCGCCGGGTCGCCCTTGTCGGTACCGAACTCATAAAAGTTGTTGTAGTGGGTTGCATCCTTGAACGGCGTGATCGCCTCGTCCTTGACCGTCACCGCCTGCCATTTCGTACCAGGAAGCTTCTCGGCAAACCAGTTGGGCGCCCTGCCCGCTTCGACATCGGCATAACGCGCCGCATCGCCCGCACTGGCCCAACGCGGCAAGCTACTGGCGGCAATACCGGCCAGCGCACCACCGAGCAAACTGCGACGAGAGAAATAGAGGGATTCAGGCGTGACATCCGATTCATGGCAATCGGACGCTTTGGGTAGTTTGATTAACATGGCAACTCCGCAGCATTGGAGAACTGATGCACCAATAGACTGCGGAGTATGGGGGAAATTACATTAAGGCAATGTTTTGTCCCGGCGCAGATGCAGCAAATACTGAATCGGACCAGACGCGGCGTAAACCAGGAACGCCAGCAGCAGAATCCGCGGCGGATCACTGAACACCACTGCAAACACAAGCACCACCACAAGGATCGCCACGAAAGGCACGCGCCCTTTGAGGTCCAGCTCCTTGAAGCTGTTGTACTTGATATTGCTGACCATCAGCATCCCGGCCGCTGCAACCATCAACGCTACCAGGAACGACATCTTCGACCCCTGGATGCCGTAATCACTGAACGCCCAGACGATACCCGCCACGACGCCGGCGGCTGCCGGGCTGGCAAGCCCGATGAAGTAACGCTTGTCGGCAGTGCCCACCTGCGTATTGAAACGCGCCAGTCGCAACGCGGCACCGGCGACATAGATGAAGGCAACCATCCAGCCGACCTTGCCCATGTCACCCAATGCCCAAGCAAAAGCCAGCAGCGCAGGGGCGACACCAAAGGCAACCATGTCCGACAGCGAGTCGTACTCGGCGCCAAAAGCACTTTGGGTGTTGGTCATCCGCGCTACGCGCCCATCCAGGCCGTCGAGCACCATGGCCACGAAGATTGCGATGGCAGCAAAACCAAAGTACTTGCTGGCACTCGCCGCATCACCTGCCGCCAGCGCACTTTGGGCACTCATGGAGTTGATGATGGAATAAAAGCCGGCAAACAGGTTCGCCGTCGTAAACAGATTGGGCAGAAGATAGATGCCACGATGCCGGACCTTACGGCCTTCGGCGTCATGCCCTTCTTCGACATGTTCATCGATCGGCAGCATGCTTTCGGCGTCGGAAGCCTGGTTTGGCTCTTCGGGACGTTCGCTCATGGACTTTACCTTGCAACGGTGTGAAAAAAATTCGACAGATACTTGCGGCGAGTGTTCGCCCGCAAACGATGCAGCTTTATACCAGAACCGGCCCCTCAAACGAAAAAACGCGGCCTAAGCCGCGTTTTCCCTTGATGCGTACGACTTAGTTCTTGGCTTTGTCGACGATCTTGTTGGCACCGATCCACGGCATCATGGAGCGCAGTTGCTCGCCGATGACTTCGATACCGTGAGCGGCGTTGTTACGGCGCTTGGCGGTCATCGAAGGGTAGCCGGTAGCGCCTTCGCTGATGAACATTTTGGCGTATTCGCCGTCCTGAATACGTTTCAGGGCGTTGCGCATGGCCTGGCGGGACTCGGCGTTGATCACTTCCGGACCGGTCACGTACTCGCCGTACTCGGCGTTGTTGGAGATCGAGTAGTTCATGTTGGCGATACCGCCTTCGTACATGAGGTCAACGATCAGCTTCAGTTCGTGCAGGCATTCGAAGTAGGCCATTTCCGGCGCATAGCCAGCTTCAACCAAGGTTTCGAAACCGGCCTTGACCAGCTCAACGGTACCGCCGCACAGAACGGCTTGCTCGCCGAACAGGTCGGTTTCGGTCTCGTCCTTGAACGTGGTTTCGATGATGCCGGTACGACCGCCACCGACGCCAGCAGCGTAGGACAGTGCAACGTTTTTGGCGTTGCCCGACGCGTCCTGGTAGATCGCGATCAGGTCAGGGATACCACCGCCTTTGACGAACTCGGAACGCACGGTGTGGCCCGGCGCTTTCGGCGCGATCATGATCACGTCGAGGTCAGCGCGCGGCACAACCTGGTTGTAGTGAATCGCGAAGCCGTGGGAGAAGGCCAGGGTGGCGCCCTTCTTGATGTTCGGCTCGATTTCGTTCTTGTACAGCGAGGACTGGAACTCGTCCGGGGTCAGGATCATGACCAGGTCGGCAGCCGCTACGGCGGAAGCAACGTCGGTCACTTTCAGGCCGTGGGCTTCAGCCTTGGCAACAGTAGCCGAACCTTTGCGCAGGCCAACGGTGACGTCCACGCCGGAATCTTTCAGGTTGCACGCTTGTGCGTGGCCCTGGGAACCGTAGCCGATGATGGCGACTTTCTTGCCCTGGATGATCGACAGGTCACAATCTTTATCGTAATAAACTTTCATGAGGTTCCTCTATATATCCAGGCCGTAAGGCCATTCGCTAATTTGGGTTAGATGCTGAGTACTTTGTCGCCACGGGCAATCCCGGTGACACCACTGCGTACGGTTTCCAGAATCGAGGCTGTCCCGATCGACTGGATGAAGCTGTCCAGCTTGTCGCTTGTACCGGTCAGTTGAACGGTATAAACGCTGGCGCTCACATCGACGATCTGCCCGCGATAAATATCGGTAGTGCGCTTGATCTCGGCACGCTGGGCACCCGTGGCCTTGACCTTGACGAGCATCAGTTCGCGCTCGATGTGGGCGCTTTCCGACAGGTCGACCAGCTTGACCACTTCGATCAGCTTGTTGAGGTTCTTGGTGATCTGCTCGATCACCTCATCGTGGCCAACAGTGGTCAACGTCAGGCGCGACAGGGTCGGGTCTTCGGTCGGCGCCACGGTCAGGCTTTCGATGTTGTAGTTGCGTTGCGAAAACAGGCCGACAACACGGGACAAGGCGCCGGGCTCGTTCTCCAGAAGCAGGGAGATAATATGCCGCATGATTAAGTACGCTCCGTCTTGTTCAGCCACATGTCGCGCATGGAGCCGTCTTTGATTTGCATCGGATAGACGTGCTCGCTGGTATCGACCTGAATATCGATGAACACCAGGCGGTCTTTCATGGCGAACGCTTCTTCCATCTTCGGCTTCAGATCTTTCAAATCAGTGATGCGAATGCCGACGTGGCCATAGGCTTCAACCAACTTGATGAAATCCGGCAACGATTCCATGTAGGAGTGGGAGTGACGGCTACCGTAGCTCATGTCCTGCCATTGACGAACCATGCCGAGCACGCCGTTGTTCAAGCAGACGATCTTCACTGGAAGACCATATTGCAGGCACGTCGACAGCTCCTGGATGTTCATCTGGATGCTGCCTTCGCCGGTGACGCAGGCAACGTCGGCATCCGGGAAGCTCAGTTTCACACCCATGGCCGCAGGGAAACCAAAGCCCATCGTGCCCAGGCCACCGGAGTTGATCCAGCGGTTAGGCTTGTCGAACTTGTAGTACTGCGCCGCGAACATCTGGTGCTGGCCCACGTCGGAGGTTACAAAGGCGTCGCCCTTGGTCACTTCGCACAGGGTTTCGATCACGGTTTGTGGCTTGATGATGCTGCCGTCGCCCTTGTCATAAGGGAACAGGCCGCGATCACCACGCCATTCGTCAATCTGCTTCCACCAGCTGGCAACGGACTCCTTGTTCGGTGCCTCGCCGATGTCCTTGAGCGCTGCGACCATTTCGGTCAACACGCTCTCCACCGGCCCCACGATCGGCACATCGGCCTTGATGGTCTTGGAGATGGACGCCGGGTCGATGTCGATATGGATGATCTTGGCATTCGGGCAGAACTTGCTCGCACCATTGATCACACGGTCATCGAACCGCGCGCCCACGGCCAGGATCACGTCAGCGTGGTGCATGGTCAGGTTGGCGGTGTAGCTGCCGTGCATACCGAGCATACCGACGAACTGGCGGTCCGTACCCGGGAATGCGCCGAGGCCCATCAGGGTGTTGGTCACCGGCAGGTTGAGCAGCTTGGCCAGTTCGGTCAGCGGAGCGGAACCGCCGCCCAGAATCACGCCACCGCCGGAGTACAACACGGGGCGCTTGGCTGCCAGGAGCATTTCTGCCGCCTTGCGGATTTGCCCCGAGTGCCCGCGGACGGCCGGGCTGTAGGAACGCAGCTTGGCTTTCTTGGGGAAGATGTATTCGAATTTTTCGGCCGGGTTGGTCATGTCTTTCGGGATATCCACCACCACAGGGCCCGGACGACCGGACTGTGCGAGGTAGAACGCCTTCTTCATGACTTCCGGGATTTCCGACGCGTGCTTGATCATGAAGCTGTGTTTCACGATCGGGCGGGAAATACCGATCATGTCGGTTTCCTGGAAAGCGTCGGTGCCGACCATGGTGCTTGGCACCTGGCCAGAAATGATCACCATCGGGATGGAGTCCATATACGCAGTCGCAATACCGGTAATGGCATTGGTTGCGCCTGGGCCAGACGTTACCAGTACCACGCCGGCTTTACCGGTGGCACGGGCGTAACCGTCAGCCATATGGGTCGCGGCCTGTTCGTGGCGAACCAGGATGTGGGTAACAGCCGGTTCCTTGAACAGTGCGTCGTAGACATGCAGCAGAGCACCACCTGGGTACCCGTAGATATAGTCGACGCCTTCGTCACGCAAAAAGCGGACGAGCATCTCACCGCCAGATAAAAGCTCCACGTTGTTCACCTCTAAAACGCCAGAATACCGTCCGTTAAAAACCGACGGGTCTTAATAGGTTTACTTCTCAACAGAGCATGAGCGACGGTGGTCGCCGACTACGTCAGCACTGACTGAGCAAGTATTGGGATCGTCCCAAGTGTTGCGGGCTTTTCCCACCCAGCGCGAGGTAACGCGTTGCGGGTGTTACAGGTCGGCGCGGGTGTGCGCCTCATGATCTGCTGAGCGGGCCTGCTTCTGGCAGTCCCGATACAGCGGACTTTGGATTCTTCTGTTTCAGGCCCTTCAAGTCAAGCAATAATTGCGCTTTTTTCCAACTAAGCGCATGAGAACGTAGAAGAAAGGGCTTTGAGGAGGGATAAAACTCGCCTGAATGTCGTCAAGCGGTAGAAATGTGCGCAAGACTGCCGGAAAACCCGGCAGTCAGGCAATTAACGAGCGTCGACGATCAATTGATCGAACTTTTTCAGCGCGTTACGCAAGCCGAGGCTCTCCCGCGGTCGGTCGGCATAGACCATCTCGGCCATTTCCAGGATCCCCGATGCATTCGGCAAGGGCAGGTCCTGTTCAAGGATCTGCTTCATGCGTACCAGGAAGATCCATTGCAGCCACTGGTGGAAGTCCAGGGTATCGACTGAAAAGGGTTCGACACTGCTGAGCGCTTCAGCACCGGGGGACTCTTCATCCCACCAGCCCTGCACGCGCAGTTCTCGCTCGATCAGCAATAGCTGTTCGGCGATCGCTGGGAAACGTGCATCCATCAGAGGCTGACCTTGGCTTTCTGTCGCGCCTGGGCGGCACCCGCTGCATCGCCCTGGGCGGCACGCGCATCACCGATCAAGGCCCAAAGGCTGGCTTGCAGGTCTGGGCGGCCATTGGCCAGGCTCAGGCCACGGCGAGCGAATTGCTCCGCCTGGGGCGCATCGCCCTGGGCCATGCGCACCTGGGCCAGGCGATACAGCACTTGTGGCTCACGCGGCGCCACGCGCTGGGCACGTTCAAGGCTCGACGAGGCGCCATTCAAATCGCCACCCGCCTGCTGCTGCTGAGCGGTGGTGAGCAGCGCCAGCACCGGGCCATCGAGTTGTTCGTCAGCCGACAACCCGCCCGCATTGGACGATGACGGAATACCGCTCGGCGTCGAAGGCATGTTGTAGGTGCCCTGGTTGACCGGCGCGGTTTGAATCGGCGTGGCGTTAACCGGCCCGGAAGTGCTAGGGCCTGGGGTCCATGGCTCGGCGCTGATAGGCGCCGAGGTTGCAGCACCACTGCCAGGCACCATCACCACGACGCCGGAGTCCTGGGGAATTGCCTGGGTTGCAGCCTGGGCAGGCCGCTTGACTACCGTCTGACGGAAGCCGCCATTGGCCGAAATGCGGTCGTTATTGGAGACGGACGTGCTTGAGTCCACCACAGGGATGGAGCCGCGCTGCACGCTGGAGCAACCGCCGAGCAAAGCCAGAGCCGTAATTGCTGGAATCCACAACTTGTTCACTTGAAACCCTCTTTGCTTAATTCATCCAGCCCTTGACCCAATCCATCACCGAATCCGCGTCAGCAGGGGCACTGCCACCGCACGCAGGGCCGGGTGGTGGTTCGCTGCCGCGAATATACGGCATCTGCACCGCCCCCGGACAGTTGGCATCAGAGCCCTGGCCGGTGTGCGGATCAATCCAGGCCTGCACGATATTGTCCGGCTGGGGCATGTTGAGCGGCAACGGGTCAGCCTTGCGCATGAAACTGGTCCATACCTGCAGCGCGCCGGTCGCACCGGTGAACGGCGTCTTGCCGTTATCGTCACGCCCCAGCCACACCACGGCCAATACATCCTGGCCGAAACCCGCAAACCAGCTGTCACGCGAGTCGTTACTGGTACCGGTCTTGCCCGCCAGCGTCAGGTTCGACGGCAGCACGCTGTACACCGAGCGCCCTGTACCCTCACGCATCACACGCTGCATGGCGTTCTGGATCAGGTAGATAGAGCCCGCGTCAAAACGCTGCTGGATCTGGAACGGGTAGCGCTTGAGCGGTTCGCCTTCGGCGGTCAGCACACTGCGGATCCCGCGCATCGGTGTATTGAAGCCACCGTTGGCGAGGGTCTGGTACATGGTCGCCACTTCCATCGGGGTCATGGCCGCAGCGCCCAGAAGCATGGACGGGAATGCCGGGAACTCACGCTCCACCCCCAGTCGCGCGATGGTTTTCAGGACATTTGGCACGCCGACCTCAAGCCCCAGGCGCGAGGTGGAAATATTGTAGGAATGCGCCAGCCCCTGATACAGGAACACCGTGCCGTGGGAACGGCGATCGAAGTTCTTCGGCGTCCATACCTGGCCATTCGCGCCTTTGACCGACAACGGGTCATCCGACAGCCAACTGGTCAGCGTGTACTTGCTGGGTTTTTCCAACGCACTCAAGTAGACCGCAGGCTTGACCAGCGAGCCAATCGGCCGCACGGCGTCCAGTGCGCGGTTGAAGCCGGCGAAACTGGCCTGGCGGCTGCCGATCATGGCCTGGACTTCACCGGTTTCCGGGTTGGTCACGACCATGGCGGCTTCAACTTCATCCGAGCCTTTACGGCCGGTCAGGCGTTTGAAGGTGTCGTTGACGGACGCTTCGGCCTTCATCTGCAGGATCGGGTCGAAGCTGGTGAAAATCCGCAAGCCCTCTTCGGTCAAGTCTTCGTCGCGGTAGTCTTCACGCAACTGGCGCTTGACCAGATCGATAAAGCCGGGGAACGAGCTATCGGCCAACTTGCCGCGAGTGGTCACACCCAACGGCATTTTCTTCGCGGCGGCCACTTGTTCAGCCGTCGCGACACCCTGCTGCTCCAATACATCGAGTACCAGATTGCGACGTTCGAGCGCACGCTCCGGGTTGCGACGCGGATTGTAATAGGACGGCCCCTTGACCATGCCCACCAGCAGCGCGACCTGATGCAACTTCAACTCGGATAACGGTTGCCCAAAGAAGAACTGGCTGGCCAAACCGAAACCGTGCACCGCGCGCTGGCCATCCTGACCGACGAATACCTCGTTGAGGTACGCCTCAAGGATTTCCTGCTTGCTGTAATGCAGCTCCAGCAACATCGCCATCATGGCTTCGGTGAGTTTACGGGTGAGGCTGCGCTCGTTGGTCAGGTAGAAGTTCTTGACCAATTGTTGCGTGAGCGTACTGCCGCCCTGGGTCATCTTGCCACCGGAGGTGTTGACCCAGACAGCGCGGGCAATCGACTTCGGCGAGACGCCCCAATGGCTGTAGAAATCGCGGTCTTCGACCGCCACCAGGGTTTCCAGCAAATAAGGCGGTACCTGATCAAGCTTGATCAGGATGCGATCTTCTAGGTTTTTCGGATAAATACCGCCAATCATCAACGGTTCCAGGCGCACTACCGGCAGCTTGGAGCCATTGAGCGAGGACAGTTCAGCCACATAATCGCCGGAGAAACGCACGCGTACCGGCTGAGCTTTTTCCAGGCCTTCGTAGAACTGGAACCCACGGGTGTTCAGGTCGACGGTGTTGCCGCTGACGGCTGCGGCGCCGGGGCCATTGCTCACAGGTTCGCGGCGATAGCCCAGTGCGTCGAGCTCGGTAAGGAAGTCCTCCTTGCTCAGCTTCTGCCCGGAGAACAGTTCCAGCGGGCGTGCATACACCTTGGCCGGAATCGTCCAGCGCTTGCCAGAGAATTTTTCCTGCACCACGGCATCGAGGTACACCGCAAAGCCGGCGACCACCACAAGGCCAACCAGGCCCAGCTTGAGCGCCCAGCCCAACCAGGGGCGCAAGCTGCGGGAAGGAGGTTTTTTACGGGAACGGGGAGATCGGGTTCGAGTCATGGCGGCGGATTATACGCACTTTATTGATGATCAACATGAGCCGGACAGCGGTTTGCACGACTGGCATCAGCAGCCATAATGGCCACGATGATTTCTCCCAGACTTTGAAGGATCGCCCGTGAGCCAGTCCCTGATCGCTGCCCTGCAAAACCCGGCTTTATACCCTCATCCGGTTGAAGCATTTCAAGTCATCGAGACCCATATTTCCTGGGTGGTTCTGACAGGTCCCTATGCTTACAAATTGAAGAAACCGATGAACTTCGGATTTCTGGATTTCACCGATCTGGAAAAACGTGGCCACTTCTGCAATGAGGAGCTGCGTCTCAACCAGCGCTTGACCAAAGATTTGTATCTCGAAGTGTTGCCGATTACCGGCACTGCCGACGCGCCGCAGTTGGGCGGCGACGGCCCGGTCATCGAGTACGCACTGAAAATGCGCCAGTTCCCGCAAAGCCAGATGCTCAGCACCCTGCAAGCCAACAGCGAACTGACCAACGCCCACATCGACGAGATGGCCAGTCAGATTGCGCACTTTCACCTCACTGCCCCCAAGGTCCCGCAAGAGCACCCGGCCGGCACGCCGGATGAAGTCATGGCGCCGGTACGCCAGAACTTCGACCAGATTCGCCCATTCCTCAGCGACAAAGCTGACCTGACTCAACTTGAGGCCCTGCAAGCCTGGGCCGAAAGCAGCTTCGAGCGCCTCAAGCCGCTGCTTGAACAACGCAAGCTCGATGGTTTCACTCGCGAATGCCACGGTGACATCCACCTGGGCAACGCCACCCTGATTGACGGCCACGTCGTGATCTTCGACTGCATCGAGTTCAACGAGCCTTTCCGCTTTACCGATGTGTACGCCGATACCGCCTTCCTCGCCATGGACCTTGAAGACCGTGGGCTCAAGTCTCTGGCGCGCCGCTTCATCAGCCAGTACCTGGAACTGACCGGCGACTATCAAGGCCTGGAAGTGCTGAATTTCTATAAAGCCTACCGTGCGCTGGTACGTGCAAAGGTTGCGCTGTTCAGCATGCCGAGCGAGGCAAGCCCGGTGCAGCGCGCCACTACCCTGCGCCAGTACCGCAACTACGCCAACCTGGCGGAAAGCTACAGCACCATTCCGTCGCGCTTTCTGGCAATCACCCATGGTGTTTCAGCGGTAGGCAAGAGCCATGTAGCCATGCGCCTGGTCGAGGCCCTGGGCGCCGTACGCCTGCGTTCGGATGTGGAGCGCAAGCGTCTGTTTGGCGAGCAGCAGGTCGAAAACGCGCCACAGGCCGGCATCTACAATCAGGACGCCAGCATTGCCACCTATACACGCTTGAACGAAATTGCCGAGACCGTACTACGCGCAGGTTACCCGGTGGTGCTGGATGCGACCTTCTTGAAACGCGCTCAACGTGATGCGGCAGCCCAGATCGCCGAAGCCACCGGCGCGCCATTCCTGATCCTCGATTGCAACGCACCTCAAGCGGTTATCAGCAGTTGGCTGGCACAACGTCAGGCGGATCAAAACGATCCGTCCGACGCAACGCTGAGCGTTATCCAAGAGCAGCAAGCCAGTCGTGAGCCGTTGACGGCGCAAGAGCTGTTGCTGAGCAAGCGCGTGGAAACCAATGAAAGCGGAACGCTGGATGCGTTGGTCGCGCATATTCGCCAGCGCCTCCCGGGCTTGTAAGCAATATTTCCTGGTCGTGTCGCCCACATGGCGCACGACCCGGCAATATAGCCACTATAATGACATCACCACCTAACAGGAGTCGCTATCGTGAGTCAGCCCAAGCTTCTTGATACCCCGCTCTATGCGCTCCTGCACAAGGATGACATCCGCGGCTTCAACCAGCAGCGCCCTCAAGACGGCACCATCGATATGCGCGGTGGCGACTTCCGAGGGCTGGACCTGCGAGATCTGAACGCCGCAGGCGTTGACTTCACCGACGCCTATTTTCGCTCTGCCGACTTGCGCGGCCTGGATTTACGCGACTGCTCGATGGAAGGCGCGAGCCTGGCCCACGCGCAGATTTCCGGCACTTACTTCCCACCCGAGCTCACGGCTGACGAGATCCTGATGTCAGTCAACTTCGGCACTCGCCTACGCTACCGCACCAAGTAATCCACCTTCTGAACCCCGGCTTCGCCTCAAGCGTGCCGGGCGTTTCACGCCTGCCCGTCAGCTAAAGCATCGCCACATTCTTATAAGCTTTTCAGCCGTTCCTGCCCAAAGAACTGCGTTTTTCCTACTGAGCGCTACACTCATTTTCAGGCTGCCTGGTCACGATACCCACCGCACCATTCGGCCGTCGCAAGGAGGCTTGATGAACGATGAGCTGCAACACCTGAAAAACCTCGGCAAGACATCAGCGCAGTGGCTGCATGCGGTGGGTATCCACAGCGCGTCTGACTTGCGCCGCCTGGGCGCGGTCGATGCTTACCGAGCCGTACGGACTCGCGGCTTCCGAGCTTCGAAAGTTCTGCTGTACGCCATTGAAGGCGCATTGATGGATGTGCACTGGAACGACCTCCCCTCTGAACGCAAGGAGGCGCTGAACCGCCAGTTGGATGCCCTGTCAGCGCGGCAGAAAAACTAGATCGGCCCTCAAGCCCAATGTTTACAGGCATTACAAACGAGCGTTTGAGAAAAACTGGATGAGCAGATAAAACAATAGTTGACTCTCAAATGAGAATCGTTATGATTATCACAACTGGTCGCGAGATCAGCCGATAACTGAAAGACCATTGGTTCGGACTCTCAGATTATCTCCTCATCAGGCTAATCACGGTTATTTGACCCGGCTCTTGCCGGGTCTTTTTTTGCCTGCAAATTACTGACTTCAGCGCGCAATGATCAGCGGATGCCCCCGCTCCGGATGCGGTTGTACCAGCACATCCAGACCAAATACAGCCTTGAGTGGCTCAGGTTGCAGGACTGTTGCGGGCCTATCCAGAGCATGGGGGCGTCCGCCTTCCAGCAGCAGGATCCGGTCGCAGTAACGCGCCGCCAGGTTCAAGTCATGCAGGATCACCAGCACCGCAGCCCCCTTGTCGGCAAAGCTGCGAATCGCCTGCAAGGTGGTGTGCTGGTGCAGGGGATCAAGCATCGACGTTGGCTCGTCCAACAACAACGTTTGCCCCGCCTCACCTGGCCATAACTGCGCCAACACCCGCGCCAAGTGCACCCTTTGTCGCTCGCCGCCCGACAAGGCCAGGTAACTGCGGCCACTCAGGTGGCCCACGTCGGCCGCGTGCAGCGCCGCGCGGACGATTTGATCGTCGCGCACTCGCCCGGTCTGATGAGGCAAGCGCCCCATGCCCACCACCTCTTCGACACGAAAGGCGAAGTCCAGGGTGGACGTCTGTGGCAACACCGCCAGACGCTGGGCACGTTGCGCCCCTCCCAGACTCTTCAATTCTTGCTGGTCCAACCAGATCTTGCCCTGATCAGGCGACAACTCCCCGCACAGCGCTCCGAGCAAGGTACTTTTGCCCGCACCATTGGGCCCCAGCACGCCCAGCACTTCGCCCGGCAGCAGGTCCAAGGTGACATCGGACAACACGGTTTTACCACCGCGCCGAATCTGCAACGCTTCTACCCGCAGCATCAGGCGCGCCCTCGTAACAATAAATAGAGGAAAAATGGCGCACCGATAAATGCAGTGACAATACCGATCGGCAGTTCCGCCGGCGCCAACGCCAAGCGCGCCACCAGATCGGCAAACAACAGCAGGCTCGCGCCCGCCAGCACTGACGCCGGTAACAGCACCCGATGATCCGGCCCCGCCAGCAGCCGCACCAGATGTGGCACCACCAAACCGACAAAACCAATCATGCCCGCAGCCGCCACGGCTGCACCAACGCCCAGGGCCGTGCAGAACACCAACTCGCGCTTGAGCCCCTCAACATCAATGCCCAGATGATTGGCCTCCGACTCACCCAGCAGCAATGCGTTCAGCGCTTTCGCCCGGCGCGGCAACCACAGCGCGACGCCCGCGCTTACCAACAGCAAGGGCCACAACCGCGAATAGCTCGCGCCATTGAGGCTGCCCAGGTTCCAGAACGTCAGGGTGCGCAAGGTGGCATCGTCGGCCAGATAGGTAAACAGCCCCACCGTTGAGCTGGCCAGTGCCGTCAGCGCGATACCGGCAAGCAGCATCGTCGCGACATTGGTCTGGCCATTGCGACGCCCCAACCGGTAGACCAGTGCGGTAACGCCCAGCCCCCCCAGAAATGCGCACAGCGACAACAAATAGGGACCGAACGCATCCGGCAGCCCACCGAAGAACGAACCGCCGACAATCGCCACCGCTGCCCCCAACGCCGCACCGCTGGACACACCCACCAACCCGGGATCGGCCAGCGGGTTGCGAAACAACCCCTGCATCGCCACGCCCGACAACGCAAGGACACCGCCGACGGCCAGCCCCAAAAGGGTCCGCGGCAGGCGAATCTGCCCCAGAATCAATTCAGCCTGCTCCAACCCCGCCGCCTCAATCGGCACGCCCAATAGCCTTAACGCGGCTCTGAGCGTATCAATCAACGGCAAGCTGACCGGTCCGAGGGCCAATGAAAGCCAGATCGCCAACACACACAGCAGCGACAGGCCAATAAACAGTGTCTTGGGCTTAAGCAGAGTGGTCATGGAGCCGATTTAGCCTGGGACGGATAAAAACCAGCGGACAGTTTCACCAGGTTTTCTGGCAATCGCGGCCCCAGGCCACCCACCAGCAAGGTCGGATCCAGTTCAAACACTCGCCCACGCTTGGCTGCCGGTGTCGACGCGAGAATCGGGTTTTCCTTGAACAAGGCAGCGCGCGCCGCATCACCGGTCAGCGCGCGATCGGCAAACACCAGCACATCAGGACTCAACCCCGCCAAAGACTCGACTGAAAAGGGCTTATAGCCCGAGTGCGTGGCCAGGTTACGTCCGCCCGCCTGCTGCAATATCCAATCGGCGGCCGTGTCCTTGCCCGCGATCAGCGGCTTGCCACCGGCATGGCCCAGCAACAACAGCACGCCCGGAGCCTTTTGCGCCGCCTGGGCCTTGGTCACCCAGCTTTTTTGCTGCTCCAGCGCCTGCCCGTATTTGGCAAACAGTGCGTCTGCCCGGGTCTCACTGCCCAGCAGTTTTCCCAAGTGTTCAAGGTTGCCCTTCAATGTCGGCAAATCCGGCTGGGCCGAAAACATCTCGACCTGCACGCCGGCATTGCGAATCTGCGCCAGTACCGGCGGCGGCCCCATTTCCTCAGTGCCCACAAGGATTTGCGGGCGCAGGCTGAGAATGCCTTCAGCCGACAGCTGCCGCTGGTAGCCAATGCTCGGCAACGCCTTGAGCGACTGCGGATGCTGGCTGGTGGTGTCGACCCCGACCAATTTCGATTCGCCGCCTAAAGCCGTCACCCATTCCGATAGCGCCCCTCCAGCACTGACCCAGCGTTGTGGCAGTTCAGAGGCGTGTGCCCCGTGGTTGACCAGTAATGAGGCAACAAGCGCAATAGCGCTGGTACTCAGGCGCATAACAGGGTTTCCTTCCTAGAGCAGGGCCATTCAGGCACTCATCAATGTGACAGAACATTGCTGCCGGACATCGTATTAAGCACCCAGTCAGCTGACGGGCGAAGCGGCCATTTGATAATTGTTTGCATTTGAACGTCAAGGCACTTAAGGATTGAAATGAAGTTTCTCTGCCCCTCAAGCGACCTCGCACCCAACAGCAGCCGCGGTTTTGATATCGATGGCCATAAACTGCTGGCCGTGCGCCGAGACGGCATTGCCTACTTTTATCGCAACCGCTGCCCCCATCGCGGCGTCCCGCTGGAATGGCAGCCCGACCGCTTCCTCGACGCCAGCGCCAGCCTGATCCAATGCGCCACCCATGGCGCCCTATTCCTGATCGAGAGCGGCGAGTGCATCGCCGGCCCGTGCGCAGGCCAGAGTCTCACCGCCCTGCCCGGCCATGAGGATGAACAAGGCTTGTGGGTAGAACTCTAGTCGCCCAACAACACCTTCAGTCGACGCTCGACATACATCTCTTGCGGTGTGACCCGTACGCCGTAAGCCAGCACCTCCACACCCGCGGCCTTGGCCTCGCGTAACGCCGCAGCGTAACCGGCGTCAATTTCCACCGCTGGGCGAACCGCATCGATGCCCGACAAATTCACGCAATACAACTGCACCGCCCGCACACCTTCA
This sequence comes from Pseudomonas sp. W2Jun17, assembly GCF_023127795.1. Classification (NCBI taxonomy): domain Bacteria; kingdom Pseudomonadati; phylum Pseudomonadota; class Gammaproteobacteria; order Pseudomonadales; family Pseudomonadaceae; genus Pseudomonas; species Pseudomonas sp. W2Jun17. The sequence goes on along the minus strand of NZ_SPKO01000001.1, from coordinate 70,827 downwards.
CGCGCCAGGTGAGCCAGTTCGCGCAAGTGCTTGGCGCCGCGCTGCGTCACTGCATCAGGAAAAGCCGCCACCGAGGTTGCGTCAAAACCCAGGGTGACGCTTTTGACCTCCACGAAGGCGGCGCCCTGTGGGTAATCCAGGCGAAAGTCAATGCGGCTCTTCTCCTGGCCGTACGGCACTTCACGCTTGAGCGCCGTAAAGCCATTGAGTTCAGTGATCACGCCAGCCAGCAGCGCCTCTTCAACCAACTGATTGGCCCGCGCGGTGTTGACGCACGCCAGCCGGCCCTGAGGCGTTTCGGCAATTTCCCAGGTGCCTGGCAACTTGCGCTTGGGGTCCGAGGAACGGCTGAACCAGACCTGGCCACCTTCGACCATGCAATTGAGCATCGAGCCGGTGTTCGGGCAATGGATGGTGAGCAACTCGCCGGTAACGGTTTCGATATCGGTGAGAAAACGCTTGTAGCGGCGGATCAGCCGCCCTTCTTCAAGAGGAGGATGAAAGCGCATCAGCCTTGCCAGCTCCGCAGGCCACGAGCGATGCGCTCCACCGCTTCTTGCAGTCGGTCAATATTTTGCGTGTAGGCAAAACGCACATGGTGGCCCGCTTGATAACGACCGAAATCCAGCCCGGGTGTAAAAGCCACGTGCTCGGTCTCCAGAAAGTGACGGCAGAACGCGAAGGCATCGCCGCCGAACGCGCTGATATCGGCATACAAATAAAACGCCCCTTCCGGCTCCACGGCGATACCGAATCCAAGCTCGCGCAGCGCCGGCAGCAGAAAGTCACGACGCCGGCCGAATTCGGCGCGGCGCTCTTCAAGAATGCTCAGGGTCTGCGGGGTAAAACAGGCCAAGGCAGCGTACTGGGCCATGCTCGGCGCACTGATGTAGAGGTTCTGCGCCAGTTTTTCCAATTCGCTGATCGCAGCAGGAGGCGCTATCAGCCAACCGAGGCGCCATCCGGTCATGCCGAAATACTTCGAAAAACTATTCAAGACGAAGGCGTCATCGTCGACTTCCAGCACGCTGGCGGCATCGGTGCCGTAGGTGAGGCCGTGGTAGATTTCGTCCACTACCAAGTGGCCGTTACGCGCTTTGACTGCACTCGACAAGCCTGCCAGTTCGCCCCTCGTGAGGACTGTGCCGGTAGGGTTGGCCGGTGACGCAACCAGCGCGCCCACGCTGTCCTGGTCCCAATGCCTGGCGACCAGATCGGCGGTCAACTGATAGCGGACCTCAGGCCCCACCGGCACCAATTGCGCCGCGCCCTCTACCAGCCGCAGAAAGTGTCGATTGCAGGGGTAGCCTGGATCAGCCAGCAGCCAGTGCTTGCCAGGGTCGACCAGCAAGCTGCTGGCCAACAGCAACGCGCCGGAGCCACCGGGCGTAATCAAGATACGCTCGGGATCGACACTCAAGCCGTAGCGCTGCTGGTAAAACCCGCTGATGGCCTCGCGCAACTCGGGCACCCCACGGGCCGCCGTGTAGCGCGTCTTGCCGTTGGCCAGCGCAGCCTGGCCGGCCTGGATGATCGGCTCGGCGGTGGTGAAGTCCGGTTCGCCGATTTCCAGATGGATCACGTCGTGGCCGGCAGCCTGCAGCTCATTGGCGCGTGCCAGCAACGCCATGACATGAAAAGGTTCGATGGCGCGACTGCGCGCACTGTAGGGCTGAGCCATTAGCCTTCCTTAACGGTGAGGACAAAATCAGGATTCTACCGAACCCTCGCGGTAAAACATGCTCTATTGCCTGATTGGGGCTGCAAGTGCACCCTGCGCACGCTCGTAAAACAGCTAAAATCAACATTCGAGGCGATACATACCCAGTCATGGCGGGCTGCTGCAGTTTGCAACCCCTTTGCCCTGGAGCTCGACAACCGGGAGTAGCGCACCCTGAATCTATCTGGTAAGTTCGCCCGCTTGCAGCCGCAGGGCCGGCAGGTGTCGGTGACGTTGCAATCCTGCGCAATGGATTAGAAGAGTGAGAGGCGGTCTATTCATGTCCACCCAAGCAAAGCAACAGAGCATCAGCGGTTTCCAGCCCTACGTTGAATCCAAGGGCGAGGAATACATGGGCAAGCCCATGCGCGAGCACTTCTCCAAAATCCTGAAGCAGTGGAAGCAGGACTTGATGCAGGAAGTCGACCGCACGGTTGACCATATGAAGGACGAAGCAGCCAACTTCCCGGACCCGGCAGACCGTGCCAGCCAGGAAGAGGAATTCGCCCTTGAACTGCGCGCTCGTGATCGCGAACGCAAGTTGATCAAGAAGATCGACAAGACCCTGCAATTGATCGAAGACGAAGAGTATGGCTGGTGCGAATCCTGCGGCGTCGAGATCGGTATTCGCCGCCTCGAAGCCCGCCCGACTGCGGACCTGTGCGTAGACTGCAAGACCTTGGCTGAAATCAAGGAAAAACAGGTCGGCAAGTAACCCTGTCGAGCTGAACGAATGGGGCGTGCAAACGCCCCATTTTTGTTTCTGGCGTTTACCGGTTTTGCAGTAGTATCCGCCCATGACAGCCTCTACCTATATCGGGCGTTTCGCCCCCACGCCCAGCGGCCATTTGCACTTCGGCTCCCTGGTTGCCGCCCTCGCCTCCTACCTCGACGCACGCGCCCAACATGGCCGCTGGTTGATGCGCATGGAAGACCTTGACCCTCCCCGTGAAGAGCCCGGCGCCCAGGCAGCGATCCTGCATGCCCTGCAAAGCTACGGCTTTGAATGGGATGGCGAGCTGGTTCGGCAGAGCGAGCGGCATGACGCCTACGCCAAAGTGCTGAATGACCTGTTCAACCATGGCCTGGCCTATGCCTGCACATGCTCGCGCAAGCAACTGGAACCCTACAACGGGATTTACCCAGGCTTGTGCCGCAATGCCGGCCACGACCAGCAGGATGCTGCCATCCGTCTGCGTGTGCCTGAACTGGAATACCACTTTACCGACCGCGTGCAGGGCGAGTTCCGACAGCATCTGGGCCGCGACGCCGGCGACTTCATCATCCGGCGCCGCGACGGCCTCTACGCCTATCAGTTGGCCGTGGTCCTCGACGATGCCTGGCAAGGGGTTACCGATATCGTGCGCGGCGCCGACCTGCTGGACTCCACGCCGCGCCAGCTTTACTTGCAAGAGCTGCTCGGCCTGCGCCAGCCACGTTACCTGCATGTACCACTGATTGTGCAGCCGGACGGCAACAAACTGGGAAAATCCTACCGCTCTCCACCGTTGACCGCCGACCAGGCCACGCCCTTGCTGCTTCGCGCACTGCGCGCCCTCGGCCAGCCAGCCGGTAACGAACTGCTTTACGCAAGCCCACGGGAACTGCTGGATTGGGGCATTACGCACTGGGACGCGACGCAGATCCCCCGCACACTCACGCTGGCCGAAGCGCAATTGAGTTGAAGGCGCTTGCAGGTTGCCCGCCATCCGTTACCATCGCCGCAGATTTTTAATCAGAGGCCAATATGTACATCTATCGATTGGTCCTGTTGCTGGTCGTCGGGATCTACCTGTTCTCCCCCGCCATCATGGATTGGTGGATCGACGCCACGGGCGCCTGGTATCGCCCTTATCTGCTATGGCTGATCCTGATCGTCGTGACCTTCATCCTGCAGAGCCAAAAAGATGCCGATGAGCTTTAGCCTCACCCAGATGCTGCTGATCAGCGCCGCCTACCTGGCTGCGTTGTTCGGCGTGGCCTGGATCAGTGAGCGCGGAATGATTCCGCGGGCGATCATTCGCCATCCGCTGACCTACACCTTGTCCCTGGGCGTGTACGCCAGCGCCTGGGCGTTCTACGGTACGGTGGGCCTGGCCTATCAGTACGGCTACGGCTTTCTGTCCAGTTACCTGGGGGTGTCCGGTGCGTTCCTGCTGGCGCCGGTGTTGCTGTACCCGATCCTGAAAATCACTCGTACCTACCAGTTATCATCCCTGGCGGACCTGTTTGCCTTCCGCTTTCGCAGTACCTGGGCCGGTGCGTTGACCACGATTTTCATGCTGATCGGCGTACTGCCGTTGCTGGCCCTGCAGATTCAAGCAGTGGCAGACTCCATCAGCATCCTGACCCGCGAACCCGTGCAACACCGTGTTGCCCTGGCTTTCTGTGCACTGATCAGCCTGTTCACAATTTTCTTCGGCTCGCGCCATATTGCTACCCGCGAGAAACACGAAGGTTTGGTGTTCGCAATTGCCTTTGAGTCGGTCATCAAGCTGATCGCCATCGGCGGCGTCGGCCTGTATGCGCTCTACGGCGTGTTCGACGGCCCGCAACAGCTGGAGCTGTGGCTGCTGCAAAACCAGACTGCCCTCGCCGCGCTGCACACACCCTTGCAGGAAGGCCCATGGCGCACGCTGCTGTTGGTGTTCTTCGCCTCGGCGATCGTAATGCCGCACATGTACCACATGACCTTCACCGAAAACCTCAACCCACGCTCACTGGTGAGTGCGAGCTGGGGTTTGCCGCTGTTCCTGTTACTGATGAGCCTGGCGGTGCCGTTGATCCTGTGGGCCGGCCTGAAACTGGGGGCCACCACCAACCCTGAGTATTTCACCCTGGGCATCGGCATTGCCGCCAACAGCCCGGCGTTGGCACTGCTGGCGTATGTCGGCGGTTTGTCGGCGGCCAGTGGATTGATCATTGTCACCACGCTGGCGCTATCGGGCATGGCACTCAACCACTTGGTGCTGCCGCTGTACCAGCCGCCGGCTGAGGGCAATATCTACCGCTGGTTGAAATGGACCCGCCGCGCGCTGATCGTTGCGATCATTACCGCCGGCTACGGGTTCTACCTGCTGCTCGGCGCCGGGCAAGACCTGGCCAACCTTGGCATTGTCGCGTTTGTCGCCACCTTGCAGTTCCTGCCGGGGGTGTTGTCGGTGCTGTACTGGCCGACCGCCAACCGCCGTGGTTTTATCGCAGGGCTGCTGGCGGGGATCCTGGTGTGGATCGTCACCATGTTGCTACCACTGGTCGGCAACTTGCAGGGCTTCTACATCCCGTTGCTGAACATGATTTACGTGCTCGACGACACCAGTTGGCACATGGCGGCCATTGCCTCGCTGGCCGCCAACGTACTGATGTTTACCCTGATCTCATTGTTCACCAACGCCAGTGCCGAAGAAACCAGCGCCGCCGAAGCCTGCGCAGTGGACAACGTGCGTCGCCCGCAACGCCGCGAACTGCACGCAGCCTCGCCCCAGGAGTTTGCCACGCAACTGGCCAAGCCTCTGGGCGCCAAGGCGGCGCAAAAGGAGGTCGAGCAAGCGCTGCGTGACCTCTACCTGCCGTTCGACGAGCGTCGCCCCTATGCCCTGCGCCGTCTGCGTGACCGTATCGAGGCCAACCTCTCCGGCCTGATGGGCCCCAGCGTGTCCCAGGACATGGTCGAAACCTTCCTGCCCTACAAGGCGGGCGGCGAAAACTACGTGACCGAAGACATCCATTTCATCGAAAGCCGGCTGGAGGATTACCACTCACGCCTCACCGGCCTGGCCGCCGAACTCGATGCCTTGCGCCGTTACCACCGCCAGACCTTGCAGGAACTGCCGATGGGTGTCTGTTCCCTGGCCAAGGACCAGGAAATCCTGATGTGGAACAAGGCCATGGAAGAACTCACCGGCATCGCCGCCCAGCGGGTAGTGGGCTCGCGCCTCAATACCCTGGCCGATCCGTGGAAAGAACTGCTTCAGGGGTTTATCAACCTGCCCGACGAGCACTTGCACAAGCAGCACCTGGCCCTCGACGGCCAGACCCGCTGGCTCAACCTGCACAAAGCCGCCATTGATGAGCCCCTGGCCCCCGGTAACAGCGGCCTGGTTTTGCTGGTGGAAGACCTCACCGACACGCAGATGCTCGAAGACAAGCTTGTGCATTCCGAGCGCCTGGCCAGTATTGGTCGTCTCGCAGCCGGCGTGGCCCACGAAATCGGCAACCCGATCACCGGTATCGCCTGCCTGGCGCAGAACCTGCGCGAAGAGCGCGAGGAAGACGGTGAAATCACTGAAATCAGCGGGCAGATCCTTGAACAGACCAAGCGCGTTTCGCGCATCGTGCAGTCGCTGATGAGCTTCGCCCACTCCGGCGCGCATCAAAACCAGGACGAAGCGGTGTGCCTGGCCGAGGTCGCGCAGGACGCCATTGGGCTTCTGGCCTTGAATCGGCGCAATTTCGAAGTACAGTTCTTTAATCTGTGTGATCCGGAACATTGGGTCGATGGCGACTCGCAACGCCTGGCCCAAGTGCTGATCAACCTGCTGTCCAACGCACGCGATGCATCGCCGGCCGGCAGCGCAGTGCGCGTCAAGAGCGAGGCTTTCGAGCACACGGTCGACCTGATCGTGGAGGACGAAGGCAGCGGCATCCCACAGAACATCATGGACCGATTGTTCGAACCCTTCTTCACCACCAAGGACCCCGGTGAAGGTACCGGTCTGGGCCTTGCACTGGTCTATTCCATCGTTGAAGAGCATTATGGACAAATCACCATCGACAGCCCGGCTGACACCGAAAGCCAACGCGGCACCCGTATCCGGGTGACCTTGCCGCGTCATGTCGAAGCGACGTCCGCTGTGAACTGAGACCGTCGAGAGAATTGAATCAATGCCGCACATTTTGATCGTCGAAGACGAAACCATTATCCGCTCTGCCTTGCGTCGCCTGCTTGAACGAAATCAGTACCAGGTCAGCGAAGCCGGCTCGGTGCAGGAAGCCCAGGAGCGGTTCAGCATCCCCACGTTCGACCTGATTGTCAGCGACCTGCGCCTGCCTGGAGCTCCGGGCACCGAGCTGATCAAGCTGGGCCAAGGCACCCCGGTGCTGATCATGACCAGCTACGCCAGCCTGCGCTCGGCGGTCGACTCGATGAAGATGGGCGCGGTGGACTATATCGCCAAGCCTTTCGATCACGATGAGATGCTCCAAGCCGTGGCCCGCATCCTGCGTGACCGTCAGTCGGCCAGCAGCGCGCCTGCCGAACAGCGTCCAGTCGGCAAAGCGACCAACGGCGCCGACAAGCCCGGTGTGGACAACAGCAATGGCGAGATCGGCATCATCGGCTCCTGCCCGCCGATGCAGGATCTGTACAGCAAGATCCGCAAAGTGGCGCCGACCGATTCCAATGTATTGATCCAGGGCGAGTCGGGCACTGGCAAGGAGCTGGTTGCCCGCGCCCTGCACAACCTGTCCAAGCGCGCCAAGGCACCGATGATCTCGGTGAACTGCGCGGCAATCCCCGAATCGCTGATCGAGTCCGAACTGTTCGGTCACGAGAAAGGCGCGTTCACCGGCGCCAGCGCCGGGCGTGCTGGCCTGGTTGAAGCGGCGGACGGCGGCACCTTGTTCCTCGATGAAATCGGCGAGCTGCCACTGGAAGCCCAGGCGCGCTTGTTGCGGGTGTTGCAGGAAGGCGAGATTCGCCGCGTCGGTTCGGTGCAATCGCAAAAGGTTGATGTGCGGCTTATTGCAGCGACGCACCGTGACCTCAAGAGCCTGGCCAAGATCGGCCAGTTCCGTGAAGACTTGTATTACCGCCTGCACGTGATCGCCCTCAAATTGCCGGCCCTGCGCGAGCGCGGCGCCGACGTCAACGAGATCGCCAGTGCGTTCCTGTTACGCCAGAGCGCACGCATCAACCGTACCGACCTGAAGTTTGCCGCGGACGCCGAGCAGGCAATCCGGCATTACTCGTGGCCGGGTAACGTGCGGGAATTGGAGAACGCCGTGGAGCGCGCGGTGATCCTGTCGGAAAGCCCGGAGATTTCCGCCGAGCTTTTGGGCATCGATATCGAGCTCAGTGACCTGGAAGACGATGACTTCATCGGCCTGGCCCCACAACAGGGCGGCGGTAGCAATACCAGTCATGAGCCGACGGAGGATTTGTCACTGGAAGACTACTTCCAGCATTTCGTCCTGGAACATCAGGACCATATGACCGAGACCGAATTGGCCCGCAAACTGGGTGTGAGTCGCAAGTGCCTGTGGGAGCGGCGCCAGCGCCTGGGCATTCCGCGGCGCAAGACCGGGGTTGCCAGCGAGAGCTGAGGGTGCGCCCCCATGGGTAACACCTGTTAATGTGAAAAAACTGTTACCGCTGACTTTTCACGTAACAAAAGCCGGGGCTTACGGTAACGAAGCCCCGGCTTTTTTTTGCCCTCGAAAACTGCAAAACCACCTCAACCCCCTGATTTTGCTGGCCGGCACAAAAGTTGGCACGCACCCTGCTATATGCTTAGTACAAAAACAATAACAAGCTATGTACAAGACAATAAAAATAAGACGAATCGACTCACGCATAACAAAAACAACACGGCGGAGGCGCAGCTAACTGATTCTTTTGGAGAGGCGTTGCATTTGGGGCTTGCCCCGCAACCAGGCCGAGAACAACAAAAACTGCCCTAAGGCAGAGCCTGAACTGGTTGGATCGTAGATCAGCAACACAGCGACCAAAGCAATCCGTTTGCTCTTGACTCTCGATTGGGAGTGTCATGAAGGTGAAGCTTCATGGCGAGGGCGATCAACAAAAACAAGAAGCCCGAAATCAATAATAAAAATAGAGCACGCAACTACTTCTGGGGGAGCTTCGGCTCCCCTTGTAGTTTCCGGGATTTGACTCCAAAACGCTTAAGGCGCAATGCCTGTAGCTTGTTCCTACACCATCCCCTGACTAAATGCTAGAATCCCCGCCCATCATGCGGTCATTCTTCGTTATGGCCGAACATTCCTTCAAACAGTGCATCCCATGCTGAAGAAGTTGTTCCAGTCATTCCGTTCTCCCTTGCGTCGTACGCAACACAAACGCAGCACGCCTGAAGTGCTCAACAGCAGCCAGCATTCGTTGCAGCGCGCTCAATTCAGCCGTTATGCAGTGAACATCGTCGAACGTTTGCAGAACGCCGGCTACCAGGCTTACCTGGTGGGTGGTTGCGTACGCGACATGCTGCTCAATATCACGCCCAAGGATTTCGACGTCGCCACCAGCGCCACGCCTGAACAAGTGCGCGCCGAGTTTCGTAACGCACGAATCATCGGCCGGCGCTTCAAGCTGGTGCATATCCATTTTGGTCGCGAAATCATCGAGGTCGCGACCTTCCGCGCCGGCCACCCGCAAAACGATGAAGAGGAAGACACCAATCAGTCTTCCCGCAACGAGAGCGGGCGCATCCTGCGTGATAACGTCTACGGCACCCTGGAGGAGGACGCGCAACGTCGCGACTTCACCATCAATGCCCTTTATTACGATCCGGTCAGCGAGCGCATCCTCGATTACGCCAATGGCGTACACGACATTCGCAATAACCTGATCCGCCTGATCGGTGACCCGACCCAGCGCTATCAGGAAGATCCGGTGCGTATGCTGCGCGCCGTGCGGTTCGCGGCCAAACTCAACTTCGGTATCGAGAAGCACACTGCCGCGCCGATTCGCGAGCTGGCGCCCATGCTGCGGGAAATCCCCTCGGCACGCCTGTTCGAAGAGGTGCTCAAGTTGTTCCTCTCGGGGTATGCCGCCGACACCTTCGAAATGCTCGTCGACCTGCAGTTGTTCGACCCGCTGTTCCCGGCCAGTGCCGAGGCGCTGGAATATAACCCCACGTACACCCACACGCTGATCAGCGAAGCGTTGGTCAACACCGACCTGCGCATCAAGCAGAACAAACCGGTAACCCCGGCATTCCTGTTTGCCGCCCTGCTGTGGCCAGCGCTGCCCAAGCGCGTACTGCGCCTGCAGGACCGTGGCATGCCGCCGATCCCGGCCATGCAGGAAGCCGCTCACGAACTGATCGCCGAGCAGTGCCAACGCATCGCCATCCCGAAACGCTTCACCATGCCGATCCGCGAAATCTGGGACATGCAGGAACGTTTGCCGCGTCGCAGCGGTAAGCGTGCTGACCTGCTGCTGGACAACCCACGCTTCCGTGCCGGCTACGACTTCCTGCTGCTGCGCGAAAGCGCCGGTGAGCAGACCGATGGCCTGGGCGAATGGTGGACTGACTATCAGGACGCCAATGACAGCCAGCGTCGCGAAATGATTCGTGAGCTTGGCAGCAAAGGCGATGGTGCCGGTGAAGGGCCGAAAAAGCGTCGCCGCAGCGGCAGCAAGCGTAAACGCAGCAGTGCCGATGCCTCGGGCGCCGCGGGCGAATAAACGTGGAACGTATCTACATCGGCATGGGCAGCAACCTGGCTGCCCCGCAACAGCAATTGCGCAGCGCGATCGAGGCGCTGGCGCAACTGCCTGGCACCCACCTCGCTGGTGTGTCCGCCTTCTATCAAAGTGACTCCCTGCTCCCGGGCCAACCGCGCTACACCAACGCGGTTGCGGCACTGGACAGCAGCCTGGCGCCGCTGGACCTGCTCGACGCACTGCAAGCCATCGAGAATGACCAGGGCCGCGAACGTCTTGAGCGCTGGGGCCCACGCACACTGGATCTGGATATCTTGCTGTTCGGTGATCGCCTGATCGACGAACCGCGCCTCAAGGTGCCGCACTACCAGATGCATCTGCGCGCCTTTGTGCTGTATCCGCTGGCTGAATTGGCGTCAACCGACCTGCAACTGCCTGACGGCCAACGCTTGAGCACCCTGCTCACAGCCTGCCCATTCGTCGGCCTGGAACGCTTACCGCAAGAATGACTCGGTCAATGTGGGAGCTGGCTTGCCTGCGATACAAGCGACTCGGTGTATCAGCCACACCGCGTGGATGCCATCGCAGGCAAGCCAGCTCCCACATCTGATCTGCGCTGCCGTAAACCGCGCACAAGTTGCGCAATGGCATCAGTAACAGCGGTAACACCGCCATCGTAACAATGCGGTAACACATCCAATTGACTTCCCGTGTCCTCCTCACGACTATAGGCGTCCCGCTGCCGCCAACCCGGCGCTACAGGGCGCAATCCAGGCCTTATAAGCACTGCTTTCAAGACAGTGCGCCTGTATAAACGAAGACTCACGCGCGTTACTCGCTGTTTCCAAGCGCCTGAACGAGGACCCTTTTCATGCCAGACATTACCCTGACCACCTTGCAGAGCCTCAAGCTCAAGGGTGAAAAAATCACCATGCTGACCTGCTATGACGCCACCTTCGCCAACGCCTGTTGCCAGGCCGGGGTTGAAGTGTTGTTAGTGGGCGACTCCCTGGGCATGGTTCTTCAAGGGAATGACAGCACGCTGCCCGTGACCACGGATGAACTGGCCTACCACACCGCCAGCGTCAAGCGTGGCAACGACGGTGCGCTGATCATCGCCGACCTGCCGTTCATGGGTTATGCCACGCTTGAGCAAACCTTCCAGAACGCCGGCAAGCTGATGCAGGCCGGCGCCCACATGGTCAAAGTCGAAGGCGCCGTGTGGCTGGCCGAGTCGATCCGGCTGCTGGCTGAACGCGGTGTACCGGTATGTGCACACATGGGCCTGACCCCGCAGTCGGTGAACATCCTCGGCGGCTACAAGGTACAGGGTCGCAATGAAGCCCAGGCGCGCCAGATGCGCGCCGATGCCATCGCCCTGGAACAAGCCGGTGCCGCGATGATTGTGCTGGAGTGCGTCCCCAGCGAACTGGCCGCAGAAATCACCCAGGCCGTCAAAGTGCCGGTAATCGGCATTGGCGCCGGCTCCGCCACCGATGGTCAGGTGCTGGTCCTGCACGACATGCTCGGCCTGTCGATTAGCGGTCACGTACCCAAGTTCGTGAAGAACTTCATGGCCGGCCAGGACAGCATTCACGCAGCCCTGAGCGCTTACGTCAGCGAAGTCAAGAATGTGACTTTCCCAGGCGTTGAACACGGATTCTCGGCATGAACACCGTTAAAACCGTCCGCGAACTGCGGGCTGCCGTGACCCACGCCCGCAGCGCCGGCAAACGCATCGGCTTTGTGCCTACCATGGGCAACCTGCATAGCGGCCATGCCACCCTGGTGACCAAGGCCGCGCAGCAGGCAGATTTCGTGGTGGCGAGCATTTTCGTCAACCCACTGCAATTCGGTGCCGGCGAAGATCTGGATAAATACCCGCGCACATTGGCCGCCGACCAGGAAAAACTCCTGCAGGCGGGCTGCAACCTGCTGTTTGCGCCCACTGTCGAGGAAATGTACCCCGATGGCATGAACGGCCAGACCCGCGTCAGCGTGCCACAACTGTCCGAAGGCTTGTGCGGCGCCAGCCGCCCAGGGCATTTCGAAGGCGTGGCCACGGTGGTCAGCAAGTTGTTCAACATGGTCCAGCCCGACATGGCCGTATTTGGCCAGAAGGACTACCAGCAGTTGGCGGTCATTCGCGCCATGGTCCGCGATCTGAACATGCCGATCCAGATCATCGGCGAACCCACCGTGCGTGCAGCGGACGGCCTCGCGCTGTCATCACGCAACGGTTACCTCACCGAGGAGCAACGTGCGGTCGCGCCGGTGCTGTACCGCGCCCTCAGCCAGATCGCCACGGCCATCCAAGACGGTGATCATGATTTCGCCAAGCTTCGCGCCGAGCAAATCCGGCAGATTGAAGCCGCAGGGCTACGCATGGACTACCTGGAAGTGCGCCAAGGCGTACATCTGCGCCCGGCCACGGCTGAAGATCGGGATGTGGTGATCCTGGTCGCCGCTTATCTGGGCGCCACACGCCTGATCGATAACCTGCACCTGAACCTCGCCTGACCCCACTTTACCCTCCACCTGTTGCCCCGACGGCTGTGCCGGTATAAAAAAGTACCGGCCACAGCGCAGACAAAGCCAAGACATATCCACACGCTAGGTTTAATGTAATCGCCCTGCGCTATGGTTAGCGCTGTCTGGAACCCAGTCGTTGAGACAAGAATGGATGTTCCGGGCTTTTAAGTGTCCTAAAGGCAGTCCCTGTAATAAAAGGAAACCCGCAGCGATGGCGTACTACCGCACCCCTCATGACGTTACCGCTCTGCCCGCCTGGCAAGCGCTTGTTCAACATCGCCAAGCCATGCAGGATTTCAGCATGCGCGAAGCGTTCAATGCCGACCCTCAGCGCTTTTCCCAATTTACCTTGAGCAGCTGCGGACTTTTCCTCGATTATTCGAAAAACCTGATCACCAGCGAAACCCGCGACCTGCTGGTGGACCTGGCCAAGGAAGTGAACCTTAAAGGCGCGATTGATGCGCTGTACGCGGGCGAGCCCGTCAACTCTTCCGAAGGCCGCCCGGCGCTGCATACCGCCCTGCGCCGCCCGGTGGGTGACAAGCTGTCGGTCAACGGCGTGAACATCATGCCGGACGTGCACAAGGTGCTGAACCAGATTACTGACCTGGTCGGCCGCATCCACGACGGCCTGTGGCGTGGCTACACCGAAAAGCCGATCACCGACGTGGTGAACATCGGCATCGGTGGTTCGTTCCTCGGTCCGGAACTGGTCTCCGAAGCGCTGTTGTCCTACGCCCACAAAGGCGTGCGTTGCCACTACCTGGCGAATATCGACGGCAGCGAGTTCCACGAGCTGACCATGAAGCTGCGCGCCGAGACCACGCTGTTCATTGTGTCGTCCAAATCCTTCAACACCCTTGAAACCCTGAAGAACGCCCAGGCCGCCCGCGCCTGGTACCTGGCCCAGGGTGGTTCGGAAGCTGAGCTGTATCGCCACTTCATCGCCGTTTCGAGCAACAACGCGGCGGCCGTAGCCTTTGGTATTCGTGAAGAGAACATCTTCCCGATGTGGGATTGGGTAGGTGGGCGTTACTCGCTGTGGTCGGCGATTGGCTTGCCAATCGCCCTGGCCATCGGCATGTCCAACTTCAAGGAACTGCTGTCGGGTGCCTACACCATGGACCAGCACTTCCTGAACGCGCCGTTCGAAGCCAACATGCCTGTGCTGCTGGGTTTGCTGGGCGTGTGGTACGGCAACTTCTGGGGCGCGCAGAGCCATGCGATCCTGCCGTACGACCATTACCTGCGTAACATCACCAAGCATTTGCAACAGCTGGACATGGAATCCAACGGCAAGAGCGTCCGCCAGGACGGCACGCCAGTGTCCACCGATACAGGCCCGGTGATCTGGGGCGGCGTAGGCTGCAACGGGCAGCACGCTTACCACCAGCTGCTGCACCAAGGGACGCAACTGATCCCGGCCGACTTCATCGTGCCGATCGTCAGCTTCAACCCGGTCTCCGATCACCACCAGTGGTTATACGCCAACTGCCTGTCCCAGAGCCAGGCACTGATGCTCGGCAAGACCCGCGGCGAAGCCGAAGCCGAGCTGCGTGAAAAGGGCCTGCCGGAAGCGGAAGTGCAGAAGCTGGCACCGCACAAGGTGATCCCGGGCAACCGTCCGAGCAACACCCTCGTGGTCGAACGCATCAGCCCTCGTCGCCTCGGCGCGCTGGTGGCGATGTATGAGCACAAGGTGTTCGTGCAGAGCGTGGTCTGGGGCATCAACGCTTTTGACCAATGGGGCGTTGAACTGGGCAAGGAACTGGGCAAAGGCGTTTACAACCGCCTGACGGGCGCCGAAGAAACCTCAGCCGAGGACGCTTCGACCCAGGGCCTGATCAACTACTTCCGCGGTCGTCACCGCGGCTGATGCTGATCACTCAAGGCCAACGTCTGTTTGGACGTTGGCCTTGAACCCTCCCACCACAGGGTGCATCTTTATCACTTGTCGCAAAAACAAGAATAAGGATCGCTCATGTTCGATATCAGCACGTTTCCCACCGCCGATGCCGTCCGCCGGGCTGCGCAACTCAGTCAAGAAGACTATCAGCGCCTCTATCGCCAATCCATCGAGCAGCCAGAGACCTTCTGGGCCGAACAGGCCAAGGGCTTTCTGGACTGGATAACACCGTGGCACACCGTCCAGCAGTCAGACATCAATACCGGTGCCGCCCAATGGTTTGCCGGCGGCCAACTGAACGTCAGCTACAACTGCATTGACCGTCACCTGGCGCAACGCGCCGATCAGCCGGCCTTCATCTGGGAGGGCGACGATCCGTCAAAATCCTCCACGATCACTTACCGCCAACTGCATCAAAACGTCAGCCGCCTGGCCAATGTGCTGAAAAACCGTGGCGTGAAAAAAGGCGACCGCGTGTGCATCTACATGCCGATGATCCCGGAAGCGGCCTACGCCATGCTGGCCTGCACGCGAATTGGCGCGGTGCACTCGGTGGTGTTTGGCGGGTTTTCGCCTGACGCCCTGCGTGACCGTATTCTCGATGCCGACTGCCGCACCGTGATAACCGCCGACGAAGGCGTGCGCGGCGGCAAGCCCGTGGCGCTGAAACAGAATGTCGATAAAGCCCTGGCCAGTTGCCCGAACGTCAGCACGGTGCTGGTGGTCGAGCGCACCGGAGCCAGCGTGAACTGGAACGAGGGCCGCGACCTCAAGTATCAAGCGGCCCTGGACGCCGCCAGCGACAACTGCCCACCCGAGCCGATGGACGCCGAGGATCCGCTGTTCATCCTCTACACCTCCGGCAGCACCGGCAAACCCAAGGGCGTGCTGCACACCACTGGCGGCTACCTGCTGCAAGCGGCGATGACCTTCAAGTACGTACTCGACTACCAAGAGGGCGAAGTGTTCTGGTGCACCGCCGATGTGGGCTGGGTTACCGGGCATAGCTACATCGTCTACGGTCCGCTGGCCAATGGCGCCACTTCGCTGATGTTCGAGGGCGTGCCGAGTTATCCGGACAGCTCGCGCTTCTGGCAGGTGATCGATAAACATCAGGTGAATATTTTCTACACCGCGCCCACCGCTTTGCGCGCCCTGATGCGTGAAGGCCACGGCCCATTGGAGAGCACCTCCCGCGCCAGCCTGCGCCTGCTGGGCAGTGTCGGTGAGCCGATCAACCCGGAGGCCTGGGACTGGTATTTCAATGCGGTGGGCGAACAGCGCTGCCCCATCGTCGATACCTGGTGGCAAACCGAAACCGGCAGCATCATGCTCAGCCCGCTGGTCAGCGCCCAGCGCATCAAGCCGGGCTGCGCGACACAGCCGATGTTCGGCGTACAACCGGTGCTGCTCGATGAGCAGGGCAAGGAAATCAGCGGCGCCGGCAGCGGCGTCCTCGCTATCAAATCAAGCTGGCCGGGGCAGATTCGCAGCGTCTACGGCGACCCGCAGCGTATGATCGACACTTACTTCAAGCCCTATCCCGGCTACTACTTCACCGGCGACGGCGCGCGCCGCGATGAAGACGGCGACTACTGGATCACCGGCCGCATCGATGATGTGATCAACGTGTCCGGCCATCGCATCGGCACCGCCGAGGTCGAAAGCGCCCTAGTGCTGCATGACCAGGTCGCTGAAGCCGCTGTGGTCGGCTATCCCCATGACGTCAAGGGCCAGGGCATCTATGCCTTTGTAACGCCAATGAACGGCGTAGAACCCAGCGATGCGCTGAAAAAACACCTGCTGGACCTGGTCAGCAAGGAAATTGGCAGCTTTGCCAAACCGGAACTGATCCAGTGGGCGCCTGCCTTGCCGAAAACCCGCTCCGGAAAGATCATGCGGCGCATCTTGCGCAAGATCGCCTGCAACGAACTGGACAGCCTGGGCGATACCTCAACCCTGGCTGACCCAAGCGTCGTAGACGGGTTGATCGACAAACGCCTGAACCGATAGCGCTCAGGATAATCCCCGGCCTGTGCAGGCCGGGGTTAACTGTTAAACTCCGCGCCCCGATTTTCTTATTTTTCTGCAAGCAAGGCGCGCTTCATGACCCCCCTGAATCAGGCGCTGCGCGCCGCCCTCGATCACCGCCAAGACCTGATCAACGAACTGCACGCCCAGGGTACGGACTGCTACCGGCTGTTCCACGGCAGCCAGGAAGGCGCCGGCGGCTTGACCATCGACCGCTACGGCCCGCAATTGCTGGTGCAGAGCTTCCATCAGTCGCTGGACAGCGCAGACCTTCTGGACCTGCATCAACTGATCAACCAATACATGGGCCTGGAATTGCTGCTGGTGTACAACGACCGTGCCCGAGGCAACTCGCGTATCGATCGTGAAGACACGGTATACCGCGCAGAGCCTGCGGCGCTGGAAGACCTGGTCGGCCACGAGTGGGGCCTCAGCTACCGTGTGCGGGGGCGCCATGCCGGGCAGGACCCGTTGCTGTTCCTCGACCTGCGTAACACCCGTGGCTGGGTGAAGGATCACAGCGCCGGCAAAAGCGTGCTGAACCTGTTCGCCTACACCTGCGGCGTGGGCTTGAGCGCGGCCGCCGGCGGCGCACGCGAAGTGTGCAACCTGGATTTTGCCGAGGGCAACCTGGCGGTCGGGCGTGAAAACGGCCTGCTCAACCCACAATTGCCGAGCATGGAGTTCGTACAGTCCGATTACTTCCCGGCCATTCGCCAACTGGCGGGCCTGCCGATCACCCAGCGTCGCGGCCAAAAGCTGCCGAGCTATCCGCGCCTGGAGCAGCGCCAGTACGACCTGGTTCTGCTTGATCCGCCCGCCTGGGCCAAGAGCGCGTTCGGCACCGTCGACCTGCTGCGCGACTATCAGAGCTTGCTCAAGCCCGCGCTGCTGACCACCGCTGACAATGGGGTACTGATCTGTTGTAACAACCTGGCGAAAGTCAGCATGGATGACTGGCGTGAACAGGTGCTGCGTTGCGCAGAAAAAGCCGGCCGCCCAGTGCGCGACTGGCAGGTCATGACACCCGGGGCAGACTTTCCTTCCACAGATCAGCAGCCTCCGTTAAAGACCTTGATCCTGCATTTGTAGGAAGTTTCCCAGCAGCCACTGTTCTTCGGAACCGAATTACCGTGCCATACTCCAAGGCACTCTCGTTCGACACAGATGGCGTCACCCATGCCCAAAGGATTGATCCGCGCCGCAGGCGCCTTGTTGACCGCCCTGGCTTTGTACAGCTTGCTGGGCTTTTTGATTTTACCCGGCATCGCTCTTCGCATTGCCAACCAACAGTTGGCGAATTACGCCACGGTGCCGGCGCGAATCGAGCGCATCGAGCTCAACCCGTTCAGCCTGGAACTCACGCTGTGGGGCCTGAAGATCGGTGAGCCGGGCAAAGAACAAGTGGGCTTCCAGCGCTTCTACGCCAACCTGCAGGCCGACAGTCTCTGGACCCGCGCCCTGCACCTGGCTGATGTGCAACTGGACCAGCCCAAGACCGAACTGTTGTTCGACAAATCCGGCCAGTTGAACCTGGCGCAGTTGTTCAAACTGCCGCCGAGCGAACCGACTCCCGCAGATCCCGATGCCAAACCGTTCCCGCTGCGTATCGACAGCATCAAACTGGCGGGCGGCAATCTGCATTTCCGAGATCTGCGCCCCAGCGAACCTATCGAATTCCTCTACGACAAACTCGACTTCGAGCTGAAAAACCTCAGCACCTTGCCCGAAGACAACGCCGACATGACCCTGGTGGCCGCTGGCCCTGACGGCGGGCAGATCGACTGGAAAGGTAATGTCAGCCTGGTACCGATCACCTCCGAAGGTACCTTGAAGGTCACCGACGGCAAGATGAAAGCCTGGTGGCCGTATGTACGTGACGCCTTGCCGCTGGTGCTGGAAGACGGCGTGCTTAACTTCAGCACCGACTATAAGTTCAGCCTGGCCAAAGAGACCGAGCTGAACCTGACCAACACCGCCGCCAGCATTGCGCCCTTCGCGATCAAGGCGCCGGATGGCCGGCCATTGGTACGCCTGGAACGCCTGGATGTCAGCGAAACTACGGTAGACCTGGCCAAGCAGCAGGTAGTCGTCGGCAAAATCCGCAGCAACAAGCTGGAAACCTGGGCCGCTCTTGAAGCCGATGGCCAACTCGACTGGCAGAAACTGTTCGCCAGCCAGCCAAGCAAGCCAACACCGGCACCGGCACCGGCACCGGCCAACGCCGACACGCCTGAAGCCCAACCGGCAGCGCCAAGCAAACCCTGGCAAGTGATGCTCAAGGATGTGCAACTGCGTAACTATCAGGTACACCTGGCCGACCGCCAGGCCAAACCTGCGGTGGCGCTGGAACTGGGCCCGTTGAATGTCGACATGCAGAACTTCGACAGCCTCAACCAAAGCCCCTTCACCTTGAAGGTCGATAGTGGCGTGGGCAAGCAAGGCAAGATCCAGGCAACCGGCGAGGTTAACCTCAACCCGGTCAGCGCCAAGCTGAAAGTGAATACCCAGGACATCGACCTGCGGGTGGCCCAGTCGTATATCAGCCCGTTTATTCGCCTGGAACTGCGCAGCGGCATGTTGGGCGGCAACCTGGATGTGAACCTCAAGAGCACCGAGCCGTTGGCCCTGCAAATCACCGGCCGCGCTCAGGTCGATCAGTTGCATACCCTGGACACCCTCAAGACCCGCGACTTCCTCAAGTGGCAGCGCCTGGTACTGGAGGGTGTGAACTATCAGCACGGTCAGAGCCTGTCGATCGACAAGGTCAACCTGCTGCAGCCGTATGCGCGCTTCATGATCAACGACGATCGCACCACCAACATCGATGACTTGCTGATTCCCCAGCCTGCCGACAGTGGTGCCAAATCAGCCGCCAAGCCGGCGGCCAGCAAAGACAAGCCCTTGGGCATCCACATCGGGCAGATCGCAATTAACGATGGTTCGGCCAACTTTGCCGACTTCAGCCTCACGCCCAACTTCGCCACCGCGATTCAACAGCTCAACGGCCAGATTGGCACCATCGATAGTCGCCAGGCCAAACCGGCCAGCGTCGATATCAAGGGTAAGGTAGACCGTTACGCCCCAGTGACCATCAAGGGCAGCGTGAACCCGTTTGATCCGATGGCAGCCCTGGATATCGCGACCAGCTTCAAACGTGTCGAGTTGACCAACTTGACACCTTACTCGGGCAAGTTCGCAGGCTTCCGTATCCGCAAGGGCCGGCTGAATCTCGACTTGCACTACGTGATCACCAAGGGCCAGTTGAAGGCCGAAAACAAAGTGGTGGTCGAACAGTTGCAACTGGGTGAGAAAGTCGACAGCTCCGATGCGGTGGACTTGCCGATTCGCCTGGCCATCGCCCTGCTCAAGGACAGCGACGGCAAGATCTCGATCGAACTGCCGGTCAGTGGCGACCTGAACAACCCGCAATTCAGCGTGATGCCGATTGTGTGGCAGACCCTGCGTAACCTCGTCGTCCGCGCAGCGACCGCGCCCTTCAAGTTTATTGGCGGGCTGGTGACGGGTGGCGGCTCTGAAGACCTGGGTAATGTTTCGTTCGCCGCCGGCTCCAGTGAGCTGAACAAAGATGCCGAGGGCGCGCTGAACACCTTGGCCAAGGCACTGAAAGAGCGCCCTACCCTGCGCCTGGAAATCGAAGGCACGGCTGCTGCCAGCAGCGATGGGCCGTTCCTGGCGGCGCAGCGGCTGGAACGTGAATACCAGTACAACTACTACAAGATCCTCCAGCGCCGTGGCGACAAAGTCCCGGCCCAAGCTTCGTTGCTTGAAGTGCCCGAGAAAGAAAAAGCACCGTTGCTGGAAGGTATCTACCGCACCCGTCTTAAACAGCAACCTCCCGCCGAATGGAAAAACCTTGGCAGCGATGAGCGCTCGGCGAAGCTCAAAGAGGGTGTGATCAAGTTCTGGAGCGGCAGTGATGTGCTGCTGCGCCAACTGGGCCAGGAGCGCGCCAGTACCATCAAGGATTACTTGGTGGACAAGGGCCAGTTGGAAGATGAGCGGGTGTACTTCATTGATGCGCAACTGGGGCAGGCGGAGAAAGATGGTCGGGTCATCACCCCAATGCATCTGGATGCCGAGTAACTTCTGAGCAACGCCTATCCTAATGTGGGAGCTGGCTTGCCTGCGATAGCATCACCTCGGTGCAACCGAATGACTGAGGTGCCAACATCGCTGGCAAGCCAGCTCCCACATTTTTTTTGGGGGGTTGGCTGGCAGTTTTGTTTCAACCCCAAAATAGAACAGGCCCCGACACAAGTGCCGGGGCCTGTAATGACCACATCCGTGTGGTCGGTCGCATGAACTCCAGAGGTGCATCGGGTGGATAACTAGCTCACCCTAAGCCGCCGCTATATCGTTCAAACGAAACCTTTAACGTTACTCTGCTTTCAGGCCGTCGGCCGATACAGCTTTAACGCCTTTGATTTTCTTGGTGATGGCAACCGCAGTTTCTTTCTGCGATGCAGTCACGGCAGTCGGAGACGACAGGGACACTACGCCCTTGTTGGTCTCAACCTTGATGTCAGTGCCAGGAATGCCCTTCTCGGTAACCAGGTCAGCCTTCACTTTGGTAGTGATCCAAGTGTCGCTGGTGGTTTCTTTAGCGTCGTGTGCCGCACCTTTGGTTTTGTCGATGCCGTCAGCTTTGACAGCGCCGCCAGCCAGCAGACCGTCAGCCGAAACAGCATTCACACCTTTGATTTTCTTGGTGATGGCTACAGCAGTGGCTTTCTGCGAATCCGAGACTGCTACGTCGGAGGACAGGGAAACCACACCTTTGTTGGTCTCAACCTTGATGTCCGAACCCGGAATGCCTTTTTCGGTCAGCAGGTCGGCTTTGACTTTAGTGGTGATCCAAGTATCCGAAACGCTTTCCTTAGCCTTGGTCGCTTCACCGGCCGCCAAAGTCATAGGGGCTTGGGAAGTCTGAGCAAAGGCTACGTTAGCACCCATCGCCAGGGTCAGAGCGGTAGCAGTAGCGAGAGCGAACTTCTTCATACGAATAACTCCTGTTTTATTAAAAGTCTGCAGACGTAAACCTTGATGCTGCAGCGCTAACAGGGATAGTGCAGGCGGCGTGCCAAGTGGGATAACAGGACAAAATCGTTATAAAACAACAAGTTAAAAAACAGAGTGATTTTCGAAATCGTGCAAGTTGCATGAAGCAGGTCGTGCCTGCGTGCAAGTTGCGGTTTTTTGCAGGCGACTAAACAACTGATTTTAGGGGAATTTCCTTCTCCCACAAAAAAGGGACTCCGAAGAGTCCCTTTTTTTCAGCTAGAACGCGGGGTGATTAAACGCCCGAAGCCTTGGCTGCTGCTACGTCCTTGATGGACAGCTTGATACGGCCGCGGTTGTCCACGTCCAGTACCAGCACTTCCACTTCCTGGCCTTCTTTGAGAATGTCGGTCACTTTCTCAACACGAGCGTCGCTCAGCATGGAGATGTGAACCAGACCGTCTTTGCCCGGCAGGATGTTGACGAATGCGCCGAAGTCGACGATGCGCTCAACCTTGCCGACGTAGATCTTGCCGATCTCGGCCTCAGCGGTGATGCCCAGGACGCGTTGGCGTGCAGCTTCAGCCGCTTCCTTGGTTTCGCCGAAGATCTTGATCGAGCCGTCGTCTTCGATGTCGATCGAAGCCTTGGTTTCTTCACAGATCGCACGGATGGTCGCGCCGCCTTTACCGATAACATCACGGATTTTGTCGGTGTCGATTTTCATCGCGATCATGGTCGGAGCGTTTTCCGACAGTTCGGTACGCGACTGGCCAATGATCTGGTTCATCTGGCCGAGGATGTTCAGGCGCGCTTCCAGGGCTTGGCCCAGAGCGATTTCCATGATCTCTTCGGTGATGCCCTTGATCTTGATGTCCATCTGCAGCGCGGTTACGCCTTTAGCGGTACCGGCTACTTTGAAGTCCATGTCGCCCAGGTGGTCTTCGTCGCCCAGGATGTCGGTCAGGATGGCGAACTTCTCGCCTTCTTTAACCAGGCCCATGGCGATACCGGCAACCGGCGCCTTCATCGGCACACCAGCGTCCATCAGCGCCAGGGAAGCACCGCAAACGGAAGCCATCGAGCTGGAACCGTTGGACTCAGTGATTTCCGATACGACACGGATGGTGTACGGGAACACATCGGCAGCCGGCAGCATCGCAGCAATCGAACGACGGGCCAGACGGCCGTGACCGATTTCACGACGACCAGCACCACCCATGCGACCACACTCGCCCACCGAGAACGGAGGGAAGTTGTAGTGCAGCATGAACGGGTCTTTTTTCTCGCCTTCCAGGGTGTCCAGCAGTTGTGCGTCACGGGCAGTACCCAGAGTCGCGACTACCAGGGCCTGGGTTTCACCACGGGTGAACAGCGCCGAACCGTGAGTCTTGGGCAGCACGCCGACTTCGATGTTCAGCGGGCGCACGGTGCGAGTGTCGCGACCGTCGATACGTGGCTTGCCGTTAACGATGTTTTCGCGAACGGTGCGGTATTCGATTTCGCCGAATGCAGCCTTGACGTCGCTGGCAGAAGGCTGGCCTTCTTCACCGGACAACTTGGCGACAACCTGGTCCTTCAACTCGCCCAGGCGAGCGTAACGGTCGGCCTTGACGGTGATGGTGTAGGCGTCGGAGATGGCAGCGCCGAACTCGGAGCGGATAGCGCCCAGCAGGTCGGTGGCTTCCGGGGCAGCAGCCCAGGTCCAGGTTGGCTTGGCAGCTTCGGCAGCCAATTCCTTGACCGCGTTGATTACCACCTGGAACTCGTCGTGAGCAAACAGTACGGCGCCCAGCATCTGGTCTTCGGTCAGCTCTTTGGCTTCCGACTCAACCATCAATACGGCTTCGGAGGTACCGGCAACGACCATGTCCAGGCTCGAAGCTTTCTGCTGCTCGTAAGACGGGTTCAGCAGGTAACCGGTGCTTTCATGGAAAGCAACGCGAGCGGCACCGATAGGACCATCGAACGGAATGCCCGAGATCGCCAGCGCAGCCGAAGTACCGATCATCGCAGCGATGTCCGGATCGGTCTTTTTGCTGGTGGAAACGACGGTGCAGACAACCTGCACTTCGTTCATGAAGCCTTCCGGGAACAGCGGACGGATCGGACGGTCGATCAGTCGGGATGTCAGGGTTTCTTTCTCGGAAGGACGGCCTTCGCGCTTGAAGAAACCGCCAGGGATCTTACCGGCAGCGTAAGTCTTTTCCTGGTAGTGAACGGACAGAGGGAAGAAGCCCTTGCTCGGGTCAGCGGTCTTGGCGCCAACCACGGTCACCAGTACGGTAACGTCGTCGTCAACGGTAACCAGCACTGCGCCGGAGGCTTGACGGGCGATACGGCCTGTCTCGAGGGTAACGGTCGACTGACCGAACTGGAATTTTTTGATAACCGGGTTCACGGTGTCCTACCTTCTTTGTGGCTCTTGGGGGAACTTGTCTTCTTGCGAAATTCTTGGGCAATGTCGGGAATCGGCCCGACCCTCGTCCAGGGTAAAACGTGGATCCAGATAAAACTTGAGGCTGGGAGCCTACCATGGGCCAGCGGGAATCCCACTGGCACACGGCAGACAACCAACCTCTAGCGCAATCGCTGATTAGCGACGCAGACCCAGGCGACCGATCAGAGTCTGATAACGACCCAGATCCTTGCCTTTCAGGTAGTCCAGCAGCTTACGGCGCTGGTTTACCATGCGGATCAGACCACGACGGGAGTGGTGGTCTTTACCGTTGGCCTTGAAGTGACCTTGCAGTTTGTTGATGTTGTGGGTCAGCAGTGCAACTTGCACTTCTGGCGAACCAGTGTCACCAACAGCTTGCTGATAGTCAGCTACGATTTGTGCTTTTTCTTGAACGTCGAGAGCCATGAGGCAATCCTTTTTTCAGGAAACCACCCAAGGGGTGATCTCAATAGGCCGAGGGCATACCCCCGTATCTATAAATGAGAAGTGACCATGCCTATTAACAGCCACCCTCGTTCGGTCATTCTGACCGAATCAGTCGACGCGGCGCGATGCGCCCGTCTTCGCTCACTTCACCGATACCGATAAAGCGACCGTTATGATCCTGTACTCGCACCATGCCGAACTTCGGGGCATCCGGGGCGCGTACCGGCTGGCCGTTGAGCCAGTAGAACGCGCTGTGCTCCGAGAAGTGCAGCAATGGCCAATCCAGCAAACCGCTGTCCGAGGGCATCAGGAAGCGATCAACCGCTTCGTTGCCGCCTTCGGCGTGCACCGCTTCCAGCTCTTCCAGCGTGACCGTCTGGGCCAGGGTGAAAGGGCCTGCCTGGGTACGTCGCAGTTCAGCTACATAAGCACCGCAGCCCAGCTTCTCACCAATATCTTCCACGAGGGTACGGATATAGGTGCCTTTGCTGCAGTCCACCGCCAATCGAGCAGTGTCACCTTCACAGGCGAGCAGTTCCAGCCGGGCAATAGTAACAGAACGCGGTTCGCGCTCCACCACTTCGCCCGCACGTGCCAGCTTATAAAGAGGTTGCCCATCCCGCTTGAGCGCCGAGTACATCGGCGGTATCTGACTGATTTGCCCACGAAAAGCAGGTAATGCAGCTTCGATATCCGCACGACCAACGGTCACGTCGCGAACCTGCAAAACATCACCTTCGGCGTCTGCCGTGGTGGTTGTCTTGCCCAGTTGCATGAGGGTTTCATAACCCTTGTCCGAATCAAGCAGGTACTGCGAGAACTTGGTGGCCTCACCAAAGCACAACGGCAGAACGCCGGTGGCCAGTGGATCCAGGCTGCCGGTGTGTCCCGCCTTCTCGGCGTTAAGCAGCCAGCGGACCTTCTGCAGCGCCGCATTGGAGGTAAAACCAATGGGCTTGTCGAGCAGAATGATGCCACTGACGTTGCGACGGATACGTTTGACCTGAGCCACCGCTTACTCCTTGGCGTCTTCAGGTGTGGACGGATGCTGACTGTCTTCAGCCACGGCGCGCTCGATCAAGGCCGAGAGGTGCGCGCCACGCACGACGCTTTCGTCGTAATGGAAGTGCAACTGCGGAACGCTGCGCAGCTTCATTTCGCGGGCCAACTGCATCCGCAGGAAACCTGCGGCGGAGTTGAGCACCTTGATGCTTTGCGCGATTTCTTCGCTGTTGTCCTGCCCCATCACGGTGATGAAGATTTTGGCATGACCCACGTCACGGCTCACTTCAACGGCGGTGATGGTGACCAGGCCAACGCGGGGGTCTTTGACTTCGCGACGGATCAGTTGAGCCAGCTCACGCTGCATCTGATCGCCGATACGCTGGGTACGGCTGTATTCTTTTGCCATGTCTTGTTACCTGTTACTGCCACACGGTGAAACCCGTGGGGTCTGAAAGCGGCAAACGCCCGGCCTGACAAAAGCCAGACCGGGCGTTGCGTTTAGAGTCCGGACACGGCGCGGGGCAAGTACATGCCCACGCGCTGTGTGGCTCCTGAAGTGCGCGAGTTAGAGGCTGCGAGCAACCTGAACCTTCTCGAAGACTTCGATCTTGTCGCCAACCTTGACGTCGTTGTAGCTCTTGACGCCGATACCGCATTCCATGCCGGCACGTACTTCGGCAGCGTCATCCTTGAAGCGGCGCAGGGATTCCAGCTCGCCTTCGAAGATAACGATGTCTTCACGCAGTACACGGATCGGACGGTTACGGTACACGGTGCCTTCGACAACCATGCAACCGGCGATCGCGCCGAATTTCGGCGAGCGGAACACGTCACGCACCTCGGCGATACCCAGGATGTTCTCCCGGACATCGCTGCCAAGCATACCGGTAAGGGCTTTCTTGACGTCTTCGATGATGTCGTAGATGACGTTGTAGTAACGCATGTCCAGACCTTCCTGCTCGACGATCTTGCGAGCGCCAGCATCGGCACGCACGTTGAAGCCGAACAGTACAGCGTTGGAAGCCAGTGCCAGGTTGGCGTCGGACTCGGTGATACCACCGACACCGCCACCGACAACACGCACTTGCACTTCGTCGTTACCCAGGCCGTTCAAGGCGCCGTTCAACGCTTCGAGGGAACCACGGACGTCGGATTTGAGGACGATGTTAAGCGTCTTCTTCTCTTCCTGGCCCATGTTCTCGAAGATGTTTTCCAGCTTGCCGGCGTGAGCACGGGCCAGCTTGACTTCGCGGAACTTGCCTTGACGGAACAGAGCCACTTCACGGGCTTTCTTCTCGTCGGCAACTACGCTCATCTCGTCGCCAGCGTCCGGCGTACCGTCCAGGCCGAGGATCTCGACCGGGATAGCAGGACCTGCTTCCTTGATTGGCTTGCCGTTCTCGTCGAGCATGGCACGTACACGGCCGTAGTTCGAACCGACCAGCACCATGTCGCCTTGGCGCAGGGTACCGTCTTGAACCAGCACGGTCGCGACCGGGCCACGGCCCTTGTCGAGGCGCGATTCAACTACCACACCACGGCCAGGAGCCGAAGGCGTAGCAGTCAATTCCAGGACTTCAGCTTGCAACAGGACCGCTTCGAGCAGTTCGTCAACGCCGGTACCCATTTTCGCCGAGACCGATACGAATGGCGTCTCGCCACCCCATTCCTCGGATGTCACGCCGTGAACCGACAGTTCGCTACGGATGCGATCGAGATCGGCGCCGGGCTTGTCGATTTTGTTCACGGCTACAACCAGAGGAACGCCGGCAGCCTTGGCGTGCTGGACAGCTTCAATGGTCTGCGGCATTACGCCGTCGTCCGCTGCAACCACCAGGATCACGATGTCGGTCGCCTTGGCACCACGGGCACGCATCGCGGTAAACGCGGCGTGACCTGGAGTGTCGAGGAAGGTGACCATGCCGCGTTCGGTTTCAACGTGGTATGCACCGATGTGCTGGGTAATACCACCGGCTTCGCCTGCGGCAACCTTGGCACGACGGATGTAGTCGAGCAGGGAAGTTTTACCGTGGTCAACGTGGCCCATTACGGTCACAACCGGTGCACGGGAAACTGCCTCGCCTTCAAACTTCAGGGACTCGGCCAGGGAATCTTCCAGGGCGGTGTCGCTGACCAGGGTCACTTTGTGGCCCAGCTCTTCAGCAACCAACTGGGCAGTTTCCTGATCCAGTACCTGGTTGATGGTGGCCGGGGTGCCCAGCTTGAACATGAACTTGATGATTTCAGCAGCCTTGACCGACATCTGCTGGGCCAGATCGCCCACAGTGATGGTCTCGCCGATCTTCACTTCACGCACGACAGGGCCGGTTGGGCTCTGGAAACCGTGGGCGTTGCGTTTTTTCAGCTTGGCCTTGCCGCGACCACCGCGACGGAAGCCATCGCTTTCTTCGTCGGTAGTACGTGGGGCAACGCGTGGAGCAGGCGCTTTCTCTTTGACCGAGGCACGATGCGGAGCGTTTTTGCGCTCGCCATCGCCACCACCACCGCGACGATTGTTATCGTCGGCACGTGGTTTGTCCGGACGACGAGGTTCGTCGCGCTTGCGGGCGTCAGCTGCAGGAGCAGGCGCAGCAGCAACCGGGGCGGCCTCACGCACAGCTTCAACAGGAGCGGCAACCGCTTCAGTGTTGGCAGGTTGCGCAGCAGCAGGCTGGCGACGCGCTTCTTCTTCGGCGCGACGCTTGGCTTCTTCTTCAGCCTTCTGGCGAGCAGCATTTTCTACTGCGCGACGTTCATCCAGCTCGCGTTTGCGCTCGGCTTCGATTTCTTCCGGGCTGCGCTGTACGAAGACTTTCTTCTTGCGTACTTCTACGCTGATGCTCTTGCTACCCGCAACACGCAGGGTGCTGGTGGTTTTGCGCTGCAATGTAATCTTGCGCGGTTCTTCCACTTTCGCCTTGTGGCTGCTCTTCAAGTGAGTCAGCAAAGACTGCTTCTCACTATCGCTCACACCTTCATCGGCGGCGGTGTGCGGCAGACCTGCCTCACGCATCTGCTGCAACAGGCGCTCTACCGGTGTTTTGACCTCATCGGCCAGTTGTTTCACCGTGACTTGCGTCATGCACTTCTCTCCTCAGGCCGCGCCTAATTACTCGAACCAATGGGCTCGGGCGGCCATGATCAACTTGCCGGCACGATCTTCGTCAATGCCGTCGATGTCGAGCAGATCGTCAATAGACTGCTCGGCCAGGTCTTCGCGGGTAATTACGCCGCGCACCGCCAGTTCCATCGCCAAATCCTTGTCCATACCCTCAAGCGAGAGCAGGTCTTCGGCCGGATGGGCGTCTGCCAGCTTTTCCTCAGTAGCGATGGCTTTAGTCAACAAACGATCCTTGGCCCGAGCGCGAAGCTCGTTGACGGTGTCTTCGTCAAAGCCGTCGATGTTGAGCATTTCTTCCAACGGTACGTAGGCAATCTCTTCCAGGCTGGTGAAGCCTTCATCTACCAGTACCTGTGCCAGGTCTTCATCGACTTCCAACTCTTCGATGAAGTTGCGCAGGATGTCACCGGTTTCAGCTTGCTGCTTAGCCTGGATGTCCGATTCGGTCATCACGTTCAGGGTCCAGCCGGTCAGTTGGCTGGCCAGACGCACGTTCTGACCACCACGACCAATGGCCTGAGCCAGATTGTCTGCGCCAACGGCGATGTCCATTGCATGGGCATCTTCGTCAACGATAATTGCCGCCACTTCAGCCGGCGACATGGCGTTGATCACGAACTGCGCCGGGTTATCGTCCCACAGGACGATATCCACACGCTCACCGCCCAATTCGCCCGACACTGCCTGGACGCGCGAACCGCGCATACCGATGCAAGCGCCTTGCGGGTCGATGCGTTTGTCCTTGGAGCGAACCGCGATCTTGGCACGCGAACCCGGATCGCGGGACGCAGCCATGACTTCGATCAGACCTTCGGCAATTTCCGGCACTTCGATGCGGAACAGCTCGATCAGCATTTCCGGCGCGGTACGCGACAGGATCAGTTGAGGACCGCGGTTCTCGGTGCGGATTTCCTTGAGCAGCGCACGCAGACGCACGCCGACACGGAAGGTTTCGCGAGAGATGATGTCTTCGCGGGCCAGCAACGCTTCGGCGTTGTTGCCCAGGTCGACGATCACATTGTCGCGGGTAACTTTTTTCACGGTGCCGGAGATGATTTCACCCAGGCGCTCGCGATAAGCGTCAACGACTTGAGCGCGCTCGGCTTCACGAACCTTCTGCACGATGACCTGCTTGGCGGTCTGTGCAGCAATACGGCCGAATTCGATCGATTCGATCTTTTCTTCGACGACATCACCGACCTGGGCGCCCGGGTGCGTTTGTGCAACCTTGCTCGGCCAGGTTTCGATGGCCGGATCATCAAGATCGGCTTCTTCGACGACCGTCCAGCGACGGAAAGTCTCATAGGCACCGGTGTGGCGGTTGATTTCCACACGCAGATCAACTTCGTCTTCAAAACGCTTTTTGGTAGCAGTGGCCAGGGCCAGCTCCAGCGCTTCAAAAATCACGTTTGCCGGTACGCCCTTTTCATTGGATACCGACTCAACAACCAGCAGTACTTCTTTGCTCATCGTACGCCTCGCCTTTCGCAAGCCATTGGATCCGCGGGATCCGCGTCTCAGTCAAAACTGGGAATAATGTTGGCCTTGTCGATCATATCGATCGGCAACAGGAACTCATGGTCTTCTACCTGCACCACGACATCCTGTTCTTCTACACCGCGCAGAAGGCCCTGAAAGTTGCGTCGCCCTTCGAAGGGCGAACGCAGCTTGATCTTCACTTGTTCACCGGCAAATTTTGCAAACTGATCAATAGTGAACAGTGGGCGTTCCATGCCTGGCGAGGAAACTTCAAGGGTGTACTCAACGGAAATCGGATCTTCAACATCCAGCACACCGCTGATCTGACGGCTGACAATGGCACAATCGTCCACCAGCACGCCGCCCTCTTTATCGATATAAACGCGCAACATTGAGTGGCGACCTTGAGCCGAAAACTCAATACCCCAGCATTCATAGCCTAGGGCCACGACCACCGGGGCCAGCAAGGCCTGCAACTCTTCTAGCTTGCTCGACACCTGAACCCCCTCGTGCATGTATGTGCATGCTGTGCAAAATAAAAAAATGGGCGAAACGCCCATCCTTGAAACGCCGTCGAACAGCGGCGTTGAAAGTGTCCAGCTAACAAAAAGCCCCTTAAAAGGGGCTCCGCTAAAACTGGTTGCGGGGGCCGGATTTGAACCGACGACCTTCGGGTTATGAGCCCGACGAGCTACCAGACTGCTCCACCCCGCGACAAAGCTGGGGCGGAAGTATACGACCGATCCCTTACAGGGTCAATGTAACCTTCCACCTACAAGAAAGCCCGCAACAGCGGGCTCTCCTGATAATTGGTACCGAGAAGGGGACTCGAACCCCTACACCCTATGGGCACAACCACCTCAAGGTTGCGTGTCTACCAATTCCACCACCTCGGCAATACAGCGCTTACAACCCTTCTTACTTCTGCTCTTGAGCTGGAGGTACGTCAGTCGCTGGAGTAGCCGACTTTTGCTCTTGAAGCACCGGGACATCATCAGAAGCCGGTTTTGCTTTTGGAACTTCCAACACTGCTGGGTTTGGCAAACCTACCTGAGTCAGCACATGAGCTTTCTCTTTAGCAAAGTAACCTAACCCTAAGCTGGTCATGAAGAAACCTGCGGCAAGTATAGCAGTAAACTTACTAAGAAAGGTAGAGGAACCTTGGCTTCCGAACACAGTATTTGAAGCACCTGCACCGAAAGACGCACCAGCATCCGCACCTTTACCCTGTTGCAACAAAACCAGAGCAACTACGCTCAGGGCAGCCAACAGATGAAAAACGACTACGACTGTTTCCAGCATTTTTTCAGTTTCCCGCGGCGCGACAGATCGCACCGAACTCATCTGCATTCAGGGAAGCTCCACCAATGAGCCCCCCATCGATATCCGGCATGCCGAACAGTTCGACCGCATTGGCCGCCTTCACGCTGCCGCCGTATAGAAGCCGCACACCTTGCGCGACTTCAGAATTCTCTGCCGCCAACTGCGCGCGGATGGCTGCGTGCACATCCTGCGCCTGTTGCGGTGTAGCAGTCAGTCCGGTGCCAATGGCCCAGACCGGCTCGTAAGCAATAACCGCCTTTGCAAACGCACCAACACCCAACTCCTCGATGATGCTGCCCAGCTGACGCGAGACAACCTCAAGAGTCTTGCCCGATTCGCGCTGCTCAAGGGTCTCCCCTATGCACAACACCGGAACCAAGCCACAAGCCTGTGCCGCGGCGAACTTGCGATTGAGCGTCGCATCCCGCTCGCCCATCATCTGACGGCGCTCGGAGTGCCCAACGAGTACATAGGCACAACCCGCATCAACCAACTGACTCGGCGAAATCTCACCGGTCAATGCGCCTTGCATGGGCTCCACCGCAGAATTCTGCGCGCCGACCTGGATCGACTTGCCCTTCAAGCCATCAACCACTTGGTTGATATGCAAGCAAGGTGGGAAAACCGCGACATCAACACCGCTAGGCAAGGCCAAGTGACGAAGGCCATTGATCAGCTCAGCGACACTGGCGCGGGTACCGTGCATCTTCCAGTTACCAGCTACCATAGTGCGACGCATGCTGTACCCCGTCGGTCAAAGTGGGCGCAGATGTTACCCAACCACACCATCACTGGCAAGCCGAATTCAGGCGCAAACTTCAGTTACCAGTTTTGCCAGGTCTTCGGCATGGCCGCGAACCTGGGTTTCGTCCTCGCCTTCGACCATGACACGCACCAGAGGCTCAGTGCCCGACTTGCGCAACAACACACGCCCACGCCCAGCCATTGCCTGGGTAACACGCTCACAAGCCGCTTTGACGGCAGGGTGCTCGATCGGATTTTCACCACCGGCAAAACGCACATTGAGCAGCACCTGCGGACACTTGCGCAGGGCCTGACGCGCCTGCGCCAGGCTCTCGTCACGACGACGCAAGGCCAGAAGCACCTGCAGCGCAGCGATGATGGCGTCGCCCGTAGTCGTATGCTGGAAGCATACGACGTGTCCCGAGTTCTCGCCGCCTACCAGCCAGTTACGCTCCAGAAGCTCGGCGATCACATAACGGTCGCCGACATTGGCGCGGATAAACGGAATACCCAACTCCGCCAATGCCAACTCAAGCCCCAGGTTGCTCATGAGGGTACCCACGACGCCGCCCTGCAGCTTGTTACGCTCATGCAGATCGCGGGCAATGATGAACAGCAAATCATCACCATCCACAATCATGCCGGTGTGATCCACCATCAGCACACGATCGCCGTCGCCATCGAACGCGATACCCAGGTCCGCATGTTCGGCCAGAACCGCCGCCTGCAGTTGCTCCATATGCGTGGAGCCGCAGTTGTCGTTGATGTTCAAGCCGTTAGGCTGAGCCGATAGTACAGTGACTTGCGCCCCCAACTCCTTGAAAACACTTGGCGCTACCTTGTAGGTCGCACCATGGGCGCAATCGACAACGATCTTCAGCCCGGCAAAATTGGTACTGCTCGGCACGCTGCTTTTGCAGAATTCGATATAACGGCCGGACGCATCATTGATACGCGACACCTTGCCCAGCTTGCTGGATTCAACCACCGTCATCGGCGCATCCAGCAGCTCTTCGATCATCAACTCGATCTCGTCAGGCAACTTGGTGCCCTGCCCCGAGAAGAACTTGATGCCATTGTCGTCATGCGGGTTGTGCGACGCACTGATCACAATACCGGCTTCAGCGTGAAAGGTACGCGTCAGGTAAGCGATCGCCGGCGTCGGCATGGGCCCCAACAGCATTACGTCGGCGCCGGCAGCAGATAAGCCTGCCTCAAGCGCGGATTCAAACATATAACCCGAAATACGGGTGTCCTTGCCAACCAGGATCCGGCACGCCCCCATGCTGCGGAACGCCATGCCTGCCGCCCAACCCAACTTGAGCATGAAATCAGGGGTAATCGGAAACTCGCCGACCCGACCACGGATGCCGTCGGTGCCAAAGTATTTTTTAGTCATAAGTGCTCCATCATTCTTATTCGGCTGATTCTACAGCGGCAATCATGCGCACCACATCCACCGTCTCGGCGACATCATGCACACGCAAAATACGAGCGCCCTTGGTCACGGCAAGCGCTGCAAGCGCGAGGCCGCCGTACAAGCGCTCACCCACCGGGCGATTCAAGGCCAGCCCTATCATGCTCTTGCGCGACACACCGACCAGCAGCGGCCGACCAAGGGCATGCAGCGCCTCCATATGCTTGAACAGGCTTAAATTATGTCGCAGGGTCTTGGCAAAGCCAAACCCCGGGTCAAGGATGATCTTTTCGCACGCGATGCCCACCTCGACACACTGAGCGATCCTGTCTGCCAGGAACCCAGTGACCTCACCGACCAGGTTGTCGTAGTGAGGACTGTCCTGCATGTTACCGGGCTCACCCAGCATGTGCATCAGGCACACCGGCAGGCCGGTCGCTGCAGCTGCATCGAGAGCACCGTCACGCCGCAACGAACGCACATCATTGATGAGCCCCGCCCCCAGACGCGCGGTTTCACGCATTACCGCGGGAGTTGAAGTGTCCACAGAAATGATCACATCCAGCTCACGGGCGATACGCTCGACAATGGGCGCTACCCGCTCAAGCTCTTCCAACGGGGATACCACACGAGCCCCAGGCCGAGTGGACTCGCCGCCCACATCAATCAAGGTCGCGCCGGCAGCCACCATCGCCTCGGCATGACGCAACGCGGCATCCAGCTGGCTGAAACGGCCACCATCGGAAAAGGAATCGGGAGTTACATTGAGAATACCCATGACATGCGTATGGGCCAAATCAAGAACCCGGTTGCCGCAAGGCAACCGGGTAGAGGACAAAGCAGAAGTCATTTCAAACCTTAGTGGTCAGCTGCCGGGCCGCCGATCGGGGTCTCAGGGCGTTCGTTCTGAACGACGGGTGGGGTACCCGAAGTACCTGAACCACCTTCCCAATCGCGAGGCTCACGCGGTGTACGACCAGCCATGATGTCATCGATCTGATCGGCATCAATGGTCTCGTACTTCATCAGCGCATCAGCCATGGCATCAAGCTTGTCGCGGTTATCGGTGAGGATCTGCTTGGCCGTGCCATAACACTGGTCAATGATGCTGCGAACTTCGGAGTCGATCAGCTTGGCAGTCTCACCGGAGAAGCTGGCACTTTGACCGCCACCACCACGACCGAGGAACACCTCACCCTCTTCCTCTGCATACATCAAAGGACCGAGTTTTTCCGACAAGCCCCACTTGGTCACCATATTTCGTGCAATCTGGCTGGCACGCATGATGTCATTGGAAGCACCTGTGGTGACGCCATCGAAGCCCAGGGTCATCTCCTCGGCAATCCGCCCGCCATAAAGCGAACAGATCTGGCTGATCAATGCACGCTTGGAGAGGCTGTAACGATCCTCTTCCGGCAGGAACATGGTCACACCCAGCGCACGGCCACGAGGAATGATCGACACCTTGTAGACCGGGTCATGCTCAGGCACAACGCGACCAACAATGGCGTGACCGGCTTCGTGATAAGCCGTGTTCTGCTTCTCTTTCTCGGACATGACCATGGATTTGCGTTCAGCGCCCATCATGATCTTGTCTTTTGCCAATTCGAACTCTTTCATTTCAACAATGCGCTTGCCGGTACGGGCAGCAAACAACGAAGCCTCGTTGACCAGGTTGGCCAGGTCGGCACCGGAGAAGCCAGGCGTACCACGGGCAATCACAGCCGGAGCCACGTCGTCACCCATTGGCACCTTGCGCATGTGTACTTTCAAAATCTGTTCACGACCGCGGATATCCGGCAGGCCAACCACGACCTGACGGTCGAAACGGCCCGGGCGCAGCAACGCCGGGTCCAGTACGTCCGGACGGTTGGTCGCGGCGATGACGATAATGCCGTCATTCATCTCGAAACCATCCATCTCTACCAGCAACTGGTTGAGGGTCTGCTCACGTTCATCATGACCACCCCCCATGCCAGCGCCACGATGGCGACCAACGGCATCGATCTCATCGATGAAGATGATGCACGGCGCATGCTTCTTGGCCTGTTCGAACATATCGCGAACACGGCTGGCGCCCACACCGACGAACATTTCGACGAAGTCAGAACCGGAAATAGTGAAGAAAGGCACCTTGGCTTCGCCGGCAATCGCCTTGGCCAGCAAGGTTTTACCGGTACCTGGCGGACCTACCATCAACACGCCGCGAGGAATACGACCACCCAGGCGCTGGAACTTGCCCGGATCACGCAGGAACTCGACCAACTCACCCACTTCTTCCTTGGCTTCGTCGCAACCTGCAACGTCAGCCAGGGTAGTCTTGACCTGGTCCTCGGAGAGCAGGCGTGCCTTGCTCTTGCCAAAGCTCATCGGCCCGCCCTTGCCTCCCGCACCACCTTGCATCTGGCGCATGAAGAACATGAACACGGCGATAATCACCAGGATCGGGAAGCTTGCCACCAGGAGCTGAGTCCAGATGCTTTGCTGTTCAGGCTGCTTGCCTTCGACAACCACGTGGTTATCCACCAGGTCACCGATCAGACCATTGTCCTGAATTGCCGGACGAATGGTCTTGAAGCTGTCGCCGTCGTTGCGCTTACCGGTAATCACGTAGCCATCAACCGCTACGCGCTCGACCTTGCCATCCTTAACTTGCTGGATGAAGTCGGAATAGTTGAGGGTCTGCGGCTCGTTAGGGCTGGAGAAGTTGTTCATCACCGTCACCAGGACAGCCGCGATGATCAACCACAGGATCAGATTCTTTGCCATATCGTTCAATTAACTACCCTCTGAAGCAAGCTCCGCTACTGGCGCGCGCTTCGCATGATATTCACCGGCCTAACTTACTACATTACCTACAACTCTGGCAGGCGCCGTCTGTAACCCTTTGTGAAACTTTGACTACACAATATTCGTAAAGCTTCGTGACGAAAGCGATATAAAAAAACCTATCGCCCTCCTCGAATTTCTCAAAAACGCTCTTCGCTCGCTGCGCCTTCCACACCGCGGTAGCCACGGCACAGCAGATACTGCTCCCTGGACCGGTCACGGGAAGAGTCCGGTTTACGGGTCTGCACCTTGTCGAACAACTTGCGAATGTTCTTGTGGTACTCGTCGAAACCTTCGCCCTGGAAGACCTTCACCAGGAAATCGCCACCCGGACGCAATACCCGACCTGCCAAATCCAGCGCCAGCTCACACAGGAACATGGCACGCGGCATATCAACAGCCGGTAATCCACTCATATTGGGGGCCATGTCGGAAATCACAAGGTCTACCTGCGAATTTCCCACAGCCTCCAGGATCTCGGCCAATACCTTGTCTTCGGTAAAGTCGCCGTGAACAAAGGTCACGTCCGGGATGCTGTCCATCTCGAGGATGTCGGAAGCGATCAATCGGCCTTGCCCACCAATCAGACGACTGGTCACCTGGGACCAGCCACCGGGGGCCGCGCCGAGATCGATAACGCTCATGCCCGGACGGATCAGTTTATCCTTGTCCTGGATCTCCAGCAGCTTGTAGCTGGCCCGGGAACGGTAGCCGTCCTTTTGCGCCTTTTTGACGTAAGGATCATTGAAATGTTCTTGTAGCCACTTAAGGCTGGTTTTGGAACGGGCCACGGGCCACCTCGAAAAATAAAACGGGTCGTGATTAACTGGGCGGTCCCGGACTCGCTCGGGTAAACTGGCCGCCGCTTTTTACAAGATCAGACGCAGGGGTCAGATTATGCCGCTCACTCAAGAGCAGAAGAAACAGTACAAATCCATTGGCCACCATCTGAAACCAGTTCTGATTGTGGCAGACAACGGGTTGACTGAAGGTGTTTTAGCCGAATTTGAACGCGCACTGAACGATCACGAACTGATCAAGATCAAGGTCAATATCCTTGATCGCGAAGCGCGTTTGGCCGCCGTTGCAGAACTGTGCAAGGTGGGCAAAGCGGACCTGGTTCAGGTCATCGGCAAGATGGCGCTGCTGTATCGCAAGAACTTCAGCGTCAACAAGCAACTGTCGAACGTTCATCGCTTCAAATGATGAAAAGGGTCACGGGCGTGCTTCGCGCGCCCTGCCACTCCACCCCGGCGCCGGCTGCATGACCAGCACCAAACCGGAAAACCCTAGCACAAGATAGCTGAATAACTGCCAGCGCAACGCTTGCGGCAGCCAAATATACACCACGCAAAACATCGCGCACGCATACAGCGCCATCAACAGCAGTTGCCCGCGAATGTCCCGCCACAAACTCTCAAAGCCCTCAGCCTTGACCAGCACTAACGCCTGGAGCAACACACACGCCGCCGCAAAACCCACCAGCAGCGCGCTCAGCAATTTGTCGATCTCATCGATCAGTAACGGTGCCAGACCAATAAGGCCCAGCACCGGTAATACACCCATATGCAACAGCCACAGGCCGCCCACCCAAAGCATCTGAGAGAGCTGCCAAAGCATGGCGCCCACACGTAGCGGACGCCGTCTTTCAGATGTGGCGGACTTCGACAATCTCGTACTCAATGACGCCGCTCGGCGTTTTCACGGCAACGACGTCACCCTCTTCCTTGGCAATCAAGGCGCGAGCGATCGGCGAGCCGACAGAGATCTTGCCTTGCTTGAAATCAGCCTCATCCTCACCCACGATCTGGTAAGTCACGCTTTCGTCAGTCTCGACGTTGGCGATTTCCACGGTCGTGCCGAAAATCACCTTGCCGGTATGCGGGATGGTCGTGACATCAATAATCACCGCATTCTGCATACGGCCCTCGATATCACGAATCCGCGCCTCGACCATACCCTGCTGCTCGCGAGCAGCGTGGTATTCGGCGTTTTCCTTCAAGTCACCCAGCTCGCGGGCCGTACCGATGTCCTGGCTCAGCTTCGGACGTACAACCTTGGTCAGATGGGCGTGTTCCTCTTCCAGGGCCTTGGCGCCCTGGACGGTCATTGGGTATTTGATCATGCCTTCAATCCTGCGTGTAGATCCTGCAAGCGACGCACGGTCTTTTCCGGACCGAACTTGAGCGCTTCGCAGATAGCTTCGCCAGCAGCAATGGTGGTGGTGCAGTAGATCTTGTGCTGCAAGGCATTACGACGAATGGAGTAGGAATCCGCGATCGACTGACGACCTTCGGTGGTGTTGATGATCAGCGTGACTTCGTCATTCTTGATCATGTCGACCACATGCGGACGGCCTTCCGTCACCTTGTTCACGCGACGTACTTTCAAGCCCGCAGCCTCGATCAGCTTGGCGGTCCCGGCAGTCGCGACAACTTCAAAGCCCAAGTTGATCAGATCACGGGCCACGCCCGCAACCAGTGGCTTGTCGTCATCACGCACGCTGATAAATGCAGTACCGCCGGTCGGCAGCACTTCGCTGGCACCCATCTGGGCCTTCGCGAACGCTTCACCGAAGGTATCGCCCACGCCCATCACTTCACCGGTGGACTTCATCTCTGGGCCCAGGATCGGGTCCACACCAGGGAATTTGGCGAATGGGAACACCGCCTCTTTCACGCTGTAGAAGTTGGGAATGATTTCCTTGGTAAAGCCGATTTCCTTCAAGGTCTTACCGGCCATCACACGGGCAGCGATCATGGCCAGGGACACACCGATGCACTTGGATACAAACGGCACGGTACGCGAGGCACGCGGGTTGACTTCAATGACGTAGATGTCTTCGCCTTGCAGCGCCAACTGAACGTTCATCAGGCCGACCACACCCAGCTCGAGGGCCATTTTCTTGACCTGTTCGCGCATCTCGTCCTGGATGTGCGCCGGCAGCGAGTACGGCGGCAGCGAGCACGCGGAGTCACCGGAGTGAACGCCGGCCTGCTCGATGTGCTGCATGATCGCGCCGATCACTACGTCAGTACCGTCGCATACCGCATCCACGTCCATTTCGATGGCGCAGTTGAGGAAGTGGTCCAGCAGCACCGGGCTGTCGTTGGACACTTTCACCGCATCACGCAGGTAGCGCTTGAGTTCGTCTTCTTCGTAGACGATTTCCATCGCGCGACCGCCCAGTACGTAGGACGGGCGCACCACCAGCGGGTAGCCGATCTTGCTGGCTGCACGGATGGCTTCGTCTTCGCTGCGCACAGTAGCGTTCGGCGGCTGACGCAGGTTCAGGCGCTCAACCATCTGCTGGAAGCGCTCACGGTCTTCGGCACGGTCGATAGCGTCCGGGCTGGTACCGATGATCGGCACGCCGGCAGCTTCCAGGGCACGCGCCAGCTTCAGCGGGGTCTGGCCGCCGTACTGGACGATCACGCCTTTAGGCTTCTCGACGCGGCAGATTTCCAATACGTCTTCCAGCGTTACCGGCTCGAAGTACAGACGGTCGGAAGTGTCGTAGTCAGTGGAAACCGTTTCCGGGTTGCAGTTGACCATAATGGTCTCGTACCCGTCTTCGCGCAGGGCGAGGGCGGCGTGTACGCAGCAGTAGTCGAACTCGATGCCCTGGCCGATACGGTTCGGACCGCCACCCAGGATGATGATCTTGTCGCGATCCGACGGCGCGGCTTCGCACTCTTCCTCATAGGTGGAGTACATGTAGGCAGTGTCGGTGGCGAACTCTGCGGCGCAGGTGTCAACGCGCTTGTAGACCGGAAAGATATCCAACTTGTGGCGATGAGTACGCAGGTTCTTCTCGGTCACACCCAGCAGCTTGGCCAGGCGCTGGTCGGAGAAGCCTTTGCGCTTGAGGCGGAACATCAGGTCGCGGTCGATAGACGACAGGCCCAGAGTCTTGACCTTCTCTTCTTCCTTGATCAGATCTTCGATCTGCACCAGGAACCACGGATCGATCATGTTCATGCCGAAGATATCTTCGACGCTCAGGCCGGCACGGAAGGCGTCAGCCACGTACCAGATACGCTCGGCACCCGGCACGGTCAGCTCGCGCTTGAGGATGCTCATGCTTTCCGGATTGCTCAGGTCGAGCTTCTCGTCCAGGCCGCAAACACCGACTTCCAGGCCGCGCAGGGCTTTCTGCAGGGATTCCTGGAACGTGCGGCCGATCGCCATGACTTCGCCAACCGACTTCATCTGGGTGGTCAGGCGCGCATCAGCCTTGGCGAACTTCTCGAAGGCAAAGCGTGGCAGCTTGGTCACAACGTAGTCGATAGACGGCTCGAAAGACGCCGGCATAGCGCCGCCGGTGATTTCGTTTTGCAGTTCGTCCAAGGTGTAGCCGATAGCCAACTTGGCAGCGATACGCGCAATCGGGAAGCCGGTAGCTTTCGAGGCCAGCGCCGAAGAACGCGATACACGTGGGTTCATCTCGATCACGACCATGCGGCCGGTGTCCGGGCAGATACCGAACTGAACGTTGGAACCGCCGGTTTCAACGCCGATCTCGCGCAGTACCGCCAGGGAGGCGTTACGCAGGATCTGGTATTCCTTGTCGGTCAGGGTCTGCGCCGGAGCCACGGTGATCGAGTCACCAGTGTGCACGCCCATCGGATCGAAGTTTTCGATGGAGCAGACGATGATGCAGTTGTCCTTTTTATCGCGGACCACCTCCATCTCGTATTCTTTCCAACCGATCAGCGATTCGTCGATCAGCAGCTCTTTGGTCGGCGACAGGTCCAGGCCACGCGCGCAGATTTCTTCGAACTCTTCACGGTTGTAGGCAATGCCGCCACCGGTGCCACCCATAGTGAAGGACGGACGGATAATGCACGGGAAGCCCAGGGTCTCAAGGACCGCATTGGCTTCTTCCATGCTGTGGGCGATACCGGAACGCGGGCACGCCAGGCCGATGGACTTCATGGCCTTGTCGAAACGCGAACGGTCTTCAGCCTTGTCGATGGTGTCGGCATTGGCGCCGATCATCTCTACGCCGAACTTTTCCAGGACGCCTTCGCGCTCCAGGTCCAGGGCGCAGTTCAATGCAGTCTGGCCGCCCATAGTTGGCAGCAGCGCGTCCGGACGCTCTTTCTCGATGATCTTGGCAACGGTCTGCCATTTGATCGGCTCGATGTACGTCGCGTCGGCCATGGCCGGGTCGGTCATGATGGTGGCCGGGTTGGAGTTCACCAGGATGACGCGGTAGCCCTCCTCACGCAGGGCCTTACAGGCCTGGGCGCCGGAGTAGTCGAATTCGCAGGCCTGGCCGATCACGATCGGGCCAGCGCCGAGAATCAGGATGCTTTTTATGTCTGTACGTTTTGGCATGGGTTTGTCACTCAAATCCGCAGGTCAGTCGGCAAGCCGTCTAGAACAATCCTTGAAGAGCCTGCGGGGGCCACCGTGGTTCGGGGCCGCCCGCAGAGCACTCAGTCAGCGTCGCTTGGCCATCTCATTGATGAAACGGTCGAACAGCGGCGCTACGTCGTTCGGGCCCGGGCTGGCTTCAGGGTGGCCCTGGAAGCTGAACGCGCTCTTGTCGGTGCGCTCGATGCCCTGCAGGGAACCGTCGAACAGCGACTTGTGAATGGCGCGCACATTACTCGGCAAGCTGGCTTCATCCACCGCAAAACCGTGGTTCTGGCTGGTGATCATCACAACGCCGGTGTCCAGGTCTTGTACCGGGTGGTTGGCACCGTGGTGGCCGTGGCCCATTTTCAGGGTCTTGGCGCCGGAGGCCAAAGCCAGCAACTGGTGACCAAGGCAGATACCGAACACCGGAATGTCGGTTTCCAGCACGTCCTTGATGGCCTGGATAGCGTAGTCGCATGGCTCGGGGTCACCCGGGCCGTTGGACAGGAACACGCCGTCCGGCTGCATCGCGAGCACATCGCTGGCAGGTGTTTGCGCGGGCACCACGGTCACGCGGCAGCCACGCTCGACCAACATACGCAGGATGTTGTACTTGACGCCGTAGTCATAGGCGACCACGTGGTAAGGCAGATCGGCAGCCTCGATAGTCGCGTGGCTGTCGGTCTTCAGATCCCACACAGTGGAACGCCACTCGTACTTCTCTTTGACGCTGACGACTTTCGCCAGGTCCATGCCTTTCAGGCCAGGGAAGCCTTGTGCTGCGGCAATCGCCGCCTCGTCGGAAATATTGTCACCGACCATGATGCAGCCATTCTGCGAGCCTTTTTCACGCAGGATGCGCGTGAGGCGGCGCGTATCGATACCGGCGATCGCCACAACATTGTTGGCTTTCAGGTAATCGGACAGCGACATCGTGTTACGCCAGTTGCTCGCAACCAGTGGCAGGTCACGAATCACCAGACCGGCCGACCAGACACGATCAGACTCGACATCTTCCGGTGTAGTGCCGGTGTTGCCGATGTGCGGATAGGTCAGGGTAACGATCTGTTGGGCGTAGGAAGGATCGGTAAGGATTTCCTGATAGCCGGTCATGGCGGTGTTGAACACCACCTCTCCAACGGTTTGACCGTCGGCTCCAATGGCTTCGCCGCGAAAAATGCTGCCATCAGCAAGGGCGAGTATGGCTGGCTTAGTCAAGAAGACCTCCCGTAAATAAAGCCTGAAAGGGCGATCGCAGGTTGTAAAAAAGCGGAGTGACGTATGGACACGTCACCCCGCTTCTTCATCGAATTATTCTGCGCGCTTTTAGTGGACACACTAAAGCTGTAGCTTACAGAAAAAGGCTTTTTGGGTCCACCGCTAATGAGCCTTAAAGGCAGGAGAATGCGACAGGACGTCGCTTAGCGGGTAAAAACGGGGCCTCAGGATAATCCCGAGGCCCCATTTAAGCTACTGATTAGTGCAGATCCAACACGTCGCGCATGTCATACAGGCCCGGCTCGCGGCCTTCCAACCAGAGCGCAGCTCGCACTGCACCCTTGGCGAACGTCATGCGGCTTGAAGCCTTGTGCGTGATCTCCAGGCGCTCGCCTTCGGTGGCGAACAGCACCGTGTGATCGCCAACCACATCACCACCGCGCACGGTTGCAAAGCCGATGGTGTCGCGCGCGCGCTCACCGGTATGGCCTTCACGCCCGTATACCGCCACTTTCGATAGATCG
This sequence comes from Pseudomonas sp. W2Jun17, assembly GCF_023127795.1. Lineage (NCBI taxonomy): Bacteria > Pseudomonadati > Pseudomonadota > Gammaproteobacteria > Pseudomonadales > Pseudomonadaceae > Pseudomonas > Pseudomonas sp. W2Jun17. Next base: position 27,298 of record NZ_SPKO01000001.1, on the reverse strand, counting down.
CGGCCCAGCGCATCAGCGATAGCTTCACCCATGCGCAACGCAGTGCCCGACGGCGCATCGATCTTGTGGCGGTGATGAGTCTCGATAATCTCGATATCGGCTTCGTCACCCAGCACACGCGCTGCCAGGTCCAACAATTTCAGCGACAGGTTCACGCCAACGCTGAAGTTGGCAGCAAAGACGATCGGAATATCCTTGCCAGCCTCCACCAGCAACTGCTTCTGCTCAGCACTCAAACCAGTCGTACCGATCACCATGGCCTTGCCTGCCTTGCGGCAGAAGGCCAGGTTTTTCAGCATCACGTCAGGCAAGGTGAAATCGATGAGCACGTCAAACTCGTCAGCCACCTGCTCAAGGCTGCCCGTCAACGAGACACCGATGCGGCCCAACGACGCCAACTCACCGGCATCCGCACCGATCAACGTGCTGCCGGGGCGAACAATCGCCGCCGTCAGCCCGGAGGCCGGCGAGCGTTGCTGCACCGCCTCGACCAGCGTCTTGCCCATGCGCCCGGCAGCGCCCATTACGGCTATACGTCGCATATTCACGTCCTTACAGGTCGCCGAAGAAGCGTTTCACGCCATCGAAGAAGCCAGTGGTTTTCGGCGAATGGGAGTCATCGCCTTCCAGCGAGCTGCGGAACTCTTCGAGCAGTTCGCGCTGACGACGGCCCAGGTTGACCGGGGTTTCCACCGCCACACGACACATCAGGTCGCCCGCACCGCCACCGCGCACTGGCGCAACGCCTTTGCCACGGATGCGGAACTGCTTGCCAGTCTGTGTCCCCTCGGGAATCTTGAGTTTGACTCGACCATCAAGGGTCGGAATCTCCAACTCACCGCCCAGGGCCGCATCGACAAAGCTGATCGGCACTTCGCAGAACAGGTGTTTGCCATCGCGCTGGAAGATCGAGTGCTCACGCACATTGATCACCACGTACAGGTCGCCAGTCGGACCGCCCTGGGTCCCCGCCTCGCCTTCGCCCGACAGGCGAATACGATCACCGGTATCCACACCCGCCGGCACTTTCACCGAGAGGGTCTTGTACTCTTCAACACGACCTTCGCCGTGGCAGGAATCGCACGGGTCGGAAATGATCTTGCCCTGGCCATGGCAACGCGGGCAGGTTTGCTGCACCGAGAAGAAGCCCTGCTGCATGCGCACCTGACCGATGCCACCACAGGTCGGGCACGTGATCGGCGAGGAGCCTTTCTTGGCACCCGAACCGTCGCACGGCTTGCAGTTAACCAGCGTCGGCACACGAATATTGACGCTGGTGCCGCGCACGGCTTCTTCCAGATTCAACTCCAGCGTGTAGCGCAAGTCACTGCCACGCTGCGCGCCGCCACGTTGACCGCCACGACCACCGCCGAAGAAATCGCTGAACACGTCGCCGAAAATATCGGAGAAGTTCTGACCGCCGAAACCGGCGCCGCCGCCACCCATGCTCGGGTCGACGCCGGCATGACCGTACTGGTCGTAGGCCGCACGCTTATTGGGATCACACAGGCATTCGTAGGCCTCATTGGCCTCTTTGAACATCTCTTCGGATTCTTTGTTATCCGGATTACGGTCGGGGTGGTGCTTCATCGCCAGGCGACGGTAGGCCTTCTTCAGGTCCGCCTCGCTGGCCCCGCGCTCCACACCCAATACTTCGTAATAGTCACGCTTTGCCATAAGTCTTTGCACTCTTAAGGACGTTCGGCCTGGCCCTCCTGAACCCTGCCAAACTCGTTGAGCCCCAATACAGGCCCGGACCCAACTCACGTCAATTCAACGATCCTGGTCATTACTGCTTTCAGCCAGGGACCCGGCCAAAAACGCGGTGAATGCCATTCGGAAAGCAGGAGCATTCCCGATCACACCGCCAGCATCCGAGCGTTGTCGCATGCTGTAAAAATTCGCATACCCCAGACACGCCAACGCGGGAGCAAGCTCCCGCGCGGCGACATCCTACCAGTCACCGCTTGTGAGCGGTCAACCGGGCGACCAAGTTACTTCTTCTGGTCTTCTTTGACTTCTTCGAACTCGGCATCGACAACATCGTCGTGCTTGGCTTCTGGCTCTGCCTGCTGCGCAGCACCGTCAGCCGGCTGGCCTTGTTCGGCGTACATTTTCTGAGCGACCGGTGCGGAGACTTTCGACAGCTCCTCGATCTTGGCTTCGATGGCAGCCTTGTCGTCACCTTTGATGGCGGCTTCCAGGGCAACCAAGGCCGCTTCGATTGCGGTTTTCTCTTCTTCGGTCACTTTATCGCCAGCATCAGCGATCATCTTGCGAGTCGAGTGAACCAGCGCATCACCCTGGTTACGGGCGCCAGCCAGTTCAGCAAACTTGGCATCCGCATCAGCGTTGGCTTCAGCATCACGAATCATCTGTTGAATTTCTTCATCAGACAGACCCGAGTTGGCCTTGATGGTGATCTTCTGCTCTTTGCCGGTTGCCTTGTCTTTCGCGCCGACGTGCAGGATGCCGTTGGCGTCGATGTCGAAGGTCACTTCGATTTGCGGCACACCACGTGGTGCTGGTGGAATCTCAGCCAGGTCGAACTTGCCCAGGGACTTGTTCTGCGCGGCTTGCTTGCGCTCACCTTGCAGCACGTGAATGGTCACGGCGCCCTGGTTGTCATCGGCAGTCGAGAACACCTGGGATTTCTTGGTAGGAATCGTGGTGTTTTTCTCGATCAGCGCAGTCATCACGCCACCCATGGTTTCGATACCCAGGGTCAGCGGGCTCACGTCCAGCAGCAATACGTCTTTTACGTCACCGGCCAATACCGCACCCTGGATGGCAGCACCCATGGCAACAGCTTCGTCCGGGTTCACGTCTTTACGTGCTTCTTTGCCGAAGAACTCGGTTACCAGCTTCTGAACCAGCGGCATACGGGTCTGACCGCCGACCAGGATCACGTCGTTGATCGAGCCAACGTCGATACCGGAGTCTTTCAGTGCAATACGGCAAGGCTCGATGGTGCGCTGAACCAGGTCTTCAACCAGAGCTTCGAGCTTGGAGCGCGAGATTTTCACGTTCAAGTGCTTAGGACCGGTAGCGTCTGCAGTGATGTACGGCAGGTTGACGTCGGTCGACTGAGCGGAAGACAGCTCGATCTTGGCTTTTTCAGCGGCTTCTTTCAGGCGCTGCATGGCCAGCGGGTCACCCTTGAGGTTCATGCCGCTTTCTTTCTTGAATTCGTCTACCAGGTAGTCGATCAGACGGATGTCAAAGTCTTCACCACCCAGGAAGGTGTCGCCGTTGGTGGCCAACACTTCGAACTGGTGCTCGCCGTCAACTTCTGCGATCTCGATCACGGACACGTCAAAAGTACCGCCACCCAGGTCGTAGACGATCACAGTGTGGTCGCCCTTGGCCTTGTCCATGCCGTAAGCCAGAGCGGCTGCGGTTGGCTCGTTGATGATACGTTTTACGTCCAGACCCGCGATGCGACCGGCGTCTTTGGTTGCCTGGCGCTGGCTGTCGTTGAAGTAGGCCGGAACGGTGATCACCGCTTCAGTCACTGCTTCACCGAGGTAGTCTTCGGCGGTTTTCTTCATCTTTTTCAAGATTTCAGCCGAAATTTGCGGCGGCGACATTTTCTGGCCGTTTACTTCAACCCAGGCGTCACCGTTGTCGGCCTTGGCGATTTTGTAAGGGACCATCTTGATGTCTTTCTGTACGACTTCTTCGTCGAACTTACGACCGATCAAACGCTTTACCGCATACAGGGTGTTATGCGGGTTGGTCACAGCCTGACGCTTGGCCGACTGACCGACGAGGATTTCACCGTCGTTGGCGTAAGCGATGATCGACGGAGTGGTACGTGCGCCTTCGGCGTTTTCGATAACTTTTGCAACGCCGTTTTCCAGCACGGAGACGCAGGAGTTGGTGGTCCCCAGGTCAATACCGATAATTTTGCCCATGATTTACTCTCCCGAACTTTGAATTTGGTTGCCGCAGCAGTTGTGGCTAACTGCGGTAGCACTTAAACGCTTGACTTATAGATGGGGGCCTTGCGGCGGATTTCAAGCCTGCTCATCAATAGAAGGTGCAGCGGGTGCAGGAGCCTTGCTCACCACCACCATTGCCGGGCGCATCAAGCGACCATTGAGCTGGTAACCCTTCTGGAACACCTTCATCACGCTGTTAGGCTCCAGATCGTGGCTTTCCTGCATGGCCATGGCCTGGTGATGCTCAGCATTGAACGGCTCGCCGCCTTGCGGATCGATCGCTTCCAGCTGATAACGCTTCAGGGTGTCCTGGAACATTTTCAGCGTCAGCTCGATACCTTCACGCATTGGGCGGATGTTTTCGTCGGCCGGGTCAGACAACTCAAGACCACGTTCAAGACTGTCGATGATCGGCAGCAGATCGCCAGCGAATTTTTCCAGCGCGAATTTGTGAGCCTTTTCTACGTCCTGCTCGGCACGGCGGCGGACGTTCTGCAGATCGGCGGCAACACGCAACGATTGATCCTGCGCAGCGGACAATTGCTCTTCGAGCACTTGCACGCGGGTGGCCAGCTCATCACCGGCAGCCGCATTGGCGTCTGGAGTTTGCGTATCCTGCGTCTGTTCGTCAGCCATAGATTTCTCCTTTCAAAATCATGCGCGATCTCGACTCGCGCTTCTGTTCCGGTATATGGGGCCACAATTTCCAGGTTCAAGGGCGCGGGCGTTACCAAAAGTCTTTCGCATGACTCGGATCATTTCCTGCCCCTACATTCCTCATCGCGCTAAAAAAAGCTATTGATCAAGCAAATCGAGCTAAGCGCTAGGATTGTCAGCCACAAACAAAACACTGTATAAATAACCAGACCTCAAGCCTGGGAGCGGCCGTCATGCTCGTGCACCTGTCTGTACATAACTACGCAATCGTTGAACATCTGGATCTCGAACTGGATCGCGGGATGAGCGTAATCACAGGCGAAACCGGCGCCGGCAAGTCGATCATGCTCGACGCCCTCGGCCTGACCCTCGGCGACCGCGCCGACAGTGGCGTGGTACGCCCAGGCTCCGACAAAGCCGATATCCTGGCCACCTTTGACCTGGCCGACATTCCCGAGGCCGAAGCATGGCTGGTCGAGCGCGACCTGAACAATGAAGGCCCGTGCATTCTGCGCCGGGTGATCACTGCCGAAGGTCGCTCCCGCGGCTATATCAACGGCACGCCGTGCCCACTTGGCGACTTGAAAGCCCTGGGTGAGCTGCTGATCGATATCCACAGCCAGCATGAACACCAGTCCCTGCTCAAAACCGATACTCACCGCCGACTGCTCGACGAATACGCCGGCGCCACCGACCTTGCCCGCCAGGTTCAACTGGCCGCCCAACGCTGGCGCCAGACACGCCAGGAACTGGAACGCCTCTCCAACTCCGGCGATGAACAACGCGCCCGCCACCAACTGCTCAGCTATCAACTCGAAGAGCTTGAAAGCCTGGGCCTGGGCGAGACCGAACTGGAGCAGCTTGAGCAGGAACACAAGAACCTGACCAATGCAGAGACCTTGCTGGGTATCTGCCGCCAGGTCGTCGAGCAATGCAGCGAGAGCGACTCGGGCAATGTGCTCAACGCACTGACAGCCAGCCTCAATCGCCTGTCCAGCGTGAACAATGCTTCCGGCTCGTTGAATGAGGCCACTACCCTGCTCACCAGCGCACAGATCCAGGTTGAAGAAGCCGTCGGTGAACTCAACCGCTTCCTGGACCACTTCGATGCCGATCCGGCACGCCTGCAGGAAATAGAAGAGCGCCTGGACACCATCTATACCCTGGCGCGCAAGCATCGAATCCAGCCCACTGAACTGGCTGCCATGCAACAGAAGCTGCTGGATGAAATCGACACACTGAACGCCAACGACGAGTCCATCGAGCGACTGGGCGAGGAACTCGCTTCGTTTGCCCGCCATTATCAGGAAAAGGCCCAGGAGCTGAGCGACCTGCGCCAACAGGCCGCCACCAGCCTGGCCAGCGCCGTCGAGCAGGAAATACAGCGCCTGGGTATGCCGGGCGGGCGCTTCACCATCGAACTGCGCGCCAACGCCAGCCACGAACTGCAGCCCCATGGGCTGGAGCAGGTAGAACTGCTGGTCAGCGCCAACCCCGGTCAGCCACTCAAGGCCCTGGCCAAAGTGGCCTCAGGCGGCGAGTTGTCGCGGATCAGCCTGGCGATCCAGGTGATCACCGCGCAGACCTCACGGGTACCAACGCTGGTATTCGATGAAGTAGACGTTGGCATCGGCGGGCCAACCGCAGAAATTGTTGGCCAATTGTTGCGTCGCCTGGGGGATCGTGGCCAGGTACTTACGGTGACTCACTTGCCGCAAGTGGCGGCTCAAGGGCATCAACATCTATTTGTGCACAAGGTGCGCGGCAGCGACGCGACGCACACGGCCGTCTCCAAGCTGAACAAGTCGGAACGGGTAGAAGAAGTTGCGCGGATGCTCGGCGGTATCGACCTGACCAAGGAGTCGTTGGCTCACGCGAAAAAAATGGTCGTGGCCGCGAAGGCTTGAACGGGTACTTTTCCTCTTTATAGAAAGCACGAAGGCGACCCTAGGGTCGCCTTCAATCGTTTCGCAGAGCAAAACTGCGTCGATTTTTACTTTTTCTTACGGATGTACAGCACCAGATTATGGTCGACCAAATCGAAACCGTGCTCCTCAGCAATCTTATGCTGCAGCGCTTCGATTTCAGGGCTGGTGAACTCGATAACCTCATTGGTATCCAGATCAACCATGTGGTCATGGTGACCACCGTCAGCCAGTTCGAATACTGCATGACCGCCGTCGAAATTATGGCGAACCACCAGCCCTGCGGCTTCAAACTGGGTCAGTACACGGTAAACCGTGGCCAGGCCGACGTCCTCGTTAGACTCCATCAGCGCCTTGTAAACATCCTCGGCACTCATGTGGCGTTGCTCAGCAGAATCGAGCATTTGTAGAATCTTGACTCGTGGCAGAGTCACTTTGAGACCGGCTTTGCGTAGTTCGCTATTTTCAACCATGGTTAGCTTTCTCGCGGATGCTGCTTCGCAGCTTCTCTTAATACGGGTATGATCGGCGTTTACGTTGTCCCAGCCAAGATAGTGGAAGTCGCCCACCGATGCAAAACACCAAGCTCTTGCTAACCAGTTTCACCTTTGTGGGACTGCTCGCACTCGCCGGTTGTTCATTCCCCGGGGTTTACAAAATCGACATCCAGCAGGGCAATGTCGTCACGCAGGACATGATAGACCAGTTACGCCCGGGAATGACCCGACGGCAAGTACGGTTTATCATGGGTAACCCCCTGCTGACCGACACATTCCATGCCGATCGCTGGGATTATCTCTACAGCCTGCAGCCTGGTGGCGGTGAACGCCAACAGGAGCGCGTCAGTGTCATCTTCAATGGCAATGACCAGCTCGTGAGCCTGTCCGGTGACTTCATGCCCGGCGTAAGCCGCGATGAAGCCTTGCTGGGCAAGGACAGCGGCACCAACGTGACCGCACCTGCGCAGGAAGCCGAAAAGCCGAAATCCGAGGTGCCGGCCAAGCCAGGCTCCTTGCTGGACCAGATCCAGAAAGACGTCGACGGTGTCGAAACTGTACCCGTCCCGACACCACAGCCTCTGGACACCAGCCCGCAATAATTTTGCGACGCTCGATAAAAAGCCCGGCATGCCGGGCTTTTTGTTGCCTGCCGGTTGGCAAGCCTAGGCGTTCTGTCGCTTGAGCATCGCCGCCTTGGCCGCACGCAGCCTGCGTATTTCCTTGGGGTCTGCCAGCAATGGCCGGTAGATCTCGATCCGATCTCCCGCCTGCACGGCACGCACATCAGCGTCCGGCACCACCTTACCGAAGATACCCAACGGGCAGTCCGCCAACGCCAACTGCGGAAAATGCTCTGCAATGCCCGACGCCAGCACTGCCGCCCTCAGGCTTGTGCCCACCGGTATCGCCACCGCCAGCAGAACCTGGCGATCCACGTCGGCATACACCACTTCAATATCAACCATGCAATTGCTTGGCTCGCTGACAGAAAGCGTCCACCAAAGTATTTGCCGCCTGATTGAACAGTGGCCCCAAAGTCGCCCGCACAATGGGGCCGGCGTAATCAAATGAAAGATCCAGACTGATCTTGCAGGCCTTATCTGTCAGCGCCTTGAACACCCACACGCCGTGCAGCTGGGTGAACGGCCCTTCCTGCAAATTCATTTCAATGGATTTGCCCGGCACCAGCACATTGCGCGTAACAAAATGCTGGCTGAGGCCGCCCTTGGCCACACCAACACTGGCGACCATGTGCTCATCACTGCTCTCCAAAACCTCGGCAGTCGAGCACCAAGGCAGGAATTCCGGGTAACGCGCCACGTCGTTGACCAGGTCATAGAGCGCCTGTGCCGGATAGGGCAGCAGGGCCGAACGTTGAATATGCGTCGTCATGTGAGCGTTACTTCCACTGCTTAAGGCAAACGTCGCGAAAGTACAGCCCGATCCGCGAGAGAAAAAAACCAAAGAACTGCCCGTATTGTCCGGGATTCGTCCAACACGCTCAAGCACGCAGGTTGACCGTAGCCGACACGCTCGCAACTCCCTATAATGCCGCCCCTATGGCTAAACGAAAGAAACACCCCACAGGGACCATCGCGCAAAATAAAAAGGCGCGACACGATTACTTCATCGAACATCGGTTCGAGGCTGGTCTGGTCCTGGCCGGCTGGGAAGTAAAAAGTCTGCGTGCCAGCAAACTGCAGCTGGTCGACAGCTATGTGCTGCTCAAGGATGGCGAGGCGTGGCTGCTCGGCAGTCATATCACCCCGCTGACCACCGCGAGCACCCACGTGATTGCCGACCCGGTGCGCACGCGCAAGCTGTTGCTCAATGCCAGCGAACTCGAAAAGCTCGCCGCGGCCGTGCAGCAAAAAGGCTACGCGTGCGTCTGCCTGTCGTGGTACTGGAGCAAGCACCTGGTCAAGTGCGAAATCGCACTGGGCAAGGGCAAGAAGGAATACGACAAGCGCGACACCGAACGCGAGCGCGACTCCAATCGCGAACTGCATCGCGCCGTGCGCAACAAGGGCAAGGAAGACTAACCCTTGTAATGATGTAGCCGCGGGCACCCCCCGTGGCTACATGCCCTTACGTCGCTCCGCCCGCGCTACCCGCTGAACCTCCTGCCGCACTTCCTCCAACACTTCCTGCACGTACAACAGGTGACGTGTTGAAACGTCGCGCGCCTGCTCGGCCCGCCCCTCGATAATCGCCAGGTACAAGTCCCGGTGCTGACTGATCAGCATGTCGCGGGTCTCGGTGCGCTGCTGATACATACCGCCAATATTGGTCACCACGTTGCGCTTGAGCAGGTCGAACAACCCGCGAATGGTGTGCAGCAGCACCGCGTTATGACTGGCCTCGGCGATCGCCAAGTGAAACCTTGCATCCGCAGCGCCCTCCTCCACTCGGCTCACCTCGTCGGCTCGCGCATAGCAGTCCTGCAGCGCCTCGAACGCTGCCGTCAATCGCTCACGGTCGACCTCGGTAGCACGCAATGCCGCGTAATAAGCACACGAAGCCTCCAGAGTCTGGCGAAACTCCAGAAGGTCGCGCTGCGCCTCGGGATTGTTTTCCAGCAGATGCAGCAGCGGATCACTGAAGGTCGAACCCAGGGAATCCACCACATAGTTGCCGCCGCCCTGCCGACTGACCAGCAACCCCTTGGCCGCCAATTTCTGGATCGCCTCACGCAATGAAGGGCGCGACACACCAAATTGTTCAGCCAAGGCGCGTTCGGCCGGCAAGCGCTCGCCCGACTTCAACGTGCCCTCAAGGATCATGCCCTCAAGCTGCTCGACAATATCGTCAGACAAACGGCGCTGACGCACCTGATCAAACCCCATAACTCACTCTCCACCATCCCGACCACTCGCCGGGGCCCCTATTCTGGCCTATCGCCGCGCTGGCAGCACCTATCAGAACACCTTCGATTTACCCGATCAGAACACTCGACACCCACTCTCAGACCAAAGTTTGACGAGCGGCAAATTGACACACCCTGCCAAGGCTCTTAATCTAGCCCACAGCGATTGTAAATTGGTATTACCAATTATCCAAGCTGACCAAACAACAACAATCAGGGGCCACCCCATATGCAAACCTGGCAACAGCTCTACAGCCCTCTCGGCAGCCTCGGCCTGTCCGCACTGGCCGCCGTTATTCCAATCGTGTTCTTCTTCCTGGCCCTGGCCGTATTCCGCCTCAAAGGCCATGTGGCCGGCAGCATCACCCTGGCATTGTCGATCCTGGTCGCCATCTTCGCCTTCCAGATGCCGGTCGACATGGCCCTGGCAGCGGCCGGTTACGGGTTTGCCTATGGCTTGTGGCCGATCGCCTGGATCATCGTGGCGGCGGTGTTCCTCTACAAGCTGACGGTCAAGAGCGGGCAGTTCGAGATCATCCGCAGCTCCGTCTTGTCGATCACCGATGACCAACGCCTGCAGGTGCTGCTGATCGGCTTCTGCTTTGGCGCCTTCCTGGAAGGCGCGGCCGGGTTCGGCGCACCCGTGGCAATCACCGCCGCGCTGCTGGTGGGCCTGGGCTTCAACCCCCTGTACGCCGCGGGCCTGTGCCTGATTGCCAATACCGCGCCGGTGGCGTTCGGCGCACTGGGCATTCCGATCATCGTCGCAGGCCAGGTCACTGGCATCGATGCGTTCAAGATCGGCGCCATGACCGGCCGCCAACTGCCGCTGCTGTCGCTGTTCGTGCCCTTCTGGCTGGTGTTCATGATGGACGGCCTGCGCGGCGTGCGTGAAACCTGGCCGGCAGCCTTGGTGGCCGGCTTGAGCTTTGCCGTCACCCAGTACTTCACCTCCAACTTCATTGGCCCGGAACTGCCAGACATTACCTCGGCACTCGCCAGCCTGATCTCCCTGACACTGTTCCTGAAAATCTGGCAACCCAAGCGCACCGCAGGCGCGCAGATTGCCGGTGCCACCTCCAGCGTAGCGGTCACCTCCAGCGCCGGCGGCTTTGGTTTGCCACGCAGCACAGTGGTTTCACCCTACAGCCTGGGGCAAATTTTCAAGGCCTGGTCGCCCTTCCTGATCCTGACCGTTCTGGTCACCATCTGGACGCTCAAACCCTTCAAGGCCATGTTCGCCGCGGGCGGTTCGATGTACAGCTGGGTGTTCAACTTCGCGATCCCCCACCTGGATCAATTGGTGATCAAAGTCGCACCCATCGTCACCAACCCCACCGCCATCCCCGCCGTCTTCAAGCTGGACCCGATTTCGGCCACCGGCACCGCGATCTTCTTCTCCGCGCTGGTCTCGATGCTAGTGCTGAAAATTGATATCAAGACTGGTCTTACCACTTTAAAAGAGACTTTCTTTGAGCTGCGCTGGCCGATCCTGTCCATCGGCATGGTGCTGGCGTTCGCCTTCGTCACCAACTACTCCGGCATGTCCTCGACAATGGCCCTAGTACTGGCTGGCACCGGCGCCGCCTTCCCGTTCTTCTCGCCCTTCCTCGGCTGGCTGGGGGTTTTCCTGACCGGCTCGGACACCTCATCCAACGCCCTATTCAGCTCGCTGCAAGCCACCACCGCCCACCAGATTGGTGTTAACGACACCCTGCTGGTAGCGGCGAACACCAGCGGCGGCGTGACCGGCAAAATGATCTCGCCGCAATCGATCGCCGTGGCCTGCGCAGCCACGGGCCTGGTGGGCAAGGAGTCCGATCTGTTCCGCTTTACCCTCAAGCACAGCCTGTTCTTTGCCACCATCGTCGGGCTGATCACCCTGGCGCAGGCGTACTGGTTCACCGGTATGCTGGTGCACTGAGACCTGCACGTAATAGGGTAAGAATCGACGCCGGACAACGATGCCGGCGTCTGCTATTTCTGGAGGACCGATGAGCCTGCCTGCTGCTTTTCTCAGCGACGTCGCACAACTGATCCCGCAAGATCGCCGCTTCGACGATCCACTTTCCACCCTCGCCTTCGGCACCGACGCCAGCTTCTACCGATTGATCCCACAACTGGTGATCCGCGTGGAGTCAGAAGACGAAGTCGTCGCACTGCTGCAACTGGCCCAGCGCGATCACGTGCCGGTGACCTTCCGGGCCGCGGGCACCAGCCTGTCCGGCCAGGCGATCAGCGACTCGGTGCTGATCGTGCTCGGCGACAATTGGAACCACCGCGAAATTCGTGGGCAAGGCACACAGATCCGCCTGCAACCCGGCGTCATCGGCGCCCAGGCCAACGCCTGGCTCGCGCCGTTCGGGCGCAAGATCGGCCCGGACCCGGCGTCGATCAACGCCTGCAAAATTGGCGGCATCGTTGCCAACAATGCCAGCGGCATGTGCTGCGGTACGGCACAAAACACCTATCACACCCTGGCAGGCATTCGTTTGGTACTGGCCGATGGCAGCCGCCTGGACACCGAAGATGCCGCCAGCGTGCAAGCCTTCCGCCAAACCCACAGTGCACTGCTTGAGCGCCTGGCCACGTTGGGCCGCGAGACACGCGCAAACGCTGAACTGGCTGCGAAGATTCGCCACAAATACCGTTTGAAAAACACCACCGGCCTGTCACTCAACGCCTTGGTGGATTTCGACGACCCGCTGGATATCCTCAGCCACCTGCTGGTCGGCTCCGAGGGCACCCTGGGGTTTATCAGTGCGGTCACCTACGACACGGTGATCGATCACCCGAACAAAGCCTCGGCGCTGATCGTGTTCCCGGATGTCGAGACATGCTGCAACGCAGTAACGGTGCTGAAAACCCAGCCGGTTTCAGCCGTTGAACTGCTGGACCGACGCAGTATGCGCTCGGTGCAAGACAAACCGGGTATGCCCGCATTCGTACAACACTTATCGGAAAATGCCTGCGCACTGCTGATCGAATCCCGCGCGGCCTCGCCGTCATTACTGCACGAACAACTGACGCTGATCATGGCCTCTCTGGCGGCGTTTCCCGTAGAAAAACAGGTCGACTTCACCGACGACCCCGTGGAAAACGCCCGCCTGTGGGCAATCCGCAAAGACACCTTCCCCGCCGTAGGCGCGGTGCGCAAAACCGGCACCACCGTGATCATCGAAGACGTCACCTTCCCCGTCGAACAACTGGCGATCGGCGTAAACCGCCTGATCGAACTGTTCGACAAACATCACTACGACGAAGCCATCCTTTTCGGACACGCCCTGGAAGGCAATCTGCACTTTGTATTCACCCAAGGCTTCAACAGCAGCGAAGAAGTCACACGCTATCAAGCGTTCATGGACGACGTCGCACAACTGGTGGCGGTGGAGTTCGGTGGCTCGCTGAAGGCCGAACACGGCACCGGTCGCAATATGGCGCCGTTCGTTGAACTGGAATGGGGCAGCGACGCCTATCAATTGATGTGGCAACTCAAGCGCCTGCTCGACCCCAACGGCATCCTCAACCCGGATGTGGTGCTCAGCGAAGACCCACAAATCCACCTCAAACACCTCAAGCCCCTGCCCGCCGCCGATGAGCTTGTGGACAAGTGCATCGAGTGTGGCTTCTGCGAACCCGTGTGCCCCTCAAAAGGCCTGACTCTGAGCCCGCGCCAGCGCATTGTGATCTGGCGCGACATCCAGGCCAAACGCCGCGCAGGCGTGGACACCACTGAACTGGAAGCGGCCTACCACTATCAAGGCATCGACACCTGCGCCGCCACCGGGCTATGCGCCCAACGCTGCCCTGTAGGCATCAATACCGGCGACCTGGTGAAAAAGCTGCGCAGCCGCGAAGCAGACCGTACGAAAACCGCCGAATGGCTCGCCAGCCATTTCGCCACCGCACTGCAAGGTGCGCGCTTCACCCTGCACGTCGCCAATGGTGCACGCATGTTATTGGGTGCCCCGCGCCTGAAGAAGTGGTCAGCCACCGTGAACAGACTGTCCAAAGGGCAAATCCCGCAGTGGACCAATGCCGTGCCACAACCGGAAAAAGCCATTCGCTTCAGCCCGCCTGTAATGGATGAGCGCCCGCGGGTGGTCTACCTGGCCGCCTGTGTCTCACGCGCCATGGGCCCGGCAGCCGGCGATAAAGAACAGATGTCGCTGTACGACAAAACCCGCAACCTCCTGGAAAAAGCCGGTTACCAAGTCGTATTCCCCGACAATCAAGACAACCTGTGCTGCGGCCAGCCCTTCGCCTCCAAAGGCTATGCCGAGCAGGCCGAACACAAGCGCCAGGAACTGATCGGCGCCCTGCTCCACGCCAGCCGAGGCGGCCTCGACCCGATCTATTGCGACACCAGCCCCTGCACCCTGCGCCTGGTACAAGACCTCGGCGAAACCCGCCTGGACCTCTACGACCCGGTACGTTTTATCCGCACCCACCTAATGGACCGCCTCGACTTCACGCCGCAGGAAGCCCCCATCGCCGTACACGTCACGTGCAGCACCCAGCACCTGGGCGAAAGCCAGGCCCTGATCGAACTGGCCCGGCGCTGTGCAAAAACCGTCGTCATCCCCGAAGGCATTCACTGCTGTGGCTTTGCCGGCGACAAAGGCTTCACCACCCCGCAACTCAACGCCCACGCCCTGCGCTCGCTCAAGCACGCCGTGCAACATTGCAGCGAAGGCATCTCCACCAGCCGCACCTGCGAGATCGGCCTGAGCCAGCATGGCGGCATCGACTACCACGGCCTGGTCTACCTGGTAGACCGCGTCACCCGCGCCCGCGCCCACTGACCCGGCAAAAAAACCGAACCCTGGCGCACCAGCGCAGTCATCTGCATAGGCCTCGACAAACGAGGCCCATCAGTGATGTCGCTGGCAGCGGTTGCACGCCAGCAGCGTCGAGCCCTTTTGCGCAAGGAGACACCCTATGAAGCGTTCCGCTCTTGCTGGCTTGTTCATGACCGCTGCGATGCTCGCCTCTCCCGCTTTCGCTGCCGGTGACAAAGACCTGTGCCAGATCAACCTGGACAAAATCAACAACGGCAAAGCCCTGCTGTCCACCGATACCAGTGGCAAAAGTGGCGAAATAGACACCGCCGTCTCCCAGGCCAAGGCCGCCCACGACGCAGGTGATGAGAAGAAGTGCATCGAAATCACCTCCAAGGCCCTGCAAGACCTGCAGAACAGCGAGAAAGGCGGTCAGTAAGCGATAGGGCCAACCTTCGGGTTGGCCTTCGCTGAGCTTTTGGCGTACACTGCACAGGCTTGTCACTCACTAAGAAACAACGAGTTACAAGCACGGGGCCGTTTAGGATTCGACGCCGGTCGCGAAACTTTAGGTGCATGCCGAGTTGGTAACAGAACTCGTAAATCCACTGTTGCAACTTCTTATAGTTGCCAATGACGAAAACTACGGCCAGGAATTCGCTCTCGCTGCGTAAGCAGCTTTAGCCCTGAGCTTCTGGTACCTTCGGGTCCAGCAATCACCAGGGGATGTCTGTAAACCCAAAGTGATTGTCATATAGAACAGAATCGCCGTGCAGTACGTTGTGGACGAAGCGGCTAAAACTTACACAACTCGCCCAAAGCACCCTGCCCTTCGGGTCGCTGAGGGTTAACTTAATAGAAACGGCTACGCATGTAGTACCGACAGCGGAGTACTGGCGGACGGGGGTTCAAATCCCCCCGGCTCCACCAAATAAGCTATACAAATCAGGCACTTAGCGTTTACCGCAAGTGCCTTTTTTGTGCCTGAATGGGTGGTTTTGGCTCGGTTATGCCAGCTTAATGACAGCATCTGCGATGATCATCTACTGCATTCGCGCTAAGCTCAGGCGATAACCAGGAGCGGTACAAAGTTGAATGAAAACGCAGAAGAACCTGACAGCTATCATTCGCGCGCGAATTTCGTGACGTCGACCAGATACCCAAGACCCGTAGCGAACGAAGTCAAAGACTGCATACTGGCTTCTACGGCTGCATGGCTAGCCGCGATGACCGCGCTGGCGATTGCAGGCGTATACAGTGAACGCTTCGAATATATAACTATCATCGTCGCAATGAGCGCCGGCGCTTTAAGATTTTTCGTGAGTCGACTTGAGCAGAGAGAGTGGCAAAATGCTTGGACCCGAAGGATGGAACAAACCGCACCGGTAGATTAATGCCGCCGTAATGCGAAGGAGTCGAGCGATGAACACTCTTTTTCTCTTAATGGCTCAATATCATGGCCAGACGATTGTGCCCTTGAGTCGGGTATGCGCCGACTATTTCACTCATCTGACACCAACAAATCTACGAACAAAGGTCTCCTCAGGCGAGATTGATCTACTGATTGTCTCCATGGAGCTGAACGAAAAAACTGCACGAGGCGTTCATCTGTCGGATCTTGCTGATTACATTGATCGACAGCGAGATAGAGCCAAGCTTGAGCTTGATCGGACGAGGAAGCAGGCTACCAAATCCTTGAGCCAAGAGCCGCGCGAAGTCGAAAAGACTGAGGCTGATACATTTTCTCGACCTAGAGAGTCAAATGATCTTAGTCGACAACCGATCCGTTTCATTAGGCTGGCTGAAGTAAAGCGAATTACAGGTATGTCGACTAGTACGATCTACAAAATGGTAAGTCAGAGCACATTTCCACGACAAGTTAAACTAGGTGGTCGAGCTGTGGCCTGGGTTAGGGTAGAGGTAATCGAGTGGTGCGATCTTCGAATCAAAAAGTCTAGAATGCTAAAGAGTGAGGACTAGGGATGTAGTAGAACTGAATCGCCCCACCAGTCCGGCTTGCCGTCGTTGTGCAGGTCCATCTCCACCCGGTTGCGGATCGTCCAGCCGCGCAATGACCCAAGCCAGCAAGGGCACGGCAGAGACGACGAAGACTGCGGCACGACGTCGTAGCGTGAAGCCGCGAAATACAAGGGCTGGATGCGGACCCACCTCAGACCACACGAAATTACCGTTATAAATCAGTCATTTATCGAAAAGCCGCAATGCCTTTTTTGTGCTTTCCAGGGCTGTTTCGGGTGGGTTATGCCAGCTTTATGACAGCCGTCTAACCGCAAAGCCCATCCGCGGCCGTCGCCTTTACTTCAACAATCGACAGAACGTTTTCCGGCGCTTTTTTGGTTTGAAATCGCCCCCCCACTAACCGGACAGGATATTTAATAGGAGTCGACTTACACACAGAGCCCCACACATGTCGACACACGCCCCCAAAAAATACCTGATCAGTCACACCTCTCTTCAGCACTGCTTTGACAAGAGCCTCTCCGGCCTAGAAAAACTCCGCGAAACCGATCCCAGCTTCCCTCGCCCCATCAAATTTGGCCCAAGCAAACAGGCTGGGGTTTACTTCGTTGTCGCAGAGGTAGAAGCCTGGCTGGAGAGCAAGATCAGCGAGCGTGATGGTGTCGCTCTGGATCTCGCCGGGCGAGAAGACAAATGACTACACACGAGCAGATACCGTCGTTCTTGGCAGAGATGCCCGCGTCGGCACTTGCCGCATACATGAACCCTAACATTGCGCCAAAGCCACTCCCGAGCGTGTTGACCAGTGTCATGCCCTGGCTTGATGAACTATTACCTACTGCTCTTCAGGAGTATGTGCGGGATATTGCTGAGCGTACCCAGTGCCCACCTGATTTTGTTGGGGTCGCGCTTATCGTGGCAGTCAGCACCGTAGTCGGGCGCAAATTCACTGTCTACCCGAAACAACACGATGACTGGATGGTCGTTCCCAACCAGTGGGGCGTCATCATCGGGCGACCGTCTGCGATGAAAACGCCGGCACTCAAACAGGCCCTGCTTCCATTGCGCGCATTGGATGCCAAAGAGCGAGAACGCTATAGCCAGGCTCAAGCCGAACACAAGGCTGCTAGGGAGCTGTATGACATGAAGCGCAATGCAGCCAGAGCAAAAGCCAGAAAGCTTTACAGTGGTGGTGATGAGAATGCAGCTCAGGAAGAACTGAAACGTCACTCAAGCGAGAACGCCCTCCCAATCCAGCGGCGTTACATCGTCAACGACGCAACGGTCGAAAAACTCGGCGAGCTGCTCAACGAGAATCCAAACGGTCTAGTAGTTGAGCGTGACGAGCTGGGAGGTTGGCTGGCAACGATGCAGAGCGAAGACGGCTCGGTTGCGCGAGCATTTTATTTGGAATGTTTCGACGGCAACGGCTCATTCACCTATGACCGTATCGGCCGAGGAACCATTTATATCAAGTCATGCTGTTTATCGTTGATCGGCGGGATTCAACCCTCACGAATTGCGTCCCTTGTAAACGCTGCCGTCAGCGGCGATCTGGATGACGGCCTGATTCAGCGCCTGCAGCTAGCGGTATATCCCGACGATGTTCGAGAATGGCGCTATATCGACCGTTGGCCGAACAACATCGCCGCTGAGCGCGTCTCGGAGGTTATCGAACAGCTCGACCAGATACCTGGTGAGCCTCGCTCTGCCCTCAGATTTACCCCAGAAGCCCAGGAGAAGTTTATCGCCTGGTATACCTGCCACATGCAAGCAAGCCGGAGCGATCATCTTCACCCCGCATTGCAATCTCATTACCTGAAAATGCCGAAAACCATTGCAGGCTTGGCCCTTCTTTTTGAGCTGATTGAAGGCGGGCGGGAAGCCGTCGGCGCTGAGTCCACTGACCGCGCCATCAACTGGGCGAACTACCTGATGAGCCACGCCCAGCGGCTGTACGGAGCGGCAATCAACGCATCACTAATCGCTGCGCGGCTGATTCTGGAGCGCCAGCAGAAATTGCCCGAGCCGTTTACTGCACGAGAGGTGCGCCAGAAGGATTGGACAGGATTAAGCACGCAGGACGCGGTAAATAATGCGCTCGCAGTTCTAGCTGAACATGACTTCATCGTTGGCTACGAGGTGGCCGGAGAAAAAGGTGGCCGCCCATCGACTCGCTATGTCTGGCGAAAAACGTAGCTCAACCCAACCTGTTCACTAAAAAGACCGGCAGGGCGACCTACAAAACCTACGAAACCTAGTTCTGTAGGTTTCGTAGGTAGCCCTTTCCCCTGGGAGGGATAAAAACTGCCACAACAACAGTGATCTCCGAGTTCATACCTACTTGGGTGAGCCGGCTACCTGGGTTGTGACTCACTCTTCCGCGAAGTAATCACTGTCCAGCTGCTTCACTTCGTACACCTGCTTAACGCTCACGCCCAGGTTGTTCTCCACCATCAACCGCGCCAGCTCAACACCATCGATCAGCACCACTTTGATATCCAGCCCTTGCGCTGCAGTACGGGCACCATCGGAAAAGTCCGAGGTAGTGATAAACACGCCTTTCCGCGCCCGCTGACGAGTCAGGGCGCCGATGAACTTGTCGATCTCCGGGCGATGTACCGTGTTGGTCCAGCGCTTGGCTTGCAGGTAGATCACGTCGAGGCCGAGCTTGTCCTCCTTGATGATGCCGTCGATGCCGTCATCGGTGGTCGCCTGGGTCGCCTTACCGGCTTCCTTGCGCGAGCCGCCGTACCCCATGGCAATCATCAGATCGACCACCAACTGCTCAAAGAAACTTGGTGTCGCTGCCCGGACTTGCGCCAGCACCTCGTCTGCGAGGGACTGCACAAGCGCCTGATGCGCCTCGGCCAACCGCTCGTCCGGCGTGGTTTCGGCAATCTCAATGTCCAGCGCGGCAGGTGCGTCAGCTGTTTGCGGCTTGGGGGTATGGAAGTACGCGAACTCGGGAAACTGCTTCAGCCAGCTTACAGTTATGCGCTCGGGGCCACTGACCAAAGCGTCCCGGCCACGCGCAGTGATCTGAACCATGCCCTTGGCGGGAATGCACAGCAGCCCGGCCTTATTCAGATAGGTGCGAGCCCAGCCCACACGGTTGTTGATCACCGTCTGATGGCCGGAGGGCAGCCGCTCCTTACGCTCGTCCTCGCTCAGCTGGAACTGATCGGCCACCCGCTCACGCAACTCATTGAGCGGCAGCGGCGCACCGTTCTGCACGGTGGTCAGCACCGGTCTCATGACGCTTTGAAAATCTGGAATTGCCATCATCACTCCCCAACCTTATTGGCCGCTTAGATGCCGCGCGAGTCGCTCTTATCGAGCCCGGCCGCCGTCTTCAGCATCTTCAAAATTACCAACGCAAACGCCCGGCTCTTGGTCTCGTTATCCAGCACTTCCAGCGACAGTTTCTCGTGGTCAGTCATAGCATCTAGCACCGTGTCGAGCACCCGCTTGGGAAACAGGCCGTGCATCACCTGCTCGACCGAGTGGCTGTTCACCTGGGCCATCACATCCTCCTGGCGGCTGATGCGCTTGGCGATGCCGGTGAGGAACTGCAGCTGATCTTCATCGCTCACTTCGGCACCGAAGATATCGTTCAGCGCCTCGATGATTTCCGAAAGTCGTTTCTTCTCCGGGTCATGGGCCTTGCCGCTGCCCAGTGCGCTGGCCGGGTCGAGGCCGTAGTCGCCTTGCTCCTCACTCAAGCGCAGCTGGTGCTCGGCGCGCTTGGTCAGGCGGTAGTGGGTCAGTTGCAGCTCGCCCACGTCCACGTCATCCTGATCGAGGCGATCCACGCGCAGCAGCGGGTACAGGTGCTTGGCGTACACACACAGCTGCTCCAGCTCGCGATCTTCATAGGGAATGATCTGCGAGAGAAACTCGTACAGGCGCACAAAGCTCTGCAGGTTCTTCTTGAACAGGTCGAGCTGATCCACCTGCTCGCCGGCTTCCTTCACTGCCGCCTCGGCCTTTTTCAGGCCGGCGCTGTCGCCGTTGTGCTCGGCGGTGCGCTTGAAGTCCAGCGCCTGCTGGCGTGACTCCTGGGCCAGCTTGTAGCGCTTGGAAAATCGTTCCTTGGCCGGCGCGCAGTAGTAGCTGAGCTTGCTGGCGGCTGCCTTGAGGTCGAAGAAGGCCAGCGCGAAGGCCATCACTTCTTTCCAGTGGTAAATCCCCTCGGCATCCAGCTTCTTCTGCAAGTCATAGATGAGCTGCGGGTCGGTTACGTCGGTCAGCTCGGCCTTGGTGTAGTACGGCAAGAAGGCGTCGAGTATGTCCTGAGGATCGTTGAAGAAGTCGAGGATGAAGGTCGGCTTGCTGTCGCCAAAGGTACGGTTCAGACGCGACAGGGTTTGCACGCAGTCCACGCCCTGCAGCTTCTTGTCCACGTACATTGCGCACAGCTTGGGCTGATCGAAGCCGGTCTGGTACTTGTTGGCGGCGATCATCACGTTGAAGTCCTGGGTGTCGAAGGCTTCCGTCAGGTCACGCCCGTTCAGGCCGGGGTTGAGCAGGCTGCTGCTTTCCGTCACCTCTTCGGGGATCACCCCGTCCGGCATCACGCTGCCGGAGAAGGCCACCAGCGGGTGCACATCGGTGTAGCCCATCTGCTTCACATACGCATGCACCGACAACTGGTAGCGCACCGCCTCCTGCCGGCTGCTGGCGACCACCATGGCCTTGGCCTCGCCGCCCAGCAGGTGGCGGATATTGGCGCGGAAGTGTTCGACGATCACCTCCACCTTCTGGCTGATGTTGTACGGGTGCAGGCGCACCCAGCGCGCCAGCTTCATGCGTGCTTTCTTCGAGTCCACTTCCTCATCGTCGCCGTCCGGATGGGCGATCTTCCAGGCGGTGCTGTAGGTGGTGTAGTTCTGCAGCACATCGAGGATGAAGCCCTCCTCTATGGCCTGGCGCATGGAGTACAGGTGAAACGCCTCGGGCTTGTTGTAGGGGCCGCGTGGCTGCATTGGATCAGGCTCACGACCGAACAGCTCCAGGGTCTTGGCCTTGGGCGTGGCGGTAAAGGCGTAGTAGCTGATGCGCTCGTTGGGCGCGCGGGCGGCCACGGCGGCGTCCAGCAGCTCTTCGGCGCTGATCTCTTCAGTTTCCGGGGCATCGCTGCCGAGAATCTGCTTGAGCTTGCTGGCCGATGAGCCGGTCTGCGAGGAGTGCGCCTCGTCGGCGATCACCGCATAGCGGCCACTGGCCAGCTTGGGGTATTTGTCCAGTGCATCGAACAGCGCCGGAAAGGTCTGGATTGTCACGATGATGATGCGCGTCTGCTCGGCCAGCGCCTCGGCCAGTTGCTCGGACTTGCTCTGGCTGCCGATATCGCGGGTGATGCACTTGACCACGCCTTGGGCGTGCTCGAATTGGTAGATAGTGTCCTGCAGCTGCTTGTCCAGCACGGTGCGGTCGGTAATCACGATCACCGAGTTGAACAGGCGCTGGCCCTCGGCATCGTAGAGCGAGGCCAGTTGATGCGCCGTCCAGGCAATCGAGTTGGACTTGCCGGAGCCGGCACTGTGCTGAATCAGGTAACGCTTGCCCGGCCCTTCGGCGCGGGTGGTTTCGATCAGCGTATTGACCACTTCCCACTGGTGGTAGCGCGGGAAGATCAGGGTTTCCTTGGTGACGCACTTGCCGTCGGCATTTTCTTTCACGCTCTTCTGCAGGTGCAGGAAGCGGCCCAGCACCTTGAGCCAGGCATCCGGCTGGAACAGGCGCTGCCACAGATAGCCGGTGGCGTACTGGCTGTCGTCCGGCGCAGGCGGGTTGCCGGCACCGCCGTCGAGGCTGCCCAGGTTGAACGGCAGAAAGAAGGTTTCCTTGCCGGCCAGCTGGGTGGTCATCGCCACCTCATCCTGGCTCACGGCAAAGTGCACCAGCGCGCCGCGCTTGAAGGTCAGCAGCGGCTCGGGTTTGCGCGTCAGCGGGTCTTTAACCGGGCGATCAACGCGGTACTGGCGCTTGGCGTTTTCGACGCTCTGCTTGAACTCGCTTTTCAGCTCCAGCGTGGCGACGGGGATGCCGTTGACGAACAGCACTAGATCGAGGCGAGGGTTGTACTCGCCCTCCCGGTAATGCGGTGAGTAGGACACCTCTGGCACCACACGCAGGCGGTTGCACTGGTAGCGCTTGAGAGTGTCCGGGTTCATGCCGTGGTCGGGCTTGAAGCTGCACACATCGACCTTGACCCCAGGCAGTTTGAAGCCATGGCGCAGCACATCCAGGGTGCCGTCCTGCTCCAGTTCGCGCACCAGTTTCTGTGCCAGTACGCTTTCTGGGTTGTTCGGGTTGGCCTTGGCAAACTTGTCCCAGCGCTCCGGCCAAGCGTCCTTGAAGTAACCCAGAAAGTCCTCGGTATACAGCGCTGTACGCCGGTCATAGCCGCTGGCCGGGCCGGTCAGCCAGCCCTGAGCGGTCATGGCGGTGATGATGTCCTGCTGGAACTGGGCTTCCTTGCTGTCCGCCATTTATACGGCCTCTGCTGCTTCTGATTTGGGGGCTTGGGTGCTGACCGGTGGCTGCCAGCCGCGCACGTCTATTTTGCCGGTGACGGCGGCGGAGATTAGGGCTGAACGACGCTCTTGAAGCAATCTAACGCCGTCCGCAGCCTCCTTACTCAAAAGATGAAACTGAGCTCTTAGTTTTCTGACAGCAACGAGAATCTCAGCCACCTCATTACTTGGAGGAATGGGCACGTCAATTGATTTGACGATATCAGTGTTCAAGTTTGGCTGCCCCGAGCCCGCAGCCCTTTTTCTAAGCCCTTGAGTTAGTGTTGACAGATAGAAGTATGAATACTCTCTATCTAAGGAGATATTTTCAAAGCCAACAACTCCGTCGTTAGCATTAGCGTTGATCATCAGTATTTTGGGAACGCCCAAGGTCGCCCCGCTATTTGAAAGAAGCAACGTGCCTTTGGAGAAAATTCGGCATTGGTCACTGCCTTTCTTTGTTAGAAATGTTTCTGTTTCTTCTAAGTAAATTTCATCGTCTTTCGTTATTTCTGCCACCGTTACCCAAGGTGAAAAGTCCCCATTGAAGAGTTCGGGATCACCTGCCGGTCGCGGCGACCCTCCTCGGACAACAGAAGAGATATATCCAAACTTACTGACCACCCAATGTGCCGGCACCTCGCCCAGCCACTCAACTCCGGAGTCTTTCATCGGCACCGTCGGGTCGAGGCCTTTGGTGACGGCGTGGGAGATCACGGCCTGACGCTTTTCCTTGAGCAACTCAATCAAGCGCTGCTGCTCTTCGATCAGCGCGTCGATGCGGGCGGTTTCGTGGTCGAGGAAGCGGGCGATCTGGGTTTGTTCTGCTTCAGTTGGCAGTAGTGCGGCAATATTGCCAATTAGCTCAAGATTTAGACCATCCCTGTGGTCGCCACCTGCCATGTTTCGGATGTTTTGGTAATTACTTGAAAGCCACCAGAAAAGATACCGAGACACCATCGAAAGATCAGGAACAATTGCAGCCATGGACTGATTGCAAGTCGTCTTAATTGCTAGCTGTGCGACCATACCCTTTGTCTTTCCTTGCCCTGCAAGAGCAATGACCAAGGAGCCAGCTGGAATCCATCTGGCGCTACTAGAGCTAAATGCCTCAGTCGTTATGTAGCTTGAGGGCTCAGAGATTAATACTTGATTGACCGCGCCTGAGTTCAACCACGGAATCGATCCATTCTCCCAGTAATACGTTTTGTTTTTATCAGGCGTGCCGCCAGCATAGATCCTTGATACCCATTTAAGAGCAACTGTCCTCCAATGTGCAGGAAGCTCATTCGCCCACTCAACACCGGAATGCTTGTAGTCCGGATACGCGGGAAAGCTCATGCCGACAGCCCCTCAATCATCTGCTTGATGCGGTCTGTGCAGGCTTTAAGGTCGCGGTCAATCTCTTCCAACGGGCGCGGTGGCTGAAACACATAGAAGTGCCGGTTAAAGGGAATCTCGAAGCCGACCACGCCAACTTCGCCGTCCTGCGCGTCCGTCTTGCTTTCGTCGATCCAGGCATCCTTCACATGGGGTCTCACTTCGCGCTCGAAGTAGTCGTACACCGACACGCCCAGCGGCACGTTTTCGTTGTCGCGCAGGCCGGTATCGGCCTCCGGCTGGCCCTTGCTGGTGCAGATATCCGCCTCGGGGTCACGCTCGCTCAGGGCGTTGAGGATGGCCTTCAGCTCCGGCGTGCTAGGCGATACATCGTGAGCGCTGAGCGTCTTCTTCAGCAGCTTGCTGAACTGCTCGCGGTTGCGATGTACCACGCTGGCGTCCATGGATTGCAGGGCTTCGATCAGGCGCTGGCGTGCCGAGGCTTCTAGCTTCTCGATGGCCTTTTCTTCCAGAACCTTGTCGATGCGCCCGGTGCTGGCCTGGAAGTTCAGGCGTAGCGGGCGTTCGACGGTAATGCGCCGGTAGCCGAAGGCTTCGACGGGGAGGATCTTGCTCTGCAGGGTTTCCTCGAAGCGGCCATACAGGCGCACCAGATCGTCAATCTGCTCCTCGGTGAGGTACTGGCGTTTGCTGCCCAGCGACTTGCGCATCTTGGCAAAATGCTGGCTGCCATCGATCAACTGCACCTTGCCCTGGCGCACGGCGGCCTTGTGGTTGCTCAGCACCCACACATAGGTGGCGATGCCGGTGTTGTAAAACATGTCGGTGGGCAGAGCGATGATGGCTTCGACCAGATCGTTCTGCAGCAGGTAGCGGCGAATCTCCGACTCGCCCGAACCCGCGCCGCCAGTAAACAGCGGCGAGCCGTTGAGGATGATGCCGATGCGCGAGCCGCCTTCACGCGGGTCACGCATCTTGCTGACCAGGTGCAGGAGGAATAGCAGCGAGCCATCGGACACACGCGGCAAGCCGGGGCCGAAGCGGCCGTTGAAGCCCTTGTCGGTGTGCTCGTCGGTGATCTGCTTCTGCACCTTCTTCCATTCCACGCCAAACGGCGGGTTGCTGAGCATAAAGTCGAAGTGCTTGCCGACCAGTTGGTCGTTGGACAGGGTGTTGCCGAGCTTGATGCTGGTCACGTCCTGGCCCTTGATCAGCATGTCCGCCTTGCAGATGGCGTAGGACTCGGGGTTGAGCTCCTGGCCATGCAGCGACACGCTGACCTTTTCGCTGATGGACTGGATGTACTCATCACCCTCAGACAGAAAGCCACCGGTGCCGGCCGTTGGGTCGTAGATGGTAACAATGCTGTTGGGCGCGAGCTTGTGGTCTTGATCGGTGATCACCAACGAGGTGGAGAGGTGCACGATATCGCGCGGGGTGAAGTGCTCCCCGGCGGTTTCGTTGGAGCTTTCCGCGAACTTGCGGATCAGCTCTTCGAAGATGATGCCCATGCCGAAGTTGCTGATGCGCTCGGGGCTCAAGTCAGTCGCGGCAAAGCGCTGCACCACCTGATACAGCAGGTTGGCGGTTTCCAACTGCTGAACGAAATCCTCAAAGTGGAAGTGCTCGAAGATCTCGCAGGCATCCTTGCTGAACGCCTGCACATAGCTCATCAGATCGGCGGCGGTTTGGGTGTCAGACAGGCTTTCCAGGGTGAGCTTTGAGGCATTGAAAAACTGCTGGCCGGCAGCGCGCAGCATATACATCTCGCGCACGGTATCCGGGCGGCCTTCCTGTGCGTAGGACTCGCGAATCACGGCATCCTTGGTCGGTGCCAGCACACATTCCATCCGGCGCAACAGGGTGAACGGCAGGATGATGCGGCCGTACTGGGATTGCTTGAAGTCACCGCGCAGCAGATCGGCAATGGACCAAAGAAACGCGGCCGCCTGGGAATGGTTTTCCGTGTTCACACAACAACTCCTTGGAATACGGGCAAAAACGCAAGTTTACCCCTTAGAGCTGGCGCCCTGTCACAGAACCGACGGCCTATTTTCACTCCGCTCCGAATACTCAAAGGTGCTAAGGCCGCACTCGAACGTTAGCCAGCAACGATATGTCTACTGCAATGTGTTCTCGAAACGGGGTTTTAGCAGTCTATGCAGTGGTTCCCCGGCAAAAAACCGATCAGCCAGCCCAACCATTTGAGTAGCGGGATTTCTAAAGCAACTCATCGTCGTCATCTGTTGCACATTCATTGCTCGCGCCCTTTCGCTGGCCCGGAGAGTCGTCATCTGCCCACCATGTGTTGTAACTGTGCGCGTCTGGCGGATACCTTCTGATGCTCAGTTGTCATCTACTGTCGTTCTCCCGCTACCGCCATGGACATTGCGAACTGTGGAGACCCTGTATCCATAGAGCGGCAGCGACGACACCTACTCACGCCCCCCTTCACAACGCCAACTATCTTGTACAAAGCTCGTGAGAGACCTGAAATCCAGTACTCATGCGGGTTACAGAGACAACACCCCTTCACGACACCCCTTACAACGCCAATTATCTTGTACAAAGCTCGTAAAAGACCTGAACCCAGTATTCAAGCGGGTTACAGAGACAACACCCCTTCACGACACCCCTTCACAACGCCAATTATCTTGTACAAAGCTCGTAAAAGACCTGAACCCAGTATTCAAGCGGGTTACAGAGACAACACCCCTTCACGACCCCCCTTACAACGCCAATTATCTTGTACAAAGCTCGTAAAAGACCTGAACCCAGTATTC